>CAYQEE010000012.1:0-56081 GCA_964416445.1 uncultured Gammaproteobacteria bacterium
GCTGCTGAAGCTTTGAGACTCGTTCATCAAGCTGGTGCCCCTGATGGAATTGCACAAATTGACGCGCTGGATAAACAATTTTTTGAACCACCTGACCTTGCTCGCATACAACAACAAGAACAATTTGAAGCAGTAGTAAAAATGGGTGTCGATTTGGAACTTGAAGAAGACGGTTCAGACTTGGTAGAAGGAGAATGGAATAGAACCAAAAATATGCTCAGCCGCTTGCAGAGAAGTGGTATGCATGAAGAACCAGATGCTGAAGCTCCTTTAGGAAGGTATGGGGGTCGTCATATTATTGGACGAGATACACCAATAAATGGTGGCGTGTATGTTGGAGCAGGAAAACGAGAAGCTATTGTTGTGGATGCCGTAAAGTATCCAAAAGAAATGAATGAGGTGTATAGCGACGTTCTCAATCGAGCACTTTCTTCTGACTTATTTCGTCTCATTAAACGAGATCCATTTAATCCACGTTATACGGATTTACTTTGTAAAATAGTCTATAACGTAAGTTCAGAACGGTTAGGAGGTAGTAGACATGGTATTAACAAAAAAGTTAACGACATATTAGAGCAAGTAAAGCAACGATACCGAAATGATGGTGAAACTCCTCCTGATGATCCAAAGATTCCTCTGAATGACTATATCAGAGCCAAGGCAGGAGTTTGCCGTCACCGTGCTTTATTAGCGGGCTATATACTTGAACGATTAATTTATGAAGGGTATATGACAGGTAAAGTATCTGTCGATCGAAATACTATAAAAGGGCAAGGTGGACATGCTTGGGTACGATTCACTCAACTTCTCCCAACAGGGAAACAAAAAATTCGAATTCTAGACGCGAGTCTTGGATATATTGGAGATTTACAAGATGCTCCCTTGAACGAATGGGACTATCGACGGCCTGGAGACGCATTGGCTGCTGCTGCGTAAACTTTGTCACTTCATTTATCTCTAAGATATAAAATTATATAAGTAGTGCTATGAAAAAAGTTTCTAGTTCTGTGAAATATAAAAGATACTATATACAATACTATCTCACTGCATCAATATTTAGTACCTTTCAAGGTAGTTTAAAGCTAAGTTTACAGAAAATAGAGGAAAAATTATAAGTTGTTCTCTTTTGATATGGTTATGTCGCTTCTGGATAGTTATAGCAATCTTTACAGAGTTCCCATCTCGTATGCAATACTAGTTATAGAGACAGATTTCCAAATAAAAAAGCAGTCCCTAAAACAGAGAGGGTCTGAGTTCTGCTCTCTGAATCTATGGCAATAAAAACTATACAAAAAAAACAAATTGTAAATACAAGTCATCTTAAAAAAAAGAGAAATACTAACAAAAAAGTAATCATCGCAAAAGTAAAAAAGAAAGATATAGTTACTCTCAAAAAATTTATTATAGAAGATTTGTTATTTTTCCGTCACGATGTCAAAAACATATACAAAGCGTTCTATTCGTTATATATGTCTGATGCCCCATAATTCATTCTCATGAGATCTCTTTATCTGCATGATATAAATCTTAGAATTGTAAGCAAATTATAAAGTTTTCTTAATAATGCCTTCGGTTTCTCTAATAGAAAATTCTACGCCATCAGATTGCAGTTTCATATATGCAGCATTTTTAATTGCTCCTATAGCTAATTCCTCATGTTTAGCAAATCCGAGATGGAAAAGCAGTGCCCGCATCATACCACCATGAGACACAACAAGTACTGTTTTATTTGGATATCCTACTGCAACTTCGCGGAGAAAAGTAATAAATCTACTTACCAGCTCTTCATCAGTTTCATAGTCCTCGTATGGTTTAAATGATGCTCTAGCTGAGAAAGGTAATTTTCTCACCTCTTCTAACATATGTATTAACTCATCATTTTGTTTACCTTCTAATCTACCGAAAAAACGTTCACGAAGTAATTTTGTGGTTTGTATTGCTATTTTCTTTTCAAATACAATAATCTCCGCCGTTTCTTTTGCTCGAAGCAAATCTGAAGAAAATACACTATCAAAAGTAATGGATTGTAATTTCTTACTAAGCTCTTGAGCTTGACTTCTTCCTAAGCCATTTAAAGCTACATCCGTGTGTCCTTGAATATGTCTATTAACATTCCAGTCTGTTTGTCCATGTCGGACGATATAAAACGTACAGGCATTCCGCATGGTGCGATTATACCAAATCAGCTACAAGGAGTTTTTCCATTATAAAACTATTTGATATATCGTATATATTATTTTGCTACTTTATGAATTTCTACGAATAAACCGCAATAGAAACACGACAATTGCAATTACTAACAGGATATGAATAAGACCACCAGCAATATGAAGGAACAATCCTCCAAGCCACATGATAAGTAATATGATGGCAATTATTTCTATTATTCCCATATTCAACTCACCTCCTTTAATTTCTCTTGGTAAGAAGTTTTATCTCACAAAAGAAATTTATTATTTTTTCACATGCTTTTCAGCAGCATGTTTTGCAGATTCTGTAAATTTCTGCACTTGTTTTTTGCCTTCATCAAATGTTTCTTTAACTTGTTTTTGTTGCTCTGATGCCTGAGATTTTACGGTATCCATATATCCCATTGCCTGATCTTTTACATTATTTAAAACTCCTTTAACTTTTTTCATTGTTTTCTTATCTTTTAATGCAGCAGTAGCAGCCACTGCAACGCCTGCACCAACAACTGCCCCAGCAACTCCAGCAATAACAGGATTTACTTTTTGATCATGTTTATGTTTTGTATCAGTCATGTGTTTCACCTCCTCCTATGTAGGGTAAGTATCTGCTGGGTTGGTAATGCTCCTATGTGAATTTTGTAAGAATTCGTTAAGGAAGTTTGTAGCTAACTAAGACTCTATTTAAAAAAGTTCATAAGAAATTAGATATATTGTTCCACTTTTGTAAGTAAATCTTGGATATTAAATGGTTTCGCTAGAAAATCATTTGCACCTACTTCTTTTGTTGACTGAATAACATCGCGACTTGCCGAAATCATAATAATAGGAATATGTTCTGTATGCTTCTGTGCCTTTAATTGCTTACAAATATCACGACCATCTACTCCTGACATCCAAATATCAAGAATAAAAAGATCGGGAAATGCATGAGTCATTTCTTTGATACTGTTTCCATCGAGCGTCGTAATTACATAATACCCTGCGTCTTCTAGAATAAGACTGAGTGCGTCACAAATGGCAGGATCATCATCAGCAACAAGAATTTTCTTCATAAATATAACTACCAGAAAAAGATTAGAAGAGAAGTATAGGAAGTATGTATAAAAATAGCGTAAGAACAAGCAAAACGCTTATTTTCCATATGTAATAATTTTAACTTTTTCTTCAGTAATAAGCATGCCAATTTTTCCTTTTATATCCATATCTGCAATCATCTCTTTTAGTTCTTTAATTCTTTCTTCAGTATCGACAATTTCAGTGATTATAGGTAAATCTGTAGAAAGATCTAAAATATTTGCAGTATGGAGAAGACTTTTATGTCCGAATCCTTCGATACCTCGTAATACGGTTACTCCTGCGAAATGGTTTTTTCTTAAGTATTCAACGATATATTGATAAAGTTCTTTTCCATCATACTTATCACTTTCTCCTATAAAAATACGCAGTAAAGTTGCAATTGATTCTTGTTTCATAATTTATCGACTCAATAATAAAGCACAATATCTTCCTAACACAATAGCTAAGAAACATAATCCAACATTCAGAAAAAAATTGAGAGCAAATCTTCCATAATCTCCTTGGTCAAGATACCGCATTGTTTCATAGGAAAATGTAGACATTGTCGTATAAGCACCGATAAAACCAATTCCTATAAAACTCCTGAAATCAACAGGAATATTTTTGCCTTGCAGTACAGAATAATTAATAAAGGCAAGTAAAAAACTTCCTGTCACGTTCACAAAGAGGGTGCCCAGCGGAAACGACGAGATAACTATTGCTCCATACTTCGAAGCAAGAAATCGACAAATTGCCCCTAAAAATCCTCCCAGGCCAATATAGAAAAATTGTTGCATAATTCCTAATACCTTTTTCAGGTATCTAAGAATATAAGTATATCAATAATAATCTTACTATGTCTTACATTTCACGGCCGTAGCAGGAAAATATTTTGGAGCTGCAAGGCATTCTTAACTACGATAGAATAAGCACCATAGACTTCCCATGCAAATTAAGTTACCTACTCATTTTATTTTTCCTCTCGCCATTTTCCTTTTTACGTTTACAATTTACCTTCATAATCTTTCAGCAAGTGTCTATGGCGGGGATAGTGGTGATTTCCTAACGGCTATTATTACGAAAGGCATACCACATCCCTCAGGATATCCTTTGTATACCCTGTTAGGAATTCTTACTTCTGCATTACCTATACCAAAAAATATCGTATGGAAAATTAATATTCTTTCTGCACTTTTTTCTTCTCTTTCGGTAGTTGTCATGTATTTACTTGTCAAAGAAATAACAAAAAACAAACTCGTTTCGCTACTTGCAAGCTTATCGGTAGCGTTTATCTACCCTTTTTGGATTTACGCAGAAGTTACTGAAATATTTGCGTTACATAGTTTTTTTATTCTTTTGCTAACTTATGTATTTTTTCGATACATACGTACAAAAAGTACTATAACATTGTCTCTATTATTTTTTCTGTTTGGTCTCTCGTTAACTAATAATGAAGTTATTCTTTTAGTCATCTTTCCTATCAGTCTTTTCCTTTTGATTATTAAAAATCGACAGCTAATTTCAAAGAGAATGCTTCTTAAGCTTTTTCTCTCTTTTGCATTGGGACTTATCCCCTATCTTTACATACCTATTACTGCGTTCCATCATCCACAAATCAATTGGGAAAATATCAATTCTTTCGCTGGTTTTTTTAATCTAATCTTTCGAAAAGATTATGGCTGGAAATTAACTGCCAATTTCGATCCATCATATCTTACTTTTTCCTTAAAAATTTATATGAGTTATATCCTTCTCTACTTAAACTGGATCTTCCTTGTACTTGCTGTATTTGGTTTTGGATATTTATTGTATAGAAAGAATTATTTTGCTGCATTCTTTTTATTTATCATATTTTTCTTTCTTGGACCTTTTTTTATTCTTTTCAGTAGGTTCCCCCTACAAAACTTTTCTGATCTTGCTTTGATGCAGCGATTCTACATTGGCTCGCTTCTTGTTCTTATCATATTCATGTCAATCGGAATTTTCGGACTGAGTGAACTTATTTCAGCACCAATGAGTCGAGATTATAAAAACTTTTTAATAGGAGTATTTCTTCTTATTCCTCTTATTTTTTTCTTTAAACAATTTATAAAAACAGATTTAAGTACCAACACGCTTGGTAACACATTCGCACAGGATTTACTCTCTCCTCTACCAAAGACTAGTGTAGTTTTTTTTACTACCGATACTCCGGTTTTTAATGCACTGTATCTCCAGTACGGAAATCATTTTCGAACAGACATCCAAATTCCTGGGGAAAATAGAATCGAAACTTTGGCATTCGGTAAGAAATTTACCCATGACCAATTAGCTTCATTATTACATACCGCTACCTTACAACAACAAGAACTTGCCTATATTTCTGATTCTGTACGACACAATCGTCCTATTTTCACTGACACTACTCTTACATATAATCAAAAAAAGTATGGCCACCTTACTTTTATGCCTTATGGATTATTATTCAAAATTGCAACAAAAGATGATGTATCACTCTCAGAAGATCAATATATCGAAGAACAAACAAAGATTTTACAGATGTTACATCTCAGTTCGTTTGAGAAAAACCTTATGGTTCTGGGTAATGACCTTATGTTTAACGATATGAAACAAAAGTACTTACAAGCATATATTCATACCGGAGATTATCTTGCTACGAATTATCATGATGTTCAAAAAGCAAAACTTTTTTACATTGAAGCGAGGTTGCTTGAATAAATGCCTTTGGTAGTAAACTTAAGCTGTTTGTTTTGTTACTTGACAAATGCAAGTCAATTGCATTAATATATACTTGTCTGAAATGGCATGAAATTCACCTCTGGTAAACCAAAAAGATCCCAATAGGGTCTTTTTGGTTTCATGAAGCTAAGGTAATATTAACATATTGTATGTCACTCGAATCACATCAATTCTCATGTTTTTGTCACTTTTGTCTCAAGGTATTACTACGAAGATATGATAAATTTAAGTTTAAGTGTGAAAGGAGGTGAACTAGTATGACAAAATTATTTATTGGAAATCTTTCTTATGATGTAACAAAAGAAGAACTCGAAAATCTCTTTTCTCCTTTTGGGAAAATAGTATCAACCTATGTAATCTCTGATAGAGCAACTGGAAGAAGTAAAGGATTTGGTTTCATAGAGTTTGAAGCAAATAATGACGCTCAAAATGCAATTAAAGAAATGCACGAAAAAGAAATCAAAGGAAGAAAATTGGTTGTTAATATTGCAAGACCAAAAGAAGAAAGACCTTTTCAACGTTAAAAAATAGTTACGATAAAAAAGTTTTTATTACTTACCTTTCATACAAAAAAGATAGTCTTTTATAAGTATCTTTTTTGTAATGATTGTTATTTAATTATCACTTTTTCCAATAATACGGAAAAGTTTCAGAGTTTTTCCATCTTTTTCAACGGTTGCTCTTGCTGCTTTTTTCCCATTTTTCATAGTAATTATTTCGACCTGATCTTCAGGTACTTCAATACTCTCTCTTGTTTGAACACTATAAAATTTCATCATTCCACCCCCTTTCATGAGCTTCATTTGAAGCTATACAATCATTACTATATTGCAAGTTAATTGCATTTGTCAAGTTGGATTTATATATTTTATATGAGCAATTAGTGCTACACTAATATATGATGATTAATAAAGATGAATTATTGTTTACCGTTAATCAATTTAATCAACCGGTAACTCCACTTCCTCGACTTGAAGTACATGAGAAAAAACTTTGGCATAGAACAACACATGTCTGGATTATCAATAATGATAATCAAATATTATGCCAGCAAAGATCGCAACTTAAGGATACAAGTCCAGGAAAATGGGAGGCACATTTTGGTGGTCATATTCTTGCAAATGAGCACGAAGAACATAATGCTATTAATGAATTATATGAAGAATTAGGATTACGAATAACGAAAGAAGATTTACATTTTTTTCAAATATATCCAAGTAAGAATAAACTAACAAAACATTTCGAATATATTTTTAATATTTTCTGGGATGGAGAACGAAGTAATTTAAAACTGGAGCAAGAAGAGGTAGAAACAGTAAGGTGGTTTAGTATTGAAAAACTCGTTGAAATATTTTTAGTTAAAAAGGATACAGATTGGGTTATTCATGGATATGAAAAAAAACTTCTCGATTACTTTACTAACTACGGTTTTCGTGTTTGAAAGAGATAAAAGAATCTCTGATAGTAAGAATGCTCTCTTGACAAATCTAGCACTCAATAGTATATTAGTGCTAATACAATAATTTGTTGCGAAAGGAGGTGAGAGAAATGGCATACGACCTTAATCCAAACAGATTTTTGTCTTTTCCGCAGATACAACTTCCATCAATCTGGAATGATGATGATGATTGGCTAACAGCACCATCAAGTCCGAGTGGACTATCAATTTCAGAGGATGATAGGCAAATCTATATTGACGCTGCTCTACCTGGTATAGATCCCAAAAATATTGAAGTAACCTTTCAAGATGGATACCTATGGATCCGTGGAGAAGCAAAGGAAGAGAATAAAGATAATAAGAGAAAATATTATCGAGAAGCTATCAAGTCATTCTCATATCGTGTAGCAGTACCAGGAGATATTGATACGAATGTTGACCCATCTGCAACCTACACTCTTGGTGTTATGACAGTAGCATTCAAGAAATCTCTTAAATCACAACCTAGAAAAATTCAAATCAAAGTAGGTAATCAAGATACCATTACGAGTGGTAATAAATAACAGATTATATGTTTGTATAAAAACTCCGCTTTGAAGCGGAGTTTTTATTATGATTTAATAAGAGCAGAGGCACTGAATTACTGAGAGGTGTTCAAGGTTACTTACCTCATTTGATAAGTTTTTCAATTTTTTGAATTAAATCTTCCATATTAAATGGTTTTGCTAAAAAATCATCTGCACCTGCCTCTGTTGCTGATTGCTTTATATCTCGACTCGCTGATATCATAATGATTGGTATATGTTTTGTCATCTTTTCCCCTTTCAGATATTTACATATCTCTCTCCCGTCTTGCCCTGACATCCATATATCTAACAATAACAAATCTGGAAAATCTCTCTCCATCTTATAGATCGTCTCCCCATCTACTGTTGAATCTACCATATAGCCAAACTCCTCTAAAATAAGTGTTGTCGATTCTACAATCGCTGGATCATCATCTGCTACTAATATCTTCTTCTTCATAAAAATGATAGTAAAATCTACAAATTCCTTCTGAGTTTTTCTAATGGAGTGCGTAAGAAATAAGAAAGATTATTTCCTATGTTTCACTTCCTTTTTCTTTGACAGAGGAATCATAAAGCAAAACGTTGAACCTTTTCCTTCAGTACTTTCTACCCATATTTTTCCCTGTGACCGTTTAATAATTTCACTTGAGATATACAGCCCTAATCCTAATCCAGGATATGTTTCTTTCCCTGGACCACTCACGCGAAAAAATCGCTCAAATACTTTCCCTTGTTTTTCTCGTGGAATTCCTATACCGAAATCCTGCACACTCAACATAATTTTATTTTTTTGAACCAACGAGGTAATAATAATTTGTCCTGATTTGGGAGAATATTTAATGGCATTTACGATAAAATTCGTGATAACCTGACCGATTCGCTCGCGATCTCCAAATACGATTTGTTCTGTTTTTCCTTTTTTTATAAGTCTATGTTTTTGTGTTGTACGTTGTAATTCTTCAATTAATTCATCTACTAATACGTCGAAAGTAAAATATCGTTCATTAAACTGAATTTTCCCTGCTTCAATTTTCGTAACATCAAGTAAATCACTAATCAGACTTGTTAATCTATTAATTTGTATGTCCATTTTTCCTAACAGTTCTGCAGCTTGGTAATTTCCTTCCTTTGCAAATTTCATTCGAAGCACTTGTCCAAAGGATTTAATGCTGGTTACCGGCGTTTTCAGCTCATGACTTGCAACACCAATAAATTCATCTTTTTGCTTTTCAAGTTTCTTCCGCTCAGCAATTTCTTTTTGCGCTTCTTTATATAACCGAGCATTTTCAATTGCAATTGCTGCACGTCTTGCAAGTTCTTCAGCTAAAGAAACGTCCTCAAGAGTATATCTTTTCCCTTTTCTTGTCGATGAAAATGTTAAAGCACCAACAACTTTATTACCTATCTTCATTGGCACTCCTATATATGACTCTAATTTAAGTTTTCTCATAATCTTTGCGAGTCCTTCGTCAACACTGTTATATATTTGTTGACTTACTTGTTCCATAAATTCTGTCTCACCGCTTGTAATTAATTTTTCCACTCCATGTGTGTTCGCTTTATTATCTTTATAGGCAGCATAGAGTTGTTTGACCAAGGGTAGTTTTTGGGGATCAACATGACGAGCAACAATTTCTTTGATATTTTTATTCTCTCCTACAACAACAATTCGGCAGTAGTCAGCCAGAAAGGGAATAATTAGTTCTCCTATATTCTTCAACGTCGTTTCGTAATCAATAGAACTACCCAATATGTTACTCGCTTCTTCTAAAAAAAGTTGCCGTTCTTCTGTTAATTTCTGACTAGTAATATCTCGGAAGTTAAAAACGACTGCAGTGATTCCAGGATCATTTAAGAAATTTGTTGCCGTATATTCAATCCAACGATATGATCCATATTTATCTAGATAACGAGTGTGGTAAGGAGGAAATGTTGTTCCAGGTTTTCTAATAATTTCTCTAAAGAACATGCTAGCCGATTTTAAATCGTCTGGATGAACTAATTTGGCTGCATCAAGGGTAAGATATTCTTCGGGAGTATAGCCAATAACGTTTTTGATTGAAGGACTCGCATATTGTGCCTTTCCTTCAGAAGAAGTAAGCACAATTGCATCATAACTATATTCTAGTAATGTACGGAAACGTTTCTCGCTTCTTTTAAATGCTTCTTCTGCCTGTTTTCGCTCAGTTAGATCTCGCAATATTTTAGTAAACCCTTTTTCTTTACCTTGCTTGAAAGGAAACAAAACACCACTCCCCCAAAATCGTGTTCCATCTCGACGCATATGCCAACGTTCATCTTTTGCTTTTCCCTTTTTAAGTGCAAGATTCATTTCCTTCTGAGGAGCATCTTTTTGACGATCTTCTAAAGTAAAAATAATTCCAGTATTTTCCCCTAAAATTTCTTCTGGCGTATATCCTAATAATCGTTGTGCTCCTTTATTCCAACTAATTACTTTTCCCTCTGAATCAATAGTAAAGACAGCATAATCTTCAAGGCTTTCGAGAACTTGACGGTAAAAAGTATTTGATTGTGGAAGTTTTATCGACAAAGCTGATTTTGGATTCACTTTTGTTCTTTTTTTGTTACTTTGGAAATTACGAACCACTTCATTGGTTTTGTACTTGCGCATAATTACTTATAATCTGCTTAGCTTTGTTGTGCCCAGTATAAGCCATAATCACAAGTTTACTGAAAATGAAGTAAGAATTGGGTAATAATTCGAGAACGAAAGGTTCTACGATGGCAGATTATTTAATTCCTACACCTGTTCAAGATGATTGATAAAGTAAAAACCGTAATCATAATGAGCTGACAGAGAATACAAACCGGACAGATAACATGCAATTGGATAATCTCCCGATAGGCAATCCAGAGACAAAAAAGAAGTCCAAACGTAGCGATCCCTAGCAATAGTTTTTTCTTTTGAAAAACTGCGCTCCAAAAAATGATAATATAACCAATTAATCCATATAATGGTGTTGGTAAACCCAGTGTTTTTGATACGTCTCCTGAAATAATGGCATTACAGTTAATAACGCTATTTACATAGCACGGCTGAAATGCCGGGCGGAAGAATTGTTCCCAAAGTAAATAAATTGCGAGCAAAATCCCAATTAAAGATAAGATTTTACTATAGAGAAATAGCTTGTTTTTATACATAAAGAAACCAGTTTATTTCTTCTTCGCATCTTCAACATTTTTAATTTTTATTGATGTCCGTAAAACACTATCAGGACTTAACGATATTGAATCAATACCTTCATGTACTAAAAATTCAGCAAGTTCAGGAAAATCAGATGGTCCCTGACCACAAATTCCCACCTTCAAGCCAAACCCATGTGCTTTTTCTATCAATGTGTGAATAAGGCGAAAAACCGACTTATTTTTTTCATTACCAATATGTGCCACAATTTTGGAGTCTCTATCTAATCCTAATGTTAGTTGTGTCAAGTCATTTGAACCAATAGAGAATCCATCAAAAATTGCAGCAAAATCTTCTACTTGTAATATATTTGATGGTATTTCTGCCATTACCCAGACTTGCAATGTATCATTTGCTACACCGTCTCTATTTTTTGTATGTGGTAATCCATTTTTTGCCATAACTTCCAACACTTTTTTTCCTTCTTCAGGAGTTCTACAAAACGGTATCATCACTTGCAAATTAGTAAGTCCCATTTCTTCCCGAACTTTCTTCACAGCTTTACATTCCAAAGCAAAAGCATCTTCAAACCCAGGATCATAATACCTACTTGCTCCACGCCAGCCAATCATAGGATTTTCTTCATGAGGCTCATAAGCTTTTCCTCCAATAAGCCCAGCATACTCATTAGTCTTAAAATCACTAAAACGAAGGAGCACTTCGTTGGGATAAAATGCTGAAGCAATAATACTAATTCCATATGCAAGTTTATGAACGTAGTAATCTATTTTGTTTGTATAGCCTTTGGTTAAGTCGTCAATTTGTTTTTTTATTTTCTCGTCGGTGAGTTTTTCATATTGCAGTAGAGCGTTAGGATGAATTTTAATAAAGTTGGAAATGATAAATTCTTCACGAGCTAAACCTACTCCTTTATTAGGAATAAAGGAATACCCAAAAACGAGTTCAGGATCTGCAACAATCATTTTAATTTCTGTTTTTGGCGTTTGAAATTGCGTGAGGTCTGTCTTATGAACAGCAAATTGTAACAACCCTTCATACACTTTTCCGTTCTCCCCTTCCGAGCAACAAACAGTAATTTCCTTTCCAGTTTGTACTACCTGTGTTGCGTTTCCACATCCAACAACTGCCGGTATGCCTAATTCTCGCGAGACAATCGCAGCGTGGCTTGTTCTTCCTCCTGCATTTGTCACAATAGCGCTTGCTAATTTCATAATCGGTTCCCAATCTGGATCAGTAATTTCAGCGATGAGTACTTCTCCTTGTTTAAATTCGCTTAATTGACTTGGATCTTTAATAAATCGTGCTATCCCTTGCCCTATTTTTGCTCCAACTGCTGCACCGGTTGTTAGTAATTTTCCTTTTCCTTGTAATTCATATTCTTCAAGAATTGTCATATCTTTCTGTGCTTGTACGGTTTCAGGACGAGCCTGGACAATAAAAAGCTGCTTTGTAATGCCATCATATGCCCATTCAATATCCATTGGTTTTTTATAATGCTCCTCAATAATCATTCCCCATTTCGCAAGTTGTAGGATTTGCTCATCATTCAATACAAAGGTGGACCGATCAATTTCTGTTACTGGCACCTCTTTGGTTGGGTTTGTTCCCTCCGTAGCATAGATAAGTTTTTTTTCTTTACTGCCTAACTTTTTATCAATGATTGGCTGAAATCCTTTGGATAGCGTTGGTTTAAATACCATATATTCATCAGGAGTAACTATTCCTTTAACGACAAATTCTCCCAGCCCCCATGAAGCGTTAATTAATACGATATTGCGAAAGCCACTATCAGTATCTAGGGTGAACATGACGCCACTTGCCCCCAAATCACTTCGTACCATTTTTTGTATAGCAACAGATAAAGCAATTTTGAAATGATCAAAATGCTGATCAACCCTGTAGGATATAGCTCTGTTGGTAAAAAGGGAGGCAAATGCTTTTTTAATTGCCTCAAGAAGATTGTGTTCTCCACTAACATTAAGATATGATTCCTGTTGCCCAGCAAATGAGGCATTTGGTAAATCTTCAGCTGTTGCAGAAGACCGTACAGCGACATCTAATTCACCGAGTGTGAGATGTAAGTCAGTTGCTAGTTTTCCAAAAGCGAGAAGAATTTCATTTTGTAGTTCCTGGGGAAATGAAGCTGAGATAATTAAATCACGTACCTTCTGTCCTGCATTTTCCAACGCATGTATATCTTTGGTATCAGTTGCTGCCAAAATTTGCGTTATTGTAGCGTTTAATCCATTTTTTTCAATAAAATACCGGTAAGCATATGAGGTGACAGCAAATCCAAAGGGAACTTGTATTATTTCATTAGGAACGATATCATTTTTAGCCGAAGTAAGATTTTGATACATCTCACCCAAATTGGCATTTTTCCCGCCAACAAGCGGAATATCATCTTTATTTATTTCATTAAACCATAGAATAAATTTTTCATTTCTTTCTCCCATATAGTTTACCTTAGTCTTTTATAGTCTCTTCTTCAATAGCTGCTGGGAACGTTGATAAGTATGTTCTTCTTATCCATGTAGGTTTTACTACGACAAAGACATTGTCTTCTGATTTAAATTTTTTGGTATATGCATTAATTGAATAATAAAATTTTGCTAACTGCTGGTATTCCTTCCCTTCGGTTACTACTGATGCATCTCCTTCCATTTGTACTGTGCTTTCATTAAAACTCCATCCAAATACCAAAGAAACTACCGAATTTTCTTTAATATTTTTGTACTTTCTACTTCCTATATGGGTACTGAGAATTATGCTGAAATCATCTTTCACCGCATACCCCATAACAGCACATTCTGATTCTCCTTCTTTTGTCGCTGTCGCGAGTACACACAGTTTAGGTTCTTTTGTCTTTAGCCATTTGATAACTTCTTTTTTCATACAACGTTTTTCTTTACTGCTTTAGAATTTGACTGTCTCATAAGATATTTTCCTTCTGCATTAATAAACCAGCCAAGAACTGCAATCCCCATTATTATGAGTATGAGAAAAAATAAATCGGTGAATGTTTCTTGCCATGACGTAGAGAGATGTATCATTGCTGAATAATTGGAGTACAACATATTTCTCTTCTGCCTTTCGTTACTATATTACTTCTCAAACAATGATAATACTGTGATGTCCAGCACATACTGTAAGCACCGGAGTAAAAACAAAGTGACGTATATCACAGACTGTTATTAAACATATTTATACTCTTTATATAATGTTATAAAGGTCAGTATGTTATGCTGTAATTAGGCTTTTACTATGAATAAAAAAGTTTCTTCTTCAACAATTCAAATTCCAGAACCACCAATAGCACGATTTCTATTTTCTGACACCCGTACCGCTTTTATTTGGCTTCTTATCAGACTTTATGTGGGTTGGGAATGGATTCAAGCAGGATATGAAAAAATAATCAGTCCTGTCTGGACTGGGGAGAAAGCGGGAGTAGCGTTACAAGGATTTTTAATGGGGGCATTGAAAAAATCGACAGGACTCCATCCTGATGTTTCAGGTTGGTATGCTTCATTTCTTCACGGTTTTGTTATTCCTAATGTAGTATTGTTTTCCTACCTTGTATCATTCGGCGAATTATTCGTTGGTATTGCTTTAATACTTGGTATATTTACCGGTCTTGCTGCCTTTTTTGGTGGATTTATGAATATGAATTACTTATTTGCTGGTACAGTCAGTATTAATCCTCTTTTATTTTTACTAGAACTATTTCTTATTCTTGCATGGCGAGTTGCTGGCTGGTATGGATTGGATAGGTTTTTCCTTCCTCTTGCCGGAACTCCTTGGCAGCTTGGGAAATTATTCAAAAAAAAGTAACAAGACAAGTATTATCTTAAAACTTCATTGCATACATCTCTTCCCGCTCTCTTACTCGCTAAAAACCATATGATCATAACTTCCTTTAGAGGATTTTACGTTTTTATCTTTATTATAATGATTACCGGGTACGTTTTTAGCGTAGTACGTTACATTTGTTCTTCCATGGGAGATGCAAGTTGAAAATAATTTCCATCAGGATCAGCAAATGTAGCTAGTAACATTTTTTGTTCTTCCATAGGATGATATGGTTTCGCAATCACTTTTGCCCCAAGTTTTTTTATTCGCTCGAATTCTTTTTCAACATCCTTTGTCTCAAAATTAATGATCGTTCTTTCAGGATTGGTACTTTTTCCATGAACTTTATCGTGAGGTCCAATCATAACTGAACATGCTCCAACTTTAAAACCTCTATATCCTCCTTCTTCCCACACTGGTTTTCCTTGAAATACTTCTTGATAAAAATCGCCAAGTTTTTTAGGATCCTCTGAAAAAATGAGGATTGAATTAAAATTAAGCATAGACTAAAAAGTAGAATAGCATACTTCCATAAAAAGTTCTACTAAAGAAAGTATGAACTAAGTAAGAATAACGTGAGAAATCTGCAATTCTGCAAATGCAGAAATGAGCTTGTTTGCAGATTTGCGGAAATGCAGAAATCTGCAACTACAGAATTCTTATGAGTGTGCTTTGGGAACTAGAGAAAAATCTATGTTACCTCCGTCCTCCTGGGCTAATTCTTCTTCCTCCACCCTTTATTCCTTGAGCAATTAAAATATCAGTATGCATGTAGTAAGGGACTTCAAAATGAATTGTTTTTTGTACAACTCCTTTCTGAGAAAGGCCGTGTTTTTGAAAGAGAAATGAAAGCGTTTGCAGTCCAGTCTCTGATGAATATTGATATTCATTGGGACCAATAAGAGACTTTCCGTCACTATCTAATCTTTTTCTATTCGTTGCAAATTCTATAGATAAGATACCTCCATCGCACATACTTCCTGTCATACGTCCAAAGAGATTATCAAGTTCATCAGGAGGCATGAGGTGGGCAAGACCTGCGGTAATAACGCCGTCAACTTTTCCAAGATTGGGAAAATCTTGAGTAACATCGTGCAATAATGCTTCTACACTTCCTTCATCTCCCCCTACAAATGCTCTTACTCTTTCTCGAAGACGACTCATATGACTTTCATCAACATCCAAGACAACAACACGCATGCCTCTTTGAGCAAGTGGAATTGCGTAACGCCCTTCTCCTCCACCAACATCTACGACTGTTGAGCCTTTTGCTAAACTGTCAAAAGGAGCTAGTGTCTCTTCGTTAACTTGTCCATATGCTGAGTTTTCCAGCGGGATTTGTTGCCAATTGGGATTTATTGTTGGATACCAGAGTTGCCAGAATGGGTTTCGTTCACTCATAATACTGCCTCAATTCACAGATTGTGATTATATACTAAGGCTAACCAGATAACAAATATTGTTAATTCCTTCATCGAGAAAATCTATTTTCCAAAGATTGCTTAATAAGGGCAAACAGATACGAAAATAACACGTAAAAAAAGTCTCACGGGTGTCTCATCCAGAATGAGACATTTTTTGGACAAAATTGAAGCTAAATAAGGAAAAATTTTGGAAATGATAAGCGATCTCTATACAAAGAGGGACGTCTTGTTGTTATTCTCGTTTTAGAAGATGTTCTACTTCATATACTCTATGTATTCTTCTTTATTACTTTACTACTTTTTTCTATAGTTATCTCTTAATTCGCTCTTTATAGTTCTCCCCCTTCTTTTCTTATTTAATAAGATTACTGCAGTCACTTTGTGGATCTGTTTGTAGTTGATTTTAGTAGCTTCCCTTTTCCTCAGTTATATTCGCTAAATTTTGAATTTAAATTATAATGCATATACTTCTTCCAACTCTTTTACTCCACCAAAGGCGATACGGTCTATAACTTCCTTGTCTCTTCCGTGCATAAGGGCTGAATAGATTGTCCATTCTCCCCATGTATCATTAATTTTATCTGCTGCTTTTGAAACTTTTCGTTTCCTTTCTTTGGCAGTTTCAAAAAGTGACTCTTGAATTGGAGCGATATCTCCTAAATTAAAACAACGAATCTCAAGTTTTCTTACTACTTTTCGCTCAGGTTGCATTTTAAATATAAACATTACTTTTTTAAATAACTCATCGGTAGTAAACATTTCATCAGAGAATGTTTTCCCCATATGCCAATAATTTCCGTCCGTATAACTACAGGCAACATGAATTCCTCGTGCAGTTCTTTGAGCCTCTCGTAATCTTCTTCCCATTTTTTCAGTTAGTTTCATAAGCAAACTACTTAAGTATCCATGGTCAGCAGATTTCTTCCCAAGTGCGTAGGATTGTCCATAGCTTCTTCGTTGAAAATCTGCTTGATCAACTTCCCATCCTCTAAGTCGTAAATACCAATAATATCCGCAAACTGATTGGAATACTTGTTTTTTTAATGTTTGTAAGTCAGCGTAGAAAAACTGGAGAGGAGTAAAAATACCCCTACTATTTAATCTTGCTTGAAAACGGATATTGATACCATATAAATCAACAAGTTTTAACTGATGGTATGCTTCTTCTAAGTTTTCCGACGTTATAACATCTAATCCGTCAGGTTTATGAAGTGAGGCTGCAGTTTTTGCTAAAAATCTATTTGTTCCAATACCAACGTTACAACTTACCCAATCCCCAATTTCACTCCTAATTCGTTTCTTAATTTCAAACCCAATTTCGCTTAGACTTTTTTTAAAAAGCGCTTGGTTATCTACTCTACTAAAATCTAGAATTGCTTCATCAATAGATTTTGGCGTTACATCAGGTGTGTAATCTAAGAATATTTTTTTGAATCGAATATGCGCATCTCGATAAATGGTAGGATGAGGAGTTCGTACAATGACATGTGGACAAAGTAGTCGTGCGTCACGAACGGACATACCTGTTTTTATACCAAACTTTTTTGCTTCAATCCCAGGAGAGAGTACACAGCCTCCCGGAGTATTGTATGCAGCAACAACTAAAGGCTTTCCCCGTGATAATGGGCTACACTGCTCTTCAAGTGTTGCAAAGCAGGAATTCAAGTCGATATGCATGATTCGCGGTTCATTAGTATTAATTGCTAAATTCCTATTATTAAAATCCATGTTACTTTCTCCTCTAGAAGGGTTAAAACGAACTATAATCGTAAACGTTCGTTTACTTCAAGTGGCAGGTATGTTTACTCAGGCTTGCTACATTGACATAGTATTCGTGTCATGTTTGAATAAAAATATGGTAGAAAACCAAGATCCTCAGTCGCTTCCTCAAAAGATTTTAGATACAGGTGGAACTATTCGAGATGCAGTTAAACTGATGACAACTGAATTACAAAATAAATATTGGTATGATGTACAACCTCACGAGAGTCAAGTAAGCAATCTCGATGTTCTCGATGAATTAGTTCTTGAAAAAAGTACTCCTGCGAATAACCAATTGGTTCTTATTGCCGAGAGATTAGCAACCGACCCTGAAGGCACACAGATTGGGCTTGATATGCTAGGAGATTATTTTCATGCAAAAGTAACTCAGATACAAGAGCGTCGCAATGAAATTCAACAAGAAATGGGTCAAGAGGAATATGAAGTTAGAACTAGTGGTGGTACACGAACGATGGAAAAAATGACTCCAAAACGCATAGCTCAATTAAAAAATGCTGCTCGAAATCTCGTAAAAGAACGGAATATGTATAATAGATTTTCGAGAACTTCCAGATCCCTTGTTCGAGGAGAAAACGTGTCTCCGTTACGACGTTATACGTTACAACAATTTGTTAGTCAACGTGCAACAGATTATCAACTTGTCGGAAGATATTTACGTCATAATATAACTAGTTCATCATATTCCTTAGAGCAGATGTCAAACGGCCAGGCACTTGGAGAAATGACGAAACGAAGAGAAGCAGCAGAAAGAGGAGAACGAAATGCAAAAGTATTTAAAATGTTTGAAACAAAATTACAAATGAAAGCTCCAACGGCTTTAAAAAGATAAATCTGCTCATCGATATCCTTTTTATAAGCCATCAGAAACTTCTTCTAAAATCCAAAAAAGATTTTCCGTATCATAGGTTAAGCGGAAATCATACGTACCGCTGCTTACGGCAAATTTATGTATCCGTGTCCTTCCTATCCAAACTTTGTGATGGTAGGCAAGTTTCTTAATTTGGTATTCTTTTTTTCTCCAACGGATTTTATAAATCTCCGTTTCTGGCTTGGGCATAAGCCGGAAACGGAGAATCACTTCTACTTTTTCTTGAATCGTCTCGATCATAGTATTTAATACTTTCTAATGACATTAACAACTACTCCTCCGAGGCGCAAATCTTCTTTTGGGTAAATTGGTTGATAGTTTTTATTCGCCGGGAGCAATACAACTCCTTGCGCATTTTTTTGCAAATATTTCACCGTCCATTCCCCATCAACACATGCGGCAACAATATCACCATTGTGGGCTTCCTTTTGACTGTTAATAATCACATAATCTCCTTCATTGATGCCTGCTTCAATCATCGAATCTCCACTTACCATAAGAGCAAATGAAGCAGTCAATGCATTATTAAACAACACATGGAGATTGAGTTGATTATCAACTTGTACCTCAGCAGGCATTGGATACCCTGCCTTAATAATGCCAAGCATCGGAATTGTAAGCAAATTTTTTGGAAGGAGTTTCCCCTGGTTATCTTTTTCAAGCACGTCTTCTTTAATTAATTTTTGTACAACATAGCGAACTGCTCCTTTTGACCGATATCCAAGCAGGGTACACATCTCTCCGTAGGTCGGCATACGTTGGTTTTTTGCATAAAAATATTTTAGTCTGGTTAAAATAAGCGTTTTGTCCATATTGATAAAAAAGATCTTATTAGTACAATCGTACTAAAGTCAATACCTCTTTTCGTTTTATTACCTTTTTCTTGCTTGTTTCAAACGGAAAAACCATTGAAAATCTTTCCAAGAGAGAGTATGGTAACAACCATCAATGAAAAATGTCACAGGAATAATAGGAGTAAATCCCATTGTTCCCGTCATTCCTTCCGCAACTGTGACACCAAGCATTCCACCTAAATTGGTATACCAAGGCGGTATGCTGCTTTCCAATGTACAAGTGGTTCTTCTGTTCTGGGGAAATGCTTGGCTTCAAACACAACAGAAACTCATTAGTCAATATCTCTACCTGTTTTTTGAAAATGTCGTAACGAGTCCTTTAATCGATCAGTTGAAAGAATATAGCGTTCCCCAATATTCCATTGGGCATGGAAGTGTGAGTAAATCGGTAACAATTCCTCATCAAAACATCTCCCCTATCGTTGCTGATTTGTACATTCAAAATGTTATTCATCAACAAATTGCGAGTGGAAATGTTCCTGCTCCAACAGCAAATACGTTGTATTTTTTCTTTGTCCCCTCAGGAGTAAAAGTGGAAAATGGAATTGAATTTTCTTGTTTCAACTTTTGTGGCTACCATGGAAATATTGGTACTTCACTTTTTTATGCAGTCATACCCTATCCTGATTGTCACACTTGTTTAGGAAATTTTTCCGTTAATGATGCGTTAACTATTATTGCTTCTCATGAACTCTGTGAAGCAATCACTGATCCTATTCCAGGAACAGGTTGGGTAAATGTTTCGTCTCGAAATGAAATTGGAGATCTCTGTTCTTGGCAAACAAAAGATTTACCCAATACTAATTATACTGTCCAACGGGAATGGTCAAATAACGCGAATGGATGCGTATAGAGCAATTTGGAAACGTTCTTCATCTGTTACAAATAAAAACAGGCAGCTCTCGCCGTCTGTAATTATCCTTCGTGAGGAATTAATAATTTCTTATCTATTTGAGTACTGCCTTATCTTTTTCTAGTAAACCATCCAATTATAAGAATATCCAGACAAATTAAGTAAGAAATATGTATTGATCCTTTTTTACTCATGAAATAACTCTATGCCTGTTAAGGTTACTTTCAGAAAATTACGCTAATTTTTATTTATGAAAGGATTAACGAAGTCCTGCAGCAATGCAGGATTTTTCATACCTTATTTTCCATTTCATAAATTGTTCACCACTCCCTTTTACCATCTCTCCTAACGCATCACAATTATTTAAGACAAACTTTTTTGGTGATAATGACTAAGGATATATTTTGGAAAAAAAATTTGTTACAACTGATTATAAAGCGTTACAGAAAATTTTTATTTTATTGGGATAAATCTCTCATGTTGGGATGTACATGGGTATCATAATCTTTCCATTTCATTTTTATTGATTTTGTATGAATACCTGGATTGAAAAAAATAACATCATTATTTGCTAAATTGTTATCAACAAACATTTGTAGATTAATAAGGTTTCCAAATGGATAACATGCACCAATTTCGCACCCCATTTTTTCTTTAACTTCTTCTGGAGTAGCAAAACGTAAACTTTTAATTCCCAAGAGTGTTTTCAGTTTTTTTGAATCAAGTTTTTTATCCCCTGGTAAAATTACTAAAACAAATTCTTTATTCGCTTTGAGTAATAACGATTTTGCTCCTTGAGTAAGATGTAATCCTCGCACTTGTGCTGCTTGTTCACTCGTATACACTGCTTCGTGTTCAAGCACTTCATAAGAGATATTTTTTTCGTTAAGAAATCTGAATATCGCTTCGCTTGGGTTTTGCATGGTTTGGATTATATCAGTATTTTTCTTTGATCACGTTGTCGGAAAAAAATATGTGCTGCGGGAATTTTCCCACAGGCATTCCTCTCCCCCTCTAACCCCCAGGGAGTTCGCTGTGGTATTCTCTTGTTTCTTCTCTCCGTTTCCTTCCGCTCTCCTTAGGCGAAAGCTTCGCTTTCGAGATTTTTCATCTCTCCCCTTACGGGGTAAAAGATCTGCTTTCGATTCGCCTGAAGTGTCTGAGGGATACGATATTACTCTCTCCCCTAGTTGCTCTCTTAAGCAACGCGTTTGCGTTTCGGTTCCCGTGTCAAAGTTCCCAAGCCAGCTAGTTTGTTTTTATCCATCAAACCTACCCAGTAGGTAAACAACGGTCGCTGTATCTGATGGCTCTAGAAAGAAATTGATTTGATCGATTCTGTTTCATAGTGATATAGTTAAAATTTTTGACAAAATTTACTTAGGGGTCTTGACAAAACGAGGAAAAAAAAGTACGCTATTCTTGTTCGGAGAAAGCGGTTTTTTTAATAATCCTCAAGATTGTTTAAAGACCGTTTTTTTTTGTGTCTAAAAACAAGTATAAACACAAAAATCACAGCTTGTACACTCCGGACGTACGGACGTACTCTAGTCCGCCCGGACGTCCGTACGTACGGGTTATAGTAAGCTAAGAGAACTTATTTAATTTTTTGGAGGGATTATTTTTTTGATTTTTTGGCAATATACTCGTCGAGTGCTTCTCGTACCATTTTACTCATACTTCCATTTCCCCCATTTGCTCGATCTTCGATAGAAGCGTTACGCAGCCACTCTAACTGGTCTTGGTAAAATTCAAAAGGCGTACGGGTAATGTATCGGCGTCCGTCCGTACGGGCGTACGGGTTTTGTGATTTTTCTGAAGCTAATTGGGGTTTTTTTATCGCTTTTTGGGTGACATCCTTTCCAAAAATTGCTGGTTTTACCGGAGGGGGGATTGCTTTGGAAATCGGGGGAAGCAGGGGAGGATTTGATTTATTTTCTTTTTCTTGGGAAGGAAGAGGTTGTGGCGTAGGGGAGTAGTTTTTGAAATCATCCTCGTCGGGAAGTTCATTTGGCTTTGATTCTTCTTTCGTTGTCGGGAAAAAAACCGATCCTGCAAGCTCATTTTGAATTAAATCAACATTAATTTTTTTTTTCATACAGTGAAGACTTCTTTAATGAGTTTTTCGTACGCTTTTGCCGATTTTGCCTCAGGATTAAAAGTAAAAATATCCTGTTTATTCATATGCGCATCACGGATATCTGTATTGCGGGGAATAACTGTTGTAAGCACTGCTTGTGTATAGGTTTGTCGAAGAATCTGTAAAGAAGTCGATGTATTGATTGTTGGATCACTCATGGTGAATAAGTATCCCAAAAGTTCAAGTTGGGAATTAAAAAAGGATCGGACATCGGTGAGTGTTTTATTAATTTGTTTGATGGAATCAAGCTCAAAATATCCAGGAGATACGACAATCATGACTTTATCTGATGCCGTAAAGGCATTAACGGTTAGCCAAGAAAGAGCAGGGGGGCAATCAATAAAAATATAGTCATATTGCGCTTTCACTTTATCGAGTTCACGTTTTAACCGTTCTTCTCGATGATCAATGGCTGTTGTCAGTTCAACATCGGTATTGGAAAGAAGAATATGAGAAGGGGCAATTTCCAAATTTTTAATTGTGGTTGGATGAATAGGAAGGGGAAGACGTTTTAAAATCGTTTGATAAATCGTTTGTGATTTGTCAATGTTTTGATAATGATGGAGTAAGACTTTCGATGAATTTGCTTGACTATCAATATCAATCAAAAGAACTTTTTTTCCAATTCGCGCGAGGCCAGCTGCGAGTGAAATACTTGTGGTCGTTTTGCCAGTTCCTCCTTTTTGGGAGGCTATCGAAATAATCATACTTCAGTAAATTCACCTCAAGCCCTAGTGGGGTATTTTCGGTAAATTGTGTATTGCTTCTACTATTACAAAGTTCGAAGCTTTTTGTCAAGAAGAAAATGAGAATACTTAGGAGAGTTATCCACATTTAGTGTACATTAGTACACATTTGCGCTACAGTAAAGATTATTATGAAGATGACTATACAAAGAGCAACGCAACTCATGCGGGTATTTTTTCTCAAACAGAAACGATTGCCCACCTATGCAGAATTTGCACAGTTGTGCGGGTATCAGTCAAAATTTAGTTGCGTGCGCCTCGTGAAAAAACTTATTGCTGCTGACCTTATTACCAAAGACAACCAAGGAAAACTTCTTCCAAAAAATCTTTTCGCAATCCCACACGTAATAGAAACAGGAGGGGAGAGTGTTGAAGAACAATCAGTTGCGAATAATATGTTTGATATCTATCGGTTTTTCCAACAATTTCCCATTGATAGCTTTTCGATAACTGTTCCCGATGAAGCAATGACTGCAGAAGGAATTTTTCCTGGAGATATCGTTATTATTGATTGCAATCGTCCGATTACCAATGGAGCAATTGTTGCAGCGTCTATAAAAAATAAGTGGGTAGTCCGCTATTATTACAAGCAACAAAAAGCAGTTGTTTTAGCTGCAGCAAATGCAAATTATCTTCCCATATATCCAACAAAAAACTTTGATATTGGTGGCATAGTTGCTCATGTTATCCGGAATTATTAACTAATATTTTTAACTGCGTAAAATCAGTTCAGAGAAATATTTTTTACTCAGATTATCAATTCGTCGTTTTCCAACAAAAAATTATCCTGAAGAAACTACATTGCGTCACAAGTGCGGTGAAATGGACCTTCGACTAGAAAAATATTTTCCCGCTTCATACAAAAATCATACCGAATTATGAATGCTTGATAATACAAAAATTATTAAATAATGCCATTGTATTTCTTATGACATTACAAAACACGTTTTACGTTATCGGTATTATTTGTATGACCTTATATACACTGTTGCTTATTGCAATTGTTGTTCTTCTGTTTTATATCAAAGCCAAAATAACAGAAGTGACGAAACAAGTGCAAGCAGAATTCAATCAAATCAAAGAGATTGTTAGTCATCCTAAAGAAGTTGCCGCAAATGTTGGTGCTGCAATGGCAAGTACGGCACTGCATGAAGCATCAAAACTCATGCAAAGAAAAAAACGTGATTGAAGTATGAAAATTACTTTTTTAACGTTGGTATCTCTTATAAAAAAAACATTCCAAGGATGGCAACAAGATAATGCGTCGGTTTGGTGTGCAGCACTTGCATATTACACCGTATTCTCCTTTGGTCCATTGCTCCTCGTTGTTATTAGTATTCTTGGGCTTGTGTACAGCCGAGCAAATTTAGAAGAAAATATCACCATACAAATGCAAGCATTACTGGGGAGGGAGGGTGCAAGTCTGTTACAGACTGTTATGCACCATACAAAAAAGCCTACTACAAGCATGATCGGAACAGTCATTGGAGCTATGACTCTTGTGCTTGGAGCGGCCGGGGTATTTGGGCAACTCCAACAAATGCTCAATAACATTTGGGGTGTTACCCAAAAACCAAAAAGCGGTATTGCTGCATTCATTCGAAGCCGTCTTCTCAATTTCACCATGATTGGCGTAGTAGCTTTTCTCCTCTTAGTATCTTTGGTTGCAAGCACAATAATTGTTGCTCTGAGTAAATTTTTGAATACCATATTACCTTTCTCACCAATGCTCCTTGAAATTTTTGATTTTCTTTTTTCTTTTTTCTTAACTACTCTGCTTTTTGCTTTTATTCTCAAAGTGCTTCCTGACGTCCAAATTAAATGGAGAAATGTTTGGAGCGGTGCGATACTTACCTCACTGTTATTTACCATTGGCAAATTTCTCATAAGTGTCTATATTGGTCATAGTGGTATCGCCTCAGAATTTGGAGCAGCGGCTTCTCTTATCGTTCTTCTTTTGTGGGTGTACTACGCATCAAACATCCTCTTCCTCGGAGTCGAATTTACCAAACAAGTAACCCTTTTACTCGATAAAGAGATTGTCCCCAGCGAATTTTCAGAACTAGCAAACCAACAGGCATTACCAGAAAAAACAAGTAAGAAGCAAGAGAGAGAAGATGCTGTTATAAAGGTCGCAAAGGGATTTACGAAGGGATTTGTTGACGAACTTGCCGAGCACCCGGTAAAAAAAAGAAAGCAAAAAAATAATTCTCCTGAGTTATCTAAGGGAAAAAAATGAAAAAAAAACTACTTTAGTGGTTTTCTAAAATAGAGTTTTTTGCGTACGCGTATGGTTCAGATGGAGAGCCCATAACAACACATTAATTACTGAAAATATGAGAAATACGATTGTTTTGTCGATTCCTAAAACAAATCCTAATGCAATCTCAGCGATAAATGAGAATATCAGTAATGTTTCAAATATCATGCCCATAATTGTTTCACCAGTCACAAGCAATGCTTTTCGAATTGATAGATGAGGTAATTGTTGAGAAAGGTAAATAATATTCTCTTCAGTATTCTGTGTGTGGAGCGCTACCTGCTCAATCATTAGTGGTTCGTACCCTTCAAGCATAATGGTGATAAAAAACTTCTCAGGAATTCTTCCGAAGAAGAATCTCCCTTGCATATCACTGAACGAATGGCCAATAATATTCTGAGATTTACCTTCAAGTAAATACACGGTTGCTCCTGAAAGATTTTTTTCAGTACCAACTTCCCGAATAATTCCTTGTAATGACCGATTTGACCTATCAGATAAGAATAGTTGTTTGTGAATATGGAGAAAGTATTGTGGTATTGCGGAAAGAGGAATCCGGATACGAGCAATAAAGGAGAGAAATGTTACTATGACAAGAAACGCAGTTGCAATAACGGCGTTTAATGCAAGAAACCTGTGAGAATTGGCGATAACCTGCAAATAATGTTGTGCTGATTGGAAATCATCTTTCAGTATTGTCCAATAATAGAGCAGAACTGTTATAATATTATATGGTTCTTGTTTTAATACAATGGTAGGAAATACCTCTCCTGGTTTTACTCCTAAGGTAAAATATATTGATTTCCTGGCATACCCTATGGCAGTCACTGATGCGTTATATGCCCCAATTGGAAGGGGAAAACGAAGTTGTCCGGTAATATCAGTATATAACGTATTTGGAAGAGAAAAGATTAACGAAGGAATGGGTAAGTAACTTTTTGTATGAAAGTCTTTATACGATAATATAACTTGTGCATCTTCAATTGGTTGATTATGAGTATCCACAATAGTTAATGGTTGACTCACCACAATGTTCGCAAATGGCAATTGCGTGATTGCGCCGCTCGTATCTGAAACCCGAAGGATAATTTCATAAGTTCCTGGAAGCGGGGGAGTACGTAATCCTCCTAAAAAGATACCATTTTCTGTTTCTCTCAATTCTGTAGAAATTCCTCGTGATTGATCTTTTTCCGTTGGATTCAAGATCGCAAGTACGGTGTTGATCGTTTGAAATTGTGTTAATTGCAACCGGAAGGTGAAGGGGTAATCAGTTGGGAGAACAATTGCAGGATTTTGTAATCCCGTTCCAGTGGGAACATATAAGGGAATGTTATTACTAAGAATGACGATTGATTGTGGATTAATTTGTGGTAACTGGCTAACGGAAGCTGTCGTAAATTGGTAAATATCCGAGGAGCGTGATTGACCGTTTGCATCGGTTGCGATAAGTTGGACAAAATAGGGAGTTTTGGGGGTAAGTCCTGTGAGTTGGATGAGTTGATCAGAAGCAAAAGTGGTTGTTGCTACGGAACGATTCAATGCAGAAGGGGAAGTACCAAATTTTGCAATAAGTGTCACGGAGGGGGACGTTTGTACATCGAGTGTGAGTGTTTGTGCTGTTACTTCAGTTACCGTAACGGAGAGAAAACTGGGCAATACCAATGACGGAGTTACAGGTAGTGTAGAGAATACCGTTGGTGTTGCAGTGGGAAGAGGGGTTGGCTGGTTGGTCGGTGTGGAAGAATTTTTAAATTGATACGAATTCGAAAGAGATTGTATAGGGAGAATAACATATTGATTGCTCATTTCTGCCGTAATAGTAAAATTGACAGTATTTGCGCCCGTGTAATTTTGATTTGTTTGTAATTGAAACGAGACGGTTTGATCGATGGTTCCGGGTGGTAAAGAAGAAATATTCCACGTAATTGTTTTGTTTATCAAATCAACAACAGGAGTCGTATTATTATACCCGGTTGTTGCACTACTGGGTATATACGAGAGGACATCTATGCCATTGATAGTATCTTGGGAGAAATTTGCAACCAAGGTAACTGGGGTAGTAACTCCTGCACTACTTTGTGCGCCATAGGTAATCGTATAGGTCATCGTGGTATTTTGATTGACTGTTCCTGAAGTGTTTGATGAAAGTGAAACAGAATAATCAGAAGCGTGGGGGACAGTGGAAGCAGTGACCGAAATTGTTGCAGTATCTGCATGAGCTTTCCACACGAGAAACAGACTACTCAAAAACAAAACTATTCCAAGGATTCCCAACAATCGAAGTATTGGTTGCATGCTTGTATCAGCATACTAAACCTGACTCATCTTTCACAAGGAAACTGACAAAAATCTCATACAAAAGAAATATATGAAATAATAGAGATCTATGCGACTCAAATTAATTGGTCTGTTGCTCTTACTGAGCGTGGGTACTGGTACGTGGTATTATTTAGATCATTTTCATGATCCCAAACAAACGGTATTAAGTGCTACCCAAAAAAATACTGTACTTACTGCTCTTCTTGGAAGGAATCCCCATCTTACCCCTGTGTCACAACCAACCCAGTGGACTACGTATAACGGTGCGGCAATATCTTTTTCGTATCCTTCTTGGGCAACAATTCATCCCTCCGAAGCGCCAACAGCACGTAAAATAATTGATCAACTGCATTTTAGTATTGGCGAACCCCGGACGTATATGACGATTCAAGTTATTGACTTTCCTGACTTAACTTCAATTAATGATTATCCTTCGGTATCGTTCAGAAGAACGAATAGTGGGACTTATGAAGAACGGAATGTTCTATTGCAATCCCACCCTGGTATTGGATTTATAAAAAATCAACAAGATGGGGTAGAAGATTCAAGCTTTTTCCTCATTCAGGGTAAAGTATATTTTTTCGTCGCAACAGGAATTATGCAAAAGGATGTTGATGCGTTATATAACCATATCTTAGCTACGGTTTCGTTGTAAATTTCTTCTCTTTAAAAACAAATACATACCTACACACACAATGATAACAATGCCTATAGCAATGGGAAATAACGGAAGACTTCCTTGAGAAAAAAATGATCGGCTTGCGGTCAACTTTTTTTCTGATTTTCCAAAATGAACTGAAATGGTTGCCGTATATTTGCCTGGAAAAATGAAAGATGAGAGATTTTTTATTGGTATATCAAATCGCCGTACACTTTCAGGAAAGGAAATTAAGGAACCTTGATTAACGATTCCTTTTGCAATAATTCTGCCAAAGACATCGGTAACTGTCAGTAATCCATGCGGCGTAACATCAACGTCGCCCGTATTTTCAAAACGCATGACATAGGTGTTGGGAAAATCAAAAAAGTTTTGTGGTGAAGTAAAGTATTCAATGAAACCATTTTCAACCTCTCTTCCGGTATTTGTTCTCACAAAGAGTGAACTTGCCAAAATACTTTTAATTCCTATATCACCTGAGGATGTTTGTTGTACTACTTCTGCAAGAATAGAACCATAATGGCCACCTGGAGATAATTCATTCTTATTGATTAATATGGTGACATTTCCTGTCTCATGCGGATTAAGAATGAGAGATTTTTTATCGAAATTAATCCATGAAGCGAGTCCATATTTATAATTTTGTGCATTTTTATCTTCAAGAAAACTCAGGTTCCACCCATTTTCGAGGTCAGTAAAATTTGATGCACTCAAGGAGAGTTCAACCGTTTGATTGGTTGTATTACTGTATTGTAAAGTAGCTTGTGGTTGGTCTGTCTGTAAATCAAGTTGTACCAGTGATGGGTTTACACTAATAGTATTTGCCGGAAATGTTGCAGCGAATGCATATGGTGTGCTTATGAAGAAAAAGGTAAGAAGGAATAAGAATTTCCGCATACTTCTATCATAACAAAGAGAATAAAATGTTTGCCTAAGATTTATACTTGCGGATTTGTGCCTGAACGTATGCACGAAGCATAAAGCGGATCAAAACAATAAGAATAATAATTCCAAGAAGTACGCCTCCAACAATCATATAAGGGAAAACCCAAAACGTTGTGGTTCCTTCAATAGCAACATCTCGCGTACCATTGTCATACACCAGTAATAAGTTTGCAGTATATTTCCCGATTCGGAAACTTGTTATCCGATCCCAGTTAATGACCAAGTGCATAAGCGGATTTCCCGCTTTGTCAACTTTGGCAATACCATTTTCAACGATTGGTTCATACACAAGAAAACCATCGTCCCAGCTATTTTTAAACAGCCGGATATTCCCAGGTAAAATGGCACCTAACCCTTCATTGACGTTGAGAATGGCAATGTCTTTATCACCTGTCCCTCGAATAAAAATATTTCCTGTTGGTTTCAGTAAGACATTCCCGGTATTTTTTACCATTGTTTGAAAATTTATTGGTAAATATTGATTGACATAGGGAGTGGTGGAGAAAGAAACAAGATTTGCACTCCGCACAGCACCAGCGTGATCTACTGTTAGTAAGAGAGGAAGCAATACTTCACCTTGTACCTTTGCAGTAACCCTTTGTACATTCGTGAGCTTCTGTCCAATGCGTACAGCATAATAATATCCAAATGCTGCATCTTTGGGGATAGTAATAGAATAACTAATATTCGTCCACTCATTCGGTCGCGCAGTAAAATGGGGTTGGTCAAACTGAACCCATGAAGGGGAAGTATCGCCAGGTGCTGCTTTGATAGGAGTGACCATGCCGGTTATTGAATCACCATTAAGCTTATCAACGGTAATGTCAAAAGTGAGAGGGGTAGAAAGATTATTATGTAAGCGGAACCGTCCGGATATTTTATCTCCAGGTTTCGCAACAAGTTCCACAACGGATGGGCTGATTGTTACGTCAAGTCCCGGTTGTGTCTGCGCAAATGCATGAACAAGGAAAAAAACGGTAAACAGTGAGAAAATAATGAGAAAGAAGGGAAGAGTAAATTTAATACGCATGCAAATAGCCTACTATACTCGTATTAGAAAAGTCCAGAAGCCGTTATTGTTAAGGTGTCTGAATAGTCACTTGCAGCTTTGGTTGTATTGGAGGCCCGTGCACGTGCCGTCATTGTAAAGGTATTAGCATTTGCCGGTGCTGTAGCATTTGCAATCAATTTAAAAGTGGTCGCAAGATTTCCTCCGGAAGTGGATCCATTTCCCAGATATTCAGCAGGTATTGTTGATCCCGTACCATTTTGTACATCAAGGACATAGCCTGCAACTGATGCTAAATCAGTAATATTTCCTGACCCCACAACAAATGCTCCTGAGGCAATACTCCCTCCGGAATTTGCTGAATTCAATGCAGCGTTAGCACTTTTAATCCATGCGGCCCATCCACTTTGTGCATTGGTACTGATCGTTGCGGTAATTGGTCCTGGCGCGGAGGTAGCACCTGAGGTAGTTAATGTTCCGAGTGCTTGTGTATTTGAATTAATAGAAAAGCTAAAGGTTGCGCTCACGGTTGCTGATACAGCAATTTGATCGTTGGCTATGTTTGCAAGTGCAACATTCGCTGTCTCAATTGCAATTCCCCCGGAAGTTTGTGTTTGAATAGAGCCGGTTTGGTTACTTCCTGCAGTTGCAGTAGTTAATGCTGCAGAGTTTGCCCAGTTAAAACAGTATGTATTCCCGTTGGTTAACGCACTACTTGGAAACGTAACCGATTGTCCACTTACTGCGGTTGCGGTACCAATACCTGGCCAAACTTGCGCTGAGCCTGATGCTAAATTTGTCGTATTCGTTGTCCAATTACCAGTTGTGCCACTTACCGTATAGCCTGAGGGAAAAGTGACTTGTACTTTGGCAACAGTCCCTCCACTTTGGGGGGTAAAACAAACACCTCCTGTTGTTGCTGTCGATGCTTGCATACGGTCTAAGCGGATAAATCCTTGTGCACCAGTAGCATAGACTTGCTGTGGAGCAAGAAGGAAAAATTGAAAAATTGCCGTAAAGAGAATAATGGCAATAAGCGATAGATTAACCAGCTTATTTTTAATCAACGTGGGCAGCATATACTACAAGTTAAGCAAAATAATGTTCAATCTGTCAACAACTGATTGCTAAAACGTGGCTGAAGTAATGACGGTTATCGTATCTGCGTAATCTGGAGCAGCTTTGGTGACATTTGACGCTTTTGCTTTAATACTAAACACACCAGTCCCCGTAGTGACAGGTGCCAGTGATGAATCAAAGATAACCCGCTTCGTTGTATCAATAGTTCCAACAGTACTTCCTGTCCCGATATATGGCGCAAGGACTTCCATTGGTCCACCTGAACTTGCGCTTGTTGCTCCTCCTTGTAATCCATATCCTTCAGCCACGATAACACTGCCAAGATTCCCACTTTGCGCAGCAATAGTATGACCAACGGATGAACTGAGCAGTCCTGCGTTGGTGTCATAAACATAGACATCTCCTCCTCCAACAGCATTCGTAGTCATCGTAACCGTTACGTTCGATGGTGCGGTGATCACATTGCCTGCAGTGAGTTGTCCAATGGCAACACTATTGGGAGTAAGACTGAATGAAAACGTTGGTGTAAGGGTAGTTGCGCTTGCCGTTGCACTATATGCGGATTGCTGGTAATTTCCTTCTTTTGCACTATCTTTCACCGTATAGGTTGTCCCATTACTTAAGCCAACAACATTAAATCCGCTTGGACCCCATAGACTATTTGTTTGCCAGACAGCACTAGATCCAAGCGTGCCATCTGCTTGCACATATTTTGTTGTTGAAGTAAATCCATTAGGCGATATGGCAACCGCAAATTTGGTATCAGACGGATTGTTTCCAGTATTGATCACAATTTGAAGTTGATTGTAATAACTTGATGGGTTGGTAACTGTGGGTGCAGGAGGAACAAAAGAGACTTCCGTGACAATAAGACCAGGATATAATTGGTAAGTATTTGAATTTGCTGATGCTCCGCCAACCTCACCTAAAATTCCATTAATTCCATATGATTGCGAACTGATTGTTGCGGTCCCTCCTGCACCAAACCCAAAATCAAGGAGCCGGTAATCCGTGCTCGAAGGACCCTGACCACCTGTAAATAATCCAGAAACATCAACAATGAGCCAAGAACCATTGACAGTGCTGACATTTGTACTAGCATTTTTAATTTGGGTATCTAACTCTTTTGCAGCAGTTGGCATGGTGAGGGTACCACTTCGTTGTCGAACAACGGTATTTGAGTTTGTAGTTACTTCAGAACTCGCAATTGCTGCAGCATCACTGGTATTATAGAGTTGCGTAAAAGCTGCATTACTAACATTGCCTGTTTTAAATGTTGCTTCATAATAGTATTGAAAGGTACCTCCACTCCAACTTGCTGGGTTAAATTGATTCATCATATTTTGTGAAACATAGGTACTCGTATTGTTAGTGAGTGCAGTTGAGACAGATAATCGTTGGATTTCCATTTTTGTTAATCCTAACGTAGAAGTTTGTTGGATAATTAAATGAGCGATGTGGATTTTAGCAGTATTTGCTGAAGCATGATAGCAAACCATATAGTCGGTGCCACTCGTCAGATTTGAAGAGATATCACCAGTCCGTACTCGGTTAACCGTAGTACTCGTATCAGACGTAACTTGACTGCCACTGACTTGACCACTACAACTTGTTCCTGCAGGATAGAGTGAAGCAGTTACCGTTTGCCCACTGGTTGCATTGTTAATGTTTGCTTCAAAATATACCGTAACCGTCCCATCATATTTTGAGGCATCATAATGCCAATATTTCCTACTATTCACAGGGACATCAGTCGTACTTGTCGTGCTATCATTATCACCTACTTCAATTTGTGTAACCGTTTTATTAATAGAAGTTGAATCCGATTGGACCACGACAATACGTGCCGCGTTAAAAGTGCGGCCTGTACCGGAGCTACTTGTTATTGATGCGTCTTGTGCTCCCGTTGGCGTAAACGCTGCGGAGCGATATCGTTGCAAGGTTGTCCCTACGGTTACCGATATCGTACTCTCACCACACCCTGTACAGGGAATAGCTCCCGTTCCTGCATTATATGTAAGCGTTACGGTTCCTGTTCCTGATGTGACATTCCCTACGACTTCAAAATAATAGGAGACATTACTTCCCGAGTAATTATTTGTATCAATAAGGACGCTATTTGACGTCCCTCCTAAATTAATACCAGTGTTATCAATCATGTTTATCTCTTGTTCAATTGATGGAGTGGTGGACGCAAAAACAGGGTGGGAAATCAGTGGGACGCGTAATGATAAAGGCAAAAGGATGAGAAGAGTTACTAATACCAAGTAGAAAATTTGTTTTATTTTATATTGCATACCCGTAAAATAAGTTTAGCACTTTTGTAAATTGATAGTAGTTCGCGAGGTGTTACATTTACCAGATTTATGGCTCCTGTTCTAATGCAGTTACTATTCTAAACTATATCAAGATAGATCATTTTTTCATTATTTTTAGTCCCATAAAGCTGAAAAAAGCGAATTAAACACGAAAAGTTTTCATAAAATATTTTCACAGCATGAGTACGTTATAGTTTGATATATCTGTGATAGATAAAGCCCAGTTGACGCCCTAAACGCACTCACCACATACTAGATATATACATATATTAAAAAGACTATGTTAAAAAACCTTTCTGCCCAAGGGTTAGGAATCCTTATTCTCTGTGTTGTTGTTACTTTCGTTGCACAACAAGCTGATGCCACAACAGGAATTAATCCGCAAATCAATTTCCAAGGAAAAGTAGTCAATAAGACAGATGGTACCAATGTTGATTCTGGTACGACAAACTACGATATGGTTTTTAAACTCTATGACGCAGCTTCAGGAGGAAATTTACTTTGGACTGAATCATGGACAGGAGGAAACCAAGTTGCGGTTACTGATGGTCTTTTCCGTGTTGCGTTAGGAAGTATTACTCCATTTGGTGCAGCAGTGAATTTCAATACCAGTAATTTATATCTTGATATCACTTTTAACGGGGAAACCATGAACTCCCGAATACAATTTACCTCAGTTCCGTATGCATTTAATGCAAATTTCTTAGATGGTGTTGTGGCGACAAATAGTGCGTCAAGTTTTCAATTGTCCGGAAGTACCAATGCGTTACAAACGCTTACCATTAATGGCAATATCACCATCGGTTCAACAATTCAACCAACGGCAAATGGTGCCTTAACTGTTCAGTCAACAGGAGCAAATGGGTTAACGCTAGACACCGGGGGATCGGGCACGGTAAATATTGGTAACACGAACGCAACAAGCATTGCATTTGGAAATGCGACAACAAATCCAACATTTGTCTTTAATGGAACAGGAGGAGTAACCGTACAAGGAACTTCTGTCACTGTCGGAAATGGATCAAATGCAACTATTCAGACTACTTCCAATGCTGGGTTAACCTTACTTTCTGCGGGGACGGGAAATATCACCCTTGGACAAAATAGTGGCACAGGAAATGTTCGAGTTTCTCCCAATGCTGGTGGTCAAGCAGCATTTATGGTACTTGATTCAGGGGTAGGGGATTTATTTACTGCTTCAGCAGGAGCATCAACAGAGTTCACTATTGCAAACAACGGCAATATCACAGCAAATAACTACACCACAGCAGGAGGTATATTTTATGGAACCACCACAGGATTACTCCAACAAACGGGGTCAGGGACATCATCACAATGTTTGATTGGGGGCGCAATACCAACCTGGGCATCTTGTGCTACCGGAGGAAATGGAACACAATATTGGCAGTTAGTCCAAGGGGCACTTTCTCCCGCATTCTCGAAAAATGATTTGCTTATTGGAGGAACCAGTACTTCATCTGCTACCTTTGGATTAATAAACGTTGCCGCTGGTACCCCAACAGCAACGATCGCTGGTAATTTGACACTCCAAGTCCCAACGACAAATAATCAAAGCGTTATTTTTGGTGCACTTAATGGTGATAATATCAAATTACAAACCTCAACAGGTGGAGATTCTGGGTTGACAAGCAGACTCTATATCGCAAATAACGGATTAATTGGTGTCAATACCATCAATCCAATTGCAAACTTTGATGTCAATGGGAGTGCTTCAATTTCTTCCACATTGCTATTTAATAAAGGGGGCAGTGACGCTCAACTTGGCGTACTTAATGGATTTGGATTGAAATTACAAACCTCAACAGGAGGAGATACAGGACTTTCTACTCGAGAATATATTGCCAATAATGGCAACGTTGGGATTAATACCATAAGCCCAACGGCAAAACTTGATGTGAATGGAACAGCCTCCGTTTCTGGACAACTTGCCCTCTATGGAACACCAACAATTCAATCAACCGCAAATCAGACGCTTGTAATGGGAGGAAGCACGACAGGAGATATTCAATTCAAACCAGGTAATTCCGGATCGAGTCTTTATCTTGCTTCCAATGGTAACGTTGGGATCGGCACGACGACACCAGGTAATATGTTACAAGTCGCGGGAACAATAGGATTACAAAACAGCCAAACACTTTCAGGTGTTGCTAATTATGTTCAGTTTAGTAACGGAATTTCAGTCGGTGGGGCAACAACGTATAACATTGCGAATTCAGGAATCGGAACACTCGCCTCCGGAACAGAGATTTTGCAGACCGCAAATAGTTCAAACTATCTTGATTTATTAACCACAGGAGGATCAGGGTCAGAATATAGATTATATACCGGATATAACAATATGACCGATTTCGCCATAACCGACGGAGGCGGTAATACCAGATTGTTTATTGACAGAAACGCCAACTCTAATGACGTCGGTATCGGAAAAAATAATACGAGTCCCCTCGCAATGCTCGATGTTAAAGGAAATGGTATCCAGCCAATTGCCTCTTTGTCGGCTGCTACTTCGATGGCTGGCTTAGTAATTGACCAGTCAGGAGCAGGAGACATCTTATCAGCCTCTCAGTCAGGAGCTCCTCGGTTTACCGTCGGGCAAAATGGATCATTAACTGATAGCTTTTATACCAATAATGGTGGCTTGTTATATACAAATACTTCTGGATTACTTTCTCAAACGCCCGTTGGGTTAAACGGGCAATGTTTACAATCAAGTGGCGGAGGTACTCCTTCATGGGGAAGTTGTGGCAGTGGAGGAAGTGGTACTAACTACTGGACATTAAATAGTGGAGCACTATCTCCAATTAATAGTACATTAGATGTACTCATTGGCAGTAATGCAACAGCTTCAGCCAAATTTGCATTTACGAATGTAAATTCAGGTACTCCAACACTCACCTCAGCACCAGGAAATGGCCTCACTTTTCAAACGGCAAACCAAGTTAGTACTGGGGTTTCTCAGCATAATGCAGGATCTTTAAGTATTATTGGCGGCAATGGGGGAACAGGTAGCGGAGGAGGAACTGGAGGAAACATTTCAATAACTGCTGGAAATAGTGGCGGATTTAATGGTGGCAACGTCACTATTGATGCAGGAACGAGTACTGTTTCACAGACCGTATATGGAACAGTAACGATTGGTGGTAATAATGCAAAGACAGTATTTTTAGGAGGAACAAGCAATATTGGGAATGTAGTTGTTCAGTCTAACGCAGGTGGTCAAGCAGCATTTATGGTACTTGATTCAGGGGTAGGGGATTTATTTACTGCTTCAGCCGGGGCTAATACAAAGTTTACGATCTCAAATAATGGGAATATTACTGCAAATAACTATACAAATGTCGGAGGAGTATTCTATGGAACGAGTACAGGATTACTACAACAAACAGCTGCTGGATCAGCAGCCCAATGTTTGATAGGGGGAGCGACACCAACCTGGGCTACTTGCGCAACAGGAAGTAATGGAACAAACTATTGGCAGTTAAATAACACTATTCTTTCACCAGCAAACAGTAATTACGATTTAGCCATTGGAGGAACAGCAACAGGAAGTGCATTTCAAGTATTTGCTAATGCAAATGGCACAATACCTGCAGGAACAGCAAGTACGTCAGGAAATTTAACATTTAACTCTGCAGGGAATATCCAAACCACAGCAAATCAAACGTTGACTATTGGAGGTAGTACGACTGGAAATATTAACCTTTCTCCGTTGAATGGTACAAATGGTAATGTTGTAGATTCAGGTAACATTGCAATTAATGGTGGGAATCTTACTTCTACTGCAGGAACCTTTAATTTATTTAACCATGCAGGTGGATCAATTTATATTGGCGGATCAGGTGGCGCAACAACATTAAATGGAACAACCTATCTTGGAGGAGATATCGTTGCTAACGTTTCTAGCTACAACATTCTTAATTCGACAGCAACTTCCATTAATTTTGGCGGTGCAGCTACAACACTTAACCTCGGTTCTGCTACGAGTGGTACAACGACAATAAATAATAACTTGACAGTAGGATCGAATGCAGCTGGTACTGGGCAACTGAAAATCTTAGGTACCTCATCAGGAACAATTACACTGCAAGGCGCTGCTTCAGCGGGAACATGGACTTTTACTCTTCCAACATCAGGAGGGTCAAGTAACTATGTACTCCAAACAAATGGAAGTGGAACATCCACCTGGGTAAATCCCTACACTCTTGGATATTGGCAACTTAGTGGACTCGGTCCAGTTATTTCACCGGCAAACGTTAATTATGATTTAGCTGTTGGTGGCTCTTCTACTGCGAGTGCTACCTTCCAAGTTTATGCTAATGGATTTAACAATGGGACTACGGTTCCTGCAGGAACAGCTTCTACCTCAGGGAATATCGTATTTTATGGGACCGTTAATCCGAAATTGAACGTATTAAATGGTGATAACTTCAAAATTCAAATGTCTCCTGGAGGAGATGCAGGACTGAATTCAGCAATCTATATTGATGGTGGCACCAATAATATTGGGCTTGCTGGAAATATTACTCCTGCTGCTGCTGTTACAATAGGGCTTAGTGGAGGAAAAACAACTCCTTCTACAGAATTTATTGCTGGATACCAAAATAGTACGGCAAATGGACAAGGACAATTGATTGGAAATTGGAATGCTACAACGGGATGGGCGTTAGGAACAGTTAATCATACCAGTGGTGATCAAACGCTTCGTATTGGAACAACTTCTGATCAAATTGGTACATGGTCGACGCCGCAAACGTTAAGTCTCCTTATTGATGGGACAGTAGGAGGAGCACAAGGAACAGCACTTAAATCGTCAGGACTTGATGTTGAACCAAACTCTCTTGGGAATGCTGCTGCAGTTATAGATAATCTTGGAGGACAAGGGGACATTTTTACCGCATCATCAGCTGCTGCTCCAAAGTTCGTGATTGATAAAAATGGAAATGTGGGTATAGGTACAATTCCACCAGTTTATAAACTTGATATAGCAGGAGATATTAACCAAACAACAGGAAGTTTCATTCGGACTGGAGGAAATATCATTTTTGGAGGAAATGGTACCAATACTTTAATCAGGCCAGCAACATTAGGTTCTGATATTCAATTGCAAAATTTCAACGGAAGTGTTTTACATTATTTCAAAGATAGTGGCCTTATCAGTTTCAATGGTCCTAGTAGTCCGTTAGCAACACTTGATTTACGGTCAGCGTCAGGGACTATTGCTATTGCAAGTGTTTCAGGAAAAACTTCCTTTGCAGCGCTTACCGTAGATAACTCAGGTGTTGGAGATCTCTTTACCGCTTCATCCTCGGGGCAGAATCGGTTTGTCATTACGCAAAATGGAAATGTGGGTATAGGATCGAGTACTCCAGGTAGTGTGTTAGAAGTTGATGGCACGAGTTCAGGAAATAATTCGCCTATTGTGAACTTTGTTAATACCAATGGCAATGCTAATGCACTCGGAGAAGTTCTCAATTTGAAAGTTACAGGAACAGGTACTGGTGCAGGTCCATTTATTTCCTTTCAAGATGGAAATATATCCAGTATGGCTGATATTGCTGCACAAGATGCAGGAACTGGTGGAAATTTTGCGAGTGCATTATTGTTTTTAACAAAGCGTGCTGATTTTAATGCAAATTCGTTACCTACTGAAAGAATGCGTATTGATGGCCAAGGAGATTTGCTTGTTAATACGACGAATGCAATTGCTACATTGAATGTGGTAGGGAATGGGAATAATTCGGTGGTCAATTTTTCCGGATCGACGGCTAATGCTACAGAAATGATAAATCAAACAGGACCTGGCGATATTTGGACTGCATCGCTTTCAGGAAATACGAAATTTGTCATTAATAATAGTGGGAATGTTGGTATTGGAAACAGCAATCCGACACAACAACTTGAAGTAAACGGAAATATTCTTCTTGATAAACAGCCTGATGTGACAAGTGGTGGATCAACTACCTTAACGAATACGACTGCAGGAACGTTTGGCTATGATACTAGTATTATTGATGCAACGAGTTCTGCGGTATTTAATGGCAAGCTCTTTGTAGCTGCTGAGACAGCAACTGGTGCTGCCATTTACCGGTATGATGGGGGAGGCGCATGGACACGGGTTACCTATGGTATGGGACAGATTGTTTCTGGAGATCCAGCAGGGAATGCAAAATCAATTACTCTGGAAGTATACGATGGCAAGTTATTTGCTGGTACAGATTCCGGGCGAGGAACCCATAAAGCAGGTGTGTACTATAGTACGAATGCTGATTTATCGAACGCTTCATGGACGCAAGTTAATACCACCCTTGGAACTTTTAATAATACATTCTCGACCACAGTCGATGGGGTGAGTAGTATGGCGGTAAATAATGGCAATCTATATATTGCTACCCGCGAACCCAATACCATGGATATCTTCCTTTATAAAGGAGGAACTGGTGCTTCGGTCTTTCAAAGAATGAATAATTCCGCTAATGGTAAGTTTATTGCAGCTGATGCAGCAATTTATGATGGAGCCGCATTAGTCAGCTGGAATGACGAATTATGTGGCGGCGGACAGACGAGTGGTGGAACTACTGGAGTATATTGTTATAACGGAAGCACGTTTGTCCAGTTAAATAATGCAGGAGGTACCTTAAATGGAAATGCTGAGTCTTATATCAGCACGATGACTGTTTATAATGGTAACCTTTATCTTGCTACTTACAAAAATAATGGAGCAAATATTTATGTTTATTTAGGTGGCACAGGAAGTTACGGAGGAGTAACTAATGCGTTTAGACAAATTAATAATGCAAATGGGCAAATTGCGGCAAGTGATACAGTAACGGTAACAAACATTTCCCAAATCACTCCTTATAACGGCATTTTATATGTCAGCTCTGTGGCAAGTACAGGAACCGGCGCGTTTTATTCCTATGATCCAACAACACAAACTTTTACTAGAATTAATACTACTTCGGGTACCTTTGGATCACAAACAGCTGAGCATGCAGTTGGTACCATGCAAGTATTTAACGGGACGTTATATATGGGTACCTACGACCAAGGGCAAGCAAACGCTGGAGTCTATTCCTGGTCACAAACATTAGACAATTCGTATGCACTCCAATTTAATACGAGTAGTACGAGTGCACAAAACATTGGCAGTATTAGTTTTGTCCAAGGAATAACTGCAGCAAATAATGACCATAATACAGGGACCTTCCTTTTTAGCAATTCCATTGCTGGTGATTCTGGTGCCTTTGACTATGCGGAAGATTATCCGACAACTGACGCATCGTTAAAACCAGGAGAAATTGTCAGTATTGATCCCACACGAGCAGGATATATCAAACAAGCAACAAGTTCAGATCCAGGGTATGTTGGAATTTATTCAACGAATCCAGGCTTTGAATTAAAGAGCCCGACAGGACTTATTGATGGAGCGGTTACTGTTCCTGTTGCACTCACAGGCCGGGTACCTATTTATGTATCAACAGAAAGTGGAAAGATAAACATTGGTGATTATTTAACTGTTTCTTCAACCCCAGGTGTTGCGATGAAAGCAACGAAACCTGGATGGGTAGTTGGCCAAGCAATGGAAAGCTTTAATGGTTCAAATGGTACGGTTGGACAAGTAACAGCGGTTGTAAAAACTACGTGGTATAATCCACTTTTTACCATTACAATGACTGGTGATTTATCTTTGCCTCCAGTAACTGATGCAGTTACTCAAGCGTTCCTCGGTGTTCCTGAAGAAGCAACGGTTTCGACGCCAAGTGCAGGAGTAGGAATTCCTGATGCGACACCAAGTGCCCAACCTAATTTCATGCAGGATCTTTCACAGGAAGTCTTGCAAATGCAAAATCAAATTTCTTCTCAAGCTGCCCAATTGGGAAAGGTTGATAACCTGTCAAAACAAGTTGCTGAATTACTCAAATCACAAGATATCGCCCAAGCACTTAATTCTATGAGTACTCAGGCAGCAGTATTAGGTGTGCAAACTACAAGTGCAGACGCTACCTATTCTGGCACCCTTTCAGTTCTTGGAAAGACACTCTTATCTGATGTAGGAGTTACTGGTACCATAAGTAATGGTCTGGTAACAATTAATGGTATGGATGGTGCAAGCGGGACAATCAGTGCTTCGATAAATACCCTTGCAGCTCCACTAATGATTCAGTCACAAGCAATTAATAGCGTTAACTTTGAAAATGGAAAAGTTACCATTGATCCAAGTGGAAATATCACTGCTTCAGGAACGGTTACGGCAAATACCATCCATGTGAGTAAAGTGGAAGTTACGGATACGGGATCAAATGCAACAGTTGGACAAATAATATTACCAACCGGACAAACACAAATTCAAATTACTTCTAAAGCAATAACGAGTAAATCTAAAATTTTTGTTGAACCAGAAAATATTCCAATCTCAACAGCGATTCAAAAAACAAGTACTGATTCCTTCATGATTAAAATTCAACAAGCACAAAGTGCAGCAGTTACTCTTGATTGGTGGATTGTGAATTAACGGATATAACAATGTATTTTCTTGACAGGATAAATATGAGTTTATTACTATACATATTCAGACACTTATGAGTGCTTTACAAAAATTAAAACGGCATCCCGGCTATTTTCTCCTATTTGTTTTTGCCATCATTTCACTCCTTTTCTGCATTTATTTTTATGTCCAATATCAAGTTGCCCAGTATTTACTTACGAATCCAACAGCAAAAACACAAATAGAAATTCAACAAACAATAAACAAGGTGAGCCGGTTAATAGTTCTTCCTGATGAAACCCCAACCATTGCTACGGTAACGGATATCAATAAACTTCATGGTCAATCTTTTTTTCTTCATGCAAAAAACGGTGATAAAGTCCTCCTATTCCAACAAGCGAAAGAAGCAATTCTTTATGATCCAGATATTGATAAACTCGTGAATGTTGGTCCAATCAATGTAATGCAAACATCCCCAACGCCATCTGCTCTTCCTCGAAATAACATACTCAATAAAACACAATAAAGATAGTTGAAAACAAGTAAGATGATATAAACAGATACTCTATGAGCAAAAGGATCGTTTTACTCCTCGCCGCCCTGACATGTTTTCTCACACTTGGAAGTAAAAGTTATTGGTTTGATGAGGCATTTAGTATCTATATTTCCCAAGATTGGCATACATTGACTCAAATACTATGGACGCACGAAGCAAATATGTGGCTTTATTATTTCCTTCTCCACTTTTGGTTACTTTTAGGGAAAAGTGAATTTATTGTCCGAAGCTTGTCAGCAATCTTTGCTGTTGCTACTATTCCAGTTATTTATAAACTAGGCGAGACACTTTTTTCTAAAAAAGTTGGCTTGCTAACTGCTTTATTAACATCGGTGAATGTTTTCTTTATTCTTTACGCGCAGGAGGCAAGAAGTTATAGCTTACTTCTTCTTCTTACGACACTTTCAACCTATTTCTTTTACTTATTTCTAAAAGAAGGAAAAACCAAAACAGCCATATTGTATATCATAATAACCTCACTTGCTTTTTATGCACATATTTATGCAGGACTAACTCTTGTAGCTCAATTTGCCAGTATTTTTTTTTACTCTCAAAAGAAGAGAAAAAGGTTTTTTATCGCAGTAGTGCCATTATTCTCACTCATTCCCATGATCCTTGCCCCCTCGATCCATTCAAATCAAATTAGTTGGTTTGGGAAACCAGCCCTATCAAGCCTTGTTGGTACATTTGTGACTCTCTCAGGTGATTTTCCGCCATTAGCTATTATGTATGGACTATTGCTAGCAAGCTTAATTAAGGTGAAAAGAAGCTGGCAAGAGATGTATACATGGACACTGCTGGTTTTTCCTATTCTCGTATCATTCGTATTTTCTCTGTTGGTGAAGCCTATCTATCAATCAGTATACTTTATTATTTGTCTTGTTCCGTTCCTGCTACTCGTATCCTTTGCCTTAACACAAATGAGGAACAGAACGATATTCACCGTTTTTGTTGGATTAATTCTCTTCCTATCTGCATTTAGGCTTTGGGGGTGGTATTCGGGTAATACCATTTCATGGGTTATTAAAAATTATAATGAGGATTGGAGAAATGCGACAAAAGACGTTACCTCTCACTTTCAAAACGGTGACAGAGTAATTTTCTATGGTTACTTTGGGAAGGAACCATTTAGCCTTTATGGAAAGGAACCAACTGTTGAGATTTCTTCTGCTGCATATGATCCAGGTGGAGGTAGCCAACTACCAGAACCAAATAACAAACTTATCTCTCTTTTTACCTATCCTCATGTATGGGTTGTTATTAATCGCAATACTGGTGATGGTTTTAATAGAAGTATCCAATGGCAAGAAGTAGTTTCTGATTTAGATAAGCATTATCAATTAGTCCGAACTGACAACTTCTATAAAGTTTCGGTAGAAAAATTTACACTAGACAACCTCTAAACAGAGCCATCAACAGCGATTAGCACACCCAGAAACCATAACTCGCCGAGCGGTTTCTATAATGCATAAATATTTGAAATGAAATTGAGCCTAAACCCTCATCTGTTTCAAAATTTCACATCAAAAATTTCGATCATTCGTGTAAATCACCAAACTATGTAAAGAAACCAAATCTACTGGTTAATTTTTTCGGGGAATCATACCTTTTCCTCTCCAGTCCAAGCCGTATAAGGAAATAGTTATTTGGGGGAGGGGAATACACCTTGATTCCACGAAATGATTGTATTGATAAGCTAAGTAAACAATTTCAGTTGGTAGTTTAGCCTCAGATTTGTCACATTTTTTGTTCGTTTTGAGAGAACCAGAAAAATTGGAAGACAGTATAAAACGGTTTCTAAAAGAAACTCTGTGTAAATTACGCTTGCTTCATTTGAAATATTAACTAGAGTCTGTTACAGTAAATTATAACCCAAACAATGAAACGACAATCGTTCTATATTTGCCAAACACACATGCCTTCTCATTAGGGAGGATTTGCGTGTTTCGTATAACCTCCCGAAACGGGAGGTTTTTTAATGAGAAATTATGTCCAATACATCTTTTACTAAAAACAAATATTCATATATTCCCTATAAGGTTTATCGAGCAAAAAAGATAAAGAGGGGAGATAAACTTACCTATGGATATATATCCTTATTAAAAATTATTCTGATAGGAATGTCTCTTACCGTAATAATTATTATTTCAAAATAATACGGGGAAAAGTTTCTTAAGATTTAATTCCATTTGGTCCTGAGAGTAGGAGAATTTATTATTGGTCTTCTACCTTCTCAATGAAACAGAACACCTTCCAATGTATAGTTTATAAATTCACTATTTTGAAGAATATATACAATCTTGTAAAAATAATTTGGAAGTTAGCAAACGGAATTTTTCTGTACTTTCATTTAGCTTTATGATATAAGAAATAAAATGTATCAAAAGACAGCTAAAAAAATTTCTTATTTAAACCTCAAAGAAATTATTCTCCAAAAAATTAAGCAAAACGGTGGGTGGGTCAACGCACATGCCCATATTGACCGGGCATTTAGTCTTACAGAGAAAAATTTTCATATGGTAAATGCTACCCTTCAAGAAAAATGGCATCTCAACGATGAGCTCAAACGAAATTCATCTGTTTCAGATATCTATGATCGGATGGCATATGCCTTAGAATGGATGATTGAGCAAGACGTTCAAGCAATTGCAACGTTTATTGATGTTGACGAAGCAGTCGAGGATAAAGCAATTCAAGCAGCACAAAAAATAAGAGAAAAATATAACGGAGACATCACTATAAAGTATGTTAATCAAGTGTTAAAGGGGGTAATCGAGCCAACAGCACGAAAATGGTTTGATCTTGGAGCAGAGTTTGTCGATATTATTGGGGGGCTTCCCGAAAAAGACAAGGGGAGGGAAGCAGAGCACTTAGATATTTTGTTTGATACGGCAAAACGGATGAAAAAAATGTGTCATGTCCATATTGACCAGTTCAATAGCCCAACCCAAAAAGATACCGAATTACTCGTTGATAAGACAGTGGAACACGGTTTACAAGGCAAAGTTGTGGGGATTCATGGTATTTCCATTGGGGCACAACCAAAAGAATACCGACAAATGCTTTATAAAAAAATGCAACAAGCTGATATTATGATGGTCTCAAGCCCCCTTGGTTGGATTGACACAAGGAGAAATGAAACGCTCGTTCCCAGTCATAATGCGTTAACACCAATCGATGAACTCATACCTGCAGGCATTACCGTTGCTTTAGGAACTGATAATATTGTTGATATTTACAAACCATTTGTAGAGGGGAATATGTGGGAGGAACTTCATGTATTACTCGAAGCAGCACATTTTTATGATGTTGATAATTTAGTAAAGATTGCAACTATCAATGGGAAAAAAGTCCTCGGACTTAGTTAAACAGCTCTTGTGATTATTTATAATCACAATTAACAAGTATTTATCCAAATAAGAACATGTCATATTACCACTTCATAGGGAAGAGAGCTAGATAGGGTAAAATTCAACAAACAGGGCTAAACTCTCACAGGAGTTGGAGATAATGATTTTTTTGAAAAAATATTCGTTAAAATTCTTACCCCCGCTTGTAATATAGATGGGAGCGAAAAAATTTGTGAAGGACTAAAGCTGAGGAAAAATACTTCAGGATACCTGCTCAAGAGTTATACAACTTTTACCTTCGGCACTACATCGGAAACCCATTGATGTGCGACGCGGAAGAACTTGATAAAAGAAACACTATAAGGTGGTAGTGTTTGGGAGTTGTGGAGTATTCCTACTTTTGAAAGTATCGCATACATCTACAATCATTCTCTTTAGTGGTAGTGCGTCATTCTCTTTGATGCGAAACCTTGTCTGGTTATGAATAGAGAGTAGACCTCTTTGCTTGGTTGTTACTGTATCTGGTAGATTTGGTATTCGTTCATCTTCTGGCGGCTGATTTAAGATCGTTTTATCTCCTGCAAGGGTTAGCCGACCGCGTTTAATAAATGATTTAATTGTTCCTATGACTGCCGGATCACCATAATTGTTGATTATTGTTTCCAATGCGGTATGAACTGACTGCTCATTTCCTATGTTAGACTCTTCCTCTGCAATATCTACCATAAAATCCAATACATCAATTGCCCGTTTCTCTCGCTCGCTCATGGTCACTTTTTGGTTGTAGACTATATCGGGTACGGAAAACGTTGGTTCTTTCAGTTGATTATCCTCTACTTTGGTAAAAATAATGTCGTCCGCATTTACTTCGCCGAATGCACCATGCGTATCATGTCTTTCACGAATAAATTGCGTTGCATCAGCGAGAGCCTGAAACCGATCTACCTGGTCAAATTCGCTTGCTCCCTCTAATAATCCTCTTTGTGCTCTGTAAAGATTGCGGAGCGTTCGCCCTTCTTCTAGAAAATTATCTTTGATAGCAATTCCTATCACTTTTCCATGCTCATCAGTATATGCTGAATATCTGTCTGTCAACCCTAACCTTTCAGTATTGGTGAGAATTTCTGTTACTGTTCCTCTATACCGTTTCGGGCCTCGCGCTAATTGTTTCAGAAAAGCTGTAGGGTGTCTCATGATTAAAGCGAGTGGTCTTTTGATAACATTGTCATCTGTCGTTCGTAAGGCAATATCGCCAGCCCTATCAACCTTTGCTAACGCGCCTCGATAATCTAAATACATTTGTCCCTGCGCATCTGTCCGAAGCTTGGTTCCGTAAAATGCAGACTCGCTTTTGTAGCCTAATTTTTCTTGCGTGGGAAGAGTGGAAGGAGCCATTTTATCCCGAAAGAAATTCTTAACAGTGTTAAGACCACCACCTCTTTGCTGTCCATGAACATCGACCTGAGCAGCACGATTTGGAGTACCTTCGATAGGTTGTGGCATATTGCAGGGCTATTATATCATGCTATGAGAGTTTAACCCTGTTTGTTGAATTTTACCCTAGATACAACGAATGCATATAAATTACTCGATAAAGAAGTTATGAAAACTCTACACTATTTACAAATTAACTATTTTTAACCTAACATACAAATATAGTGTCTAAGAAAAAAATAATTGGTATTTATCAAAAACTTAAAGATCATAAAAAGTCTTTTCTTGTTGGATTCAGTTCACTACTTTTCTTAATATTTTTTTCCCATAACTTTATCACAAAACAATATGCATGTATTGTAAATCCGGCAGGTGGATGTGCATTTTTTGGTTGCAATGGAACGAATACATGTTCCGTATGGAGTTCCGGACCGAAGTTCATTGATCTCCAATGTAGCAACTCATGTAATTCTGTTACTCCATCTTTAACACCAACTCCAACAAATGCGCTTCCACTTCCATCTCCAGTACGAATAAATTCATTAGACACAATCGTAGGAGGCGGAGGTATCCAAGCGTTTAATTCTGCAGCGTTATCTTCATATAATAACAATAATCCTGAACTACAGGTATGGAGTTATTCATCGTGTTCCGGTTGTGCAATTGCTTCAGTAATCAATTTCTATGGTGGTGCAACGAAAGGAAATCATGCAGGAACACCAATTTCAGGTGGACCAACTCAAATTAACTGCGGGGATGTACTAGAATACGAGAATAGTATAGGGGCTTGGTCCGTAGATTCAGGTTTACTAGGTTGGGCTACAATTGTGAGAACTGGGGGGAATTTTGGCTTTAATGTAAGCATAGGTGATGCAGGTCAAACAAGTAGGAGTATTGCCGATATCATCAATATTGCAAATGGCGGGCAACCAGTGGTTGTGGGAGTAGTAGATCATGTCCTTGATATCCGCGGAGGTGATACACAAAATGTTTATTTGATTGATTCTAGTCTTCACAATTACCAAACAGTAAGTATCGACACCTTTACTCGCACTGGATTGTCTAAACCTACAGAAAAGTGGGATGGGTCATATGCAATCTTAACTCCTCAATAAGATGTTTTTATTACTTTGAAATTGTTTGTACACCAGGAGCCTGCAGTGTTACCAAAGGATTCGGGGGCGTTTCTAATTGAGGTATTTGGGAATTTTGTACAATTGAGGCAAACGTCTGTAAAGCCGCATCTGCATCAGTATCAGGTAAATCCATTTGAAAGGTAATGGGGGTCACACCTTCTACATTAGGAACTGCTTGGACAAAAAACGGTTTATTTTGGTAATACCAAATACTTTCCATAAATTGAAGACCATTTACATAAAGTATTTTATTGACTATTGTATCTACATTTTGATTATACGCTTGCAAACCTGCCGTTCCTCCCGGAATAATCTGGAAATGATATGTTTTACCATTTTTCGTATAGGTAAAATTTGAGGTCTGGTCTGTTGTTTCAATATTTGGTTGGAGAATAAAGTTAGTCGGATAAGTAATTGTATAATTTGCATTCGGACTCGTATATTGAGTCTTTGAAGCGTTGCTTGAAATAGGTGTAGGAGTTGCCACAAAAACAGGCACGTTAGCAGGGGAGGTATTCTTACGAGCGTATATATAAGAAAGTATAACAAGAGGAAAAACAATTATTAAAATAATTAACAAAACTTTCATGTAAAATAAGCTCTTACAAACTAAGTATCACACTCTAACAGTCTGGCGTCAACATTTTAAAATAATTTTTATAAAAATCAACTACATTCTCAAGGAAAGAAGAGCTGTTACTATACTTCCCTGATATACTTAACTCTATGGATACGTATGAAAAACTTCCTAGCTTTAAAATAAAACATATGCTTCTGCAGGGGTTACGTTATATTGTTATCTATGTATTTCTTTGTGGAGTTTTTGGTGGATTGCTCATTCTCGCCTTACACCTCTTAAATCATCAATAAAGAAGGGCTGCGTATCAACTTGCGAGCTCGATTATTTTTCTGCATACTGTTCATTCTCTGAGAAAATTGCTTCTATTTCACTCCTGAAATGTCTAAATGCTTCATGGAGCTTTTTCATTTTTTCAGGGTCACGAAATGCTCCCTGGGTAATATGGTTAAATACCATATATGCAGTCTTTCTGATTTCTTCTTTTAGATCTTGTATTTGCGGATTATGCTTATGTTCCCATGGAGGCCTTACACGAGAATGCATATCTTTAATTTCTTCGGCATGTTCTTTAAGAAATGCCTCACCTTCCTGAGTAATCGTATATACTTTTTTTCCACTTTGGTGATTACTTATAACGAATTCTTGATCTTCAAGTAGTTGCAAAATAGGGTAAACTGATCCTGGACTGGGACTATAAAATCCATGAAACTTTTTTTCAAGCTCTTGAATAATATCGTACCCATGTCTGGATTTATCTTTTAACAAATCAAGAATGACATATTTCAGCTCACCTCGTTCAAACCGAGCACCTCCGAAGCCTCCTGCAAAACTCCGACCAAACCATCTTCCAAATGGTCCATTTTCATTCCACTCGTTATAATTTCGACACCGATTGTCCTTGTTGTTATAAAACATAGATTATTTTCCTTTTCTCCTTTGCGGTATTATTTTGCATGTTTTTTGAGTATACTTAGTCGTTTTTCGTACTCTTCTTCATTAATCTCTCCTTTAGCAAAGCGTTCGTTAAGGATATCTTCAGCAGTTTTCTCTTTTTGTTCATGCTCGTGGCCATGCCATCGATACCATCTCCCTCCTCGTCCCCATAGTAGATAGACTAAAAATATCCAGAAAAGTGCCCAAAGTATACCACCCGGGAAAAATCCCCAACCAAATCCATAGTTCCACATAGTATTTTTTACACCTCCAAACTTATAAAGATATATCACGATATATCGTGATATATCAAATAATAACGTGTCATAAATACTTTGTCAAGAGAAAGAGTATATAATAACTAATGTTCGCTAAATGTATATATTAATATAAATTTTCAGACATATTATACGTTTCATATAAAGAATACGTATAAGTCTTTTTAATAATGAATTGTTATATTTCCATTGTACCCATTCGGACAATAAAAATTTTTGTCTCTAGTATGACAGGAAGTTACTTGGGCATTTGTATTCTGCGCAATTATGCTAGTTGGACAATGTGATTTAAAGATATATGCTTCATTATCCGAAATAGTAGGATCAGAAATTTTTTCAACTGAATAGGGATTAAGAAAATATTGCCATTGCTCTTCATATATCTGATCACTAACGAATGATTGATACGTGGCGGGGGAAACAGCGACGCAAATAATTGGTGGTGTTGCTGCTTGTGGTTGAGTTAATCGTACATAATTAGGATTAGTTTGGAGAACATTTATTATATGCATAGATACATATTCACTTAAAGTTTTATTGTCATTAGCAGGCAAATAAAAAAAGAAACTATACACCTGATATAGTAAATAACTGGCAATCACGATTGCTACGACACCTTGGAGAATAAAATATTTTATGTTTTTAACAATAAACCAAACTCCAATTCCAATAAAAAAAGCACCGATAGGGACAAGAGGCAGTAATCGATGAGCAGCATTTATCCATGAAGTAATAGCACTGTTAGTAAAAGGAATTGCAAGAGCTAAATATAGCATAAAATATAAAAAATTGTTCCTGAGAATGAAAAAAGAATACCCTATACCTAAAAGAAAAAATATCGTAAGGAATGGGGGAAGGATTGATATTGGATTGGGATATCGTGAAGTAATAGGTTCATAAAACCATACAACAACCGACTTTAAATAATTTTTTTTGATTAGCTTGAAGTTCTCCATTGTTATAAGAGAAGTCATATCATGTTGATTGCTAAGATCATCTTTAAAAGTAAACTCGCTCTCATGCAAAAATATTTGTGGTGTGGTAAAAAATAATTGCGGACCAAATCCAACGACGCAAAAAATCAGTAGGAGAAAGAGCTTACCAATTCGTCCTTTAATTGTTTTATAGAGTAAAAAACGTTTTGAAATTGTAAATACATCAATTGCTACTATTCCAAGTAGAATTAAACTTGCTACAGTACGTGCCGAAACATGGAAGGTTGAAGCAAATCCAAGTAATATGCCCAACATCGCATAGTTTATGCTTTTTTTCTGTCTTAAGAGAAGATAGAGTGCTAACAACATAACTGAAGTCCAAAAACTACTAAACATTACGACTATCTCGGTACGCGCAAAGAACAAGTGTAAAGGAAGAACTAAAAGAGCAAAGGCTCCCCAAAATGCAGCAGTTTTATTTATGACAAGTCGCAAAAGAAAGTAGAGAATAATAACATCAAAGCAAGCAAGTAATGCACTGGGAAAACGATACGTTAATACAGAACTTTGAAATATGTGATAAAAAAAACTAGTAATAGTTGGGATAATTAATCCATGCGCTTCATATCTTCCATAGGAAAATATATTCGTAATTGTTCCATGAACAATATTCATTGCATCAAGTCCTCCATCACGAACCTCATCTCCAAGACTTACAAATGGATACGCTTGAAGGAACAGAAGATTTATAGCCTCTGCGAGTACCAGAATAATTCCGAAAATAAAAACATCAAGGAAATTAATTTTCTGCAGATATTGTTTTTTTACAATATTTATACTAAAAAAACCCAAAATAATAAGAATAGAGCTTATATGCAACCAAAATGTAATCCATTCGAAATGGAATAAAGTATCGAATTTCGTAAGTATCATTGACGCAATATAAAAAAGTAAACTAACACAAAGCACTAACGAAACTCTATACTTTTTTAAAAAATGAAAAAAACTATTAAAAATAGTACCCATTGCAGTAACTTTACAAGTTATTTAAAGCGTAGCATGTATTACATAAATGCTACAAGGTTTCTTGCCTCATTCGCCATACCACTGGATTTACTAATCAGTATCATTAACTTTCCTCTCTTATTTATCTCCTTTAATTATTCTTTGATTCGAGATAATTCCAAGTATTTGTTGATTATTAGCGAGAAGATAGTTATTTAGATTATTAAGCTACAATTAAGATACAACCTGTTATACTGATCTCGATGTGATTCATATTTATGGATGTAGCAGCACTTATTTTTGCAGCCACCGCTACGTTTAGCCCTTTTGCAGGAGTTATTGCATATATCATTACCTATGATGAATATGAGCATCACCTCGATTCGAAAAGAGCGAAACGTCAAGCGTTACACATGGCTCTCTTTAGTTTTTTTGTTTTTGTTGCTGTAGGACTTATCTCTGGATTCGTTTTCCGAGCATTTGTTATTCATTAAGCTACCTTCTCGTAATCTTCTTTGTTTACAACCAATATTTAGGAAAACCTCCCAACAAACTACACATTTCTATAGGCCTATAGCTGTATAGTACCATCTTTGTGGTAAAATATATTTTCTATGCTAAAGGTGGAGATGAATATACGAAAAATCCAAAACGAAGCAAGAAATAGACTCTTTACAGAAGCAACTAATGCCTTCCCTGGTGATTACGTAGCACAAGCAGGACATATTGTTGCATCCCAACGTCCCGAAGGAATACCCTCTAGTTTTACACCACTTAATCAATACCCTCCCTCACAGAGAAAATTATGGACTAGGCGAGCGTTTATTGCAGCAGGAATCGGACTATTGGTAATTGGTGCTTATGAATTCGCCCCTCATCTTTTACAACTGGAAAGTGCGAATCTCGAAACACTCTATAAAGAAAATGGGTCTGACAACTGGAAGGGCTGGAAAGGAACTAATGATTGGAAAATAGAAAATAGGCGACTAATCAATGAGGGAACAAATCAATCATGGAATACTCCCACTCTTATTGCACCACATTATATAGCACAACGTAATTATGCAGTAGAAGCAACAATTCAAGGTGAAATTTTTGGTATTAGTGCTCGTGGATCGGGAAATGCGCAAAACTGGCAAGGATATTGGGCATTTATGGGTGGGGCAGCATACTATAACGGTGTTCCTCAAGCGATTATAGAAAATAATGCTGGTTCATTTTGGAGTTCAAATTTAGCTGCCACTCCTTTTACGCCGGGAATAGATCCCCATCTTTATCGGCTTGAAGTAAAAGATAGTGCACTTCGCCTTTTTATTGATGGTACACACGTTGTGGAAACAAACAATAATCAATTTCCAACAGGAGGACAAGTCGGATTAGGTACAGATACCCCGATCATAGTAAGCAATTTTGCTATTTATGCAATCTAATCGTCTTATTCTTATTTTTTTCTTACCAAATAAATTATTAGCCTCTTACATTCTATTTTTATAATCTCTCTATGAAAGTAACTACGTTTCACGATCTCTTAACTCTTGAATTACAGGATTTATATAGCGTTGAAAATCAGATTATTGAAGCAGCACCTAAAATGGAAGAAGCGTCAACTGATAAAGAATTGAAAAACGCATTTAAATCACATTTAAAAGAAACTCAAAACCAAGCAAAACGACTTGAAAAGATTGCGAAATTACTGGAATTCAACCCAAAAGGAAAACCATGTGATGGAATGAAAGGTATTATCAAGGAGGGTGAAGAAGTAGTTAAAGCAGATATGGAACCTTCGATAAAAGATGCCGCTATTATTGCTGCTGCACAGAAAGTAGAGCATTATGAAATTTCAGGTTATGGAACAGCCATTGCAATGGCAAAACTCTTAAAGCTAAAGGATGTTGCTGATTTATTAAAAGAAACTATAGCTGAAGAAGAAAATAGCGATAAAACACTCACAAAAATTGCCCAATCGAGCATAAATAAAGAAGCCTTTCAGGCAAAAGGAGAATAATATATGTTTTTGTTTTTCTTTTCACCATGGGGAGTACTACTTAGTTTAGTCATCAGTGTCATTGGCACAATTTTTCTCTCTTTTCTTATTCATCTCCTCTAACGATTACTCTATTGGATTCCAAGATGCTCTCAAAAATGCAAGCGTTATATCATCTCCCGATCCTGCTTGTGAAGTTTTTTTTAATTTATCTGCGAGGCCATTTTGAATTTCGTTATCAGGAATATGACTATATCCAACCGCAGCTTGGTAGTATTGTGTCGTTATAAATTTACCGTCAATAAGATCATTTGGAAAACTATTTCTATATCCATCGGTACTCATCATGACCATCGGGTCATCGTATTGTCCCAGCTGCACAACTTGTACTTTAATGCTATTTGCTGCAGTTGCTCGATCGCCTTTACATAATGATGCCGTATCATTTGCAAATTCTCCTGCTCCATGTGCAATTGGCTCAGTAGTATTTCCTGCTTTATCAACTAACAAAATGTCACCATCGCCAATTTGGAGCAATACTAAATATTTATTCGCGATAATCATTGCACCCATTAAGGTTGATCCATACACAATTCCTGGGGTTTGTTGTATCTCAGCAATTTGTTTATCTCTATCGTAATCGGTAATTGTAGCCAATTCGTTTTCACTAATAGATCTTCCTTGTAATTCTTGATTTATCCTATCCCGCCATCTATTGACGATATTTCTTCGTACAATATTGTCCACATAAACTTCGAGTCCTGTTGCCGTTTGTAAATTTACATTTCCTAAATGGTACTGCTCTGAAATAAGCTTTAATTCCTCCGCTAATATATCCACCGCCATTTGTGCACCTTCACTACTTCGGAAATGTTTTTTACTTCCATGACCATCAGCAATAGTGACAATTTGATCTCCTTGTGGAGTAACTTCTGCTTGTAGGGCATCCTCACAAATTGCATTTTCTCCATGATCAAGAATGTGTTTTGCGCCAGTAACACGTTCGCCAATAATTCGATATCCTGTCTGTGACATTCTTTCCTTTCCTTCACTATATTTATCGAGCAGTGCAATTCCATCAGGGGCACCAGCTTGATGAACGAGTCTCAAAGCTTCAGCAGC
>CAYQEE010000013.1:0-49243 GCA_964416445.1 uncultured Gammaproteobacteria bacterium
AAAAGAAAAGTTTCAGAGGCATTGGATAATATAAATAACAAATGGGGCGAATGGACAATCTATTCAGCGCTTATGCATGGAAGGGAAAAAGAAGTGGTTGACCGAATTGCTTTTGGAGGTGTCAAGGAATTGGAAGAGGTATATGCTTTATAATAAAACCTTTTACTTAATATGTTTTTTCACATAATCCAAAAGAACACTAACATTAAAAGGTTTTGCTAAAAAGGCTTCTGCGCCAACTTCTTTACTTGATTTTTCTGCATTAGGATGAGCCGAAATCATAATCACTGGAATGTGTTTTGTATCTTTTTTGCTTTTAAGCTTATTACAAATGGTTCTGCCATCTTTGCCGGAGAGTAATACATCAAGGATAATCAAATCAGGAAGTCCGCCATTCTTGTCATGCAGATTTTCGGCATATTCTGCCTTTTCTGTAATTACTACCTTATACCCAGCATCTTCCAGCGTGTATTGGATTGCATCTAAAATATCTGGGTCATCATCAATAACAAGGATAGTTTTACTCATATATAATTTTTATTTATGATTAGATTATTTTTCTTCTCCCGCAGCTTTATATGGCAAGGTAAAACTAAATTTTGAACCTTTGCCTTTTATGCTTACGACCTCCATCTCTCCATCATGCCTTTTAATTATTTGATATGCAATATACAACCCAAGTCCGAGTCCAGGAAAAGTTTTCTCTTCAGCATTACTGACCCGGTAAAATCGTTCAAAGATTCTTTTTTGATGATCTTTATCGATACCGATGCCAAAATCCTGGACACTCACAACAGCAACATCTTTTTCTGAAGCCAAATGAACAATTACTTTATCCGCATTTGGAGAATATTTAATAGCATTGGTGACAAGGTTAATTATTACTTGCCCTATCCGATCTTTGTCTCCATAAACTAGCTTTTTAATGTTTCCCTCTATGAAGATTTTATGTTTTTTTGCTGTTGCCTGCACGTTCTCAATGACATCTTTTACCACATCATTTAAATCAAATAATTCATTAAGAAATTCCAACCTTCCTGCTTGAACTCTTGAAACACTGAGTAAATCCCCGATAAGACTTGTCAATCTTTCAATCTGCTCATCCATTTTAGTAAGAGGACGAGTTGAAAAACCGTTGCCTTCACGTTCTAATTTACTTTTCATTACTTGTGTATACATTTTCAAGCTAGTTACCGGCGTTTTCAGCTCGTGAGACGCAACTGATATAAATTCATCACGGAGTGCTATTGCTTTTTGGGCATCGCTATATAGCCTTGCGTTTTGAATTGCAATACCGGCTCTGACTCCCAATGACTCTGCAATTGCCAAGTCTGCTTTTGTATAGTGTCGTTCTGATTCTGCCGATACAAAGGAAATTGCGCCAATAATTTCTTTGCCAATTCGCATTGGTACCGTCATCGCAGACGTAATGTGTAATTTTCTCAGGAGCGCAAGTTGTTCCGCATCTTTTGCTGCTGCTACCAGCATTTCATCTGTAATATTTGGATAATATTCTGATTTACCTGTTCGTAATATGTTTGGTATGCCAGTTTTGGCATTTGGATCTGGGGGATTTTTCTTGTTTAACTCTTTCGCCCATTTTACCTGCTTTGGATCTATATGTGCGATTGCAACTTGTTCTATGCCGATATCAGTTTTTAGAGAAACACTGCACCAGTCAGCAATTTCAGGCACTGCAAGTTTGGCGACGTTTTGCAGGGTAGTTTTATATTCAAGTGAGGAAGAAAGAAGTCTGCTTGCTTCTGAAAGGAATGATATATTTTTTTCCGTTTGCTTTAAGTCAGTAATATCACGGGTGATTCCCGCTATTGCTTCTACTTCTCCCTTTGTGTCCAGAATTGGAGTAAAGATGTAATCATAGATACGTTTGCCAAGTATTGCATGAGGGAAAGAAACAGTTCCCCGAACTTGTTTTTTTGTCGCAATGATCTGGTTAATTTCCCGCTCATGCATCTTAGCTTGCCATTCTTCATAGCCAAGCTCTCTTAGCCGTTTGCCTCTGACATCATGTAAAGTCTTCTTCCCCCACATTTGCAGGAGCGCTTCGTTCGCGTAGGTAATTTTATAATGTAAATCAAATACATAGATAAGATCCGGTGTGCTTGCCGTAACTGCCTCATATAATCGTTTTTGCCTTTCTGCTTTTCTCTTTGCTTCTACCTGCTCTGTCACGTCTACACCGGTCGTTATAATACCCTCAATTTTATTATTTTCTCCTTTTAATGGTTGGTACTGGAGATTTGCGTAAATTGTTTGTGTCCCTTTCCCGGGAACATGTAAAATTAAAGGAACCTCTTTCCCTTCGAAGGGTTTGCCTGTTTTGTATATTGATTCAAGTAATTTAAATATCTTCTTATTTTTCGGAAACAATTTTTTTACCGATTTTCCAACGGGATTATCAATGCCTAATGCGGTATTATTTGCAGGATTACTCAACTCATAGACAAGGTCTTTCCCTTTTAAGATTGCAATCGGAATTGGTGCTTCCATAAAAATTTTGTACATTCGTTCTTGCGTGGTTTTTGCATCTTCTTTATCTTTTTCAAGTTGCTGCGTATAGAACTCGTGATAGGTAAAAGCTATTTTGGAGGCGAGAACATCAATGTATGCTGCCATGATTTTACTAAGGCGGTTAAAATCTTGTGTAGTGAGCTCATTAAGGAGTCCGCTTTGCTCAAGTTTTTCCCAGACTGCTTCTTTGAGAAATATTGTTCCGTCAACGGCTTCCTCAATAGTGAGTTTATCTTTGACTGCTTCCTTAGCAAATTGTTCACCTAACTTCTTAAAAACAGTTATTCCTTTTTCTGTATCGTCAAGATTGGCTGCCAGAAGCTTGAGGACCTTAATATGAAATTTTTGGTATTTGTGTAGAAATTCGGTGCGAAGAGTAGCCGTTTCTAAGAGAATTTTGTGGTGTTTAGTCGCTAATTTTTGGAGATCGTTCGCATTGGCTTTGAGGAATCGTTTAATTTTAGAATATATTGTCTTTGTATCTGAAATTTCCGGTTCAGATTTCACTAATTTGAGTAACTTATCTTTCGTAAATCGCCAGTCACCGCGGGAACCAACTTTTATACCTTTTAATTTACCTGATTTTGCCCATCTACGAATCGTATTGACATTGACACCCAAAAATATTGATGCTTTTTGGACATTGAGAAGTGGTGTTTCATCTTTTCCCATAGACAGTTTTTTTATCTACACCAGACCTTACTAGAGTATCACTAAATATGTAATTTGGAAAGTAAGAAATGCGTAAAAAGTACACTGAAATTTTGAAAATCTTTGAAATTAAGAAGTAATTGTTATTTCCGGATTTGGAAAAGTTAAGGTTTTAGATAATGGTTATGTAGTGTAAAGGGAATGAGACCAATTTTTAATTTGGCAATTTTTGCTGTTTAGATTTTCTATTTGCTCTCATAGTCATGAATTTATCTGCGTGTTTAAGTAATTCCATAATCTCCTCAACTTCTTTATCGCTCGAATGGTCAGGATCTAGCTTCTTGAGGATTCTTTTAACTGAAGACTTGTCATTTATATCTAAATTATGAGTTTCAGCATACATTAGCGCATCAATAATTAATTCTGTTTTTTTTGCTGTTTTATCTTTCGTGACCATATAATTTGCAATTATAGCACTTTGGGTTACTTCCCAAACACATTAAGTGTATCAAATTGTAAAAACTGAAATAATTCTTCGGTCAGCTTTCTGCTTTCTATCCTTCTCATAAATTCCCGGCTGCTCGATTGAGAAAGGATATTTAAGCTTCCTTCCCATAGAATTTTTCTGTCAATCATAGCTAGTTTCCGGTGGTGACCACCTTTTATTAATAGCACTTGCGGTCCTAATATTTCAAAAAAGCGTATTCCAGCTTCGGATTGTGATGCCATAACTGAGTCATGTTCCTGCGGACTTTTGGTGATGATAAAAATCTGTATACCTTTTTCCACAAGCTGCTTTAATACCGGTTTGAGCTTGTCCAGTCTTTTTAAGGTAATATAGGGACTTTCAATAATAACCTCTTCTTTTGCATCCAACATATCTTTAGTAAATTGATTGTAAAACGTGCCCTCATTGTATAAAATAGAGGTGGTTAATTCCGGGACATTTTGAACATGAGGTTTGGATTTTCTGAACCAGCTCATTGCTTAATCTCCTCCTTTTTAAAGTAAGTTATAGCTTGAAGCAATGCGGTTTTCTCCTGAGGATCAATATTGGAGGTTACATAGGTTCTAACATCGTCCCAGATGGGGCACTAGAGGGGACACCTTGACCCGAAAAGTATTGAATAGACTGATATATCAGGCTAATCTTATGGTTCAAGGTGCCATTATAGTTCCAAAACAATCCATCAGGGAACATTGGACCTAACAGCATTTTAGCCTGCGTTAAACTAGATCTTTTGTATGCTTCTCCTAAATCGGCAAGCATAGTTTCCATAAATGCCGTAACCTCATCAATATTGTATTTATCAAACGTTGCATCTTCTTTTGCAATCTAGGCTTTGGTTATTTCACTTTCAGTCATTGCATTTTGTTCTTTGAAGATTTCATCAGAATAAATCCCTGCAAGATTTTTCCTCCTCCATTAAAAGCTATAGAAGCTAAGAAATTCAGACAATTAGTAGATGGAACATATCAACCTTTTCAAACGACAAATGATAAGAAAAAGATAAAGCAAAAACAGATATTATCATTGTTGACTCTCTTATTAAGGAATTAACTACAGACAGTGAAAAAGATCAGATTTCTTTAAACGCTTTACAATTCTTTAGTCCCTGTTATTTTCCTAACTTTGTTCTTTTAGAAAAGATAAAACCTGATGGATATTTACAAAAACGCGTTAAAGGAGGAATTGTGCATGGACTCCTTTTTATTATTGACGCCTATATCCCACGATTTCTTCTTAGATATACTATAAAACGCATCTTTGATCCTTAGATGAAGAATATTGGAATGGTGAAACTACAAAGGCACTTCACATTTATTTTCTCTGCCCAAATAACAAAATTATTATTTATATGAAAAAAATGTTAACTCAGCCAATGAATGGATAGTATTCAAACACTCCTCTACTTCTTCATTTTGCGACAAGAAATCAGTTCTACAGAAGAAAAGAAGGAAAAACTGAAAAAATAGGTTGGAGAATTATTTCATCGGAAGATTAATAAACTATCTGAATATCCAATACCAATTGGCAACTTGATTTTGTAACGCATTGTGTTACACTTTAATAGTGATATTTATCAGAAAACTCATTTGGGATTCATGGAACATAAAACATATTGCTCGCCATGATATAACTCCAGAAGAAGTTGAATATACTTGCCATAATGAGCCCTTGATACTAAGAGGCCAACAAAAGAATAGATTAGTACTTATTGGTAAAACTGAAGAAAATAGAATATTAGCTGTAATTTTAGAGTCTCAAGGACGAGGAATATATTATCCAATCACAGCGTATCTAGCATATGAAAAAGATAAAAAGTTATATAAGCGCTTGAAAAATAAAGGGGGTGAAACAGAAATATGAAAAAAAATAAAAAAACAAGTAAAATTCCAACATTTGCTAACCGAGATGAGGAAGCAAAATTTTGGGAAACACATAGTATTGCAGATTTTAAAGATGAGCTAAAGCCTGTAAAGGCACGTTTTGCAAAAAATCTATCTGAAGGTATAACAATTAGATTTGATAAAGATACCTTAAACAAAATTCGAGACATTGCAAACAGAAAAGGATTGGGACCTACTACTTTAGCAAGAATGTGGATATTAGAACATCTGCAACATGCTTAATGTAATTTTTTTACCACCTTTGTTTTGGACATTTCAAATGTCTCATGATTGTTATTACTTCCTTGCTACCTGAATGTCCAAAACAGTGATGCTATAATTCATTAATGAGTGATCCACGTAGGCTTATTAAATCTTTAGGGAGAATAGAGATAAAAGCAAAACTTAATGAATCCGGTGAAGTTATGAATATTTTAACTTTTGCAGATAGGAATATGCTTAAAAATACTTCTCCTAATCTAATAGAAGAAATGATGAAAGAAGAATTGAAGAAAGTTTCTGTTAAACCAAATACCACTCTTTTTAGAACACTTGCATCCTTTGCATATTCTAAGGCTACTTCCCTATTGTGGAAGATTTTTTTAAGTCCTTCAGGATCTAATTTTTGTATAAATTCCTTTCGCTTGTCAGGTAAATTATCAAGAAGCGATTTTTGCGTTTTCACGCATATATTATAGCGTATCCTCCAAAATTAAGCTTTCTCGTCCCTTTCTTGAGCCTGATATGTCTCCATGAACTTGATAAAATTGGTTAAGAAAGCAAAAAAAGGTTCAAAATAAAACCCCTCTTCCGTACTTAGCCTCAATCCGAAAATATATCATGTGTTTTTGATATTAGTTAAAGTTCAAGTCCTCTCATATCAACAGATAAAATTAGTTTTTCTTCATTTGAAGAATTAAATAAATTTTTTTCATTCTCATCTTTTTCCTGTTGAATCTAAAAGATCTTTTAAAATATTACTTGCTAGTTCTTGTAGTAAGGAATTTAGCCTTTGTCTGTGTTTCTCATATCTTTGAACTTCTTCAGTAGATAAAGACATTAATTCTTCATCAGGAGTGAAATATCTACTTTTCACCAAGTCTCTCCGTTTAAATACATGGTAGGGAATTAAACGTACAAGGTCATTCCAAATATTATTCTCTTCAACAGAAAATTTTTCCATTGCCTGTAGAATTATTCTTCTTGCCTCTTTATTTTTATAATCGGGTACAGATTTATAAAAAAATGTAGAAAAAATATGTGCGATTACATCTCCAGTTGTTACAGATGGCCATTGGAGAATTTCTTCGATTGTAGGTAAACTTGGTTGATTAAGATTAGTAACCGTTGCAGCACGTGATTCTTGACCTTGACATGTGGTGAAGCTTTGAAGATTACTTTGAGTAGATATATTTTCCATAGTATTTTGTATATTTTTATTTATGGCATAGAAATCTAGAGATGTTTCTGGAATAGATCTTTCGAAGACCAGCATTAAATCAATATCCTGTTTTGACTTAGGAAACGTATGCATTGTTCCTGAATAGTCTCGAATAAGCATTCCTCCTAATGCTGCACTACCAACAGGAATTAAATAAAAGGTTCCATCACCAATTCTCTGCATAACATGTTCAATTGTTTGAAGTGCTTCTGGATGCATTAGGGTATCCATTATTGTTTCAAATCTTTCGAGTTTCTGATCAAAACTTACTGCTTCATTTGCTGTTTCGAATTGTTTTGCTATTTCAAGAAGTTTCAGTGCTCTATTCTGTGCTTTTTCTGCTTGTAATGTTTGTATTCCAATAGGTTGAGGCAACCAGTTATCATTTTGGGGTATTTTACTATTAGCTCGTCTGTACTTTACACCTAAATAACCTAACCCTCTAAAGGCACTCTCTGCTATAGCCATGAATATATTATAGTAAAAATAGTTCCCGCAATCAAACTACAGGATGCTTTTATAAGTTACTATTCAAGCCGAAGAGGAGTATATTCCTTCGGATTTTCTCTGTAGAAGTTCCTGACATCGTCAACTAGTCCGCACTAGACTGGAAGCTATTTACATCAAACGTACGAATTGCTTGGTATAGCGGGCTAATTTTGTTGTTTTATGTCGGTCATCTTTGTAAAGTTCTCTAGCTCTCAGTCTCGATTAAAGAGAGCTGACTTAAAATTCTTATTTCTAGTAGAAGTGTTTTCAAAATATCAAAAACATTCAGATTAACGTGGAGGAAAAAAAGATTGGATGAATATTATGCTATTTTTTTTGAAACGGCATATGTTTGGTTTTTATCCATGAGCCTCATTAATAATTCAAGAGGAATGGGGAAAATTCCCCAAGCAGGATCGATAAGCTGCACATTCATTTCACCTTTTTCTCCAATACTATATCCGACAATACTTATCGCATGTCTACTAATCCGCTCTTGATTGTAATGATATGATATAATTCCAACGCATAATTTCCGCTTGGCTTCTATCTCTTGCTGTATGATAGCTGCATTACGACCAACAGCTTCAGGTGATACAGCAACCCCAGAAGGTAATATAGTCTGTAATTGCCGTTTTTGTTCGAGCTTGTTTAGCTCAATCGAACTATCTGATGCTCTATTAATTACTGTCATTGCTTCTTGAAAACGAAGTCCTTCGATACCTCTTCTGTATACGGTTTTATTATGGAGTTGTTTCATCCATCCAGTTTGTAACTGTGCGTCTATGCTTAGTGCAGCATTTGCAATTGCCCATAAAGTACAAGTACCAATCATAGGATTTCCTTGGAAAAGCCAAGTATGTCCTGTATATAAATTGTTCGCAGGTGCTAATTCACTAGAAACCCGCTGAGCCTCCGGAATCCCAAGTTTAAGCTCGTGATACTGTCTACTTTTTGAATCATTAATGTGAATTTGACGGATTTTAAATGCACGCTCCATAGATAAATTTCAAGGAATAATATAGCAAGATTATTAGAACAAGTCAATATTATAGGATGTAAAAGAGATTTAAAAACTTAACCTTTTTGCATATCAACAAGCTATTTTGACAGGTAAGCTAAAACAGTTAATTAACTGTTTCTTCTGCTCCTAAAACCGGGAAAGTCATTTGGTCTCGAAATAATTAATAATAATCTCAGTGCATTACTCTTCCTTTGGTAACAATACTTACCACGACATTTATAGCGCATTTGTTTTTTAGATAGTATTGGTATTTTAATTCTTATTCTCCCAATCTTGGTTAAGCCTACGTTATATAGTCCATATATAATAGGTTATTATTTACAATGAGTAATACAAAAAGCAATTAAACCCAGTATGTTCTTCTTTGGAACAAGTCCTCATGTTCTTGAGTTTGGATTAAATTGCTATTATCACCTATTGTATTTAAAAAATAGATATCAAATTTAAACTTGCGACATGTTTCTTACTCGTTTGTGTTTTCAATAACATATTTACTGATTAAAGTAAGACTTACTAATCGAAAATCACTTTGGTAAGAATTAAAGAATATGAAACATATTAACGATATCATAAGAACGAAAGGAGGTGAAAATTCATGGCAAATCTAGTTCCTCGATCATATTTTGATTTTTCTCCATTTCGAATGCCTTCAATCTTTGATGACATGGATGATCTTGTTCCTGAAATAGCATCAGCGAACAATTTTTCTATTTCAGAAGATAACAAACATATTCATGTCGACGCAGCGATGCCAGGTATCAAACCTGACGATATTGAGGTTACCTTTGATAAAGGAGTATTGTGGGTACGCGGACAAGCAAGAGAAGAAGACGAAGATAAAGATAGAAAATACTATAGAAAGGCGCAACAAACATTTTCGTATAGAATTGCAGTTCCAGGTGACATTGATTTTAATGTTGAACCTCAAGCATCTTATGAAAACGGTATGATTCGCGTTACATTAGCAAAATCTCCAAAGTCACAGCCTAAAAAACTGACTATTAAGTTAAATGACAAGGGAGGAAAAGAAGCAAAATCTAAGTAAGCGATACCAGAATATGTGGATTCATTCATTCTGGTATTCACAACAATACTTAGCAGAATGAGAGGAGGTGAAAAAATATGAAAAAAATGATACTGGGAATATTCCCAAATAGAGAAGATGCTGATGAGGCGCTTTTCCATCTGACAGATAATGGGTTTAAAACAAACGAAATTTCTGTCATTGCAAATGAAGAGCGCATGGATAAATATCGTTCAAAAGAATCTGGGGGTGATAGTATATTAACTGGTGGTATTCTTGGAGGTCTGGCGGGTCTTTTGATAGCATCAGCTCCAGTAGTAGTACCGGGAATTGGGATTCTTGTAGCAGGCCCGTTGACGGTACTTACTGGTTTTGCAATGGGAGCAGTAACTGGAGGATTGCTTGGAGCACTTGTTGATCTTGGAATGTCTGAGGGGCAAGCAAAAAGATATGAAAAAAGAATTAAAGAAGGTGGTGTTCTCTTGGCTGTTCCGGTAAATGAAAAAACAGAAGAAAAAGCTCGGAAAATCATGAAAGAGCATAATGCAGAAGAATTGACTATTATTCATTCTGCTGAAGAATCAGCAACGATTCCTTCATATTCGCAATCTTATCAAAGTGCAGGTATGAAAGGGGGTAAAGTATCTAAACGAAAGTAATATCTTACATTTTAATGATATTACTTTATGTATGAGGTACCGTTTATAAGGATAATAGGAAAGCCTAGCTATGCTGGGCTTTCTCTGAATAATGCTAACTGCATAAATAAAATTATCTAACATGCGAATGCTCTTCTACGCTTGCAAAATGCTTTATAAATTCAGGGTTAGTTTTTAAAGTTATATTCTAAAAATAGATATTACTCAGTGGCAATATCACCTATTCCGTACTATGAATATTTAGTATACTTACATGGGAAGTATAAGTACTAAATGCAAAAAAATAGTTTTGTACGAAATAAACAGTTGCTCATATTAATATTGCTTATTTTTAATGTAGGAACAATATTTCTTATTGCAATTATTTTCTCAAGAAGTAAATTAAATGGCGATAATACCCAACAGCTTGAAACTCACGCATTTAATAATCCATCTCCGGCACAAGGGCTCAGGATTGTTATAACAGATACGCCCATTCCCACTCCTACGCCTAACGTTTCATACCAAAATGAACAAGAACTTCAAAAATTTTTCACAGTCAAATTAATTCTTCTGAATGCATTGAATAATGTTAGTTTATACTATAAGGATAATACATCTCTTAATGAGGTTACAATTGATCAAGGACGTATATGGAATCCTGCGAGTATTGTTAAAATATTTGTAGCTCTCGAAGCATATAAACAAAGAGATTTAAAAAAATTGAATTTCAATCAATTCGTAACGATAAGCAAGAATAATGTTGTTCCAACTGAGTTGGAAACTGATGCATATCCTACGTTATTGGAAGGAGTTAGTGTAACAATTAAGCAGCTTGTTGGAGCAATGATTACACAGAGCGATAACACTGCATATAATACGTTATTAGATATTCTTGATAGACGTAATATTATTACTACGATTCAGCAATATGGATTTGCTGATACCAGAGTTGGTGAGAAACTTAATTTAGATGATGATCAATATGCACTAGATTCACAGCAACCAGGATGGCAATCAAATCAAAGTTCAGTAAAAGACATAGCGAGCTTTTTTAATCTACTTTATATGAATAAACTGCCTGATTCAATCGAACTACTAACTTTATTAAAACAACAGAAAGTAAATTATATGCTTCCTGCTCTCCTACCTGTAAGTACTACAATTGCTCATAAAACTGGTGAATTTTATCCATATTTTCATGATGGAGGAATTGTTTTCAAAGATAAAAATCCATTTACCTTGATAGTATTTAGTGATACAGGCGCTCCAAACGTTGTCTCTGAGCTTGCAAAGGTTGCCTTTGATAATACTAGTCAATCAGTAAGTAATTCTGGAATTCAAACATTTATACCACCAACTCTACAAAAGTTAAAATTAATATCAGCAGCTCAGAAAAAAACAAGGGTTTTGGGAGCTAAAATTATCAAGGCATCGCTTCCTTTAACTGCAGCAGATTATGGTATGACAAGTGCTGATTTATCTATTGATACACAAGATGCGCAAAAAATTATAACCGTTAGTGTTATTCCAGGAACATTTTTTTATCCTTTAAAACGTTTTTATGAATTTTTGAATATTGCATTGACTTTTAATACAACAGATAAAATGCTTTTATATCAAAAAACTGCTCGTATTAGAATTCAAGAAATGAAAACAGTTTTAAAACAAAATAAACTAGCTTACTTAAGCCGGCTTCTTTATGATTATGAACAGGATTTAGATAACGCAATTTCATTGATACATGAAGGTAGAGTTCCTGTAGAAAACATTATTTTTGTTAAACAAACGAATGACTTGTTATTTGCAACATTGAATGAAAATTCAAGTTCTTTATCGCAGGGTCAAGAAGCAGAATTTATTAACCAAATTTATTCATTTTATGATAAATATAATAAAAAAGTGAGTGACCTTATTAATAACTCAATTGTAAAAGATCCATTGACTTTGACTCCTATTACTGGAAAAGTTATTGATATTGGTAATAACTCAACAACGATTCTTCTTCTAGATGGATCGAAAAGAATAGTACAAACACATGTTGTTACTCCAATTCGTGCATATAATTCTCCTATTCTTGATCATAATAATAATATTACAATTGGTTCAGAAATTGCTGTTGTTGGTATACCCACGATAAATAAGAACATCATTCCCTTTTTTGTTCTTCGAAACATTCCCCCGGATTATCCAAATCTACTTAATGGAATCGTAATACAAATAACGACGAATCCTGATGCTTTCCAACTCCAAACCGCAGATGGTAAGATATATACAGTTGTTGTTGATCAGCACACACAAATTAAGTCTCGAGATTCCTACGTAGCAATTGATGGCTTAAAAATTGAATCTCAAGTTTTTGTATCAGGGACATACATTAAGAAAAATAGTATATTAAAAGCAAATGCTATAAGAGTTCTGAGTAATAGTTCAGGTAAAGACGAGATAATTCGAGAATACTCTAATTAGTGAAACATTATCAGTTTGTAAATTTTAAACTGGTAACTATATTATCTATTATTGTTTCAATGTCTGCATGGTTGTTTGCCCACTCCTCTGTGATAGTAATATTGCCATGACTCCCAGCATTAATATACAATGCTTTATAAGTTTGGTGAAATAATTCTTCAGGGTACCCTGAGATAGATGAAATATTTAATTTTCCCATTTCAACCTGCGTAGGATAGTTTTGAATGGATTCAGTATAATAATAGGGATTGATAATAGTTTTTAGATTCATACCTTTCGCAAATGATTCTTGGTCATGTTGCCAAGTTACATCAGCATTTATTCCCGCATCAAGAATTACTGAACCAATTTGTATCTTATTTGTTTGGTCGTTGAAAGCTACTTTTATTTCTGGATTCTCATTTGTATTTTGTACAAGCACCCATCCATTAGGAATTAATATACTAAAATGTCCAGGGTGACTGTATATTTTGGTATATCCTCGTTGAGAGTAAAGTACTATTGGAGTGGGAAGAATTGAGAGATTAGAGTTTTTTTCAGAATTCAATTTCGCAATAATATCTGCGTTTGAAGTAAGGATCTTTTGATTACAACTTGATGGAAGAATACAGGCTATTTGATGTAGTACTTGGGGTACGTGTATATTGAAAAATGAAAATATGCGTAAAATATATATTATAAAACTTAATATGCTGAAAAAATAGATTAATTTCCTTTTCATATTTGATATCCGTTATTATAACAAACTATATCAGAATTACCTAATAAGAAGTTGTTCAGTAGTTTAAGAGAGCGATAATTAATTGGATAGAGTTAGTGAAGAGGAATGGCTATATTTGTTCCGATAATTCTCGTACCAATTTTTTAAACAAGTTTCCTTTTTCTTCAAAATTATTCCAAACAGAATAACTTGGGGATGCTGTCGAGAGAAGACATATATAGTCTTTTGGTGTGTGCCTGTAGGCAAAAAGAACAGCTTCATGCATATCAGATGTTTGTAACACTTGATACTTTTTCTTAGTAATTTTAGTGAGCTCATGATAAATTTTAGACCCACTCTCAGGAAAGAGTACAAGATTTATAATGGAAGATTGTGCAACTATTTTTGCTAAGTTAGAAAAATCGAATCCTCTGTCTTGACCACCAAGAAAAATAGTTCCAATATTTTTTAAAGTTTTAATTGCTTGAATCGCTGATTCTGGAGTAGTAGAAATAGCATCATCATAGAAGGTAATAGAACGAAAAGTCCCTACATTTTCAAGTCTGTGAGGAAGAGGTTTAAATTTAAATAGAGCGTCTTGAATTGTTTTATTATTAACACCAAGTAATTTTGCAACTGTAATTGCTCCGTTAATATTATCTAAGTTATGACTACCTTGTAAAGGTAAAACTGAAAATGAATTATCTACCTCAGATTGAAATGGAACAGTTTGCACATGTGCTTCTTTTGCGAATTGTTTAAGTTCTAAAAATTTTGAGTTATATACAAGATAGTCAGTAGTTTGCGCATTCGCAATAATATTTTTCTTAGCATTCCAGTAGTTTTCAAGTGATCCATGATAATCCATATGTTCAGGGAAAAAACTGGTAATTACCGATATATGAGGAGAATATGTGATATCTGATAATTGAAAACTTGATAGTTCGCAAATCCAAATATCTTCTGCTGTATTAGATTGTAGTAACTCCGTCAACATTGGTGAGCCAATAGGATCTAATTTATGGGTTATATTTCCAACTAAATGGACCTTTTTCCCTGCTTGAAGTAAGAAAGCGTAGATGAGTGATGAAGTTGTGCTTTTCCCTTTTGATCCGGTAACACCAATAGTAACCCCTAGAACATTACCAAAAAAAATATTTGTTGCCGTTGTATATGGTATATGCACTTGAGAACCATGAATTCCAGGTGATTTTATAGCCAAATCGTAATTTTTTTGCTGTTTTTGTGTCTCTGGAGTAATTTTCTCAATTGTATCAATTTGTTGTTCTGGAAATTTTGTTTTTAGAAAATTATATATAGATTTACCTTCTACCCCGAATCCTAGAATAACAATTTTTTTATTCTTCATTTCGTTTAGTTTCATAGATTTTTTATTATAAATTCAAATTCATCTGTTAAATTATGTTGTAGTGATGGTGAGAAAATGTTATTTTCCAGTGTCGCAATGTTAAGTCGAGGTAAAATAGTATCATGAAATTGCTGTAGAATTTTACTATCAGGATATTCACCGTTTTTATCAATATAATACATTGCAAGTTGTGTTTCTTCAGGAGTTCCAACACATTCGAATGGTTTAAACGATTCTTCTCCCAGTAGTTCCAGACATAATGTAAAAAGCTTAGGATCCATTAAAATGTTTTTCCCAAAGAGAGAAATCACAGTTTCTTTTGGAAGAAACGCAGAAAGCATAATATAAACAAAGACACACTTCGGACATTCTCCACACCAATTTTTTCCTTGTAAATTATTATGAATTTTAAAGTTTCTGTTACAACTTGAGAAATAAGGAAAATATTTTTGGAATCTAGTAAATATTTGTGTAATTTTCATTTCGTGAAGAGGCCTTAATAAGGAAAAATAAGAAATACTTGGTGTAACATATGATGCTATATATTCTGAGAATAAACTTTCAAATTCGAATGACTTGCTCCACTGATGATTAATTTCTGAACCGAGATATATAACATTACCAAAACTTGCACTGTGTTCATTAGAGGTTATAAGACTATCGTAGTTATACAGTACTGCAGCAAAGAGTCCAAGAAAAGCCCAGACAGCTGATATTGGTATATGTCCATTATATACTCCAGGAATTTTATTAACGGCAAATAACAATGGATCAAATGTTCTCTCAAAAATAATATGGTGTCTATCTACTAATTTTTCAGTTGAACTATGAATAGTAGATGATCCTTCGATAAAGAGTGTAAACGGTTTATCATATTTTTTGAGTAGTTCTGCAGAAACAATTGAATCCTTTCCTCCTCCAAAATAAAGAAGAGATCGATGTTCACGTAAGAGTATCGGAGGTTTAGTATGTTTTTTCTCAGTATATGGAAATTGGACTAGATTATGATAATCTAATGAATTTTTATAAAAAAACTCCCCTAAACCTTTTGTATAAAGTGTATTCCAAAAAAATGCTTGCTGTTTTGTTAATTGCATATGGGGAATTACAATTGTTTTTGGACAAAATGTCTTCCAATAGCTAATACCCAAAATAAGATGAAGATTGTTAAGTACAGATTCAAGAATGGTGTCAGGAATTGTTTCCCAAGGGACTCCTGTAGAAGGAAAAGAGATAGTATGAGTGAAAGTATACAGTTGATTGTAAGTTTGAATTGAATAGTAAAAGAAAACAGTGCCTTCCGTTTTGTTAATTACACGGTTAACGAAAGTAAATGTATTTTGTCGTGAGTTCATGAGTATAGTTGAATTATAGCGAGTATGATGTTTTTTTGCTACAATAGTGACGAATTGGACGATTAGCTCAGTTGGTAGAGCGCTTCATTTACACTGAAGATGTCGGGGGTTCAAGTCCCTCATCGTCCACTTGAGGCTAAAACATTACTCTCCAAATACTATATTCAATTTTCAAAGCAAATTTGATTCAAGTCCTAATAGTAGTAGCTATAAGCTTAATTTGTAGACAATGAATCTTGATAAAATCCTATAGTTTTGATAATATGAACCAATTATCCCAAAAAAAGAAGAATCTTCAGAAGGTAAAATCGATCAGATAACTGCTTTTGTGACAAGTATTAAACAACAAGAATTACCTATTGACGTTATTGATGCTACCGAATTTGCACGTTTTGCATTAACACTCAAACCACCTCCTGGCTTTTTTGGAAGGCTTATTGGGGATATGCAATATATTGATGAGAAGACTTTTGATAGAGATTTAAACGCTTATGTTCAAAGAGCACAAGCATTATTAGGTAATAATCCTTATGCAGTAGTTTTTGAGGACGTTGTTAGTAGCGCTTCATGGATGTATAAGCAATTATTAGCTCGTGGTTTACGTCCAGCTAATAGCCAGTTTGCTTTTTCTGAAAACGAACAAAGATTTACCACAACAGACAATATAGTTACTTTAGATAAAATTAGTGAAATAGTGCCAGTGGGAACTAATATATTACTTCCTGAGGATATGAGTATTACTGGTTGGCAACTTGATGAATTAGTCCAGGATTTACCGAATGATCGATATAAACCTATTGTTTTTCCAATGTACGCTTCTCAACAAGCGCAAGATTATCTTAAGCGTTATGGTGTAACAATGGAAAGTCCGATACGTGGAATTAAACCTTGTTTTACTGCCATGAATAATCGAGACAGAAATTTCTTAAGAAAAATAGCGTATGCACAAGATTTAAATGAAGAGGTTATTGAGCAATTATCTCCTAAAATTAGTAGACCTCTTTTCTGGACATATTATAAAGTTCCTCTTAGTGTATTTTCTGTTTTAACAGAAAGGGCTAAATTTCCACTTATTAGAGAATCTCGATTTCATCAACCGTATAATACACAAAGAAGAGGTTTTTGATCTAAATTTTTAGCTCTAGGTAATCTATAAAAGTTTTCCATTTTTTAATTTCTTCTACAAAGTTATCAATTATTTATTTTGAAATTACAAACTCAAACTTTACCGATTTAATCTAATTACTTATTTATAGTTAGATAAATTTTAGATATAAGTCTAAAAGATATTGTAGTTTCTCAAATTGCTGATTTAACTTCTGAAGAATTTTTCTAGTAAATGTTTCGAGAATATACTTTGTTGTCTTCTGGTTGATAGATGTTGTATTAATAAGTATTGACTTGTTTTTTCAAAAAATTCATCAGTATTTTTGTATAAACTGTACATGCCATTATGCCACCTAACATATGGGTAATAATAGGCATGGTAACTTCAGTAGTTCCTTCTAATTTTGTCGTTGAAGTAGGAACAATATCATCCCATATAGAATGGATAATCATAACACGTTTTCTTTCTTCTTTAGAAAGTTTCTTTTCATTGGTTTCTTCAAGAAGCAATACTGACTCTTTAAATGCAGGATTTCCTAGTGCTGCTAGGTTAAGAGATGGGAATACTTTTATACCCTTTCGCAATCTCCCATTAATACATACTACTCCACTAACTTTGCTTTTTCTTTCAACAAAAGCATTTAATGCAGCTGAACCACCTGCGCTTTGTCCCACTAGAAATATTCTATCCTTACCTTTTGAAAGAGTATCAATCATGTCTATAATTAACTTAAGTTTTGGGTAAAAACTATTTCCTTCTGACCAATGAGGTTCAAAAACATGCACAGTAACACTATATCTATTCCAGATAAATGAGATGAATTTTGCTAACACCTTATTTTGAAGCGATTGGTCACGGAGCCCAGGAATATATATAACGTGATCCATTATTTAAATTATATCAGTTGGAGACATTATAACTGCTCAAACAACATTATCATTAGATATTCAGAAAGAGATGCTTTAAAAAATAGTTAGCAAAGTAATATTAAGCGTTATTGAATTTTGATAAATCAATGAGATTCCTTAGTTGATAATCTGCATCATGAGGTTTCATAATATCTAAACCATTACCGGGTGTAAAAGTTAGCTCACCAAAATAAACTTTATTTTTAACTGAGTATATGTCAACTCTCACAAAAGGAAATACCTTGGATAGTTTCCGAGAAATTGAGAGCATTTCGCTAAATGTGGTAGGTTTTTTAATATCTCTTTTTGAATTGGGATATGCTAAAAATATAGGTAATTTATGGAAATTAAGGTCGGTTAAATCCAATGTGGGTTGAGTGAATCTATTTGTTATTATTTCAACCATTAGGGGTGTTCCATTTTTACAAAAAAATTTATAATCTGTTAATCCTTCTTGACCTTCATCTAGATATTCCTCACAAATTATTCTTGGTTTGCAATCTTTATACTGAATTTCTCTAGTTTTCAGGTAAAAACTTTCGTTTAACCATTTATTTATCATTTTTTTGAGAGCTTTTTTATTAATCAAAGATTTGTTTTTGCATATAAAAATATACCCTGAACCATGCGTCGCTTTGAGAACAAATTTATTCGGTAGCTTATCGAATGGAATATCTTCAAATCTATTCCATACCCCAATTAGTGGAATAAGATACTTCTCCCCTATTGTTATTTTTATATAATTTCTAACCTCATATTTGTCAACATATCGAGAATATTTTTTGAGCTCACCGTAAATTTTAATCCATTGAATTTTTTCAGAAAAAGTATTTGGGTGAGCTAAGTTAGGTATTTTGTTTTTGATAAAAAAATAATTCAATACGATAAATTGTTTATCTGATAATATTCTGAGAAAAGTTCTTACGATTGTGGATTCAAAAATGAATGTACGAATTTTGTTATCCATAATTCCTATCCTAAAGCGAAAGATATAAATTGCGCAGCTTATTATAAAGAATAAAATCTTACAAATCAATTTGCTTTAATTTTTTTCTAAGTGAAGATATTGATATATAATTTTTATTGATCATGTTATGAGAAAATTTTCACTTGTAAAATAAAGAGAGTGAATTTAGCGATTTATAAATACAAAGAAATCTTTTGTTTCATTTTAATGTAGTTTTTCTATAGATAAGGAGAAATTAATTTCTAAGCGAAGCTAGCCATTGTTGTAGATAGCTTTTTAATAAGTCATGGTTGTTGAGATCTCGTAATACATGCTCTCTAATAATGAGACATGTATATCCGATTTTTGCATACTCATCGATCATTTCTTGCTCATTATATTTAAATGAAGGTTGATCATTCTTTTCTACCCACTCTTGACTATGATAATAGTCTCCCCATATTTCTATGACAGCGCGTTTTCCTTTTACTTTAAAATCAGGAATTACTCTGATGCGTTTTTCGTTTGCATCAACTTTTTTTAAAGTTAAAACAGTTATATTGTTAGATGTGCCATCGTTATGATCAGAATTATAAATTTGTCCAGGTTGGGCTTCTGTTTTTGATTGTGTAAAAATTGGATGGCCATTCACTGGTGGCATATGTTTAAGTAAATCAATAAAAATAGACTCTAGTCCATTCGGACGTCTTTGAGCAACTTCTCTTCGTCTTCTGGCTCCTAATAATCTTCCTTCGTGTACTCTCCGTTGAATATCAGCATCTGTACTATAAATACCCGTTTTATTTGCTCTTGTCATAAGACCTAAAATGTGACCACCTTTTTTACCCCATTCACTAAATTTTTCTCTTCCTTGATAGAATCCTCGTTTTTCGGCTCTAAATTTTGCCTGACAGGCCTTCCCTCCTTTAACGTTATTATCATGTCTTGATTCGGGGTTAAAAATACCTTTTCCTTGGTCTTTGACAGCATGTCCACCCTTTATACCATTCTCGCTATGTTGTTGATGTGAATATCCTCCTATTCCGATGCCCTGAGCGTATCTTTGTTTTGCTTGTTCAACTTGTTCTTGCTTCGAGAATTGATAATAACCTTTGCCTGCCTGTCTATTCCTTTGATCAATCTCCTGTTTATTTTTAATGTATGGTAAACCAAGGTGGTCGAAATATGTATATAATCTCTTTTTATTTATTTCTACAATTCGAGCGATTTCAGCTAAGCTTTTATTACAATAATGGTGTTGTATAAACATCCAAGAAAATACATCAAGAGAAGGATTATGCTCTCTTATTTTTTCTTGAAACTGTTCTAATTTTAGCATCGTTTTAGGGTAAGTTATAGGTCTTATATCAGTTAATGAATATTTATTGATAAACGGTCTATGTTTAGGGTCAATTACTATCAGTTTGCCGTCAACTAGTAATCTTGTTATTGTGGAAACATTTTCTCTCTGTTTTACCAATAATTGACTGCGGCGACCGCCTGAAAGAGAAGGAAGTGTTAATTTTCTATATTGTAATATAACTCCTTGATTTTGCTCGGCAACAAACATAAGTTTTCATTGTAACAGATTCTAGTCGCATTTTCAACTATAGGATAATGATTTATGGATATTCCGAATGTACTAAGGAATTATTGGATACAGAATAAATGGGTTAATATAAAATTCTCTCAAAATTGAGTAGTGATTTTCTAAAGATAAAGAAAATGATATTACATAAGATTCCGAAGAAAATAAATAGTAATAATAATTGAGGTGTAATAAGAATATGGTATATATCACTAATTACTTTGGTACTATTAAACACAACATCCCAAGAATTTGTCCGCTGGACTCTTCCGAGAACCATTCCAAATGCTACTAAAAGATTCAGCAAGATGATTATGAGCGTTTTTTCAGATTTTTTCCTTTTTTCTTTTCTTAGAATCATTTCAAGAGGATACATACTAACTAAGAAAGTTGCAACTCCTAAAATCATAAGAAGGCCATATTGCAATGTTAAAAATATGCTGTCTATACCTTTTACCACTAAAATTTCCTCAAAGTAATGTTCTATATCAGTCAATAAGTATATAGTGTTTGGAAGAAATAAGATCCAAATTATACCGAAAAATATTTTTAATACGTATGTTTTTGACTTGAAAGTAAGCCATCCAAAAAGGACAGCAATTAATGCGAGTGAAATGTTGTATAACATCCAAGAAATATTAAATAATACTACATCCATAATTTATTGTACTCATATTGAATAAAGAAATTCAATTGAGTAGTTATGATATTCACTTTCTACAGAGTATGTATTGGTTCGCGATTTTAAGTCTGCAAAATTTTCGCTACATAATCTTCGTTTGCAGAACTTGTATAAGCTCTGGAAATGTTTTCTTTTGTCTCTCTGAACCAAAATGTCCTTGGTCTGTATATTCATAATATTCAGTGCCAAGTTGTTTATTAACATAACGTGCTTCGTCGATAGGGATATAAGGGTCATCCGTTGAAGAGTATTGTACAATCCATCTTTGATTACGTTTTATCGCTTCCCATTTCCATGGGCTATTAAAATATTCACTTTTCTTTTCATTTTCATCTCCTAGATCAGTATAATATGTTCCGACAAGAATGGAACCGAAAATGCTATTTGTTTCCGCATACTTCATTGCTGCGATTGCGCCGGTAGAGTGACCGATTAAGATAGTATCTTGAGCAGCGTGAAGTTCGTTTTTTAGAAATGGTAGCCAGTAAGATTGACGAGCAAGAATTGGATCTGGAAAATCCTTCGCAATAACTGTTACTCCGAGTGATTCCATAGTATTCCTTACATAAGGAAACCAGTTGTCTTGCGCTGTTCCCCCTCCATTACCTGGAATCAAAATAATTTTAATATTCTTTTTTTCCATATTTGCTACGATTTTACTTTTATAGTACACGAATAACAAAAAAAAGCAAATTAGAGAAATGACGTTTGATTATACTCTAAGGTGTAGTATAATATATCCTAGTTGTAGATGGTTTTATTTATTAGCCGAGGTAGCCAAGGTGGTCACGGCGGGTGTCTGAAGAACATCAGATAAGTGTTCAACTCACTTCCTCGGCACAAGGTCTTGCTATTCTCCTCTTAATAGTAATCATAATAAAAGTATTCTTAGTAGGAGGAAAATATATTGTTTCATTTGTCTATTTTTATTAAAGTTCAACGACCAATCTAATAAATTAAAAATGCTTATTATTACCGGCACAATCGCATATGACTACATAATGGATTTTCCCGATTCTTTTGCAAAACATATACTCCCCAATCAAATTCATAAACTAAATCTTTCTTTTATCGTCGATAAATTTGCTAAGCGTAGAGGTGGTACAGCAGGAAATGTAAGTTATACTTTGGGATTATTAGGTATAGAAAATATTCTGTATTCTGTGGCAGGAAAAGATTTTGAAGAATACAAAAATGCATTTTTTAAATTAGGTATGACTGTATCACATGTTGTTATTGATCCCGATAATTATACTGCCACGGGATTTGCAATGACTGATAGTGCAGATAATCAAATTTGGGGATATTATTATGGTGCTGCAAGCGGTATAGAATCATTATCACTAGCTTCTGTAGTAAATAAAAATGATTTTGTTCTTATAGGACCTTCAGGCGCAAAAGGATCAATGTCTCTTGTTAAGCAAAGTGTAAAATTATCTGTTCCTTATCTATTTGATCCTGGATTTATTCTTACTCAGATTAGCGATAAAGATTTAATATATGGTGTAGAACACGCAAAATATATAATTGGCAACGATTATGAAATACAACTAATTCAAGATAGAGTTGATTTAAATTCTAAAAAATTTAAAGAAAAAATAGTTATTACTACTCTCGGGAAAGAAGGTGCAAGAATTAAAACGCCTGATAAAATATATATGATTCCTCCTGTTAAGACTAATAAAGTTGTTGATCCTACCGGCGCAGGCGATGCCTGGAGAGCTGGTTTTCTTGCTGGGTTAACAAGAGGATATGATTTCCAAATATGCGGCCAAATGGGATCTGTGGCATCAAGTTATGCAATAGAAACATACGGTACACAAGAGCATTTTTTTACTCAATCACAGTTTCAAGGAAAATATAGACAAACATTTGGTGAATTGATAAAGTTATAGAAGAATTTCTATGGAAATCGCATTCGATATTAAAAATGAAAAATTAGCCTCTGAAGGAAAACTTAAAATTGAATGGTCTGCTCAACAAATGCAAGTATTAAGAACAATTCAGAATCGTTTTGAAAAAGAGAAACCCCTAGCAAATCTTGTTCTTGCAGCTTGTTTACATATTACGAGTGAAACTGCTAATCTCTTGATTACGTTAAAAAAAGGTGGTGCTGCAGTTATTGCTTGTGCATCAAATCCATTATCCACTCAAGATAGTGTTGCCGCATCTCTTGTAAAGGATTATAGTATCCCAACGTTTGCAATTAATGGAGAAAACAGTGAAACCTATTATAAACATCTAAATGCTATTCTTGATTATTCTCCTCATATAACAATGGATGATGGTGCAGATTTAGTTTCACTTCTCCATACGAAACGTCAGGATAAATTATCCAATGTAATTGGCTCATCGGAGGAAACTACAACGGGCGTAATACGATTAAAAGCTATGGAAAAAGATGGAGCTCTCAAATTACCAGTTATTGCAGTAAATGATTCGGATACGAAACATTTATTTGATAATAGGTATGGTACAGGACAATCGACTATTGATGGTATTATCCGTGCAACGAATATACTTCTTGCAGGGAAAACATTTGTTGTATGTGGATATGGATGGTGTAGTCGTGGTATTGCATTGCGTGCACATGGAATGGGAGCTAATATTATCATTACTGAGGTAAATCCAGTGAGAGCATTGGAAGCAGCAATGGATGGATATCGTGTTATGCCAATGAGTGATGCTGTTGCTTTAGGTGATATATTTGTAAGTGCTACAGGAGATAAACACGTCATTAGTATAAAGCATATGAAATCTATGAAAGATGGTGCAATTATAGCAAACTCTGGCCATTTTGATGTTGAAATTGATATGGAGGCATTGGAATCCATAAAGAAATCAAAACGAAGAATTCGTTCTTCATTAGATGAATATATCTTGCCGAATAACAAAAAACTTTATGTTTTAGGAGAAGGTAGATTGGTTAATTTAGCAGCTGCAGAAGGACATCCCGCAGAAGTTATGGATATGTCATTTGCAAATCAAGCGTTAGCCGCAGAATACCTCGTTGATCATAGAGGTAAATTAGAAAATAAAGTATATGTTTTGCCTCAAGATGTGGACTATGAAGTTGCACGTTTGAAGCTCGCCTCCCGTGGTATTGCTATAGATACTCTTACGAAAGAGCAAAAACATTACTTAACATCGTGGGAGGAAGGAACTCAATAATATTTTATATTTCAAACTCAGTCCATAAATCAGGTTAACCAAGCATTTTTGTCATTTTCTATTCATTTCCATAAGGTAAAAGGTAATCATAGGATACTCATCTCGAGTAAGCAAAGGGGGTGAATATTATGAAGATAAAAACAACATTACTAGCAATCGGAGTAACCATGGCTATCTTAGCAGCACCAGTAGCATCTTTTGCCCAAACAGTTACTCCTACTACAAATCCAGTAAAAACTGGACGATTAAGTAATCTTAATACTTTGTGTACAAATGCAATCAACCAGCGTTTAACATCATTAAATTCAACATTATCTCGAGTTAGCGGATTAAAAAAATTATCAGCTTCTCAAATACAGCAATATACAAGTGAAATTCAATCTGATGTTACGGGTTTGCAAGGAGTACAAACACAATGCACGAATGATTACAATGCTGGTAATATAACTAATTTGAGAAATGATTATCGTTCTGTATTTTTGAACTATCGTGTCTATGCAGAATTTTTACCACAAATGCATCTTTTAGTAGCTTCAGATACCATGGGTTATACAACAGATCTCTTGAATAATCTTGTAACAAAATTACAAACAAGAATTCAGTCTGCAGGTAATCCAGCAAATCTAGTTGCTTTGCTTTCTGACATGAAAGCTAAACTAGCAGATGCTCAGACACAATATTCAAATGTAGAGTCTCAGGTTACTGGCTTAACTCCAACGGGATATGATTCGAACCCGTCTGGAACGACTTCAGTATTGCAAACAGCACGTACTGAAATAAAAACAGGAGCTCAAGACATACAAACAGCATTATCAGATGCAAAACAAATTCGGGCAGGTTTACCAACGACAACGAGTACCATAACGCCTTCACCAACTCCATAAAGTTGGAAAGTTTTGTGGGAAACTAAAAACCGCTCTAAAAAGCGGTTTTTTAGTAGAAAAATTATTGTTGAGGAGTATCGTTTGACTGATTTTGTAATGACTGTACCACAGTATTTTGATCAGAATTAAGCTGATTAAGTTGTGTCTGAATATTTTGTAAATCTTGATCTAACTGTGCATTTGAGGAATTTGTATTTGTCATAGCATTCGTTGGTACTGAAGGCATGGTAGAAGCTGTTTGAGATTGAGTTACCGGTGCGACATTATTTCCTCCTTGCATTTGAAGACGAGCGAACCGTTTGATAGTTCTATAAGAACCAAGAATCACTAAGGCTAAAACGACTACAATGATAATACCTATAAGTACTTTATTAGACGATTGGGAATTTGAATTCTCAGCCATATTACTATTATTATCCCAAAATTTCCGCTGTGTCAAGAGTTTTTTACTCAATAGTTATTGAGTATGTGTTCTAAAGATATTGACAATCGGCAATTAATATAATATTATACAATCTAATATTTAGCTTATCTAATCAATTATGAAAACAATCAGTAACAATGACCTACTTATCGAAGCATTTTTTAAACTTTCTCGGTTAATGAAAGAAAATATGTCGTATAGTAGTAGTATTGCAAAATTAAGCTTATTACAAATTCAAGCCTTAGTGTTTTTACAACAGAAACCAAATGCACAAATGCGTGAAATTGCAGTACAATTTAAAATAGAAATGCCAACTGCCACAAGTTTAGTTAATAAATTATGTAAAATGGGATTAGTAGTGAGAAAAGAAGACTTACAAGATAGAAGACTAGTAAGAATATCACTTACAGATCAAGGGAGATCATTACTCACTAAAGCAAAAATAGATAGAAGTAAAAAGCTTACTCAAATTATTTCTTACTTATCTGAATCTGATCAGCAGGTTTTAAAAAAAATTATTATGACTTTAATTGATAAAATGGAAGCACAAAATAACAATGAACACTAAAAATTATATTCTTCTTATTGTCGTAATAAGTATATTTGCTGTAGGAATTACCTATAGTTTTTTTGCTATATTAGCTTCACAACATCGTTTATTACAAACGGAATCAGTAGCTATGAAGTCCATATCATCTACCATTTCGGCACCGGGTGTAATTCGTTCTGAAAATGAAGCTACACTTAATTTTCCAATTGCAGGAAAATTAACATACCTTCCTTTTAAAGAAGGAGATAAAATCAATCAAGGGCAAACAATTGCAGCTCTCGATCAGAGAACAATACAAGAAAATATACAAAATGCGGTAGATGCCTATGCAAATCAAAAAATTAGCTATAATATTATAAACGATTTTAATGGTGATCGAGCGTTAAGTGATACAGGTTTAAGTATCGCTGCAAGAAGACAACTTGAAACAGCTGTAAATACACTTGACCAGGCGCAAGTTGCGTTGCAAGTGCAGCAAATTGCACAAGAACAATCAGTTCTCGTTTCCCCTATTACAGGAGTTGTAATGCATGAAGATGTTACCGTTCCTTATGTAAATATAACTCCCACGACAACGTTTCTTATTGCGGATCCTATGGCACCAGTTTTTCGAGCAAACGTTTCTGAAAATGATATTGATTATGTCAGTGTTGGATCAAAAGTTCAAATTCAACTTAACGGTTTATCAGGACAAACTCTCTTAGGTATCGTAGAAAAAATTTATCCAGAAAAAATTACTGCAACAGATGGCGAACAAGTATATCAAGTAGATATTTCTAGTGATGCTTTGAAAAATAAAGGTAAGTTACAGCAATCAGGAACAGTTCTTATTTCAAGTAATACCGCTCAAGGAACTATTTTAGTTCCTGTCTGGCTTGTACTTCAGCATAAATATATTTGGGTTGTAGAAGATAACAAAGCGATTTTAAAACAAATTGAGCTAGGAAAAATTCATGGGACAAATATTGAAGTATTAAGAGGGTTAACAGAAAATGATTCAGTTATCATTAACCCAGAAGCAATTGCTGCTAAACAGTATCAAATATTATGAAAAAATTATTTGTGAGCTTACGAAATAAAACAGTTCTTCGTATTATCATTGCGATAGTTATAATTGGACTTGCAGTGGTTGGTTTTCTCTATCTTGAGAAAACCCAAGGTAGAGTATTTGTCGATAATTCATTAGTGAATGCCTCAATAATTAGTATTGCTCCACAAACTTCAGGAAAATTAACTCAACTAAATGTCTATGAGAATGAAAAAATACGTAAAGGAGATCCACTAGCAGTCATAGGTAGCGAAACATTATATGCTGATACAGATGGACTAATTATTTCAGCTCCCGATCAGGTAGGCAGTATTGTCAATTCTCAAGTACCCGTAATACAAATGATTAATCCATCTGATCTACGTATTGCGGGAACTATAGATGAAGATAAAGGATTAAATGAAGTACGAGTTGGCCAAATAGTATCCTTTACTATTGATGCGTTACCGGGGAAAACTTTTTGGGGATACGTTGATGAGATAGCTCCAAGTGCAAAACAGACTCAGATTTCCTTTTCTATTTCGAGCGAAAGACCCACACAACAATTTATCGTTTATGCAAAGTTTAACTATAATAATTATCCTGAAATAAAAAATGGCATGTCTGCAAAAATGGTAATCTACACACAAACTAACTAACTGGTATGGCACAAAAAAAAGGATTCCAATCTCATCAATGGATCATTTTAGCTACGCTCATGATTGCTTCATTTTTGGGCCGATTAGATGGAACAATTGTAAATCTTGCCCTGCCTAAAATTATTCAGGATTTTGGGATTACCGTTGATCAAGCAAGTTGGATTTCTACAGCCTATATTATCTCAAATGCTATTTTTGTTCCCGTTTTTGGTAAACTTGGTGATTTAATAGGAAGAAAACCATTATATCTCTTTGGAATTGTAGGTTTTACCATTTCTTCAATGCTGGCCGGTCTTTCTTTCAATTTACCCTCAATGATCATTTTCCGAATTATTCAAGCGATTACCGTTTCAATTGATTACCCTATTGCTCTTTCAATTATTGCAAATACGTTTCAAGATAAATCACAAAGAGCGCAAGCAATGGGACTATGGTCAGCAATATTCGCAGCTGCCGCAGTTTTTGGTCCCTTACTGGGAGGTCCCTTAGTTGATAATTTTACCTGGAGATCAGTTTTTTATGTCAACGTACCACTCGGTATACTTGGCACTATTATGGCGTGGAGATTTATTATAGAACCTGTTAAGGAAATTAAAGGATTTAAAAACTTTGATATATTAGGGGCGGTCCTTTTAGGAATTTCACTTGGTTCAGCAGTTTTAGTACTTGATCAGGGACAAGGGTGGGGTTGGACAGATAATAAGAGTATTTTGAGTTATCTGATATCTACTATTGCCATGATCTTATTCCTTCTCTTGGAATCACGACAGCCAGAACCAATTGTTGATTTAAAATTCTTTAAAATACCCACTTTTTCAGCATCCATTATAACTTCTTTTATTTCTTTTTTAGGAATGTTTGGAGGTATATTTTTGATTCCTATTTTTGCCCAAAATATTCTTGGATATTCTGTTACTAAGGCTGGATATATTTTTATACCTATGGCTGTATGTTTAATGATTGCAGCACAAATTGGAGGTCGTTTAGTACGAAGAATTCAACCTAGTGTATTAACTGCTGGGGGTATGTTTTTTTCAGCATGCATGTTATATCTTTTTGCTGGTATCGATATAAAATGGACTTTTTGGGATATTACTTGGAGGTTAGGATTATTTGCCGCAGGTCTCGGAATTGGATTAGCTCCCTTAACAAATGCTGCAACATCCACAGTGCCTCTGGAGGAGGTTGGTATCGCATCATCGGTTTTAGCTTTAGCAAGAAATTTAGCTGGAGCATTCGGCGTTGCTATATTTGCAACGATACTTTCCAATAGTACAACTTCTAGCCTCTTGGCGATTCAAACTCATTCAATTGTTAATACAAAGACTCCTCAGATAGTTTCTCAAGTGATTGGCTTGATGGAGATTAGAGCTAATGTTTTAGCTTATGGTGTTGTTTTTAAAGCTGCTAGCGCACTAGTTGCGTTAGGTGGTGTAGCTGCCTTATTCATTAAAGAAGCAAAAAGGGACTATATTCCAGATAAAGAATCCTCACATCCCATCGAAATATAAATGAAGCATTAATATCCTGCTTTCGCTTTTTGAGGAACTCCATAATAAATTGGAGATTGTGTCGGAGTTAGACTTATAGTTTGACTCTGCTGAATAATAATTGGTTGTGAATTAACAAGACCTTCCGTATTGATATCATACCACTCTTGGTACCGTAATCCAATAAAGAACGCAGCAAGTGGAAGAATAATAAAAGCAATAAAGGCAATAATTTTTGATAATACTGTTGGTTGTGTTAATTCTTTTGGTAATCCTTTAAAAGACTTCGATCTAGTTTTAATTTTCTTAGCCATTAATATTAGTATTCATAATTATCAGAAGTTTGTCAATATGTTATAGTATGAACAGATTCATTTTTATCTTAAGTATCTATAATCTTGACAACTTAAAATGAATCGATCACTATCTAAGAAGTTAGCCATTGTACATGTTATATCATTTTTATGATAAATCAGGAATCATATCATTTACAAATACCAAAACAAGTTACTAATCACGAAGATAACAATTCGAATAGTTATTTACGGATTCCTTACTTAGAAGTGCACCGTCCAATCAAACCGAGTAAGTTTTATGCTATTCCTCTTGTAGGTGCACTTATTAAAATATTTCTTCTCAGCCCAATTCTCGTTATTTATCTGTTATATTCTTGTCTCGTATTTTTTATAGCAGTAATTAATTCTTTAATAATTTTCATTACAGGAAAATTTTGGAGCTTTGCCTATATTATTTTTTCCAATTTTCTTCACTTTCAAGCAGAGCTCTATTTTTATTTTTCAGGCATTACAAATCAATATCCTTTGTTTCATAAGGATAAATCTTCCGTAGAACTAAGTTATCAATATCCTTCTAGACCGAGTAGATTATTTGCAATACCTGTTTTGGGATTTTTCGTTCGCTTTGTTTTAGTGCTCCCTCATATGCTCTATACCAGTATTATTTTGTATGGAACCACTGTTATCTATTTTATTGCTTGGGTACCTATTTTACTTACGAATTCCTATCCGGATCGATTTTATGAGTTATGGAGAGATGGAACTCGGTTAGCGTTAAATGATATTATGTATTTAATCGGAATGACTGATATTTATCCGAGCTACTCAGTCTCCCTGAATTATCCATTCACTAAAATTGCTTGTATACTTATTGGATTATTCCTTGCATTGATACAATCGTCGTTGACTACTTCTCATGCAATTACAACAGCAAAGACAAATTTACGATCTTCTTCTGTCATAAATCAATCGTATAAATAATGAAGCGATTTATATAATTATCGATTGGTTAGCAAACTTTGGATATCATATTGAGATAAATCTTAAAAATTGATACAATTCAGTAATCATGCGGGCGTAGTTCACCGGCTAGAATGTCTCCTTGCCAAGGAGAAGGCAGTGGGTTCAATTCCCATCGCCCGCTCATCACGGATACTTTAGAAGCTTCTTCGTTTATTTAAATATTTATTCGCAATTGTTATTTTCTTGTTATAATGAAAAGAATAGATTTTCATGAAGAAAATAATATTTCTCTGTGCGTTTGTTGTTGTGTTATTTATTATTGAGTTCTGGTTAGGTTTTCTGCATCAAAGGATCCATCCTACTAAGATAACAAGAGTTCAACCAACACAGAACATAAAAATTACAAGTTCTGTATTTCAAAATAACCAGCTTATTCCAAAAATATATACCTGTGATGGATTAAATGTTAATCCTCCTCTTTCGTTGTCAAATATTCCATCGAATGCAAAATCACTTGTGTTAATTGTTCAGGATCCTGATGCTGTTGGTGGACTTTATTATCATTGGATTGTTTATAACATTTCTCCTGCGGTTACCGATATCCTACGTAATTCAGTTCCAGAAAATAGTGAGCAAGCGATAACAAGTTCAGGAAAACCAGGATATGAAGGACCTTGTCCTCCATCTGGTATGCATCGATATGAGTTCAAAATTTACGTACTTGATACATTGCTCGCTAGCATACGTAATGCAACTATTACTTATATTAACCAATCCATACAAGGACATATTATTGAACAAGCTGAGCTTATTGGTTTATATAGAAAATAACAACCATTCATAGGTATATTGCTACTCGATTTTAGTACGCTAGTTTCTCCATACTAGCAAAATAATTTCATATTATGAAGTTACATCTAAAGGAACAAGCTATTGTGTTAAGAAAAAATGGTTTTACATATGCGCAAATTTTAGAACAGGTGCCTGTTGCAAAATCAACATTGTCGTTATGGTTACGTTCAATACAATTAGTAAAAAAGCAGAAATACATAATGACTGAAAAAAGACTTGCGGCAGTAAAACGTGGATGGGAAACTTCAAGAAAAAAAAGAATTGATAAAACAAATGCAATTCAACAAACCGCAATTTTGGAAATTAAAGAAATAAATGCTCTTGACTTATTAACACTCGGCACGATGCTTGATTGGGCAGAAGGTACTAAACAGAGAACTCATAATATCAGTCAGGGAATATGTTTTAGTAATTCAGACCCAAAAATGATTAAATTATTTTTGAAATGGTTGCTTGAATGTCTTAAAATCTCAAGTGACGATATATATTTTAACATCTATGTACATGAGAATCATAGAAGTAATACTTACAGTTTGGTAGATTATTGGGCAGGTGTAACTAGATTTCCTCAAGCTAAATTTGATAGAATATACTTTAAGAAACACAAAGTTGCTAGTAACAGAAAAAATAAGGGTGAGACTTATCACGGTTTACTAAGAATTGCAGTAAAAGAAGTACAAATTTAAATTGACAAATAAGCGGATGGATTGAAGGAATTTGTATACAATGCGGAGTGGTGTAATGGTAACACGCCTGACTTTGGATCAGCGCGAGTCTAGGTTCGACTCCTAGCTCCGCAGCATGAATTTACAAATCAGAAAAATAATAGTATTTTTACAATACTATTATTTTTTTTGGCTTTTTCGTGGAATGACAATTCCAAGTGTTAATGCAGACAGTGCTAAAGCTACAATGCTCAACACTATGGGTAACCTAGAGCTACTTTGTGTTGTTTTCATATCTAGGTTTGTTAAATCATTGATCACTTTTGTTGTTGAATATGGTGGAGGTGCAGTATCATCATACGGGTTATTTGTTGGTATATGATCCCAAGCGACAATACTTCCATCTTGATAGGTTTGATATGCTTTCCATTTTAGTGTTGTTAATGTCGGAGGGACTTGAGCTTGGAAATAAAAGTCATCACGTTCATTGGGAGGGATAGAACCATTTGCCCAGTCTATTTCAGTAATAATATCACCTTTTTTTACTGTGTTTATTGTCCATCCCTGTTTCACATTAGGAATAACTTCCATAACTCCGTTTGGAATAAGCAATTTAATAGCAACAGTTGGATTATCCCTTTCTGTTGGGACAGTCATATCAAATACTTGTGTTTGTGCAATACCGACTTGTTTTGGATAGACAATAATATGAGCGAAAACTGGAGTCGCAAGAAGAAAAAAGCAGATAATTACCAATAATGTACTTATGAGGTAGTTATTTTGATTGATCATTTCCTTTTTTTAGTATATGTGTACTGTTTGTTGTTGTCTACTTCACTATCAATAATTTCTTTTTTAATAAATATGCCCAATAATATAAAAAAGATAATTCCTCCGATTGTTGCTCCAATGAGTACGGTGATATCAGAATGAGGTTGTTCAACAAGACCTGGTTGAAGACTATCTACACGAAAATACCAGGTCAGCATAAATCGTTGAAATATACCGTCTGTCTTTGGAATTCCACGGAGTGTTATCTGATAAACGTCCCATGTTGGGAATATATATGGAATACTCGCCCCCCATATGCTTGGTTTTCCATCGTTTTCCTGGGTAAGCTGTTGTTTATAGATCTGTTTTCTCTGTTTACTGATAGTAACAGTACACATACAATTTGATAAATCGAACTTGCTTGTTGCATCATCAAAGAGAAAAAATAAATGTGCTTGCTGTCCTGCTATTGGGTCGTCATTTGGGTCAACATGAAGAGTTACCGTAATAGCTCCATCAGTTTGAGGAAAATGAGCATAAATTCTTTGCGGTAACAAAAACAGAGACCCAAATGCAAACAATCCAAAACTGAATAATAAAAACTTTTTCATACTTAGAATGTGATCGTAACATATATAAGAAACTATGAATAGAAACTGGTAAGGACATATTTTAGTATATAAAATTTCGCAGAAGTGTGACATTTTTTGAAACTGAACTTTCGCGTTCCGCTCAAATATATTTTACCTATGTTATAATCCGGATAATAGTTATTAATTAAATGAAGATTATCTTAATATGTGGTGCGCCGGGTTCTGGTAAATCAACTGTAGCACAGAAGTTAGCACAACAACTAGAAATCTCTCAATTAATTGGTTCTGATACTATTCGAGAAATAGCACGAAGTTATAGTACTAAAGAAAATACACCTTCCCTTTATACTTCAGCTATCTTATATTCCAATGATAATACATTGCAAAAAGATTCTTTAATTTGGGGCTTCAAGAAACAAGCTGAAGATTTAAGATCAGGAATGTTAGCGGTTATTAGAAGATCGGAAAAAGAGAATAAAGATCTCATACTAGAAGGTATTCATCCTATACCTGGATTATTGAATAATAATTTTATTCAAGTAGTCTTAACAATTCCTTCAGAAGGACAACATCATAAGCAATTATTAGCTCAAGGAGATGATAGATCCTCATATAAAATTGATAATTTTAAGAAAGCAAGGGCCTTTCAGGACTATTTAATCGAACAGGCAAAAATAGCTGAAGGTCATATCATAGAAAATGAATCAATATACGATGCGGTTAAAAAAATTATTAAAATAATCCGTTAATATGAGAGTAATTTGATAAAAACGTCTTTATTTCTAGGAGAAAAGACTAAGTTGTCAATACAAATTTTTCAACATCTATTGCAGGTATGAAATCAGAAAAATTAGTGCCATAATAGGCGGAATAAACTGTTAAATCTGGAGGACCAATTAAAAAGCTAGCTGGGAGTAAATTTGGGTCACCGTCAATCTTTCCCTGAACAATCTCTCTGTTGAGTATTCCACCAATGACCATAGGAGTTTGAAGAAGGCTCGATGGCCATCCGATTATTGACGAAGTGATGCCGTAAAGATTATAAATTTCCTTGTCCGGATCTGCAATGACAGGCACTGGCGGTATAAGTTTATCTATATAACGAATAACACTATCTTTAGGTGACTGAAAAAATGTAATTATGTTTAATCCTTTCTGAGATAGTTCTGGATATCGCTCTAATAGTTTAAGGAAGGTAAGATTGCAAAACGGACAACCTGCATATCGGAAAAAGCATAATAATACTTTTCTTTCTTTATAGTCTGATAACGTTATATTTTTCCCATGTATATCTATAACTGAAAAACCTGGAGCCTGAGAATGCTCTATTAATTTCATTAAATAAATTTACTCTTACTAAACGTAGTCTAACAACATTCCTATTGACTAACAAGTATAGGTAAATAAGACTTCGCATAGTATACTTAACATAGGTAATATTATTCACCGTTTGCAAATGGCAAGACACGTTGATTGTTAAAATAAAAATTGTATATTATTGACAGTTTATTTAGGGTTTCATTACAGTTAATATATGGTTGGTGAGCATAAATTTTATAAACTTCCTGAAAACAATCTTTCCGATGAATCATCTAATTCATTTTTATCATTGATTTTTAGTGGTAAAATGAAGACTTTCTATTTACCAGTGAGTATTGGTTTGTTTTTCTTTGTTAGCTTAGGAATAATACTTTTTATTGTTATGAGGGGTCGTTCTACAAATAACGTGCCTATTTTACCTAACTCATCATCAATGAATCCTTCCGTTCCTAATCAAAATCCATCCCTCCCTTCAAAAAGTGAACAAACAGGAAATACGAGCGCTAATAATATTCCAACAATAGCAAATAAACAAACTGTAAAGGTTGGCCAAAGTACATCCATAACTTTGCCAGGGACTCGGATAAGGGCAATGCCTTCGTTACCTCAAGGAGTACATGTGATTTTTACCAATAGGACCATTAGTCCACCTACGAATGGTACTTTTAATAATTCTCAAAGTTCTCAAGGATCAAACCAAGTTATTCCTACTCCAACACCAGTTACACAAATAAGCATCACGTTTCAAGACTCGAATGGTCAAACACAGACGTATACATTACCGAATAATCCACCAGTACAAATAACTTGGGGTCGTTATACAAACGCATTAGATCACTATTCGATAGACTATCCAATCAACTGGCAAGTTATTAAAAGTATTGATAATGGACATGAGGGTCTTTCCATTTTTCCTCCAAATGCAACTGATACTTCGCAATTTGCACCACATATAGGGCTAGGTTTATCTGAATATTACTCAGTTCCAACTACGGGAACTGGACAAATATATGCTTCAAATATTATTGTTGATAATCTTCCAGGGTTACTTTTTACTCAGGGCCAAGAGGGAGATAGTTACGTAGCATCTTTTTTCCAATACCAAGGCGAATATTTTGGATTAGGAAGTAGTGTTACTTCTTCAGATCTTTTATATGTATTTGCTCATATGATTTATTCGCTAACTTTCTCTGCCCAATGAGGTGATATAGGTAAATAGCCTCGAAATGAACGAGCCTATAGTTTATTTGACAGATGTTCTTCTGTTTGGTATAATATTAAAAATAGCAGATTAAAGAAGTAAATCTGCTTAATTTGAACAGTTTTCGATTAGTCAAGTTAAAGATAATAAGCATTACACATTTTTTTGAAAAATCCTATCTTTTCCCCTATTCACTACTCAATTTCTTATTTAAGCAGTTTTATTTCTTTAATTTTGCAATAATATGATTTATGAGGAATACCTATAACAAAGATAACCAGTTCCAATCAGAGAGAAAAAAATTTAATGAGAAAAAACATTCTCTTGGGAAAAAGTTTTCGCAAACAAGTTTATCAGTGGAGGAATTGATGCAAGCAATTCAACGGTCACGTCAAACAACAGATACTCTTCCTCTCGAGCATGAAGCTGAATCTAACGAAATTATCACATTTAATAATTTGAACATATCAGAAGGACTAAAAAGGAATATAGCAACAAGAAACTATACTACACTTACACCAATTCAAAATAAAACAATACCGCATATCCTTTTAGGCAGAGACATTATCGGAATAGCGAACACGGGTACTGGAAAAACAGCTGCTTTTCTTATTCCTCTTATTAATAAAATTATAACGAACAAGAGTGAAAAAGCGCTTATTCTTGCTCCTACAAGAGAATTAGCTCTTCAAATTCAAGATGAATTTAGGAGTCTTGCAAAAGGCTTAGGCGTCTATTCTGTAATATGTATAGGAGGTACCAGTATGAAACGCCAAAAAATGGACTTACAGCGAGGAGCAAATATTGTCATCGGTACGCCTGGAAGAATTAAAGATATGATTTTAGGAAGAAATATTAATTTGTCATTATTCACAACAGTTGTTCTTGATGAGGCAGATCGTATGGTTGATATAGGATTTATTAGTGATATAAAATACTTTATATCGCTACTTCCAAATCAAAGACAATCGCTTTTCTTTTCAGCAACAATATCTGGAAAAGTTAATGAAATTTTGAATGCTTTTGTAAAAAATCCTGTTACTATTTCAGTGAAGCAACAAGAAACAGCAGTAAATATTGTCCAAGAAGTTATTAATATTCAAAGCAATCAAAAGAAATTAGATCAGTTACATAATTTATTAGCGCAAGATGGATTTGAAAAAGTTCTCATTTTTGGAAGAACCAAATGGGGAGTACAAAAACTTACTGAACAACTTATTCAAAGAGGATTCCGCGCAGGAGTTATTCATGGAAACAAAAGACAAAACCAACGACAACGAACTTTAGAACAATTCAAAAATGATGAAATTAAAATTTTACTAGCTACTGATGTTGCTTCTCGTGGGTTAGACATTCAAGATGTTAGTCATGTTATTAACTATGATATGCCTGCAACATTAGATGATTATATTCATAGAATTGGGAGAACTGGAAGAGCAAATAAAAAAGGAATAGCATTGACATTTATAGAAAAAAAATCACATTACTCTTCCCGCTAATTTTCCTCCATATTTATTTGCTATAATTATTTTATTATGAAATATATCCACTATATTTTAACTGTTCTAATAATTATATGTATTTGTATTATTGCATTTTTTTTAATTCAAGATTGGTTCTATTCACGACTTGATACTATGGCAGTAGTAAAGGAAATCCGTGCATTGAATAAATGGGAAACTTCTTCCTATACTATCGAAAAAGTGATTGATTCAGGTACGGGTGGAAATGTTTTTCAACAATTTCTATTTGGTAACAGAATTTTATTAATTGCACACGGAGAAGTTATTGGAGGATTTGACTTTTCATCTTTTTCAACTAATAATATTGAAATTCAAGGTAAATCTATAACGGTTACCTTACCTGCACCTGAGATTTTAGTCACCACTATTGATAATACGAAAACTCGTGTTTATGATAAACAACAAGGATTATTAGTACCTACCAATAACAACTTAGAAATTGATGCATTAGCTACTGCACAATCAGCTATTCGAAGCGATGCATGTAGTGAAGGAATCCTATCCACTAGTTCTAGTAACGCCAAAAAGCAACTTATTTCATTGCTCCGATCACTACAATTTAATACAATTATTATTAACATTCCCTCTGGCTCCTGTTGAATGATCACTTTACAAATTTTCAGTAATAACTGCTATTTTCCCATCATCATAAAACCAGTCTCCATTTCCGTTAAACTTTAAAATTACCGGTGGAGTGATCCAATAGAATTGCACATTTTTTGTTGTGTGTGTCTTTTGTAATGTGTTGATAAGGAAATTTCTCTCTTGGTTAATATTTGCATCAACATGGTGCGTAGGTAGTAAGTCAATATGGCTTAATTCTATACGAGAATCAAAAGTATCCGAACCTACCCAAACGGATTTATTTTCAAGTGTGTAGGTAGTTTTCCATAACCTTATATGGTGTCTTTTTCGAGCAGTATTTGTGGGAAATTCAAAAGCTAAATCTTCTTTTCGCTTAAATAAATATAAATTGCTAATTGGGGCTTTAGAATAGGGTTTATTATGAATTGAAGCTATGATTATTTGCTTAGCCGTTTGAATAGTCGTAGGATCTGGAATTACCCATCCAGAGCGAAGAAATGTCTGTGTAAAGGATTGTTGATTTCCTATGATCATAATGTTGATTGGGTCGGCACTAACTCCTAAGCGTGTTTTTGCAAATGCAGGAAATTTAAGCGAAAGAGGATGGAATGTAATATTTTCTAAAACGAGAATATAAAAAAGAAGGAGGCATACTATGAGGATACAAAACCATACCAATCTATTCACACGAGTATTATACGATAACAGTAAAAAATAATAAAAGTTATTTATTGGTTAATTCAAAATTCTTACGATAATAGTTATTTTGCCTTCACGATCTCAATTGTCAATATTATTGTAAATATATTTGTAAACTACCTCATGAATGATAATTGCTTTTGATATAAAAAGTTATTATATTGCTTTCTCGTTAAAGTAAGAGTTTTTTTGAGTTTTTATCTTCCCGCATTTATGTTCTGTAGTCTATGTTCTCTTCTTTCTACTTTTTTGATTGTTTTTAGCATATTAATATTATCCCTTGTGAATTGACTAAATTTTGATTCAGGTGTCATAGGATCTGTATAAGTTCCATCGTGATGAGCGTACCAATTAATATATTTCTTCATCATTTGTGGTAAACCATATCCCCACACTTGTTCATTTGCTAAAGCCATAGACGTATTTTACCAAAGACCTCATTAGAAGGAAACACTTCGAGAAATTATTTAATCACTTGTTATGAGGGGATAGTTTCCCTAATTTAAATGTCGAAAAGTATGCTTATTACGAAAAAAGTTATTGGATAAAATTAGTAAGTCAGTTTTATAAGGAATGTTCTCTAAAAGAATAGGCGTAAGAATATTTAATTGCTTTATCCTAGCTGTGTTAAACAAAAGGATTATATAAAGTGCTATCATAGAAATTAAGGGATATGGAGAAAATATTTATTACATACTTTCAAGACTCGCAATTATCGCAAACAGAAAATCTTTTATTCGATAACCCGGATATTTTTAGTAAAAATGATTGTAAGGAATTTCGAGAAGATTTGCTAAATTACCTCGTGACTATTCCTCATAAAGATTCATTTCAACGAATCCTCATACTTCAAGTTGAACATACAGTTATAGGAATAGTTATGATTGAAAAATTGGTAGATTCCTCATCATACTTTAGAATAAAATGGCTAGCAATTAAAAAGTCAGAACATAATAAAGGATATGGAACAAAATTAATGCAATATGCATTCCATGAAATTCGTAAATTAGGCGGCATATATGTCAGCGTAGAGACTGCAAACGAGAAACATAATAGTATCGCAAAACATTTTTATCAAAATTTGGGTTTTAAAAGTGTTGGAGTGCTACCAGACTACTATCCTCCCCCTTTGTATGGAAGAAAAAGATCTGAAGATTCAGTTTTGTATTTCAAAAAATTATAAAGAGCTTTTCTAATAATTTATGTAACTTGCTCTATGCAAGAATAAAAGATTTACATAAATCTTCTTTTTGCTTGTGAGATAATTGTTTCAACTGGTACTCTCTCTTTGCGGCTGCTTTGTGAGATTGGTAAAGTTCGAAATATCGAATAATTACTGGTTGTCTACTTCTTGTATATCGAGCTCCTCCTTTAAGATTACCATTATGCTGTTTTATACGATGATCAAGATTATTTGTAATTCCTGTATAAAAGGATCCATCGGCGCATTCTAAAATGTAGGTCCAGTAATATTTGATCATGTAGATATTATAAAATAAATTCTTGTTTCCTCAAGGTTAATCCTGAGGAAACATTATGACAATAAGCTGATTTGTTAAGGGTAAAAATAATCTTCACCTCCTTTCTCTTTTACACGGATGAACTGATAAACATTATCCTAAGTAAGTAAGTTGAAAATAAGCTGAATCTTTTGATAGATATCTATACTATTTATTTTGGTTACCAATTGTTATGATTTAAATATGTCTACAAAAACAGTAGTATTTATTGGTATGTTTGTAGGTTCATGTGTTGGAGGATACATTCCTGTTTTTTTAGGTGCATCTTTTTTGTCGGTTTGGTCACTTGTAGGAAATGCGATTGGTGGTATTCTTGGGATTGCTATTACCTATAAGCTGGTTAGTAATAACATGTAGAGTCTTTTTATACATTTTATATTCTTCATTACTTTTTTAGTTCCACGGTATATCATGAAAGCAAGTTATCCCTGAGTAATTTACTTTATATAAACTTCGATTTATTTTATAATATAATAAGCTTATTATTATGAAGTTTATGTATAAAAAATTTTTGCTAGCGGTAGTTATTATTTCCCTATGCTTCTTTATTTTATCAATTTATCAAATAGCTATTGGAAATATAGGTGGATTACAGCCATTGTTCTACGGATTTGGATTTATACTATATTCAGCGTTTAATTGGGCTGATATTTTCATTTTTTCATTACTATGGATTTTACTTTCAATAATTCTCTGGAAATTATCCAATAAATTATATTTTGGGTTAACATTTTGTGGATTTTGGTTGGTAAGAAGTTTTGGTGAAACCATGTATTCATTTCTCCAACAATTTCACCCTTCAATAAGACCATGGATAGCTTATACCCCTCGAGCCATAATGCAATATTCTCCATTAGGACAATTTGTATTAGAAAAATACTGGGTAGTTGAACAAATTTTCTTTCAATCAATTACTGTAATATCGTTACTAGGGTTTTCATTTTTTTTAATTAAACTTTGTAAAATATCTAGTAAAAACTAGATATTTTCACAGGCTTTTTTTAATGATTTGACTTGGTGATTTGTTAATTGTTTATATTTCCCTTCTTCAAGTTTTCCAAGTTTAATAGGTCCAAAAGCAATTCGTTGTAAATCCAGTAATTCTATTTTTACTGCGTAACACATTCTTCTTATTTGCTGATTTCTCCCTTCAAATAATGTAAGCTGTATACGTGACTGTTGATCTGTACTTTTAAGAATTTCTACCTGTGTGGGTAATGTAATTCCGTCTGAAAGATTAACCCCTTGTTTTAATGAAGTAATTTGCTCTTCTGTTGGCATTCCAGCAATAGTAAGAATATATACTTTAGGGATATGATATCGTGGATGGATAAGTTTGTGCGTAAGTACACCATCATTAGTAAGTAGAATAAGACCATGAGTATCTTTATCTAATCTACCAATTGGATATATAACCTGTTCAGTATCTATTAGAGAAACAACCGTTGCTCTTCCTAATTCGTCTCTGGATGTAGAAACAACTCCTTTTGGTTTATTCAATATATAATATACGGGTTCGAGTTTTTTTAACAATTTACCTTCAAAAAACACGTTGCTAACTATAGGATTAATCTTTGTGCCTGGATCTGTTGTTATTTTGTTATCGATACTAATCTGTTCGTCTTTGAGTAGCTTTTTAATACTTCTTCTTGAAATACCAGCTATATGGGACAGATATTTATCAATTCGGATATTAGTATGCATTTTAACGTTTTATGACAGTAGTATACTACATGAGTACCTAAATAGCTTCGAGAATTTGACTTTATGTGAGCTCGCTGCTATACTTAACAATAATAGCATCAAAGGATTTGTAAAAGGTTGAATTGGTTGATATAAAGAATTAGATCAGTAAAATATAGTTCTTTCCCTAATTACTCATTCAAAACTACTATATAATATGAGCAGCATTAATTCTTCGAGTATTTCAATGACAAAAAAATCCGTGAACCCTTGTACTCGCTGTGGTCAAGAACGTGTTCTCCAAAAAACTTGGAAGGAAGATCAAGTTACTATCATGGGTAAAGTTCAGTCAGTGACTTTTGGCCAAACAATTTGTCCTAATCCAGATTGTCAAAAAATAGTTGATCAAGAAATTAAAGTATTGGAAGAAAAACAAGCAACGTTAAAAAAGAAAAGAGAATCAAACGACTTTACAAGAAAAAAGAACTCGCTCGCAATGGCAAATAAAGCTCGAAAAAACAAATCAAGAATATAATATCCACTTATATACTAATTAAAGTTTTATTTCTAAGAAAAATCGTCAATGTGAATAAAAGTATCTATTGTATTTATTAAATCATTAAGATCAAATGGTTTTGGTAGAAATGCGTCTGCTCCAGATCTTCTAGCGGAAGAGCATATTTCAGAAACTGCAGACATCATAATAATTGGAATATGGGACGTCTTTTTTGTCTGTTTTAACTTTTTTGCTATAGTTCTTCCGTCTACTCCTGACAAAAAAGTATCTAACACAATAATATTTGGCTTGTATTGTGTATATAATCCAATTTTTTGTAAGTCATCTTTTTTGTCAATTTTTGTAACTATGAAACCTTCATCTTCTAATGCCACGGTTATTGCATCAAGAATTGCGGGATCATCATCAATAAGTAAAACATGCTTATTCATATAGTTTTATTCTAATGTTAAAACGTATTATATTGTTGAAGATAGCGTAAGAGATTGTTAAAAATCGTTAGTTAATGATAGAAAATTGCAGTTTGTATGTAAGATAAAATTAATAAAGATTTACGTCAGAATGAATGAAATCTCTTAAGGTTTCAGGTGTAACGGTTATTGATTGAGCTTTTCCTTCAACAATCATTCTTGCTGCAATTCGACAGATACTGATAATAGTTCTTTCTAAAGTACGCATTCCTGGATCATAACCTGATGGACGAATTATTCCAGGCCAACAAGCATCTTGGATAATGAGTTGGTTTGGCTGTAATCCTGTCGCCTTTAATATTTTAGGAAACATGTAATTTTTTCCAATTTCAGTTTTTTCTTTATCATTATAAAAAGGCATTCGAATTACTTCGAACCTATCTAAAACGGCTTGTGCTATATCATCAGTTTTATTTGATGTAGCAACAAACAAAACTTCAGATAAGTCAATGGGATAATCAAGATAATGGTCGGTAAATGCTTTATTTTGATTCGGATCCATCAGTTCTACGAGAACTCCCATAATATCAGCACGTGCTTCAGCAGTGACTCTATCTAATTCATCGAATAAGAGAACTGGATTTCGAGTTCCTGCACGATCAATTGCTTTAACAATTAAACCAGGTTCAGCATCAGGAAATACACGAGATTGTCCTCGAATCTCTTTTGCTGATCCTAATCCCCCAAATGGAATACGAATAAATTTTCTACCCATAGATTCTGCAATTGAAGAAGCTAACGTTGTTTTACCAGCGCCTGGCAAACCAACAAGCAATAATATTGGTGCTCTGTGATTTCCTTCAGCATCAATATTTTTATTATCAGACGAAAATGCTTTTGATAATTTTAATACAGCAATATATTCTAATATTCTATTTTTAACATCGTTTAGGCCAAAATGGTTCTTATCAAGAGTAGTTTTTGCTTTTTGAATATCAATAATATCTTCACTTCTCGTAAACCAAGGGAAATGAGTAATAAGGTCAATATAGTTTTCAGTTTGCTCAATACCTGCAAAATATCCTCCAAACCGTGTGGCAGTTTCTGCTCGTTTGACCATAAAAGTTGCTTTTTCAAGAAGTTCTGGAGGAAGCTTTGATGCAGCAAGTTTTTCATTAAGTTTCTGGATTTCTAGGATTGGTTCATTTGCTGGTAGTGTTTTATCCATATTTTTAGTATAGCAAAAGTCTTTATACAAGCAATGAGTATTGTCCATTTGCCGTCTGGTTTACCCTAAGTGAAAAGAAAGGTATAATAGGATAACTTATGAAAGAAATTTGGAAAATTATTACTTATACGAAGTCATTTCGAAAATATTATTTTATTCTTTCAATATTTGTTATTCTCCTGGCACTCTTAAATCAAGTAGCACCTTTATTAACAAAACAAATTGTTGATTTGATTGTTGCGAAGCTGAAGGGCCAACCTGCGTCTCTTCAGCTCCTCATCATATTATTAGCACTAATTCTTTTTTCTGATATTTTAATAACTATTATTACCGATATTTCTCAATATATAGGTGATATCGTAGCTGTAAAACTCAATAATTATTTAACTGAAAAGTTTTACCGACATGTTCTAAGCTTATCTATTGACTATTATGATAATGAAATAACAGGTAAAATTGTCAACAAATTGGATAGAGGTATATTTAATATAACGAATCTGATTGCGCAGTCAGTAAACAATTTTTTACCATTTTTTATTTCAACAGTAGTTACATTGTTAATTATTAGTTATTATAGCTTGGAACTAGCTGTGATGCTGCTTCTTCTCTTTCCAATTTATATTTATATATCTCACAAATCTTCTGTATCGTGGGGAAAAATTGAATCTGAAAAGAATGGTATTTTAGATGTAACGCTTGGTAGAGTATATGAAACTCTTTCATCAATTCGAGTCGTAAAATCATTTATTCAAGAACCTACTGAATTCTCTTTTTTTCGTCGAGAACGTGAAAAAATGGTTGATTTAACAAAGAAACAATCTAAGGAATGGCATATCTATGATTTCTATAGAAGAATTGTTTTAAATTTAGTTATGTTTGGAACTTTTGGATATATTATTTATTTTACTTTTCAGGGCAGATTTACCATTGGAGTAATGACATTATTATTACAACTTGCTAATCAGGCTCGTTTCCCATTATTTGCAATGTCCTTTATTATTGGGCAAATTCAACAAGCACAGGCAGGTTGTAAGGATTTTTTTGCCGTACTTGAGACACCAACCTCAATTATTGATGCTCCAGATGCTATATTACTAAAAAAAGTAAAAGGGTCAATAGACTTTACAAACATAAGTTTTTCATATTCAAAAAGTAATCAAGTATTACATGATATCTCTTTTTCAATTAAGAAAGGCGAAAAATTAGCAATTGTCGGAGAATCCGGGGAAGGAAAATCAACAATAGCAAATTTACTTCTGCGATTTTATGAACCACAAAGTGGCTCAATTACAATTGATCAAGTTCCAATTAGTGATGTAACGCAAGAATCTTTAAGACAAAACATAGGGGTTGTGTTTCAGGATACATTTTTATTTTCAGGCACCATTCTCGATAATATTCGTTATGGACATGCTAATGCGAGTGAAAATGATGCATTTGAAGCCGCAAAAATCGCGAATGCAGATGAATTTATTCAAAAATTTGAAAAAAAGTATCAAACTCAAATTGGTGAACGAGGAATTAAGTTATCTGGAGGTCAAAAACAAAGAATAGCAATAGCGAGAGCATTACTTAAGAATCCCCCTATCCTTATTTTCGACGAAGCAACCTCAAGCCTTGATAGCAAATCTGAATTTGAAGTACAAAAGGCTCTTGATAAACTTATGGAAGGACGGACGACTATAATAATCGCTCACAGATTATCGACAATACGAAACGTGGACCATATTATTGTCCTAAAAGAAGGAAATATTGTCGAACAAGGAAATCCTAAAGAACTAGAAAAGCAAAAAGGAGTATATGCAACCCTACTTTCATACCAAAATATGGGCGGAAAATCAGAGAAAAAACTAAAAGAATTTAATATAGCTACTACGTAGTTATTACTATTTGAAATCCTTTAATAAAGTATATGCAAGATCTAGCAAACGTATTACCACAAAAATTTATTGAACGGTTGCCTAAAATCATTCCGCAAGAATCTCTAACGGAAGTAATAAATAGTTTCTCTCATAAGAAACCATCTACATTTCGTGCAAATACATTGAAAATCTCTGCGTCAGAACTTGAAAAGGGACTTGCTCAACTGAATATTTCCGTAGAGAGGCTTCCTTGGTATGAAAATGCATTTATATTAAAAAATACTCCTCAAAAAGTTCTTATGGAAACGGATTTTTATAAAAATGGTTATTTATATATTCAAGGATTATCAAGTATGATTCCAGTACTTATTTTAGATCCTCAACCTCATCAAAAAATTCTTGATATTGCTGCTGCACCTGGGAGTAAAACAACACAAATGGCGACTTTGATGAAGAATACCGGTGAAATTCTTGCAAATGATAAAAGTCACATACGAAATTTTAAATTAAAGGCAAATATTGAAATTCAAGGGGTCTTAAATACCCAAATTATTCAATTACCTGGTCAAATTCTCTGGAAAAAATTACCCGAATTTTTTGACAAAGTATTAGTGGATGTCCCCTGTTCGATGGAAGGAAGATTTTATACTGAGGACCAAAAATCATTTAGAGACTGGTCGCTTAATAAAATAAAATATCTAGAAGAAATTCAAAAGTATTTATTACGGTCAGCAATTAGTTGTACAAAACCTGGAGGAACAATTGTCTACTCAACTTGCACTCTTTCTCCAGATGAAAATGAATCAGTAATTGACTGGATTTTAAAAAAAGAAGGTGATGCAATTGAAATTGAAAAAATATTTTTGCATAATTTCCATTTCGCCGCACCTTGTACGAAATGGAAAAATAAAGAATACTCACCAAATATTAAAAATACAGCAAGAATTCTTCCCTCATTAATATATGAAGGATTTTATATTGCCAAAATAAAGAAATTACGCAGTACTATAAATAATTTTCATTCTTAGAGAATTTGTATGAAGCAAACACAATACTTGTTATCTTAGAAATGATTGCTATAATTTAAATACTGCCTTTTAAATGACAGTATTATTGAGATGTGGTAGAAGATCAAAATGTTGCCGTTAATCCCAAAGAAGATCTTTCTTCAAATCAGAATGCAAACACCAAAGGGATTATTGTATCTGCATTCTTAGGTATTTTTGCAGGATTGGCAGTAATAGTTGTAATACTTTCAGTATTAAATTACTTTGCCATAATCAATCTTTCCCACCTCTTCCCTTCTATTCAATATCTTTCCTATCAAAACGGTAAAGCGCAGTTAAACAGTGGGCAGGCTGCTAATACGTCTGAATCAATAGAAAATTGTTCGAGTATTAATCGTAACCCATTTATTAACTCTTTCTCGTCAGTGACAAATAGTGGAGTATACGCAGGTACTATCATCGAGGTGCACCGTGACGTAGATAAAAAAATTGACAGGCTTGATTTGAAGTCGCTCACCGGAGACCAAAACTATTGGTTTGATGTCACCGAAGCGAGAAAAAATACCTATATAAAAGCTGCTAATGTGAAAACATCGTCAGATAATATCACCGTGGGTCAGTCGGTTGTTATTGATTTTACTTGTCCTAAACCGAATGCTATTGCTCAGTTGGAACGAATCGGGATACAATAAACTTATGCAGTTAATGATGGATACACTAAAAAAATTTCAGGTATATATTTTCTTACTCTTTGTCATTTGTTTACTTCTTTTTTGTATCAATACAATTAATACGTTATCCCATCCAGAAAAAACAGAGGCCTATTATACTACATCAAGTCATAGTATTTGCAATAATATCAACATCAATGCGTCTGAGTCACCATCTTGCGGTGGTACTGACGGGAACAGCAATAAAACAAATACTTCAGCGACATCCTATGCACTCACAATTGTCGTACAAAATAATAGTAGTTCATCACATACAGTCCACTATACAGATTGGACAAACCAGTGTAATAGCGGAACATTTCAGAGTTGCGGTGGCTATAGCTGTTGTATTGATAATGATATACAAACTAATACATCAGTTACCGTTGCTGCTAATTCAAGCAAAACTATAACATTACAGAGAAGTTCACCAAATGGAACTGCCTGTGGTTCATACCAAATGGATTTTAATGTTAATGGAGTTGATAATAATTATAGTTCTTCATGTCAGTGGGGCAGTGGAAATAATAATATTGGGTTAACCGGTATCTGCAAAACAAATACTACTTGTAGCGGAGGACCAACGCCAACTCCGACGCCAGGTGGAAGTTTTACGGGAACAGTTTTTATAGATAATAATCTTGACGGAACGTATGCGAACCCACCTGATACACCCTACTTAGGCGGCGCTACGGTTCAGTTAACGAAAAAAGATGGGACACAGTTAACCACCACAAGTAGTATATCTAATGGAACCTACTCTTTTACGAAACTAGCATATACCAATTGGTGTGCTTCTCTCGTTGTCCCTTCGGGGTATTATGAATCTAATCTAACATTAGATCCTAATTGTGCAACGCTTTCTTCAGGTTCCAGTGCGCAGATAGCAGATTTTGGCATTGTTAAAAATTTTTATATTAAAGGAGCTCCTTTTCTTGATTTAAATGCAAATGGGGTTCAAGATGGTTCAGAAACAGACTGGAATGGTAATATCCAGTTCTCATTGTATGATAGTAATCATACTCTACTCCAAACAAAAACTCAAAACTCATCAGGGTATCAATTTACTGGCTTAACTGCAGGAACCTATACAGTGCAAATGAATAGTGTACCAAGCCCTTATATTCAAGATGAACCACCACAAGCACCTAATTCTTTTACTATTCAAGTTGGCCTTGGGTCGTGTAGTTTGGGTGGATCATTAAATGGAGTCTGTGACAATAATGGGAGCATTACTGAGCTTGACTTTGGATTTATTAATCCGTATGACATATCAGGGGTTGTGTATAATGATGTGAATAAAGATGGGAAATATGAA
>CAYQEE010000014.1:0-44733 GCA_964416445.1 uncultured Gammaproteobacteria bacterium
ATTGATACATCATATCCATTGTATCTCTTCTGCGACAATATCTTTAGATTACCCTTGTTTTGAGACTTGACGTATATCTTAATAGTTATTATACTTTTGCATAGATTTTCAAATGGATACTGAACATACTTCTAAACAAAATAAATCTTCAGGAATATTAATCGGAATAATCGTTATCTTATTAATAGTAAGTTTAGCTGAAGGCTATTATATTTATAAAAAGCGTACTAGTGCGCAGACAATGATAACAAATAATTCTATGACACCGAATAATACAACAATCAAGCCTGCGAGTAAACAAAAACCAACGTTTGTTATGAAAGGTATGAAGTTCTCTGATAGTCCATTAGTTTCTAAGGCATATCTTATTTATCCAGTTAACGGAGATTTAAGTACGGATGCTCAAAAAGCTCTCACTGGTTGGAATGTCAAAACGAATCCTCAAAATGATGGATCCACAATTGTTACTTTAGTACCTCATGAAGCAGAAGATATCCAACAGCAATTTACTGTCAAAACTGGATATAAGCTATATTTTATAGAAATGACTTTAGTTGATGATAAATCAGGAATAGATGAGAACCGCGGAGATGATATTGGCGTACTTGTCGATCAAAACGGGATAGTTGAATAACCCCCTCTGTCATTTAATTATTACTCCCTTGATAATTAACGTCTTCCTGGAGATGTACGTGAATTTTCATTAGATGGTTGTGTCGTATCTTCTTGAGATTTATTTTCAATTTGAGATTCGTTTTGATGAGAGTTTGCTTCTGATGATTCTTGATGAAACTGTGTTTGAGAATTTGGGATAAAAAGTGAAACAACGGCACCTGTTGTAATAAATAACAATGCTATTAATAGTGCATCTTTCGATGCACTGACTAATGCTGATTGAATATCATTTTTTATATATAATGCTATTGTTTGATTATTAACATTTGATGGAGATGTCTGACCGCTTTCAATATTAATATTTTGAATACGTTGTAGTAAAGGTGGTTTAATTTTCTCAGGAATAACATTATCTTTATAAATATTGTTGACTGTATTTGAATGAACTGATGCAGCTAATATTGCTCCAATAATTGCAGTTCCAACGCTTGTTCCAATCTGTCTAATAGTGTTGCTAGCGGCGGAAGCTTCTCCAGTATAAAATGGAGGTACCGCCGATAATATTATATTTGTTAATTGTGCAGAAGCTATTCCTATCCCTGCTCCAAAAACTATTAATGCAGGAGCAAGAGAATAGCCATTTGCTGTTTTACTTAAAGAACTGTGCAGTAAATAGGTTCCTATTGCCAAAACGAACATCCCTACTGTAGTTACCCATTTTGGATCAAATTTTGACGCAATAAATCCAGATACTGGTCCACAGACTGCAATGGAAAGTGAACATGATAATAAAACAATGCCTGTTTTAAAAGCTGTTAGTCCAAGAACATTTTGTAAATAGATAGGCAATACAAAGAATAATCCGAATTGGCCAAGTGAAACTATGCCAAGGGTGACAAGTCCAAGACTAAATCCATTATAGTGGAACATACTCAGTTTTAATAACGGACTTTGTCCTCTACTTTCGAGAACGTATTCATTAATAAAGAACAATGAAAGGAAAATGATAGCTAAGCCAAATGCAAATGGAATAATTGAAATATTTGAAAATGGCCAATTCCACCCGTCAATACTAAAAATTTTTGGTCTAATCCACCCGTAGTTTTCTCCTTCGATTAATGCAAACACTAAACTAAAAAGTCCCAAGCCTGAAAATATTGTCCCAAACCAATCAAATTTTTTTTCACCAAGTCCATGAGATTCTTGTATAAATACTGATCCAATAACTGCAATTAAGGCAACAAAAACATTAATTCTTAAGGACCAACGCCATGAATAATAAGTAGTAAAATATCCTCCTAAAAGCGGACCTATTGTTGCAGAGACTCCAGCTACAGATCCCCAAATACCAAAAGCAATTGCTCGTTCTTTACCTTGAAACTGGCTTACCAAAAGTGAAAGGGATGATGTTAACATCATTGAAGCTCCTAGTGCTTCAATAAATGATTCTCCATAAAAGAGTAAAACAATATCATGAGATATTGATGCAAAAAAAGAACCAATTGCAAATAAAACAGTTCCAAAAAGGAAGATTTTCTTTCTACCAACCATATCTCCAAGTCTTCCTATGGTAATTAATAAAGTAGCAATTATCAGCGCATATCCCGAAATAACCCATTGTATATTTGAAAAAGAGGTATGAAGATCTCTCAATATATACGGAATAGCAACATTTAAAACACTATTATCAATAATGACAATAGCAAGCCCGAGAGTTAAAAAAACAAGAGCAAGCCAACGATATTTATCAGTCGCAAATTTAGTAAATACGTTCATAAAAGCTTGATTATACTAAATAATTGCGTGATTAGGGTAATGATATTGATAGGACTTTATAAGTTACTTCACCAGATGGTATACGAATAATTACAGTCTCTCCTACTTTTTTGCCTAAAAGTTCTCTTCCGATCGGTGACTTATGAGAAAGTTTATTTTCTAACGGATTTGCTTCAAACTCTCCTACGAGTATAAATTTTCTTATACTTTCTCCTTCTTTAACTGTAATTTCTGAGCCGATATTAATAGTGTTTATTTGTTGAATTTGTTCTATAACTTTTCCGTAACGAATAAGATACGTTAATTCACGTAATCTTCTATCAATACTAATGAGTTTAAATTTTGCACCACGATAAAATCCATTTTCTTTAAGGTCACCCATTTCTCTAGCTCGTTGCAGTTCACTAACAGCGACCAAACGTTCTTTTTGAAGTATTTTCTGTTCATTAAGCAAATTTTGATAGCCTTTTTTTGTGAATGGGATTGGTTTAGGAACTGATAATTTACGAATCATTAATTGCCTTGCTGTACTGATAATTCTCTAATAAAAAGATTATAGTCTATACCATCAATTGTACCAGAATCGTCAAGGTCAGCACCAAATGTACTTTGGGTAGGTGGATGTTTACAGGATGAAGTTGATTGCTTGGTCCCATAGCAATCAGCCAAAATATTGTAATCAAGAATGGATAAAGAATTTGATTGATCAATATCCCCTGTTACAAGAAATATATTTGATAATTGTGCAGTTTGTTTTTGTGTTATTTGTATAAGCGATGGTATTAGCTTAGTAAGATATTCTGGAGATGAAACTTTGATTTGATATTGTCCTGAGGGAAGTGATCCAAGAGATATATTTCCTTTAAATAATCCTGAGGTTTGATCAAACGTAATCTGACTAGTATATGGACCATATGCTTTGTTTTGTAGGTCCGTAAGCGCAATACTAAGAGAACGAGTAAGGTGCTTGGGGTTCATATTACCAATACTATTTGGATTGACATTATCGCCACCGTAACCAATTCCATGAAAACCTACTATTACATTTAAGTAGGTTCCATTTGGATTAGGCGTTGGGGTAGCTGTTGGTATGACAGTAGGGGTTGGTTTAGGAGTATCCGTTGGTGTTGCAGTTGGTTTATTCGTTGGGCTAGGGGTTGCTTTTGGGGTAGGTGTAGCTGTTGGTTTTGTGGTTGGGGTCGGAGTGGCTGAAATTCCACTTGGTACGGAGTAAGGGAGGGCAATTGGACTTCCAAGCCCAGTTACGAAGTCATAGCCTTTCATTGCTGAACAATAAGTTGAGCAAGTTCCATTATTTCCTTGGATAATATCATTATAATAATATGAATAATTTGACTTAGCGTTTTGGTATACCACATTTTGTGTAACAGGTTTATTTCCTAAAGAACTTATTGCTGCCCAAATTGGAGTAGCTAAACTCGTTCCTCCCATGATATACCAACTTCCGGCAACATAGGTCAGACATCCTGTATTCGGATCTGCAACCATTGAGACATCGGGAATTGCTCGGTGATTCTGTGCATTTGGAATACCATAAGATGATTGATAGCTTGGTTCTGATTCATACTGACTCACTCCTCCACCACTACCACTCCATGCTGTTTCCGTAAAACTATTTCCATTGAGAATTAATGTTGTGCCTCCTACCGAAATGACATTTGGAGATGTAGCTGGCCATGATGTACCATTGCCACTGTCTCCAGACGCTGCAAAAAATGTTGCTCCAAATGGACTTGTTAAGTATTGATCGCCTTGAGTTTCTTGAGAAAATTCACCGGGGTATCCCCAACTCATTGAGATAGCAATTACATTTGATTGATTTGCTCCCAAAACTGTACCTGAAATTAAGTCATTCATATTATCAGAAGTAGTTTCTACAAGAAGAATCTTCGCGTTTGGTGCTATTGCATGTGCCCATTCAATGTCTAAATCGGTTTCTAATGGCCATTGGTTCGAGGGATCTGTAGGTGGTACTTTTCCAGATTCATAAAGTTCGGTAAAACAGCCATTTGCTTTTGTGCATGCAGGTAAATTAAATTGTGAATCGAATACTCCTAGATCCGCTTCTGCAGATGGAGTATTAAATGCATCAATAATAGCTATTGTTCCATTACCTCCTGACGCAGGTAAGTGGTAAGCGTTTCTAATGATAGTGGGAGTATATCCTAGCCCAGCTCCACTAAATGGTAACACTCTTGTATATAAACTTCTTTGCCGTAATGGATGATGGGCTTTCGCATGAGAAAAACGGGTAAGTTGTTGTATTTTTACTGATATGCTCGCGTTAGTATTTGCAGTCTGGGTGTCTTGTAAATTTTTGATAGTTACTCCTATACCAAAAATAAAAAGAAGGAACATGACGAACCCAAAACCTTTTGAGGTAAGGAAAAGGCTCTTAAAAGTATTCATTCTTGTTTAGATAAATTTATTAAATACTAGATTCATCATAGCCTATTTATCGAATAATTTAAATAACTTGCTCTGCTCTTGTGATATATACGAAGAATAAGTTATTATGCAAGGTATGTTGCTAATTATTGTTGAATTGATAGAACTTATTATTATTCTTCTTTTTATTGTGATTTCCGTGGCTTCAATGATAAAAGGTGCTGTCTTTTTACCAACATCTACAAAGCGAGTTAATAAGATGGTTGATCTCGCTAAAATAACTCCGGGAATGATTGTTGCAGATTTAGGTTCTGGTGATGGAAGAATAGTTATTGCGATGGCGGAAAAAGGAGCAATTGCTCATGGATTTGAAATAAACCCTTTTCTGGTTTTATTTTCTCGAATAAAAATACGAAGAAATAATCTCCAATATAAAGCGTTTATCCATTGGAAAAGTTTTTGGTCACAAAATTTTTCATCATACCAAGTTGTTATGATTTTTGGGATAAGCTATATTATGAAAGATCTTGAAAAAAAATTAAAAAAAGAACTCCCAATCAATGCAAAGGTTGTTTCTAATGGCTTCCAATTTCCCTCATGGAAACCATTTCTCGTAAAAGAATCAATCTATATTTATCGAAAAAGTAAGGATATCAAAACAGAATCTCCATTAATAACTTAGTCGTCCATATTTGTAATTTGGAATAAAATATTCTAATATATTTAAGTAAATTAACAATTATGTTAATAAAAGGATTCGCATTACTTTTGTTACTTTTAATTCCAGTAATTATTTTTACTGCGCGAAAGCATGTTCCTTCGCCAAAAATTCTTTTCCTGACACCAACGCCAACGAATGCTCCTACAATATCACCTACTATTACCCAATCACCTTCGGTATCTGTTCCCACACCTACAGTGATAAATACAATACCACCACAAATAATAACTTCAGCCCCATCACCTACTCAAGCAACATCTTCGACAGGATCATTAAATGACTTTATTTATCCCAATAGTTCAGTACAATCACAAAGTGGAAATGCAGTAACATTGCTATCAACTGACGATGCTACTGTTATCACCAATTGGTTTAAGAATAAGATTCAACAATTGGGTATGAATACAACGTCCTTTATTACTACAAATACAAATGGAAACGTTTCAAATAAATTAGTAGCCTCAAATGGGTCGTTACATATTAGTGTTGATATATCGAAGAGTCCTGGGAGTAATCAAGTAACAGTAGCTGTCTCTTTACAGTAACTATGAAACGAATTACAAACGAGAAGGTTATACGAAAATTAAGTCTATGGTTTGTTATAGTTATTTTACTTATAAGCTCATTTTTCTTTGGTAGGTTTACTTCGCCTACTGGATTGTCGGCCAATACAACTAATCAAATAGTGAATAGTAAAGTACAATCGTTAAATAAGAATTTTAGTTTTTCTGTAAAGGATGCTTCTGGTAATGAAATTACTAAATTATCTTATCAAATAGTTAATGCATCACTTCAATACAGTATTTTAATAAATGGTCAAAAAGCAGTACCCGTGAAAGGTAAGGTATTTCTCATCATCAATATTCAATTAACGAATTCGTATGATAAGAATATTCAAATTAATAGTCGGGATTACGTTAGATTACAAGTAAATAATAAGCCTGATTTGCTTGCTCCCGATTTACATAATGATCCGGTTGAAGTTGATGCTATATCTACAAAGTTAACAAGAATAGGATTCGCAATTAATCAAACAGATAAGAATATTAAATTATTAGTTGGAGAGATAGATGGAAGTAAAACGACAATATCGCTCGCAATGTTAAATCCGCGGTAATTATAAATCTAATCATACTATAACATTCTGTATCTTATTATAATTTGAGGTTTTTTTGTTCTCATTAAATTTTTATTTTTTAGGATCAAAATAGATATTGACAATAATACGCAAAAGTTTAATATTATTAACTAAGGCAATTAAATAATAAAGTTAAATAACAAAACTAAGTAAGCTTATTAACTTTATTACGAAATACTTACTTTATGATTACCTACTTATTTCATACAAAAAATACAGTATGGTAATGTGAAGTGCTCTTGTACAAACAAGAAATCTTACGTCTAAGAAAGGAGGTGAAATAAAAAATGACTACAAATACCTTAAAAAAGGTCGTTGCAACAGCAGCAACTTTTGGTTTAGTTACCTCACTTTTTCTTGGATCAGCATTTGCAGATACAACTGTCGTAACAGACGGAAATGGTGCAAATTCTATCAATAATCAAGCGGTAACAGCAACCGATACTACTGTTGTTTCACAATCACAACAATCAAATATTAGTAATACAATTTCTGGTAAGGTGGATACTGGTAATAATAATGCCAGTGATAACACCGGAGGTAATACCGTTATTGGCACTGGCATGGCCACTGCAAATACGAATATTGTCAATAAATCCAATGCTGCATCAGCATCAGTCGGAGATAATTCAGGACTTGGAGGTGGTGCAAATACTTGGTCACAAATTACCGGAAATGGTTTTGGATCAAATAACAGTAATGCGATTACTCAAAATAATTCGCAATCGTTATTCCAAACACAAGGTGCAAATTTTGCTAACGCAGTCGATCAGAATGTGAATTCTGGTAATAATGCTGCCGATGCTAATACAGGTGGCAGTAACGCTATCTTTACCGGTGCAGTAAACTCGAATGTCGGGTTGCAAAATTTTGCTAATAGTGCTCAAGGTTCATTAGGTGGTAATGGTTCATACTTGGGAAATCTCCAAAAATCCATAATAAGTGGAAATGGAGCAGACTCAACGAGTAACAATTCACAATCTAATACCAGTACAGCATTATTAGAACAGAACCAAAATGCATCAGTGTCAAATAGTATTGCAGGTGCAGTAAATTCTGGCTTGAATAATACTAGTGACAATACCAATGGTAATAATACGATTGGTACCGGAGGAGTATTCTCTAACGTCAAGGTAGGTAATGCTGCTAACTCAGCATCGGCTTCCCTTGGTGGTGCAGGTTCACCAACAATCATTACCAACACGCTTGGAAATGGTTTTGGGTCAGCGAATAATACAGCTGAAACAAGTCAAAATAATCAATCAGCATTTCAAACGCAAGGTAATTCTTTTACCAATGCATTGACACCGGATCTTACTTCTGGATCAAATAACGCAGCAGATAATACTGGATCATTCTATTTAATAGGAGATCCAAATTCTATCTCAACAGGCCAAGCCTGGCAAAATGATACAGTGGTAAACGAAGCTAATAGTGCGACTGTAAGTGATGGGTTCAGCCTTCCAGGAGGTTGGTCCATGAACTTCGGTTTCTAATTAGCGTGATGTAGGAGGTCTCGTTAGCACTTCAACGAGACCCCTACATCCCAGGAACGCAATTATACAAAAAAAATATTATGTGAGCAATCTAACATGAAAAAAGATATTTTAACATCAAAAATAAAACATATCTTAATATATATTCTCATATTGAGTTTTTTGGTATTTCGGATAAATCCGCAAATAACTTTTGCAGATGATAGTTCAGCTCCACCCCCTCCTCCTCAACCCCCTGCGTCTCAACAAGCAGCTCCACCCCCTCCTCAGTCTGCTCCTCAAGGGAATAATACAAATACTAATTCTAGTACAAATAATTCTGACAGTGGGAATAAAAGTAATAATTCAACTCCACCTTCTCCGCCAAATCAACCAACTGCACCAACACAACCTACCGCACCATCGCAATCAAATAATCAAAATAGTGTTTCTCCAACAACTGCAGCCGTCACTCCTACATCCCAGCCTACTAACCAGCCAGCATCACAGAACAGTAATTCGAATAATGATGGGAATAAAGCTGTAAATCCTTCTACAAATAACACGAATTCGAAAACTAATGAAACGGACAATTCTTCCAATTCTCAAAGTAGTTCGAATGGTAAACAGGTAGGCAATTCAACGATAAATACAGGAAATGTAACAAATAATTCAACAATCGATACTTCGGCTAATAATTCAGTCTCTCCTACGGTACAAAATCTATCTAATGGAAATACACAAAATAATAATGGATCAACGCAAGTTGTAAATAATAATAATGGCGCACAATCAAACAGTGCTGCATCTGCAAGTGTTGCAAATGCTTCAAATACAAATCAAAGTAATTCTGCAAATGTCGGAAATAACATTACTCACGCAGCTGTTACAGGGAATAATAATAATTCTCAGAATGTTGGGAATTCAAATATAAATTCAGGAAGTGCTAATGAAACGGGTACTAGTATAACTGGAGTAAATACAAATCTTGCTAGTGTATCTGTCTCTCAATTTAATGTTGATGGTAATCAAAATGGCGATATAGTTTTATCACCTACAAATATGGCTGCAAACTGTATATCGGGATGTTCTAATTTATCAGGACAAAATACTGGTAATGGGTCTGGTAGTAGTAACGCAGCAAATGTTCAAGAGGTAACTGCAAATAATACGTTTCAAAATAACGATGCTACAGTAAATAATAATATTAATCTAGTGGCAGATAGCGGGCATAATACAGCAAGCGAAAATACAGGGGGAAACAGTAATATAACTACAGGTAATGCCAATGTATCAGCAAATGCAATTACTTTCGCGAATAATAATATTGAGGGAAACGTACAATATAATGTCGTTAATATATTTGGAACACTCACAGGGAATATAGTTTTACCAGAAAGTGCGTTAGCTCTTGCGCCATCCGGTACTTCCAGCTCTAGCCAAGCAGCATCTAATATTGGAAATGGTAATGATTCATCAAATTCTGCTAATGCGAGCACAAATGTGACAGATACTACCTCACAAAGCAATACCGCAGATATACAAAATAATCTTAATATCTCAAGTACCACAGGTAATAACAATTCTAATGATAATACGAACGGAAATAATACAACTAAAACAGGAAATGCAACACAGGATGTCAATGTTCTTAATGTTGCTAACTCGAATGTTAGTGGTGGTGCATGGTGGTTAGTGATTATTCACAAAGCCGGACAATGGTTAGGAGAAATTGTTGGGTCTCCTCAAGGTTCAACAATGGCAGGTTCACCAGGGACAACATTTAGTGTTGATAATAAGGGTAATGTCACTGCTTCTAATGGCTCATCGAATACGTCTGCAACCAATAGTGGCAATGGAAGTGGGTCAAATAATAATTCGTCTGCCAATACAACAAGCAACTCAACCACAACGCAACAAAACACTGCTAAAGTTGTTAATAATTTAAATTTAGCTGCTAATACCGGTGGTAATAATGCTGTGGATAATACTGGTGGAAGTTCGAATATAACAACAGGAGATGCTCACGTTATTGCCAATATCGTTAATTATGTAAATACAAATATTGCAAGAGGTGCAAAAGTTATAACAACCTTGGTCAATGTCTTTGGAAACTGGGTGGGAAGTTTTGTAGGTCCTGGTCAAAATGCGCCAGCTCCAACATTACCTCAGTCGTCTCAAACACAATCATCTATTACCAGTAGTGTTACCGTAACTCCAAGAGCGACAACAGCACCCACACAAACAATTATTCAACAAGTCATTACACCGATGCCTCAACAGACTACATATTATCAACAGTCGTTACCTACTCAACAACAATATTTCAGAAATACATATGGTACTTTTTATCCTCAAAACAGAAATTCCTATCAACCTACTCAATATAGATATAATACATATCAACCATATTCATCATATTTACTCGGCAGCAAACAGATTTCAGGAATTCCCTATGCTGCAGTGGCAGGTATGTCAACAGGCCCCCAAGATACGAAAGTTGCCGGAGCATCTATTAGTAAAAAAGTTATTACCATACACTTAGCATGGTTTCTCTTTATTATACCTTTGCTTGTTGTTTTAAATTTATTAAAGAAGAAGAAATTTATTTTTGCATCCTTTAAAAAGAAATAATTAAAGAATGTAAGTTTCATAAATAGTAATATCTTTACTATATTTAACTACCATGTATCTTCTTAATAAATTTAAAAGTACCTAAGTAAAAATAACATTTAACTTGATTCACTTGTGGTTGTAATATGAATTATTTATACTATAAATATAGCCTACTTAAGAGTATTTATAATAAAAAATGTAGATCTATGAATATTCCTGCCTATGTATACAACTTATAAGAGTGGATTATTGCAAGCAAAAGCGTATAGAATAATGCGTGGTCATTTAGCAAAAATTCTTTCAATATATGACTTATCAATTCCAGAATGGACAATTTTAGGTCAAGTGTTTGAACAAGATGGAGTACGACTTGCAGAAATATCTGAAATATTAAGTGTTGAAGCTCCATTAGTTACCACATTAGCTGATCAATTAGAAAAAAAAGGTTTAGTTACTCGAACTGATGATCCACAAGATCGTCGTGCAAAATTATTAACTCTCACACAAAAAGGAAAAGAAATAGTTCCTCAAATTGAAAGTGAAGCTGCAGCAAGACTTAAACAATTATTGGGTGGTATTACCGATGAAGATTTATTTGCGTATAATCGTGTACTTGAATTTATAGTAAAAAATCTTTCTTCTACAGATTAGCTATTATCGACAATGAGAAAAATTATTCGAAGTTTCCATAAAATTAAAATGAAATATTCTTTTGTAATAACAAATATATGCATTGGTATAGCTGCGTCATTAGTTTCATTTTTTCTCGCATTAAATTTAGCAAATATATTATTTTTGTATATACCAAATGATAGTAGAAATATTCTTTGGCCAACAATGGTTACTATTGTATTAACTCTTATAAATATTATATTAATAAGATTATTTCTAAAATGGCTAACAGGTTATTTTTCTCGTTTTAAAAAAGATAAATCAAAAATCGATATATTATATTTTCTCACCGCTGCAATAGCATCTATTATTCTCTTAGAACTATATTTTAATCAGATATCTTAAATTTAGTATGAAAGTTAAGGAATTATTTGTAGTAAGGAATTATCGAATGAGAGTTGTTGAACTTCCTGAGGAGAAATTGTGGTTATATATTTTAAATTTCCAGGTTCCTGTAAAAAACTAACAAGTATTTTATAAATATCTAAATCAAAAGGTTTCTTAACTTCGGTAGAAATATATTCATTGTCTTGTATTGTTATATTACCGATAAGGCACCATTTATCTATAACAATACATTCTTCAATTTGGTTGAATTCATTTTTTTCTTTTATAATAATTGGACCTGGAAAAGGCCATGTTTTGAGGCGATATTGAGTAAATGCCTGAATAAAACGTAAATTATATTTAAGTGCGGTTTCCTCATCAATGCAGGCTCCTTTACATGCATTTAATCTGTAACTAAAACATGCATTATTTGTATTTTCTAAACCAAGCAATTTCTCACATAAATTGTACTTTTTTGCTAAATTAATAAGAAAATTTTTAGCTTGTCTTTTCGATCGATAAATACCAAGAATATGTGGTACGTCAGCAGAAGCGATTGTATCAACGGTATCCATAGTAACAGTTTGATATCCTTTCTCATTTTCAGATTTCTTTAAAATAATTAACTTTCTACTTATCCGAAGCATTCGATTATAAATTGGTTGTAATTCTTTAATTAAAAGAGACTCCTTGATTAAAGCGCTTAGTTCTCCAGATGTCACAATTGTTTTGATATCTTTTATTTGTTGACATATTTTCATTTCTTTCGATGACATATAGTCGTTAGTAAAATGTGAAAGTACTCTATCACGAATGTTTTTACTTTTTCCAACATACAAAGGCACTTCGTTTTCTCCGTAAAAAATATAAACGCCTGGAAGTTCAGGAAGATTTTCTATTGTTTTAGATGATACATCGATAGGTACTTGAGGCTTTTTACATTGAGTATTTATCGCTTCATCAAGTAATTTGAGAGGAATTTGGTTCAATAGTAATTCATAAAAATCCCATAATATTTTTGCATCGTCGAAGGCACGGTGTCTATGTTTGCAGGTAAATCGAAACCTTTCAATAAGTGAATCAAGATTATGATGTTTATATTGAGGAAATAGTTTTCTTGATAATTTTGCTGTACAAAAATGTTTTGATGAAAATTTTCTATTAGCTCGTAAAAATTCGTTTCTCAAAAATCCATAATCGAATCTTACATTATGAGCAACGAAGACAGAATCTTCTAAATGAAATAGTAGTTCATCTTTAATATCATCAAAGGTTGGAGCGTTTAGCAGTGCGTCTTTTGATATTCCTGTTATGCTTTCAATAAGTGGTGAAATATATGTTTGGGGGTTAATAAGGGTTTCGTAAGTTTTTACAATCTTGTTATTTTCAATTCGAACAATACCAATTTCAATAATTCTATCTCTAACAACACTTAATCCAGTTGTTTCGATGTCTACGAAACAAATTTTATCAGGCAGCATGTCACAAATAATACCAGAAAAAAAGAAAAGTAAAAAGCAAGCATTAATGTAAAATTAATAAATTGGTAATTATGATTAACGAATGTTAGGTAATTTGTTCTTTTCTTCTTTATATTTTTGTAGCCGTTGTTCAATTATCTGTTCTGCATTTTTTTCTTAAAGAAAAGTTATATCTACTTGAGTGAATAGTCCGAGAGTACTCTCAACATGCTTGGTTGATATTTCACTCTCAGCTTGCATTCGCAGCGATTCTTGTTCCAAAACAGAAAAAAATGGCTATATTTCAATGTGTTGTGAAAATACCTATCCAATTTTTTCAGCCAAGTAGGGACTCGTTGCAGCTAAAGTGCCGAAAATTGCTTGGAAAGGATTACCTTCTGTTATTCCAGCAATACTTCAACAACACCACCCACCATTAAAAGACCTAAAAAGGGGTTTCTGTTAATTGCTTGACTTATTGTGTTCTTTGTTTCGATATAGTTCTCTTTTATAGATCTTCGTGTAGCTGTCACTTCTGGTGCTTCAGAGAGTACCTTAAAGAATACCATGCCTTTTTGTAGCATTTGTGATCTATGAGGTCTCACATATATCCTTGATTTCCTGTTGCTTCACCTATGGTAAATAGAATAAATATTGGTCCATGTTCTTTAGACTTCATAATTGATATTTCTACAGTGCTATTCCCTATTATAATAATTAAATCAATAATGGTTAATTAAACTTATTAATAGTAAAGGTAAGTGTATTATCGTGATAATCAAAAGCAAAAATAACGGGATTGTTTTTTGTGTTGGTTATATATAAATTTTGTAAAGCACTTGAGTTAGTTTCTCCTGGAGAATCATAAATGGCTACTCCGTCAGATTTAGGGATATCAGGTATTATCGCAAAATTATGTGTGGTAGGTGCGATAACTCCTAATCCAGCATCTTTGGCAACCCAGGCCATTAATGATGCAGCGTGACATACTCCGTCTCCAAATAAATAGCCATCAGAAATAAAACCTTCTTGAGCATCAAAGTGTGCATGGGTTGTATAAGTAACTTTTCCTTGGTATTGAGGTAACACATCGTCGTGAAATGCAAAATTTTCATGAGGCTTTAGCACAAATTCATAATGAAATGGTTTGTTTACCTGTGCCCAGTTGATCTGATTATCATGTTTTACTAATCCACGCATATACGCAATTGTAAGGAGTATATTTTCTTTAAATACTTCATTTACTGAGGCTACTCCATATCGATCATTCATAGGCATTTCATGAACAGCAAGCTTTGTCAGTGCCCTCGGCTGTGTCTGTATATGTGCCAAATAGTCTTTTTGTGAAAAACTAGCAATACTTATGATAATCAGTAAAATTTGAAGTAGTCCCATAGGTGAGATAGAAGTACGAGTGTATCATACTATGAGACTATAATCAAGCTTGATATAAGTGACCTGATAGGTATTTAGACAAATTTTTTCCAATTAGTGTAGGTCGAAAATACGAGCAAAACAAAGCCTATTAGACAAAAAGCATATAGGGTAACGTTATGAATAAAAAAACCAATAATGAGATAAAGACTATAATAAGCGAATAATCCATAAAGCCCTACTTTATTCCATTCCCAAATGACTTTTAAGCAAAGAAGCGCGTATAGGTTAATAAAGAAGTAGAATACATTTGTCCACCATTCTAAACTATAAAAACTTAATATGGGAGTTGAGATTATTGGAGTAAGAAAGAGACCTGCAAACAAAAAAACTAAAACACTGATTCCAATTTGATAAACAAAAAGACTGTATAGCCAAGTGTTTCTTTTTCTTGCTGCCGAAGTATTTGATTTTGTAATGTTTTTTCTCATCCTATTTCACAATAAACGAATCAATTATAAAATGCAATATTTATTTCATAGTTGGATAAATTGATGTTTTATAAGCTATAATTCAAAAAGAAGATGTATCTTTGCTAAGCTGAAAAACGCTACTTTACAACTAAAAAAATATGCGATACGCTAAAAATGCATGAAGAAAAAAACTATCAAAAAGAAAAAAGTTCTTCTGAAAGGTGCTCAAAAGAAAGAAACTAAGAATTTCGTCTATTCTTATTATTCAATGGTATTTTCATTAGGTTGTATTTTATTAATCCTTACTGGAGTACTTCAGATTGTAAAAAGGAATGCTTCATTTCCTCCGTGCGCCAATACTATTACCTGTGCTAAGGATTTATCTGGGAATATATCAAATAGTACACAAGGAATGTATGAAGGGAAAATAGTGCACGTTCCTCAACCAGTTTATTTTGCTCAAGCTGAGCAGGTTCTTGGTTCTCATGCTGTTTTAGGAGCTACGACTGGTTCTAAACATATTTATGTTGATTTATCACAGCAACGTCTTTACGCATTTCAGGGTTCTACTCTAGTATTTAATGATTCTGTTGCTACTGGTAAATGGAATTTAACTCCTACAGGCACATTCCAAATTTGGATTAAGTTACAAGCTACTTTAATGGCCGGTGGTGAAGGTGCAACCTCATATTATTTACCAAATGTACCTTGGACTATGTATTTCTATAATGCTAAAATTGGAAAAGATTTAGGATATAGTCTTCACGGTGAATATTGGTATGATCCAAATGTAGGGTTAGGGAAGCCAGAAAGTCATGGTTGTGTCAATATGCGCATATCTGATGCAAAAGCGCTCTATGATTGGGTAAATCCTTCCACGACTGGCTTTACGACCTATTCAACTAACCAAGATCCAGGAACATTAGTAACTATTTACGGAACAACTCCAAATAGTGGGCTTGTAGGTTCATCGTATTATAATAATAATGTAAGTTTTGATGCCGGTGATCAGATATAATTATTATATATCTTCTTTAATTTCTCTTTTGTGATTTTCCAATCAAACCCTTTTGCAAGTGAAATAATTTCTTGACTTATTTGCCGATATACTTTCTGGTTCGTTATTAGATATTCAATCTTTTCTGATAATTCAAGAGGATTATTTACCGATGTAACTAGTTCATTTTGTTCTGGAGTTAATAAATCAGTGATTCCTGAAACATTCGTTGTAATAACCGGTATGCCACATGCCATAGCTTCAAGCGCTGCAATTCCAAATGATTCGTAGTGAGATGGCATCACAACAATTTCGGATGCATTATAAAAAAAAGGAAGGTTTTTTTGATGTTGCTGACCCACAAATGTAACAACTGAATTAAGATGAAGAACATTTCTTATCTCTTCTAATTTTTGCAATTCGCGTGACCAACGATGTGATTTTTGCGATATATCTCCTCCAACAATCCAAAGACATAAAGATAGATTAGGATTTCGTTTCCGTAATATTTTCATCGCATAAATTAAACCATCAATACCTTTTAATGGTTCAATCCTTCCGACAAATAATATTATTTTATGGGTAACATTAGCCTGAATCTCTCTTTTTGCAATAGTTTTATCAATTGGTTTAAATTGCTGAGTATCGACACCAGGAGTAATGACAAATACCTTATGAGGATCAGCATTGTATAAATACTGAAGATATAATTTATCCGTATCACTTGACGCAATAATTGCATTAGCTTTGTCTGCAAGAAGGAACTCTGAAGCAATACGTTCTTTATCTTCCCTTTCGTTTTCTTCACGTGCTACTAAATTTTTCATGAGACCGAGCGTGTGAAACATATGAATAATTGCGATTGGTTTTTTTAGTTTTTCTTTTACTTTAAGAGCGACAAGGCCAGACAAGTAATAATGGCTATGTATTAGATCATAAGAAATTTGTTCTTTTTGTATTACTGAACACATACTATCTGAGAATTCAGAGATATGATTTAAAAGTCTTTTTTTTGGAATGTGACGTGGTGTTTCTGCATCAATATGAATTACTCTAAGTTTAGGAGAAATTGTAATAATTCGTTGTTGCTTCTTATTTTGTCTATAAGTGTAAATATCCACAAAAATACCGTCTTTAGCGAGTTCCTGAGAGAGTTTAAGAACATAAACATTCATGCCACCAGTTTCTTTTCCTTCTTCTGATGCTAGTGGTGAAGTATGAAGTGAAATCATTGCTATTCTCGTCATGTTAGTATTATACATAAATGAATTTTTGTTAGTTATAAAGTTTATACTGTTCTTCTCGCTGTCTATCAATCAGAACTTTGACATTTAGAAAGTATCCCATACTTCTTCATGACTGTCAAACTATGAGATGTTATAGGGGAAGTTTATTTTCTTTACCATCTTCGAGGTCAAACAAATCAAGCCCTTTTATTTGAGGCATGGATGTTCCGATTTTACCTTGTACGCTACCTATAATTGTTGCGGTACTGAGAAGAACTCGAGAAATTTGCTCTTCCCTCATCTTCCATTGTTTCTGAAATACTATTTTCTCTCTATCAAGTTGATCTTTCATAGCTTGGTAGGTTTCTACCATAGCTTCAACTTGTTGTTGGAATTCATGACTTGTTAAATACGTATAGACTAATTGTGCTTTCTCTGTACTATTTGATTGCATTGCTTTTTGTCTTGCAACATCGTAAAGATTATTTCGTAATAGTTCAGCAAGAGGTAAAACGAGAGGAAAACCGCATATCCAAACTTTATCTTTTAGACCCAGGCCATTTTCCGCTTCTTTAGGTAGTATTTGACTGACAATTACTGGAATATTTGCATTTTCTGCGCGTACGTCATCTTTTAGTTTACCAATCCATTTATCTTCCCAATGTTTGGTTCGTTTAAATTCCCATAAAATAACACCACAGATATTTCCTAGGGGGCTTTTGACAATATGACGGATATCTGCACCACTGATTCCTTTACCAACTGCTTCGATAGTATCTAAGGGAAATGCTGTTCGTAGCATTTCTTCAAGCTCTAATTCAAGAACTTCTCCTTGTAATTGTTGTGAAACTTGTTGAGATTTTCGCTTTGCATCCTCAAGAGCTTTCTGTGTGTCTTCGAGTTGTTTTTTCATTTGGAGGATTTCGAATTGTTTTTCTTCAGAAACTTTTTTCATTGTTTCTGCCTTAATCTTTTCTTCTAGCTGATTGAGTTTCTTTTGATTTTCAATTTCTCTTTCTTCGTCTTTTTGTTTTAATGTCCTGTTCTCTTCATTTGTTTGGAGGATTTGTTGGACTAATTTTTCAATTCGATCATTTGCAGATTTTTTCTCATTTTCTAAATCTTTTAATTTAATCGCTATTTCTTCTTTCATTCGTCTTTCTGTTTTCTCTTTTTCTTCAATACGAACTTTTTCAACTTCTTTAAGATATCTTTCATGTTCTTGTTGAGATACTTGCGCAAATACTTGATCATGAAGTGCTTGAGTGATTTCAACTTCTTTTTTACAGTGGGGACAGAGAAGTGCTTGCATGTTCCCTATTTTAACATATGTAAGCAAGAATAACATTTCGAAAATTTAAGAGAAATGGTATCTACCTGTGTAGTTGTTAGTATATTCTTACAATCCATTTTATCTAATATTGTAAATTAACTTCATAGTTAATAAACAAAAAACTTCAAATTTTTTTTTTGAGAGGTTTTATTGTTTATGATACAATTGATCGAAATTTCCGTGCTAAGCATATGACTCTATATTTCTTCAGAAATTGTTCAGCGACACGAGACAATATGGGTGTGAGAAGCGAGATTGGTAAAGGTTCTACTTTTTATTTCACTTTACCAAGTAATAACCAAATCAATTAAAAATTTTCAGTAATAATGCTTTTAAGTTCTTTTCTTGTATTTACCTATAAATTTTGAGCTTAAAAATAATTATCTAATTGACAACTAGGGTGATTCATTTTAATCTAGAATTATGTCTGATAATTTTCAGTGGTCTAATGATGGTAGACATAATCAAGTACATCCAACTATACATACAAATAGTAATTTGCCACCATCTTCCCCACCCCCAAATAAACCAATAAATTTTAATAAGCCAAAATTAAATAAGGGGCTTCTTGCAATTCTTGCAATACTTATTGTTGGAGTCGCTGTTCCGGTAACCGTTCTTTTTTCACGGTATACCCAGCAAACACAACAGAATGCCCAGATAAATAATATAGGCCCACATGATAGTTGTAATAAACTTACCATTACTTGGAAAGAGAATATTCAAGGTGCAAATTCATGTCCGCAAAATCAAAAAAATCCTAATATAACCAGTTACGGAGTTACAATAAATGTTGCAAGTAATGATGGTAAACAACATGTATTTCACTATATTACTTATAAAAATTATTGTACAGGTAATCAGGTTAATCCAACTTGTATGAATTCAACTCCTGGAATCGCGGCGGATGGAAAAACTTCACAATCGATTGTTATAGGGCCTACACAAATGAACAAATGTGGGGCTGTCCAAGATGATTTCGTTATTACGACAGTAGACGGTAGTGGTAGCTGTCATTATGGTTCGGCAAATAGTACTCCAAATGGCTCATCAGGCCCTGGGGGCGCTGGATTCTGCGGTACGGGAATTGCATGCCAAGCACCGAGCCCAACAGTTACCCAACCTCCTTCTCCGAGTCCAACCAATACCTGTAATAATACGAAAGTTACATTAGACGCAAAAAATGTAGCAACAGGTGCAAATGTTACTCAATTATCCTGGAAACATACCACAGGTTCAAATAACAATATGATACTTGTAGTTGGTATTGGTGCAGATAATGGATCACGAAATACGTCGACCAATCCAGATCCTGCTACTGCAGTAACCTATAATGGACAGGCCCTTACTAAAGTATTGGAAAAAGATTGTAATTTAACAAAATGTTCGAATGAAATATGGTATATGATGAATCCCCCTCAGGGCCAACATACAATTAATGTTCAGTTGACTGCCGCAGGCTCAGTTAATGCTGGATCGGCGACATTTTATAATATAGATCCAAACAATCCATTTGCTGATCCAGCAACAGGGGTTAATAATGGTAATCCTTCAGTTGTTGTGCCGAACACGAATTCTTCTCAACTTATCTTTGATGTAGCAACATTAGATGACGATGTCACTAATTTAAATTCGGCACATGGGGCCTCAAATTTATGGAGTAGTAGAGATTCTAATCAACTTACTATAAACGGTGGTCAGTATACACCAGCTCAGAACGGAACGACAACTGTTGGATGGAATGCTACAGCACCTTACCCAGAAGAATATTCAGATATTGCTATTCCATTAAACGCAGTATCTTCAAATTGTGTTACTCCAACAGTTACTCCATCACCAACGCCAATTGTATCCCCTACCCCAACTCCTACATTGCCACCAGGAATCACTCCTACACCCACACCTACCATTCCAGCTTGTCAGGCTAATCAAGCGTCATGCCAATGGCAGGCTAGCAATAATGCTACTCAATACAATGTAACCATTACTGATAAGACTACTGGTCAAGTAACAACCCAAACAATTAATGCACCGCAAACCTTTGCTAGTTTCCCTTCGGTGGTTAACCATTCTTATACCTGTCAGGTCTCCGGTGCAAACTCATGTGGAGTGGGATCAGCTGGCACGGGGACATTTACTTGTACAATACCCTCACCAACACCTACCTCGTGCCCTGCACCGCAGGCACCAAATGTCCAAATATCATGTCCTAACTGCGGTAACTAACAGGTTATCGAACTATAAGCCTTTATATTTGCATAACTGCGTTTGACACCTTGGTCACTTTTTGGTAGGATATGGTGCCCATGAAAAATATAATGAGAAGTATTATATTTAATATCTTTTCATTGTTTATTTTGTCTATTGCTTTTTCTGGGGTAAGGATAAATGGAGGCATAATATCTTTGCTCATTTCCGGCCTAATTTTATCAATACTTATGATGATTATTAAACCAATACTTTCAATTGTAACTTTCCCCCTATCAATAATTACTTTTGGTCTTTATAGTTTAGTTAGTAATATTGTTAATACTATGATTATTTTTTATCTTTTAACTATGCTAACGAAACAATTTACAATTGTGCCCTTTATGCTAGAACAAATTCGAATTAATGCTTTGGTTACTCCAAGAACACAATTAAATGAAGTATTTGCCTTTGCAGTTGTAAGTAGTGTGTATTTAATTATGAAAGGAGTATTTTCATGGCTGACTCAAGAATAAATGAAATTAAAGAAAAGCAAATTGTCTGTCTTGGTGGTGGAATCGGAACAGCGAATCTTTTACGTGGATTGAAAAAGTATACAACAAATATCAACACGGTTATATCTATGGCTGACGATGGAGGTTCTGCTGGTCGTTTACGAAGACTTTATAATGTCATGCCATTAGGAGATTTAGTTTCTTGTATGTCTGTTATGAGTAAAAATAAAGAAGGAATAATTCCCGAACTCCTCACCTATCGATTTAATGGAGAACGATATGGGAAAGATCATGAATTAGGTGGTCATAAGTTAGGTAATTTATTGATGGTTGCCTTGAAAGATTTATCAGGTACCTATGAAGGTGCAATAGCTGTTTTCAAAAAACTTTTCGATGTTCAGGGAAATTTTTTTCCTGCAACGGAAAGTAGTGTTGATATATCTGCAATTACTATAGATGGACAAGAGATTTTTGGAGAAGAAAAAATAGATTTAGGAAAATACCGAGGTAAACGGATTTTGCAGAAAGTGCTTCTCCATCCTCAGACAGCACCTGCTGCACCAGGAGTAGTTGATAATATTTTATCAGCTGACGTAGTGGTACTTGGTCCAGGAGACTTATATACCAATTTATTACCTGTACTTATTGTTCCTGAAATAGCAGATGCTGTTAAAAATACAAAGGCTAAAAGAATTTTTATAGTTAATGTAGCAAATAAACCGTTTGAAACAAAAGGATATAATTTAAAGGATTATTACGAATCAGTAAAACGACATATTGAGAGTTTTCCATTTGACATTGTGTTAGTAAATAATAATTATTCAATACCAATTCCTGAACAATATAAATATACCTATGTCGTTGCAACTGGTGATGAACAATTAAATGGGTCCAGAGTAGTAAAAGAAGATTTGGTAAATGATGATTTTCCGCTTTATCATAGTTCTGAAAAACTTGCAAAAGCGATTTGTAAATATATATAATACGAGATATGGTTTTTCTTCTTGTCCTCCAGGCAATTATTGCTGTCTTATTGATTATATCTATTTTACTTCAAATGCAAGGGACAGGTCTTGCGACTGCATTTGGTGGAAGTGGCGAATTCTATCGTAGCAAACGAAGTGTTGAGAAGATACTTATCTATGTAACTATTGTATTAGCAGTTCTTTTTGCTGTAATTTCAATCGCCCTACTGTTCCCCATTAAATAGTTATGGCATTTAATAGAAGGCTATTTTTTTGGTTAATAAACGCGTATATAAAAAAGTGGAGAAAGACGATTCTTCTCTCATTTGTTCTTGGACTGGCTTTCTTTTTTATTTTACGTTATGTTGTTTTCAATTTTGTAACTAAAATTCCTCTTGTTCATCAAGAAGTTATTGGTAGTGTTGGAGCCTATACGATTGATTCACTTCCCACATTTGTTATTCAAGATGCCTCAAAGGGACTTACCTCTGTAGATCCTTCAGGCCAACCACATCCAGATTTGGCAACAAGTTGGCAAATTGTTGATAGCGGTAAAGCGTATATTTTTAAATTACGCCATAACGTTTTTTTTGAAGATGGTACTCCCTTCACTTCTAAGGAAATAAATTACTCATTTTCAGATGTTACCATTCAACGTCCAGACCCTTATACAATCGTTTTCAGACTTAAGGAAAATTATGCCCCATTTCTGGTGGCTATATCTCGACCAATTTTTAAAAGTAATTTCGTAGGGATAGGTACATATAAAATAAAGGATATTAAATTAAATGGAACTTTTGTTACTTCAGTAACTATGGTACAAACCGATAATCCTTTGCAAGTACGGTTATACCAATTTTATCCTACGCAAGAATCACTCAAAATAGCGTTTGTATTAGGAAATATTACCAAGGCTGTTGGATTAACTGATATTATGTTTGAAAATAAAAGTTTTGAAAATTTTCCTAATACAGTAGTTTCAAAACAAATTGATTACAGTCAATTAGTGAGCTTGTTTTATAATACACAGGATCGAACTTTAAGTGATAAAATTTTACGAGATGCACTTTCTTACGCCTTACCAACAAATTTTTCTGAAGGAATCAGATCCTCTTTATCTATTTCTCCTCAGTCTTGGGCCTATCAACAATCGGATATTCGTACGCAAGATATAGAACACGCAAAAGAATTACTAGATGGCGTAGAAAAACAAGATAAAATAGGGCCTCCTACAATTACGGTATCTGTGTTACCTGAGTATTCACATGTAATGGATGAAATTGCAAAATCATGGGTAAAAATTGGTATTAAAACGAAAATTATCTATGTAAAATCAATTCCTACTAATGGCTTTCAGGCATTTCTTGGAAATTTTAATGTTCCAAAAGATCCTGACCAATATTCTATTTGGCACTCGGATCAAAATAATAATATAACAGGGTATAATAGTGCGCGTATTGATCAATTACTTGAAGATGGAAGAAAGACGTTAGATCATTCTATCCGATTACAAAATTATTCAGATTTTCAAAAATATCTCCAAGATGATCAACCCGCAAGTTTTCTTTACTTTCCGTACTCCTTTACCGTTACGAGAAAATAAGTTATATTAGTATCCAATTCTTGCTACTGCCGCAGTGCGATCATCATCTTGCGCGCGTGCTAACGCTGGATCAAATGCCCGCGCAATACTTCTCATTAATCGTCTGGTTGCACCATAAATTTTTTGGTCTCTTCGTAATTTACGTTTCTCTGAGGTGTTAATGAATGCTTCAGATTTTCTTTTAGGAGAAATTTTTCTATGGGCAATTTCGGCAATTTCTTCCTGAGTGAGTCCTCGATATATTCCATCAGTAAGAATATAAATTTCGTCGCCCCGCTCTACGTGTATTTTCGCTTGATTGGGTTCAGGTGTATTTGTTCCTGAGATATATTTTGTAATTAAATTTGTTCTTCGATACATATCTTCATATGACCACGGTATTTGTGTAGATCCATCGTGAGCTAGTCTTGGAGAAATAGTGTTTTGCATATCAACTTCGGAAATTCCATGAGCGTGTATTATTGCCTTACTTTTTTCTATTGCTTCCTCTGGGGAAAGTGCAGGATCATAAGCATGTTGCGCGATATCTTCTGCAAGAATAGTTGCTAAGTAGCGTGCCCGTTCAGGATCTTTGGGGAATCGTGTTTGATAATACCTATTAAAGTCATCCAATACCACATTATCATCGAGTGTTACTCTATTTACTGAACCATCTTTTTTGTGGTAATGGTACACGCGAACATCTCCACCCCATAATATATTTACCTCATCTTTCCAAATAGAAGTAACCGCGTAACTTGCCCCTCTTTTTGTATCAAGCTGTCTATCAGTAAGATAGGTGTGAAGTTGCGTAGTAATTTCAGGAAATGACAGGATGACTTGCTCTGTTGTATGATTTGATGCCGTTTCCATAAGTTTTTCTGCGATGAATCTAGCAGCAATATCTGAACCTTTTGCTAAACCCATACCATCTGTAACGACCATAGTATCTCTATGTACGAGACCATAATCGTGATTGCCATAGGTATTATCTGGATTAGGATGTTTTGGCTTAAAGAGAGAACCATGTGAAGTAACTGCTACCTTTTGGAAATTTAAACTTAGACGTGCTTGGTTTCTCCTGAGTTCCGTGGTCGTTCCCGCTTGAGAAATAAAGGAAATATCGAAAAGCGCCGGATCAATATTTTCCACTAAAATCATACGCTTCTTTGTTTCTGGATTCATTACGGTCATAACCACTGCATGTAGTGGTCCTGCATTGGGTTCATCGTACAGTTCTAATCTTCCTGCTCCGGGAGCATTTACAGCTAAATCAGTTCCTATCCCAACAGGCATATTAGGAGGCAAATCAATAAATTGACCTTGAGGTCCTACCATATGAGGTAATCCTTCTCTTTCCCCGAATCTGATCGTTGAATTTCCAATTTTTAACGCTGAAATATCATTGAGATCGAGCGCATATATGTAAGAAGTATCTGGTTTAGGGGGTATTTTAATCGGTGTAATAGTCTCCCCTTTTTTGAGTCTTTGTTTGTTAAAAATATAACTACGGAGAGTAGTGGTTACATATGCTTTTTCAACTTTTCCGTTATCGATAACTGATGCGGCATCCCGAAATTTATATAAGATTGAGTGTGTTTGCAAAGATAAAGGTAAATTTGACCGTGTGCCTATAAATGATTCTTGGCCTTGAAACAAGCCTAATTCTTTTCGTGTGAGCATAAGGTACTACTATAGTATGGAATGAAAAAAAATGCAAATATAGGACATATTATCGGTGAGGTATACTGAATTTGTTGCGTTATTTTTTGCAATTGATGTTGTCTGGGATTCATTTGCAATTTGGCAGGTGATTGGATATTTCCACAAGGAAGAACTGTAGGTATACGAATTGGTCTCATGCATATGTTCATTCTCATTATTCCCTATATGATCTTAACAATCTACAAACTTCTTGATGCAAAGCTAGCTAAACAAAAAGTCAAGCGTAAACGACATCGTTAAGATTAACAGATTCTATGCAGAAAGATTCATGAAAACTCAGGTGCGTTCGTAAAAATGGGATATTATTTATTGAGCAGTGATGAAAGTGCAGCCTTTGAACGAAGTTTTTTATGATAAGTTATTGCAAATCGATGTGCTTCATCTCGAATTTTCATAACTAAGCGTAATGCTTTAGAAGATTTTGGTAAATGGATTTCTTTGCCTTCGGTTGTAATAATTGTTTCTTCTCGTTTTGCTAGACCGACAAGGGGTATTGTTATTCCATAGTCGTCGAGTACAGCTTTTGCTGAAGATATTTGGCCTTTTCCTCCATCAACAATAAATAAATTTGGGTATGGCCATTCAACATGTTTCAATCTTCGTTTCATCATTTCAGCCATCATTGCAAAATCATTCGGCCCAGGAGTACTTATTTTGAATTTACGGTATTGTGAAGTATCTATTTCCCCTTCGGTTAAAACAACCATAGATCCTGTAGCATTCGCTCCTTGAATATTTGAAATATCGTAACACTCAATCCGCTTTGGAATATCGATATATACCTCATGAGCAGCGAGGACATGTTGTAAATGTTTCATCTCTTCTTCTCGAAGATCTGTTCGTAAATTTGGATTTGTTTCATACTCAAATGGTTTATGAACAGGACTGGTTATTATATGAATTGCATCAATTTGTTTTTGAATTCCCGATGCTTTTTCATAATTCTCATTTTTACTTGCTTCTTCTCTTTCTTCTTCAAGATCTTTTATTACTTTTTTTGTATTTCCTTCTAAAAAATCTGCAATATGTCTAAGCGTTTTTTTATATGTTTTTTTCATTTCTACTGTAGGAGAGGCAGGGACACAAGGGCATAAACCAATATGATTATATAAACAAATTTTTGGAGAATGATGTGCTATTGAATGAAAAGGGAAAACTCTTCGGATAAGTCTCAATACCATTCTCATTGCTTTTACATTAGGATAGGGACCAAAATACCAGGAAGATGGATCTTCTGGTCTTCTTGCTGTCAGAACCGCAGGAAAAGGATCTTTTATGGTTATTCGGATGAGGGGATATGCTTTCCCATCAGTAAGGCGAATGTTATATTTAGGTTGAAACTTTTTTATAAAATTTGCTTCAAGAAGTAATGACTCAAGCTCAGACTCTACAATAACAATTCTAATCTTTTTAACTTGAGATACTAAAACTGCTGTTTTTCCCGTTAAAATTGATGCATTTGCAAAATATGAAGCTACTCTATTTCTTAGTTGTTTTGCTTTTCCAACATATAAAATATTATCTTTTTCGTCTAAAAAAAGATAAACGCCTGGATCTTGTGGCAACGATAAATAGTCCGATACAGAATATAACACTGATAATACTCCCAATTAGATAATTCTTATTATAGAAGAATGGGTAAACCGAAATTGTCTTTGTAATCGTGTTTCCCGCAACTCGTATTGTAATTACCTCTTTTGCATTTGTCAAAAAGGATGTTGCTTGCAGTTTAACTGGTAAAACAGCTGAAGTAAACGGAGGTATGGGCTGGCTATATATAGTTTGCGTATGTGGCAAAAGATACGGCGTAGATACTTTTACTATTTCAGGAGGAACTAGTCGATCACTAATATTTTTAAATGTTAAATTACCCGTGATTGGGAAACCTGAAAACAGGACAGGAGGAATATCGAATGACCAAGTAACTTGAGGATCTTGGAGAGATAATTGTTTTCCAAAAGTAACAAAGACATCCTTTGACGTCTCATCGGCAGAAAATTTATAGCCTCCTGGCGGAATTGGGTAAGTACTACTCGTTCCTTTCAGTATAAAAGCAACATGATCAAAATCAAGCGTATGAAAGTAATCTATACCTTTTGTCGTATTTTCCCACGTTGGATCAACCATAATCCAAGTTTGTTGTTGCGCATCATAAAATTCCGGCCATTCATGAAGGACATCTTTTTCTAAAAATAACGGACGTTGTTGTTTATTTTCTGTGTAAGCGTATCCTTCAACTGCTCGAGCAGGAATACCTGCTGCTCGAACAAGGGTTATAAATAAATCAGTAAATTCAAGACATACTGCAGAAGATGGATCGTTTAATACATTTATTGCACCAACTCGTTGTTGTTCTCCTGCGATACGGGTAAAGTCATAATGTAGATGATGAACGACATAAGCATAAATGTTTTCCGGCGTTTTAAGATCTCTTGCAAGTTTCTGAAGAGAGGGATCTGCTACCTGCCAAAATGGTTGTTCAAGCGTATATATTCTTTTTTGTTGATTAGATAATTTTTCTTGCTTTGGATGAAGAGACACAAACACTGATCCTTTTGCAATCGCAGTTATTTTTTGAGAAGGATATAAATAATATGTTGCAAGCCAATTCCCGTCTGCATCAAGTGCTATACTATCTGGTTTTGGATTGATATCATCGAGAGTTACTTCTTGATAATTTGTGCTAGGTGGAAGTGCTATTTCTGTTGTAATGGGGAAAAGATAACTATTTTTTATTTCATACTGCAAGGAATAATTATAAACTTGAGTTGTTCCGAACGCGAGTGAAACACCGGATGAACCGAGACTATTTTTATCATAATCAAGGGAATTACCTGTTATGATGGGTTTAGAATATGCTGGACTCCCAAATGATTGTGGGACCTGTACATGTACATTAAAATCCGAGAATTCTGTTTGATCACCGATCCCAGGAATATTTATTTCCCATATAGTGCCAACACGCTTTGCGACATCAGTAGTATCAAACGAAAATGTAAATGATGTTTGTTTATCTTTTCCATAGGCTATTGCGTGAAATGGAATCGTAATTGCATTTCCTCCAGAGGTTTTCTTTACTTGAGGCTGGATCATACCATTTCTATCACTAGCATGGATATGTTCTATGTCTGAAAAGCCAAACTGTATTATATAATTTGCTGCATAATAAACATCCGTAGTATTCGTTACAGTTCCATTTACTAGCACATGAGTAAGGCCTGTATCACTAACGGAATAGGTAGTATCAACTGAAACAGAAAATCTGCTGTTTGCTAATGTTTTACTGGGTAAGAGAAGGAAAAGCAACAAAAAAATGCCTGATGCAACAACAAGTTTTATTGACATGGGATATTACATAGTGTACCACAGAAATTCCATGGATGTTTTTAGCGTTTCAACTCTTTTTAAACCTTATTAGTAATATAGGTTATTATAATCGTGTTTCTAAAACTTAAAATCGGTAGCAAATATCTTAGTTTCTTGCGTAAAATAAGCAGCTTTCTTATCAATTTCATTTACTAAATAGTATATGTTATAATATATTTAGGTAGCTTATATATCTGATTCATAGTTATAGGACTCTATTATATCTCTAGCACCTTCTCCTGAAGTTATTTCTAGGGAAATTTTATATATTATGAGAAATCGCGAATTTGGTAGTCGTGGTAATTTTAGTAGTCGAAATGGTCAAACCCGATTTGGCCGTACAGATGTTCGGAAATATAGGATTCATTTTGAAGAAACTCCAGGACAACATTCAGTGCAAGTGTCACGTTTTCCGCCGGTTGGACCAGCTGGGCAGATAGATACCCTTCCTCCAAAAACGTATGAATACTATACGAATCTCATGCATAGCGTGAATACATTAGAAGCAGTTGCACAACCAGTTGCGGTTGCACTTCTTGATCCATTTGATCAACGTCATGAACCGCATAAAATATTACATGGGGTAAAAGTGACGAAATCCGGCAAGATAGAGACAATCTCAGAAATTGCAGAGGCAGCGGTAAATTTTCGTGAGCATATTTCTCGTATGCCGCAAACACAGCAAGATAAACAACAGCGTACATCTCGCGACATTGGATATAAACCACTTGATCAAAGACATGCAGTCTCCATCATTGGAGAAACATTACGAGAAAGACTTGCGCTTATACAGCAACCAGATCATGAACAAGAATATCATGCTGCAATAGAGGAGCAATCACAAAGAGGCTATACCCTATTGAAATCGTTACTCCCTCAAGCTGCTAACTATGGATATGGATTATACTTGCATGCGCAATATTTGACGTTTGCCTATGAAACGGCAGAAGACTTTCCGGAGCAGGTTCGTGTGTCAGACAGAAACATCCATGCGTACGAAAGTGCCCTTAGGGTTATTGCAACAGCAATAGACAGTGCAAATCCAACATATATCCGCTATCCGTTACCACACGTTACGCAAGAAGAATATATTCCCGTAATTACAGCAGCTGTTGCTCTTGCTAGCGCAGTCTATTCAGAATTATCGGAGAAAGATTCTTCACCGTCATTAAGTGCCCACACAAGAATAACTGATAGTTTGCTTGAGGACACCATAAATATGGTTTCTCTTAAGCATAGCAATCAAAGATCAAGAAGAAATGTGGTTGAAACAGTAGCTCAGGGGAATGATCGAGCACAATCAACACAGCAAGCGTTTGTTACGGAAGATCAAACTACAGCTTCTCAACATTACGCTGAACAGGTAATGAACGATTACACCATCGCACGAGTAACTGGTTATTATGCAACAAGGCATGCGATGACGGAGCACTTTATCGAGTATCTGTATCATTCCTCGCAACGTCCGCATGCTACATCATCACAAGGTTCAGAGGTATCTATATCGGGAAGAAGACAATAAATCACTTCATACAAGACACTCGAACAATCTCCCGCGTTTCCTTTCGATTGACCATTATAAAACCGATTTAAGAAATTGACCAGTGTATGAAATAGGATGGTTTGCTACTTGCTGTGGAGTTCCTGCAACAACAACTTCTCCCCCTTTGTCTCCTCCATCAGGACCAAGATCAATAATATAGTCAGCGTTTTTTATAACATCAAGATTATGCTCAATGACAATAACGGTATTTCCTATATCGACTAATCGACGTAATACTTGAAGGAGTTTTTCTAAATCGGCAAAATGAAGACCCGTTGTCGGTTCATCAAGAAGATATAAGGCATCTCTTCCTCGTTTAGATAATTCTGTTGCAAGTTTTACTCGTTGTGCTTCACCTCCAGAAAGAGTAGGTGCAGGCTGTCCTAATTTAACATATGATAAACCAACATCTAATAACGTTTGTAATTTATACGATAATGTGGGATGAAATGAAAAGAATTCAACTGCTTCCTGAACGCTCATTTGTAACACATCAGCAATATTTTTTCCATTGAAGTGGATATCAAGTACTTCGCTACTATATTGTGTGCCACCACAAACTTCGCATGGTACATAGACATCAGGAAGGAATTGCATTTCAATCTTAATTTGACCTTCTCCTTGACATGCTTCACATCGTCCCCCTTTTACATTAAATGAAAATCGACCCGGTCCATATCCCCGAAGTTTTGCTTCTTTAGTTGATGCAAAAATATCACGTATATAATTAAAAGCACCGGTATAAGTTACGGGATTACTTCTTGGTGTTCGGCCAATTGGTGACTGATCAATGGTAAAGACGTGACGAATATATTCTTCACCAGTCATACGTTTAAATGCGCCAGGCTTTTCTTTATAAAATCCATCAGCTCTTGCTGAAGCTAAAGCTTTATCTAAAATGTCATTAATAAGTGTAGACTTTCCGCTTCCTGATGCTCCAGTTACAACAGTAAATTTTTTCAACGGAAATGAGACATCAATATTTTTTAAGTTATGCTCGGTTGCACCTTGAATTGTTAAATATTTTTGTTCATAACCAATCTCCTTACTGGTGTCTTTTGATTCAACAAGTATTTTTTTCTTTCCTGATAAGTATTTACCGGTAAGAGAGTTATCATTTTTTTTAATTTCATCAGGTGATCCTGAAGCGATAATTTGTCCTCCATGAATTCCCGCGGCAGGACCAAAATCAAAAATCAGATCAGATTCTTCCATTGTTTCTTGATCATGCTCAACAACAACCACAGTATTTCCTAATTCTCTCAGACGTTTAAGCGTTTTAATGAGCTTGCTATTATCTTTAGGATGCAAACCAATTGACGGTTCATCGAGTACATACAGAACGCCGGTAAGACCGCTGCCAATTTGGGATGCAAGACGAATTCTCTGTGCTTCTCCTCCAGCGAGTGTTGCGGCACTTCTGGATAAGGTAAGATAATCAAGTCCTACATCGATTAAAAATAGTAACCTTTCCCGAATTTCTTTGAGTATGAGTTTAGCGATTTTCTCTTCTCGAGCAGACATGTTTTCAGGAAGGCTATCAATAAATGCTTTCGTTTTTTCAATTGCCATATCGGAAATATCAACAATTGATTGGTTATTGATTGTGACGGATAAGGCTTCGGGTTTTAACCGAGAACCCATACAATCTTCACAAACTTCATATCGCATAAATTTTTCCATGTGAGCTTTCATAAACATTGATTCAGTGTTTTGAAAACGATTTCTCACTTCGGAAAGAATACCTTTAAATGGTTCAAAAATGACTGTAGATCTTCCCCATCGATTTTCGCCATGTACTTCATATTGTTTCTCTCCAGTTCCTTGAAGTAATACTTCTCTTTTTTCGTGAGGAATATCTGCAAGTTTTTTATTGGTGGAGATATTGTTTTCTTCGCAGAATGTTTTGAGTGTCCTGGTAAACCAAGTATCATGCATCATAGAATTCGCAAAGGGTAAAATAGCACCCTCATTGATTGTTAAATTGTCGTTTAAAACAAGTTCAGGATCGACATTTAATACTGTTCCAAGTCCATTACAATTTGGACATGCTCCGTGAGGTGTGTTAAAAGAGAACATACGTGGTTCTATCTCTGGAATAGCAATATTGCAAACAGGACAGGCAAATTTTTCTGAAAATAACTCATCTTGCATTTCTTTTGGATATTCAGGCATTTCAAATCCTTTATCTTTAATAATCGACACAATCAACTCGCTGTTTCCTAATTTCAACGCTTGTTCAACGTCATTAGATAATCGAAGTTTATCAGTATCTTTAGCGAGTACTAATGAATCAATTACTACTTCAATGGTATGTTTATTTGTTTTTATTAAAACAAGATCATCATCAATGGAATAAATCTTTTTGTCTACTCGAACTTTTTTATATCCTCTTTTCTTTAAATCACGAAATAGCTCGTTATATTCTCCTTTTCTATCTTTAACGATAGGTGCAAGAATAAGAATTCTGAGATTTTTTCTCCCAGTTGGTGTATTGGTCTGTAATAAATTTTCAATTGCAGCTCTAATTTGTTCTTTGGACATATGAGAAATTTCTCTCCCACAATTTGGACAATGGGGATGTCCAATTCGCGCAAACAGTAATCTGAGATAATCATAAATTTCAGTCACTGTTCCCACAGTCGATCGAGGATTGTGCGATGTGCCTTTTTGGTCAATAGAAATTGCAGGCGAAAGTCCTTCAATGACGTCAACATCAGGTTTTTTCATAATACCTAAAAATTGTCGCGCATAAGAAGAAAGACTTTCCACATATCTGCGTTGCCCCTCTGCGTAAATCGTATCAAAAGCAAGTGATGATTTTCCACTTCCTGATAAACCCGTAAAAACTATTAACTTGTTTTTTGGGATTTCCACATCAATGTTCTTTAAATTATGTTCTCGAGCACCTTTAATAACGATTTTTTCCATATAGTTGATCATCAATTATACGTCAAAAATATTCACGAAACAATACTCAGGATTTAGTTCTGTGATGCGTTTAGACTGTCTGACCTCGTCAGGTAATATTCCTTGAAAATTTGCGACAAGCGTAATTTGAAGTGAAATAATCAGTGTTCTTTCCTTTCTATTACATTATTATGCTTGTTTCCTTAGCATTGCTGACTACTATGAAGAGACTGCTGATAGCAGTTAACATCTATGCTAGCCTTAATATTTACGGTTATTTTTGGAATAATTATTGCCTATTTTGCAACGCAGAATACAACCTCCATAGGGCTCCATTTTGCATCATATAGTTGGTCAGGAATTCCAGTGTATTTAGTAGTATTACTATCATTACTTATTGGGCTCCTGTTCGCTTGGCTATTACATGTATTAACCTCCATTTCTTCGTCATTAACGATACGAGGAAAAGATCACGCGTTGACTGATTTAAAAAGAGAAAATAGCGAACTTACAAAGCAAGTACATCAACTTGAATTAGAAAATTCAAAACTGGCGACAAAGGAAGAAACGATTATTGAACGTAATGCCTTATGAAACTATTTTTCGTCAACCGATGGCAATCTCTTCGTTTGACAAAAATATATTGTTCAAGAAAAGTTATTGAGAAAGGAGGAAATGATGAAGCATACTGAATATAATGCAGAAGAAGTAACAACAATTGAGCCACATCGACCAACGCATGTTATTCGAACTACGAAACATGTTGTTGAACCGCCAATTGTTATTGAACACCCGCAACGTGTTTATGAAAAAAAGAAAACAATTTTCAGATTTTACCAAGTGGTTTGGTATATATTAGGAATTATTGAAGTTTTTCTTGGTTTTCGATTTGTTTTAAAGGCAATAGGAGCAAATCCTTTCAGTGGATTTACCACTTTTATTTATGCAATTTCTGAACCGCTCGTGTTACCATTTCAAGGTATTCTCAGAACAAATGTTACGGGGGTCTATGTTATTGAATGGTCTACACTGGTAGCGGCGGTTGTCTATGCTGTTCTCGCTTATGGTATCGTTGAGCTTTTCCAGTTAGTAAAACCAGTAACTCCCGAGGAAGTTGAAGAAACTGTTGATGAAGTCTAACGCAAATGAACTATTTCGAAAATTTTCAAAGAATACAGTGAATTCGGTCGGTTCAGCGTGGGGTTTTCTTTTTGCTGCAACTTTGGTAATTAGTTGGTTAGTTGGAAATATTTTTTTTCAATTTAGTTCTCGATGGGAAGAGCTTTTTAATTTTGGAACAACCGTTATTACTTTTCTCATGTTGTTCATTATTCAACATAAACAAAATAGAGATGCAAATGCTATTAATATTAAACTTGATGAATTAATCTTAGCATCAAAAAATGCCCGAAACCAAGTAATTGATGCTGAAAATTTACCTGATGATGAACTACAATTACACAAAGAACATTTGATAAAACATAAAAGGAAAAAATTTAAGCCAAACGAAACAAATAAACAATAGTTTAGGCTATTTTATTTTCTTCCTTGTAGTCAAATAAGCCAATGGAATAAGTCCGAGGATTCCTCCACCATACGCAGTGAAACCCAGGGAAATAATTGCAATGAGAATATCTGCATAACTACGATAAAGCTTTTTTGAGGATAAGAGGAAATAACAAAGTATGAGTGTTTCAATAAGTGCTAAAAATGCACCGATACGTAATGCGCTATAAAAATCTGCACCAAAAAGTAATCCAGAAATAGTACCTCCGATACCTCCCATAATAAGATAAAGCAGTAAATAAGCAAGATAAAACCCAATTGCTTCTTCAGGTGAACGAACATACGTAAAATTAGTCAGGTTTTTAAATATCACTCTTTTTAGCATTACCGGAAACGATTTATTTGTCAATAATGAATTTCTTATTACATGTTTTGGTCTCAATGTAAAAGATGTTATGATAGAAGTAATGGCTCAGGACACTTCATCGAAAAAAAGTTTTTTTTCTCAGATTCGAAATCTTTTTGGTCAAAAAAATCAAACTAGCAATAACAGTATACGTGAAACAGACCTTCCATCTGCGATTATTCCTCCTGAAAGACCAACGGAGGTTCTCTTGAAAATAGGTGTGGTTTATCGTGAAAAAAACCGTCAAGTTCTCCCTACCCCTTCATTTGTTCTCAATCCAAATTATTTTTATACTTTTATCGATATCTCAGGCTATGATTGTATTGTTTCGTATTTCCAAACGACTGGATTATCGAGGATTTCAGTATTAGATATTGGTACCGGAGATGTGTCTTTTGCAAGAAAAATTAAACAAACCTTCGGTGATAAAGTTGATATTACTATTATTTCACCATTACCCCCACAACAGGAACAAGATACCTTGGATAATTCCATTCACCTAGTAAATGGAAATGCTGAGTATTTATATATGTTAACTGGTGCAAATAAATTTGATGTTATTCTTTCTTCTCAAGCATTTGTTCAGTTTGTCGATCCATTAGGAAACTTTCAACAGTTATACCAAGCTTTAGTTCCAGGAGGATTATTATTCATAGATGAGTTCTATTTACCTGGTATTCATGATCAATTACCGCATCTGTGTGAAGAGATGAATGCTAATGGTTATGCGATGGTAATGGATTATTTATTCGGAATTGACGACATCTCATTAACAATTGTTGGAGTAAAAAGCTTAATTCTCAAAAAAACATTATCGCAATTTATTATTCCTGGGATTACATATGCAGGAATTAAAGAAGAAGCAACAATAGCAGCAAGCATACATGCTGCATATGCTATTACTCCGCCGCTTCGCTCATTTAAAAAACATGTACCTGTAGAAGCTGAAGCATTTATTCATTTGATTCATTCATTGATTCCATCGATATCAGAAACAGAAATTGCAGGAACACTATTTAATATCTTTATTCTTAATGCACCATACAATGAAGAAGAAAAAAATGCATATGAGCCTGCATTGCATACAAGTTTGCAAACATTATTAACAAAATATCATGTAGTTTCTGAAGACCATATAGAAGAAATTCGTAAAGCAGAAACTATGATTAGTTTCATTGGAAAATGGTTTTCTCAAATAAAAAATAAAGATGCATTTATGATGGAAGTGCAACAAAGATTAGGACTGAATTTGGTTTAAAAAAACACAAATATTTGTGTAAAAGTGCTTGCTTTTTTTTTGTGATAATGTTTAGAATGATGTATGGATAGTCCTTCATATACCCATCATTATACGCATAAACAATTGTCTACATTAAATATCGTCTGTATAACCGTTTCAATAATTGCTATTCTTGCTTCAGCAGGTATTGTTGTAAAAAGAAATTCTTCACATGTTACGCAAAATGCTACAGTATATTCGTTCCATTTAGTTGATGGTCAAGTACAATCAGGACCTACCGAAATATCAGCAGAACAGGGAGAAACACTTTTATTTACTATTTCTTCAGATACAGCTGGTACGTTTCATATTGCTGACTATCCTGTACGAATCAATTTGTCAAAAAATACACCTGCACAAATTTCGTTTACAGTGAATGAAGCAGGGAGATTTTCTTATGAATTTGGCCCCCAGAATACGGTTCTTGGTAGTATCAATATTGCACCGAAATAACATTTACTCTCCTTTCATTCTATTAAATCGCATATTTTATCACAGTAGAAACTTACCAGAAGATTAATGGCAACATACCGCTTTTGTCCCATATGTTGAACCGCAAGTTCCTGTTCCCGCTGGGCCATAGCTATTAGGATGGGTGCCACTGCATGAATTCCAGTAGCATACCCCTGCGGCACTCGGGCCACATTTTGTTATTCCAGAACTATTATTTAAGGGGCCGACACTTGTAGTTGGTCCGCAACAAATTGCCGCTGAGCCAAAGTTCGCATTGCAAACACCTGTTCCGGGTTGAGCGAAACTTGAATCTGGATATTGCCCACCACAAGTTTTATTAAAACATTTTCCAACACCTCCTGGTCCACATTGTTGTGGTCCAAGTGGTACTCCAGCACTAGGAGACGGTGAGCTTTGAGGAGAAGGAGAAGTACTCGGTGACGGTGAGGAATTTGGTGATGGTGATGGATTCGGTGACGGACTGGTTGAAGGTGACGGACTGGTTGAAGGTGACGGACTGGTTGAAGGACTTATGGTAGTACCTGGGCACATTATTGGAGATGGATTTGGTTGATTATAATGACAAGTAGATGGATTAAATCCGGTTCCCCCATATCCTGCATAACATTTTCCAGCCTGAGAGTAGCAACAAGTATCGCCACTAGGTAAATTATTTGCACATTGATAATCACTTCCTTTGAAACCTCCAGGAGTATTGCAGGGATTTGTGAAACATGTTGAACCACCTGTTTGATTATATGGAGGTAACCATGCATGATGGGTTGTATCACATTTAAATACTTGGACTACCGGTTTACCGCTGACACATTGAATACTTTGCTCACAATATCCTGGGGTGCCTGAACAATAGGTACCCTGACCAGAGCATTTACCGCATTGATTTCCTGTTATCGGACCACAACATACTCCTGAAGAGGCATTTGATCTTCCTTTTCCATAGATTGTCTGGCAGGATTGGCTCCCTTGTGACAAGGGACTGAGTGGAGAAGGACAAGAACCATACGCACATTGTCCTAACCCGTTGGCTTGTTGGAGACAATCTGCAACGGGTGAAGGACTTGGATTATTACTACTACTACATTGTGAAGGACAGGAAGTAGGGTCAGTAATACTATTTGAAATAACACATTGGTTGCTTGAGTTACACATATAATGCGTTTGTCCTCCTAGTTGATGACATGCTTGATCAGTACAAGTTAGCGTTGCTACAAGATCTGGTCCCTCAATTTTTGTCGGAGTACCATTATTAATGTATCCAGAACAATAAATAGGAATAGAATCATAACTTGAAGCAAAATCATCAGTAGTAGGGTTAAAAACAGCAGCTAAAGTTACCGTTCCACCGTTACCAACAATAGTTGATTGCATAGGTGCATTTAATGGATCAGTACTATTACCACACGCAACTATATATGAAGTTGAAGAACCAAGAACTGGACAGCTAAATTGTGCTGTTACTGTATATGTTGCATTGGCTCCTTGGCTTTGGGAGGGCGTAGTGGTTGCAGTAATTTTAGGACAACCAGTTGCTGCAAGCTGTTTTGATGAAATAAAACTACTGAGAATAACGAGTACGCTAAAAATAAATAAATAGACAAAAATAGAAGAATACGATCTAGACATGATCATTCTCAGCATATAGAATATATTGCAAATTTGTCAATAGTACTCTACGCTAAGAAAGTAACAGCATTTGTTTTACAACTATGAACGATGGTAATGGTTTAACGTTGTTGGTAATTCTTATTGTTCTTGTTTTTTCGTATATTGGCGTTAGAAGAGGTGCTGTTGATTTTATCCCCGGACTTTCAGCGGAAGTAGCTTCTACCACCCCAGGCGCCTCATCACAAAATGCTCCCCTTTCTCCTCCTCCTTCAAATAACAATCCTGTTTGTAACTATCCTCCCTCGATACCTTGCCAATGTGTACCAGCATCTGCACCCATTATTTCATGCCAGAATTTTACTGCATGTCCTACTGGGTTATATGCACGAACTGTTTTTCCGGGAATAAATCAATTATCTGTTGGCTGTATTTATGATATGGGAATTGCACAGGGTGGATATGAAACCTTTATGAATGATCCATCATGTAAAATTACGTGTCCTTAATTTATCATTTCTTGGTTACGCTTTTCCTATTTCATGCAACAATTCAACGTACGCATCTCCTTTTAAATGCCATTGTCCAGGACGGTATGGATGATCTAAATCATCAATGAGTAAATAAATTCCGTAGGAAAGAAGTGCAATCATTAAAGTAAAAAGATAATCATATGAAAGCGTATCAACACCAATAAATAATGAAGAGAATATCATGATAAATGTTGCACTTATAATAAATATTTTAACACCCGTTGGTAATTTATGTGCTTTATTTTGTAATCTTCTCTCCCGATAATCCATCGCTTCTTTCAAAATTGCGAATGCCATTGCTGCGCTTTCGGGATCTTTTTTACGTGCATTAAACACAGTATCTTCTATGAGATATAGTGCGTTATCTACGTTTTCCGATCGTCTGTCTAAAGGGAGCTGCATTTGAGATTCGTCTATGATGAGTTGTAAATAGTGATAGATTTGATTGTGAATAAGTAATTGAACTTCCGAAGGAAAATGATGTGACATGATATGGAGTTGACGAAAAGAACTAACTTCTCCATGTGTCGCATCGTTTAATTCATCCCAAACATGCCATTTCGCTTGAATAATAAAACCTGAAATAATTGAAAAAATCAAACTAATTGCTGAAAAAAGCCAAGGAAGCGAATTAATATTTTGTGATAATTTCTCTGAAGGGAGTAAATTAAAGGTACGAATTGCAAAAAAAACAACGGTAAACAAAATAGTAAATGCAATGATGCGAAGAATGATATTTCGGAAATACATATCTCCAGTATAAAAAACTTCAGTTGATATGACAAGCGATGGTACTATCCATGTGTTTTGCGGAAAAGCTGGTCCATTTTATCAACAGGCACTTCATAAGGAAATACATGTGCCATTAATTTACCTGGATAAACAATTGCAAGTTTATTTTGACTAACATTACATTCAAGCCCTATGGTGTTTACCACCATTCCTGAAAATGCATTAGCATATCGTTCATCTTGTGGAAATTGCATGAGAGTTTCCTGAGCACCAGATGCACGGACACAATAGTAAACCCATCCATCATGAAGCAGTCCATTAAATTGTGAGGCTTGAATAGCGGCATACCGGCTGTCATCTATGTTTTTCATGTTACTCACGTTATAACCTGCAAATACTTTTGCGTTTCTATGTTGTCTGAGAATATCGACAGGGGCGGGATTTTCAGGTAAATGAGAAAGTTTCGCTACTTGAACGGTATAGAGTTTTTCTTGAGAATTTATTGGTGGGGATTGTGAAATGGTATAGCTTTTTTTCTCGAAAGGGTCATACAAAATAACTCCTATTAGTGCTCCGGTTAATTTATCACGTTCTAAAAATACCATGTCCATTTTATTAAGACTTCCATAAACATATTCCTCTCCAGCAATTTTTCCGGATAGTGCGAAATCTATCACATGATGATATCGAAAAACATCATCAGGGTCGTTTTGAAAAACATCAAGCATGTGATCATATAAAGTCGAAATGCTCGCTAATGTTCGCTTTCTTTGCTCATCATTGATGAATACTGTGTCTATTAAAGCTCTTGGGTTTAATTTATTATCATTCCTATCGAAAAGTTGAATTGCATCTATGGGCTCTGTACGAGCGAGTCTGTCATTTCGATCTACGTAACATAACGGGAATCCTTGAAAAAGACTTAGATTTCCCGAATTATCATTATCGAGTGAAAAATCCGTACCAAATAATGATAGTTCTCCATGGGGTTGGTTAAATAATCCCTTATTTGATTCGATCATAACAAGTGGTGCGACAACGTTTGTTGGGTTAAGGACACTCCGAATACTTGGTCTTATAACTCTGACTTTCGCCTGTAATGGAGTGCCGTCTGGGTTTTCAGCATCTCGTGAAGTTAGGACAATATGCATACCTTCAGAAAGAGAAGGCAGATAGACATGTTCGATAGATTCGTGTTCAATTCCCATGAGAACATCTTCTAAGAAAACTGGTTCGTTTGGAATACTCGGTGGTACTTGTGGTATTTCCCTAAGTGCTGCGGGCTCCATAAGTGTCGTTATGCCTGGTGAGCTTACTGGAGCAATAGGGGTAATAATTTCCTCTTTTCCTGTTACTGGGCGGATAATAATAACATCTGATGTTGTTTCTTGCAGTGGGTCAGGATAAAGTCCACCTCCGGAAAATAACTTATTGGATCGAGCAGCTTCTTGGACAGCTTTTCCAACATGATCAGTTGCCCGTGGAGGAATTACTCGTAAGTAATTCGCAGAAATAGGGTATTGCTGGCTACCATCATTATAAAAAAATTTTCTCTCTGCCATTTCGGTATTTTAATACTCAATACGGAAAATAATTCATTTTACGATACCGTTCTTTCTCCAGGCATTCTTATTATCTTAAGTATACCTCCTAAAATATTTCTTGCAAGATATACTTTTATATTGCTACGTTAGCCTAAATAGGTTCATAATGTATAAGAAAAAAGGGAAGATTGCAACGAGTGAAATAGCTTATGCGTAAGTATTGATCTGTTTAGCTTTCAATAAAAAATTCTTTAATAAGGCTTTTTTCAGTCTCATTTTCTGTATATGCTCTAATTTCAAAGTATTCCTCAATCCCAGAGTTTTGTAACTTTTTTTTGAGTAATTCGTCTACTTGGTATAATCCAGAAGAATTATTCATCAAAATGTTAATACGAATCGGCTTTTTTTCGCCAGGAATTATTTTAACACTATCTATAGCATAAGCAGATATAGAATGAATATTTACTTTTCCAGCTTCAAAAGGAATTCTCGATCTTCCTTTCGACATATCAAGAGCATCGGCAACACGTATGATGCCTGCCTCAATCGTAATAGGTTTTCCATCCTTTCGATGGCTTAAAATAGCATGTAATGTCTCAGAAGTAACGATAATTCGTTCTCGATCTGGTAAAAAGGACAGTATTTGTTTCAAAATATTGTGTGCCAAAAAAAGACTCAGTTCTTCATGTCCTTCACGGTTAATGGACATGCCAATATCGTGCATAATGCTTGCAAGAAAAATGACGACTTGAGCATAACTATAAGGAAGTTCATAATTTTTCGTGATGGACATTTCAATTGAATTCTTAGCAAGAATTCGCGCTATATGGAGTGCGATATTTGCAACAATTTGGAAATGTGTGAATCCATGATCGCTCATTCCTAATCGTTCAATAGCATTAACATTATTTACTTCCCAGAGTGTTTGGAGTTCTTGATTGGAATTCACCAATTCGACAATCTTATTAAGAAGATCATTTTTTTCTTGAGGAATTTTAATTAGTCTTTTTGTTATTCGTTTTTGTACCATGTATTTTATATTTCATACCTCGTATTATACCATAGATACGAATGCATGAAGAAAAAATTGCGTTAAAAAGGAGAAATTACTTGTACAGTCAGTGACTTCTGTGGATGATCATGTGCTGCTTTTATGGGATAACCAAGGTGTTTAATAACTGAGTCAGATGTATCATTTAAGCGATCATAAATAATACTTTCGCTTCCTGTGTAGAATGCAAGTAACATTGCTGCATCAAATAATGTTCTACTTAATCCCCTACCTCGATGATCTTCATGAATCAATATTCCGTTATTGTCGTTTAATCTTCTTAGACTTGCAAGGGTAGGATTTCTTGCTTCATCAGAAACCGAAGGAGCGTAAACTCCCTGTAAATATTCTCCGGTAGAACAATATAATGATCCAGCTAAGATCTCACTTGCAATAAGCATCCCTATTGGTTGTGTTTGTTGTAAAGAGAGTACTTCATGCAGACCAATAACAAAGCAAAAATCAGTGTCATGCAACGTAATTCCTACTGGTCTTGTATGTGCTGAAGTAATATGTGGTACCAGTGTTGGCCGTATCTCCCAGTGTGCTCTTCCTTTCCATTGTTCATAAAAGAATGGATGTAGTTTTGTGAGATTGTTTCTTACTTGTTCAAATGGTTGTGGTCCGAAATGTTGCATCTCTTGCCTATGTCGAGCAAGAAATTCAACCATTCTGCAACCCTTTCAAATAAAGGTAACTTTTCAACCTCAAAAAATGAAGAATACCTTGGTAAGATCCATTTACACGAACCAAATGTTGATTTGTATTCGTACGCATAACAACTGGCAGAGTGAATTATCGTTTCGGTTTATTTTCTGATTCCTTTTTTGATCGTTTTTTCCATTCTTTCTCAATACGTTTTAACGCAAGCAGATATGCTGCATCGCGAAGTGGTACTTCATAAAGTTCGTGCAACGTAAATACTTCATCAACGGAATTTGTCATTTTCGCTTTCAGTTTTTTGAAAACCTCTTCCTTTGTCCATGTTTCTTTATGAATATTTTGATACCATTCAAAATAACTTACTGCAACTCCACCAGCATTTGCAAGGATATCTGGGATAATTATGACGGCTTTCCTCTGCAAAATCTCATCCGCTTCAATAGTTGTGGGACCATTTGCCATTTCAAGAATGATATTTGCTTTTACTTTTTGAGCATTCTTTTGACTGATAACGTTTTCAAGAGCAGATGGAATGAGAATCTCAACATCCAATTCAAGTAATTCAGCATTTGTTATCAATGTTCCCTGTGTTTGAGTCAGCACGTTACTTAATTTACCTTGTTCTTGTTTTATATGTAGTGCGGTTTCAGGATCAATTCCTTCAGGAACATAAATAGCTTCTTTCGAATCAGAAATAGCAACAATTTTACAACCTGCTTTTGCAAGATAATATGCGACAAAATAACCAACATTCCCGAAACCTTGTACAGCAACCGTTTGATTATTTGGAGTTTTTCCTAGCTTTTTTAACGTCTCGAGAAGAACATATGACCCTCCAAGCCCTGTTGCTTCAGTTCTGCCAAGGGAGCCACCATTGTCCAACGGTTTTCCGGTAACAACTGCTTGCGTGTATGCGCCAGTTCGTTTACTGTACGCATCCACAATCCAAGACATAATTTCTGGTGTGGTATTAACATCAGGAGCAGGGACATCTCTATGCGGTCCTATAATAGGGGTAAGTCGTTTCGCAAATGATTTCGTTAGTTTTTCCAATTCACTTTTAGTAAGCATTTTTGGATCAACAGTAATTCCTCCTTTTCCTCCGCCAAAAGGTACATCGACAACAGCATTTTTCATTGTCATCCAAAATGCTAATGCTTTTACTTCATCCATTGTTACATTAGGATGATATCGCAGCCCACCTTTATATGGTCCCCTAATATTATTATGTTGGACTCGATAGCCGGTAAATGTTTTTACTTTTCCGTTTTCCATTGTTATGGGAAGCGACATCTCAATAACACGATAGGGATGTGCTAGTTTTTCGAGTAATAATGGATCGAGTCCAAGCAGTGATGCATTTTTTCGTAATTGTTCTTGAGCACGTACCCAAGGATTATTGACAATCATATAGTTAAAAATTAGGAATTTCTATCTACCGACAATGGTAACGAGGACGACTTTGTCTAGAACTTTTCAACACTGAAGAGTAAGCATATTACACAATAAAGTGAACATTTTGTCAAGGCCTAATTTAT
>CAYQEE010000015.1:0-37861 GCA_964416445.1 uncultured Gammaproteobacteria bacterium
CTTATGAATACTTGCTAATCACTCTTCGCCTTGCGACATTATCTTAATATTACCCGTTTTTTAAATATCTCTATATTGTAAGTTGATTGAATTAGTTATACAAGCTTACTCAGTAATTTTGATAAATCACAATAGTAACTAGTAGCGATATCTGCAATCAAAAATTATTAAGCAGCGATTGGACGTTTTCTTCGATGTGACTCATGAACCGGGATTAATAGTACTATACGCTGCGCTCTTCGTTCTGGTTGATAGATACGAGCTTGTGTTGCTGGAGGATAATTATTACGTAATTCTCTCCAATGATTCTGTAGAGCATCAACTGTTTGGATACCGGTTAATGCCATCAGTGACTGGTCAACAATACTTGTATTCCAACTTCCATCAGCTTTTTGAGTCGAAGTAAGTTGTACTTTCCCAATTTTACTATGATATCTGCGGTTAATAGTATCAATGACGTTATGTTGAGAAGCTTCTACCTGCTTTACTTTATTTGGATTAATGACACTCGTTTCATGCAAAATTGCGTTACTCTCTTCGACCCATGTTTTCCATCGAATTTCTCTGTTAACAAGTTGCGTATATAACAGGTGATGATAACCGTTAAGAAATACTTGACTTCTTGCGGATTGCGTTGCAAAATCTTCTGCAAACTTTTCTGCCTGCATCCGTTTCATTTCAGACCCATATAATTTTGCATGAGATTTATCCAGGGGACTCAAGAGATGCATCATTTCATGAACAACGGTACCAATATGTTCTCTTCCTAATCGATCTTTTGCAAGGTGTCTTCCACTCAATACTTCTAGATCTTTATAAATGGTAAGCATTCCTTTTCTTGCACCAGCTACGTGTGCAGAGGCAAGAACTCCTCGTTCATGTGGTTGATTTTTTCTATACGCAAATCTCGTAAGTGTTGCTGTTGGTAGTTTTGTATCCCAAATCATTGTTTCTAGTGCTTTTCTCTTTTCCGTAGGAATTGGGTTTTCAGCGTCATTAATCACTCGGGCCAAATGTTCGCGGGAACGAAATGGTGAGTGCCTTAATTGTTCAGCTGATTCGGGAGCACGAAATTTAAGTATTTTTCCTCGTTCAGGACTGGGAACTGACGCAAGCTTAGGAGAACGAATTTGCTCAGGCTGAGGCGACAACCGTGGACGAAAACCAATTGCATTCGGATTGATTCGTACGACAATCCTCGGTCTTCGCTCATTTCCTCGATATGATCCTGCAGGTCGTAAAGGAATTGGATCCGTACTCGGAGAGAGATTAAGTCGAGCAGGTACACTTGGTACTTTTGGTCTCAATGGTGTGGGTTCAGCATAAGGGGTTAGCCTTGGTTGAACTGTATTAATACGTGAGCTACTTGCCATTCTGGAAGGTAATTTGAATCCTTGTATGCCAAATTGTCTTGCGCCTTCTACTTGTCTCATAGTTACGGGGTGATTGTAGTAATTTACGCAAGCTTTGTCAAATCACCATAGATAATTTCAGCTATGTTATAAGCCTGTTGCAGCAGCTAATCCTCCAATAATGGCAATTGCGGCACCAACTTCACCAATTCTCACTAAGATATCCCCAGGACCCGTGGGAGGAAGTACTTTTTGTACCACCGGCGGTTGGGTAACGACTATAATTTGCGGAGGTTGAGTAACATACACAACCTGAGGAGGCTGAGTAACATAAATAATTTGGGTTGGAGGTGGAGGTGTTGTTGGTTGAGGACACTGACAATTTGATTGCGATGTACAGGCAGGATTGACACATGCTCCATTATTACAGATCAAACCTGACTGACAATTACTATTTTGTGAACAAGACGCATTACAACTTGCCAATGGGGTTGGTGTTGGAGTTGGCGTGTTCGTTGGTGTTGGACTTGGAGTTGGGGTAGGTGATACACCCACAGGACAGGTATTCGTGACACTTGTTGTACTTCCACTTGCTTGACAAACATTTATTGCAGTTACTGAACATTGATAGGTATCACCTATGGTTGCATTAAATTGCACACTTGTTTGTGATGCAGGAATACTTCCTTGCGACACAACACCCCCTGTAGTCTGATCAGTAATCGTGTAATTATACGATACTGCTCCACTTAATGCATCCCATGAACACGTTTCTTGATTTGGAATACAAGCTGATGGTGGAGTTGGTGTCGGTGATCCTCCACCACCATTTCCTGCACCAACAGATATTGTTAATGGGGAGAGAGAGGAAAATGCAATAACGTTTTCGTTGGTCTGGTCTGAGGGTGCCAAAGAATAGGCAGCTGAACTTTGATCAATTGTGACTGAAGAACCGGAACTACCTGTTTGAGCAATAGCTTTGAGAGAAACGGAGGCAGCTTTTAATGGTTGAGTTATAACCAAATTCGCTTGTGAACCAATTGATTCTGTTACTGACATCTGGCACGATGTCCCATTACACGTATTAGTGAATGGTTGAAGTATCTGGACAAATCCTTGAGAGCTTGGGCTTGACTGAGTAATGAGATTAGGGATAATAGTTGCGGTAGACTGATCAAAAACTGAACCATCATAATTAATCACTAATTTAAGAATTGAGACTTGGTTTTGTCCAGGATCAAGAGTTAAATCTGCAGTAACTGTTTGTCCAACATTTGTATTTTGTGACGCAGGACTAAATGCTAAGGTGGTGGATGCAGCTGCTTTTGACCGTTGGTTGGTTTTCCGTTGAGCTAACAATACGGTAGTAATAACACCAATACCAAGCATTACAATAAATCCAAAGACAATCAGATTTCTTGTACTTCTAATCTTATTATTTGTATTCATAGTTTTTTTATTGCGTACAACCAGGACAACTAAGATGTAAATTCTGCACAGCACCTGGCGTTGGACATGATGTTGGTGTCGGTGTGGGACTCAACGGGCATGTCTTTGTTGCTTGACCAGGATTACTGGTTGCTCCGCATGCGTTAGTAACTGTCACAGAACAATTATAGGTATGACCCGGTGTTGAAGAAAACTGTATACTTGTAGTCGGAGCTTGCACAGAACCTTGTTTTACTACAACTCCTGTTCCCACATCAGTAACAACAAAATTATAACTTGAAGCGCCACTTACGGTACCCCATGAACATGTTGATTGATCTGGTGCACAAACCGGTGGAGTCGGAGTAATTGTTGTATTTCCAATGGTAACAGTTAACGGAATAAGTGAAGAAAATTGTAATACATTTTCGCTTGCTTGATCTGAAGGTGCAAGGGAAAAGACTTGAGAGGAAGGATCAACGGTTACACTTGTCCCTGAACTATCTGTCTGTGTTAACGCCGTAAGTGACACTGAAGCAACTTTAAGTGGTTGGGTTATAACTAAATTTGCTTGAGACCCAACTGATTCAGTAATTGACATGGAACATTTTGTTCCGTTGCAAGAATTAGAAAACGGTTCAAGTATTTGAATAAAACCTTGTGCATTTGGCGATGATGGATTGATAAGATTTGGAATAATATTTGCGGAATTTTTATCAAATTTTGATCCATCATACGTTATGACAAGCTTCATTACCGATACTTGATTATTCCCAGGATCCAATTGTACATCTGCTGTTGCCGCCTGACCAACACCTACTGAAACTGTACTGGGAGTAAAGGAAAGTGTTGTCGATGCAGCAGCTTTCGAACGATTATTTGTTTGTGACTGAGCAAGGTAAACTGCAAGAAATGTTGCAACCCCAATAACAAGGAGAAACGCTAATACAATAATTGTTTTCCCATTTATCCTTGGTGACGTAACATTATTCATATACTATTGGCTACTTCCATTTCCTGTACAATTGGTACACATAATCTGTACATTTTGAATAGGATCAGGAGTAACACACGCTGTCGGCGATGGTGCAACTTGAGTATTGCCAAAATTCTTATCTTTCACAACTGAGCCATTTTTTATTGTCACGGGATAATAACTTGGTGGTGGAGGTTCCGTCTCTGTCCAACCACTTTGCACTACTTCGCTGACGGCATATGATTGATCACAAACTCCATTAAAGACATAGGAACCATCAGAACTTGATTGTGTCGTTGCAATAATATTGGTATTTGTTGGATCTTTTAAGTTAACGGTCCAATTACTCAACCCCTGTTCGTTCGAATCAAACGTACCATTATTATTTTCATCGTTATAGACAGTACCGGTTATTGACCCTTTCCCAATTATCGTCGCGATATTTTGATAGATTTGGTTTAAATCATCAGTCGTTGGAGAATAGTAATATTGTCCACCTGTTATTTTTGCAATATTTTGTAAGAACGCTTCATCAATGCCGGTATTACTATTTCCATTTCTATTCCCCAGTCCGATGGTAAAATAAGTTACTTGGTCATTATTATACGCAGTTTGTATTTCTTGAATTGCCGCAGCCTCTGCTGCGGGTGTTCCGACTTTATTTGGATTACCAAGAATAGTATTTGCAATTCCATCGGTTAATAAAATCGCTATTTTTTTAAACCCAGCTCTCCCGTCTGCATGTAATTCGTCGTCTCCCGTTTTTGCACCACATTGGGTACATGTATTATTCGCAGCCTTTAATGCATTAATTTGTGATTTTATTGAAGAAAAATTATTCGTTAATTTACTATCAAGTGTTGCTGTGGTTGAAAAATTAGTTAACCCAACATGGTTTTGCGTATTCGCTGAGAGAAGATCAACGAATGTACTTCCCGCTGTTTGCGCCGCCTGTAATTTTGTTATTTTGGAATTTCCCAAAGTATTACTCATACTTCCGGAAGTATCAAAAATCATCATAATATCAGCTGGTGCAGTTCCACAGGAAGTATATTGAGATATATTAAAATTTGCGTTGGGACTCGAAGCTCGTTGTCTGATTTCTTGCGGTATTCTGCTAAAAAGAATAATCAACGGAAGTGCAATAATTAAAAGAAATATTCCTAAAAATGCAATAAGTCTCGTTTTATTATTCTTCTTATGTGAATTATTAATAAAATTATGATAATTATTTGACGCGCCTTGAGAAGGCCCACTAACAATTTCGGGCATACAATTAGAGTAATAAGAAAGTAAACAACTGTCAACAGGAAGTTACCTTTATTCCAATACCAGAAGTATCATTTCAGCAATCTCTTTTAATGTTTTTCTCTTATTCATTGCTTCTGAACGAATAAAACGAAATGCCTCATCTTCTGAAATTTTCTTTGTTTTCATCAATACTCCTTTTGCTTTTTCTATTACTTTTCGTTCTTCCAGTTGATTTTTTAATTGATCAACTTTCGCTTCAAGTACAACTTGTGCAAACGCTGAAGATACTATTTTTACGAGTGACTCAATTGTTCTTATTTCATCCTTAGAGAACTCATATTGTTTTTTATTTTGAATATTAATGACACCAACAACACCACTTCTGTCAATAATGGGCACGGAAAGAAAACTTTCATATAGATCTTCTGGTAATTCTTTAAATTGTTTAAATCGAGGATCTTGATAAGCGAATTTATCGATTGCTACCGTTTTTTCATGTTGCACCACCCAGTTCGTTATACCCTCTCCTTCATTAATAATGATATTTCCAATAATTCCTTCATGAGGCTTTTTGGATGCTATTAATCGCGATTGTTTGTGACGTCGATCATATAAATAGATAAAACAAGAATCTGAGGGAATGATTCTTGTGATAACTTTTATCAATCTTTGTAAAAATTCCTGAAAATCATAATGGTTAAAGACAACTAATTCCGATAGTAAATTGATAACTTCAGCAAGTGAGCTATTAACAGAAACATTTTTCTCCATGTGAATTCTTTCAACTGGAATATAGCAAAATTGCCTTTAAAATACAAATGGCTGCTTTCGTTAAGCGGTCGAATTATATTCTTCTTTAGTGATTTCTTGAAAAGCATCAAGATTATGTAAAAAATATCGAACGACTTGATCCATTGGAGCATGATGGGAAATATTAAGTTTTTCTTTCAAATACACTTGTGTACCTACATCAAGCAATCGCATATGTTTCAATAAAATTGGAACTCCCAGTTGTTCTTGTAATCGAGAATAAAATAATAAGTTTGCCTCAAGAAGTCTTTCTTTAACCCTTCTTTCTATTGCAGGATGAATTCCATACTCTTTTGTTAAATCACTTAAGGGGAATGGTAATCGAACTGATTGTCCATCAGGAAGCATATCAACTGCACCACCTGGTCCAACAAGTAAGTCTCGGGGTTCGAGAAAATCAACATTTCCTTCCCCTTCATAGGTAACCACCGCATCAACAGGAACAACCGAACCAGATTCAGTAATAAATTGTGTTTTTGAACCGGCATTAATGCCAACAACACCTCTTTGAACGCTTTTTTGTCTTCTTTCAATCATATTTGTCGAATCTTCCATACTTCCTAGAGTTTTCGAATTATCATCAACCAAAACAATATTTTTTGGTAATTTAGCAATTTGTTCATCTAACACCGGCATTCCTGGACGATGGACATGAGATTTTCCTTCTTCTGAAGAATATCGTGAAACTCCCAACTGATGTATTACCATATTTTTTCTTCTTCCAAGTCTTGCATTCCGTAATAACGGATCTAATGTTACTGGTTCAGCAGAAGCATCATTGTGAGTTGCGTCTGCGCCTTGCAACGAAATTTCAACAGTCTCAAGTACTTTATTATTCAATACTCGTTCATCAAAAAAATCAAAAATGATCACTTGTTGGGGAACATCCTCGGTAACCGGACGATGAGCCAACCCTTCCGCTAAAATTGATAAAGCATGTGATTGAAAGACATCATATGCATGACCAACAATAGAACGAGTATGGAATTCATCTAATGCGTACTCTGTGAGTAACCCTCGAGTCATCTCATCACGAATATATTGCATATCTTTTCTCACTGCGAACGTTCTTGTTTCTCTATGTAATGTAATATGTGGTTCAGTTCCGAGATGTGGTCTTTGAAAAATAGGTTGATTTTTCAGTACTAATCGTGCAGTCTCGGCTCTATACATAAGTTCTTAAAAATTATAAGGTAAGGAGCATTTTAGATGCTTTATCAAGGATTTGCAAATAACTGAAATGCGTCTCTTAAATACTATTTTTATGTTGCGGAGCATTAATTAAACCACATTTTTTATATTTCAATCCAGACCCACAAGGACAAAGATCATTTCTCCCAACTTTTTTATCTTGAGAAGAAACTTCTTTATTGATAAGCGGTGTCTTTTTCTTCACTCGCGTATCACTCACTTCACTTTGAGGAGTATTCTCATTGGTATTTGAATGCATATGCGGAGCTTGCTGAATTTGTACTTTGTAAATTCGATGAACAATTTCATCATCAATTGCTCCAATCAATTTTTCAAACATTTTAAATGCTTCATTTTTATATTCAACTAATGGATCTCGTTGCCCATATCCTCGTAAGCCAATTCCTTGTCGAAGATTATCAACAGCATCTAGATGATCCATCCATAAAGCATCAATTACGGAAAGGGTAATCAGTCGTTCAATCTGCCGGGATAATGCAGAACCCAATTGTTTTTCTCTTTGGTTATATAAATCTGCTGCAAGACCCGTTAAAAATTGTGTTTTCTCTTCAGTTGTCTTCCGTTGTTGCAACTGTGTAATTAATTGTTTCTGCGATTGTTCATCAAATGGGATAACTGTAATAAAGTCCTGCATTATTTTTTCATTACTTTCATTCTCCTCCATATTACTATGCATCATAACTATTGTGGTGAGTACTTGTGATATTCTTGCTATTGTTTCATCATGTAATGTATTTTGTTCTTCAGATGAAGTTAACAGTACTTTTCTTCTCCGAGCATAAATAATTTCACGCTGTTTATTTAACACATCGTCATAATCAACTAAATGTTTTCTCGCATCAAAGTTAAATCCTTCTACTTTTGTTTGTGCATGTTCGATTGCTCGTGATACAAGTGGATGAGCGAGAGGAACATCCTCAGGCATGTTAAACCTTGTCATAAGTCCTGAAATCGTATCTCCTCCAAAAAGTCTCATGATGTCATCATCAAGAGCGACAAAAAATTGCGAAGTTCCAGGATCCCCCTGCCTTCCTGCACGACCCCGTAATTGGTTATCAATTCTTCGAGATTCATGTCGCTCGGTACCAATGATATATAACCCTCCGAGTGACAATACTTCTTCATGTTTTTTTTCCCATTTTTGCCATTCAGGAGTATTTGTTTTTGCTCTTCCATCCTCAAATTTTGGTGTTTCTCCACCAAGAATAATATCAACACCTCGACCAGCCATATTGGTTGCGACTGTAACTGAGCCAGGTTCTCCTGCTTTTGATATAATTTCTGCTTCACGTTCATGATTCTTTGCATTTAATACTTCGTGTTTAATTCCTTTTCTTCGCAATAGCTGCGATATAATTTCATTCTTATCAATAGAGGTCGTTCCAACAAGAACGGGTTGTCCCGTTGCATGTGCTTTTTCAATTTCAGCAACCACTGCAGTAAATTTTGCCCTTGCTGTTTTATATACTGCGTCAGGAAGATCTTTTCGCTTCGTAGCTCTATGCGTAGGGATTGCAACAACATCTAACTTATAGATTTTCCCAAATTCTTCTGCCTCTGTAACGGCTGTACCAGTCATACCTGCTAATTTTTCATACATGCGGAAATAATTTTGGAGGGAAACCGTCGCTAACGTTTTTGATTCTCGTTGTATAGGAACATTTTCTTTTGCTTCTATAGCTTGATGCAAACCTTCAGATAACCTTCTTCCAACCATTAATCTGCCCGTAAACTCATCAACAAGAATAATCTCATTTTCCTTAATAATATAATCCTTCTCCTTTTGATACAAGGTTCTTGCTTTTAGTGCAGCTTCGAGGTGATATACCGTATCAAAGTCTTTCTCGTAGATATTTGCAATACCGTAAAGCTTCTCAATTTTTGCAATACCATGTTCCGTTAAATGTGCTGTACGCATCTTTTCATCAACTTTATAATCCGTATCCATGGTTAATTTGTCGACTATTTTTGCGTACTCGTAATATTTTTGGGTTGGGACTTCGTCAGGTGCTGAAATAATGTGCGGTGTTCGTGCCTCATCAATTAACACAGAATCTACTTCATCGACAATAGCAAAATAATGACCCTGTTGAACAATATTTTTTACATCTTGTGCCATATTATCGCGAAGATAGTCAAACCCAAATTCAGAATTAATACCATATACTACATCAGCTTTATACGCATCCTGTCTCGTTATTTCTTTCAAATGAATTAATCGAAAATCACTCGCTGTTGGATTCGTAAAAGATGGATCATACAGATAGGAAGAATCATGAATAATTGCACTGACTGAGACACCGAGAAAATGAAATATTGGACCCATCCAACCAGCATCACGACGAGCAAGATAATCATTCACCGTAACTAAATGAACATTTTTACCAGTTAAACTATGCAAATAAAGTGCTGGAACAGCAGAGAGTGTTTTACCTTCTCCTGTTTTTTGCTCTGCAATTTTTCCCACAGATAATACTACAGCTGCGAGGAGTTGTACGTCAAAATGCCGTAATCCAGTTGTTCTTCTTGCTGCTTCTCTCACTAATGCAAATGCTTCAGGAAGAATAGATGAAAGTGGTTCGTTATCTTGAATTCTCTGTTTAAATTCTTGGGTTTTTTTCGGAAATTCAGCATCTTTATATTTCTTTACTTCTTCATCGAATGCATTTATTTTAGCAAGTACCGGTTGTAACTTTTTGATTTCTTTTTCATTGGAATCAAAGAGTTTGGTAAAAAAAGATAGAGCCATGTTTCTATTTTAGCATATTTCAATATGGAAACCCCCCACCAAGATGATGAGGGGTGTTACCATATAATCAATTACAATTGATTATATTAAAAAACAAAAAGTTACATTATTTTCTACTTTTTGTTTTTCGTTTTGCTGTTTTCTTTTTCTTTGTTTTTTTTGCGGCCATTTTCTTCACCTCCTTTTTTTCCAAACACTTTCAAGAGGAATAGATACCTCGAACAGAAGGAATGGACAGAATATATTTATCGTGGAGTATTTTAGATTTTTTGTCAATCTTTTTACCTTGCTTCAAACACCCATAAATAGATTGTATCGATAGGCTAATTTTCCATGACTGAAAACAAGAAAAAATATTTTATTTTTTTGGAGAAATTACTTTTTTCCCAACATATTTTTGGAGAACGTCTGGAATGGCAACCGAACCATCTTGTTGTTGATAATTTTCTATAATCGCGATAATTGTTCTCCCAATTGCAAACGCAGTTCCGTTTAAAATACTTGGATATTTTTTACTATCACCTTCATGGTATTTAATACGTAATCGTCTCGATTGAAAATCAACAATTGTTGAAACTGACGTTACTTCACGATATTTTTGTTGTCCTGGCATCCATGCTTCAATATCATACTTACGAGCTGCTGGAAAACCTAAATCTCCTGTACACATCTTCGCAACTTGATAGGGAATGCCAAGTTTTTGAAAAAATGCCTCTTCTAAAGATAATAAATAATCATGTTCTTTATCATCTTCTCCTTCAGGAACAAACGAAACCATCTCCACTTTATCAAACTGATGTACTCGCAAAATACCTCTGGTGTCTTTTCCATAGCTCCCTGCTTCTCGTCTAAATGCTGTAGAAAATCCAACATATCGTTTTGGCAAATCACGCTTTTGAAAAGTTTCATCCATGTGCATTGTTACGACAGAATGTTCAGCTGTTCCAACAAGGATAAAATTGTCATTTGCAATATGAAACATATCTTCTTCTCCTCCATTTTCCATATATCCTAGTCCCCTCATTGCCTCAGGTTTCACGAGGACAGGCGGAACAATAGGAATAAAACCTTCCTTAAGTAAGGTATCAAGAGCAAACTGTACCAAAGCAAACTCTAGTAATACTGCTTCATTTTTCAGATAACTGAAACGAGCGCCACTGACTTTTCCCGCTCGTTTGACATCGATAATATCGAGTAGCTCTCCAAGTTCGAGATGATCTTTTGGAGCAAAGGCAAAAACGGTTGGTTCTTTAAACTTTCTTATTACATCATTTTCAGTATCATTTTTCCCAACTTTCACATCGGGTTTTGCGGGATTTGGAATTTTCATTAACCATTCTTGTAATTCTGCATCGACTGCTTGCAATGCATGCTGTTTTATTTCAAGTGCTTCTTTTATTTTCTTTCCTTTTTCAATTTGTTCAGGAGTAGGCTTTCCTTGCACTTCTTTTGCGGCGGTGTTTTTTTCCTCCTGTAATTTTTGTAGTTGATGTTGGAGTTCTAATCGTTTTGTATCTATTGCTAAAATATGCGCAACATCAACAAGTATTCCTTTATTTTTTGCCGATTGTTCTATAAATTCTGCATTTTCTCGAATAAATTTTATATCTAACATACTAATAATAACGCTAAGCCGATTGTACTAAATAACCTGCAGAGTAGCAAGAAACTACCATTACCTCGTAAACGTAGGTAGTATGACACGTTTTATTTGTTCTATTGCCATATACCGATGATTATATACTTTCATTTCTTCAGGTAGTAAATCATTTTCATGATAAAATTTTTTAATTTTCGGGAGATAAAAAAAGGATCGATACGGATATCCTTTGAGAAATTTTGGATGTGGTTCTCTTGCAATGATGCCATTAACTTCTCCTCGTTCACTCCACACTTCGCCATTTGGTAAAGCAAAGCTGACAACGGTTACAAATTTTGCGTATCTATTCTGTTCAGGAAGTTCATTTGCAACTTTTTGCATGTGTTCAATGAGTTCTTCATCTGTTCCTTCATATCCCAACCATCGTCTACTGTGAATTCCTGGTGCTCCATCCAACGCATTAATTTCTAAACCTCCGTCATCAGCAATTGCTGGCAATTGTGATAATTCAGCATATATACGTGCTTTTTTCTGAGAATTTTCTTCATAGGTACTCCCGTCTTCCTCTATATCATAGGTTATTCCTACATCTTGTAACGAAACAAGTTCAACAGGAAGATCTCGTAAAAACTCTCCTATTTCATGCAATTTTCCTTTATTCGTTGTAGCAATGAGAAGTTTTTTCATTATTTCCAAAGCGAAAAGTTCCGCGTGAGTGGAGTTACTTTGTCAGATTCACCAAAAATACCAATTCCTAAATAATCAATATGTTCATCTAACTTTGTTAGGAGCATCTTTTGAATTTCCTTATCATTGGATGTTTCAATCATTTCCCGAATAAAACCATGATAGAGGAGTCCTGAAGTTCTCACTTTACTCATTAAACTTTTTAACTGCTGCGGGCTCGCCTTCAATGCAATAATTGGATATTGTGTATTTCTCGGATGCTTTTTGCTGTCTTGTGTCATAAAGTATTCACCGGTATCAAATACCTCTGCAATTTTATGCCCGAGATAAGCAGAAATGTGAGCAACAGCATTCACTACTTGCCATCGTTCAATCTCGTCATTTAAGACAATAACAATTTTTTTCGTAAAATCTTGTTTTGTTTGTGTAACGACAATATCTTTCTGATAAGAAGCAGTTTTTGTTAGCTCCGTTGGAATTATTTGATTTCTCAATGTAGGAAATAAGATAACTTCCTTTATTGCCCACGTATTCGTTAATAACATCGCGAGTCGATCGATACCCACACCGATACCGCCAAAGGGAGGCATACCGAATTCCATAGCGGTTAAGAAATCTTCATCAATATGTTGTGCTTCTTCTTTATCTTTTCGTGCAGCGTTTGTGTCAGTCGTCCACGCTTTTCTTTGCAATTGTGGATCGGTTAACTCAGACCATCCATCAAAAATTTCTTTTCCTCCAATATATCCCTCAAAACGTTCTACCCAACCTGGTTTCGTTCGATGCGGTTTTGATAATGGACTTACATCTTGAGGATAATCAATAATCCAAGTCGGTTTTTTTAATAATTTTGGAATTGCGTGTTCAAAAATTGCAAAAATCAGTTGCCCTTTTGTTTCCTCTCCAATAAGTACTATTTCTGGAAAATATTTTTTAGCATAGGCAAGTAATGTTTCTCGTGATTCCTTTTCGACATCGAGGTGTAATTTTTGTTTTATGATTTCAGTCATAGGAATTCGCTCCCATTTTTCACCAATATCAATTTTTTCTTCTCCAACGGGGAGTATTGTTGTACCATATATTTTCTTTGCCAAAAAAGTAAGTAATTCCTCTGCTCGATCCATCATGATGTGATAATCTGCATATGCCTCATACCATTCAATCATGGTAAATTCAGGAAAATGGGTATTGTCTATTCCTTCATTCCGGAAATCCTTACATATTTCATAGACTCGTTCATATCCACCAATAATTAATCGTTTTAAATAAAGTTCATCTGCTATACGTAGATAGACATTCTGATCTAATGCATTTAAATGCGTTGTGAATGGTTTTGCATTTGCTCCTCCATATTGTGGTTGTAATGTTGGTGTTTCTACTTCCCAAAAACCAAGTTTATCTAAATATTCCCTAATTCCTGAAAGGAGTTTTGTTCGCATATTAAATCGCTCACGAACTTCATTATTCATGAGTAAATCCAAATATCGTTGTCTATAACGTATTTCAGTATCTTTTAAACCGAACCATTCCGTTGGAAGGGGTAAGAGTGATTTAGAAAGTAACGTAACGGCCAGGGGGGCTATAGAAATTTCACCTGCAATAGTTTTTACAACTTCTCCTTCAACTCCAATAAAGTCACCAATATCGAGAAGTTTTAATTGCTTAAATGCATCACCAAGGAGCTTTTTTTGGAAGAAAACTTGAATTTTTCCCGTTTCGTCTTTTAGATCTGCAAAAGCGATATTTCCATGCTCACGAAATGAAAACAATCTTCCTGCAGTTTTCACTTTTTTCCCTTCACTGGCAAGTACCTCTTTAATGGTATGTTTTTTTTCAAATATCGCAGGATAAGGATTTATCCCCAATGCTTTAATTTTTTCTAATTTATCTAATCGTATTTTTTTTAAGTTTGAATCCTGCATATGTGTATTTTAACCTACTTTCACGAGATAAACAATTCTAACCTTATGAGAAGAAATACCCTTTCTGATGAAGAAGCTCTGCAGTCAATATTGCCCCTCCTGCAGCGCCACGAACGGTGTTGTGCGCAAGTGAAATAAATGAATAATGGAATTGGCGTTGTTCTCGTAATTTTCCCATTGATATACCCATTCCTGATCCAATCACTCTATCAAGTTTCATTTGTGGTCTATCCTCTGTTTCAAAAAAAGTAATATAAGGGGTTGGTGCCGAGGGCAACGATAAAGCAACGAGCACATGATTCTTATTAAACAAGTAAATTGCATCTTTTATTTCTTCTATACTTGGTTTTTTTGCAAACGTAACGGACACATGAGCCATATGGCCATCCGTAATGGGCAAACGTATACATGTTGCGGATATATGAGGTAGCGAAGCAGGAATTATTTTGTTTTCTACTACCTTACCCCAAATTTTAAGGGGTTCTTTTTCAGATTTTTCTTCTTCACCAGGAATAAAAGGGATAACGTTATCAATCATTTCTGGCCATGTTGAAAAATTTTTCCCAGCTCCTGATATTGCTTGCATGCTTATCACCTGTACCTGTTCTGGAATATACTGTTGTAATGCTGTCAATATCGATACATAGGATTGAATGGAACAATTAGGTTTCACGACGATAAATCCTTTTTTCCATCCTCGTTTTTTCTTTTGCATAGGTATCAACGCTATATGGTGACTATTTACTTCAGGAATAATCATGGGAATATCATCTGTCCAACGATGTGCAGAATTGTTAGAAATGACCGGAACACCAAATGCAGCATAGGTTTCTTCAATGTGTTTTATTTCATCTTTTTTCATATCTAATGCACTAAAAACAAAATCAACTGTTTGCGCTATTTCATGAGCATTATGCGTAACAGATTGCACAATGATATTTTTCACATCCGCGGGAATTTCCTCTTGCATTTTCCATTTCTCTGATACTGCTTGTTCATACGTTTTGCCTTTTGATCGCTCTGAAGCAGCTATAGTAGTTACTTCGAACCATGGATGATGTGCGAGTAACGTAATAAAACGTTGTCCTACCATTCCTGTTCCTCCTAAAATACCAACTCGTAATTTTTTCATAGTAATTTCATTCTTCGCATAACATTTCGTAAGAGCACCTTGTTTTCCTGTTCCATAGGAACAAGAGGTAATCGAAATACTTCTTGTATTTTTCCCATAAGCGCAAGTGCTGTTTTCACTGGTTGCGGATTTGTTTCAACAAAATTAATATTCATTAAATCAAATAATTGAAAATGTAATCGTTTTGCTTTGTTCCAATCTCCCGATAATGCAGATTTTATCATAAGAGAAAATTCTTTTGGTACCTCATTTGAAACAACAGAAATACATCCATCGCCTCCCACTGAAAGTAATGGAAGTGTTAATACGTCATCACCTGAAAGTAACGAAAAATTTTTCCCCATTGATTTACGAATTTCCATCATTTGGATGATATTTCCTGAAGCTTCTTTTACACCAATAATTTGAGGTATTTTTTTGGCAATCGCTAATGTTTGTTTTGCAGATACATTCAAACCTGTTCGTCCCGGCACATTATAAAGAATGATTGGCATATCGACTGCATCTGCTATTGCTTTAAAATGTGCAATAAGTCCAGTACCCGTTGGCTTATTATAATAAGGAGTAACATGGAGTAATGCGTCTACTCCTGCTTTTTTGGCAATCTGAGAATAGTAGATTGCTTTTTGCGTGTCATTGCTGCCAGCACCAGCAATGACAGGAACAACTCCTCGTACTGCCTGGACAACAGTTACAATAACGCGCTCATATTCTTCAGGGGTCATCGTCGCTGCTTCCCCAGTCGAACCACAAGGAACAATACCACTAATTTCATTCTGCAGTTGAAAAGAAACAAGTTTTTTCAACGCAGTGATATCAATGTTCCTCTTTGTGTCAAAGGGAGTAACGAGAGCAGTTATCGCACCAGTAATTTTTTTCATATACCCCCTATTTCCTTATCAAATACTTCATCAAATCGAAAAAACCCTTTTCTATTTTGAATAAATTTTGCTGCAAGCAGTGCTCCTTGAGCAAACCCTTTTCGGTTGTGTGCTTGATGCGTAAGAATGATTTCATCAGGTAAACTATCAAAAATAATTTCATGTCTGCCTGCATTTTCTCCTCCTCGTATTGAGACAAGATGAAATTCTTCTTTCCTGATACTGCGCTTGAGTTGCTCATTTTGTACAATCGTTTTTTGGGGAAAATTTTCAAGAACAATTTGACTTATTTTCTTTGCTGTACCACTCGGACTATCTTTTTTTCCTCTATGATGAATTTCGAATCCATAAACGTCATAAAAATCAAACTTACTCAGTAACTTTGCGCTCAAAGCAAGAATTTTAAAATAGATGTTCGCACCGATAGAAAAATTTCCTCCATAGACAATACCAATATGATATTTCTTGCTTAACGCTTGAACATCAGTAAGTTTGTCATACCAACCAGTCGTTCCAATAACCAGCTGTTTTTTCATTGCCGCAAGGGTTTTGATATTCTCCATAACAATTTCAGGAGAGGTGAAATCGATAACAACATCTGCCTGTCCAATTCCTAACAGATCGAGTTTTTTTTGATTTTCACTAAATGATCGTGAAACGATTTCATCTGTCTTACTTACCGATACAAGTGCATCAATTTCTTTTCCCATATTTCCATACCCAACCAATGCGATTTTCATTCTACTATTCCTTTCGTCGCATTGATAATAAGGTTTTTATGCAACAGAACAACTGCTTTATCAATTTTTTGCGTAGGCATAATAAAACTAATATTAATATTTGTCGCGCCATAAGAAATCATACGAACCGGTATCTTTTCTTTATCAAAGATAAGAAAAATATTTTTCATTAAATGAGGAGTATTCACAATGTTTTCTCCAATGAGAGAAACCATTCCATTATTATCTATTTGAGAAATATTGGTAAATTTTGCGAGTGAACGTATTGCTGGTGAAATATTCTCATTGGTATCCAATGTCACTGAAACACTTACTTCAGAAACACTTACCAAGTTCACTGAAATATTGTACGTGCTAAACACGTCAAAGATTTTTTTAAGAAACCCTTTACTGAAAAGCATTTCCGTGGAATAGACGTTAATAACGGGTACTTGTTTTTTACAAGTAACTGCTCTCACACCAACACAATCAGTCGTATCACTGGTAATTAAGGTACCTTTTCCTTCTGGATGAAATGTATTCAATACCCGCACAGGAATTCCGGCGGTAATTGCCGGTCGAATCGTTCGAGGGTGAAGTACCTTTGCTCCAAAGGAAGCAAGTTCAGATGCCTCTTTAAAGGTAATTTTCTCTAAACGTTTTGCTGAGCTAACCATACGAGGATCCGCTGTATAGACGCCATCAACGTCGGTCCAAATTTGAATTTCGCTTGCCGCTAATGAAAAGCCAATAATTGACGCAGTATAGTCTGAACCGCCTCTTCCCAAAGTTGTCGTCTTTCCATGTTTTGTTGCACCAATAAATCCTGTAACAACAGGAATGATCCCTTTTTTCAGTAAAGGGACTAAAAGATGTCTTACGTTTCTTTTTGTCTGCAAAGGAAGAAATTCAGCAGCTCCATAATGATCATCCGTTACAATACATTGTGTCGCTATGATTTGACGTGCAGGTAGTTTCCGTTCTTGTAGTGCACGGGTGATAAGATAGGAAGAGAGAATTTCACCTTGTGATACGAGTGTATCTAAAACATCAAGTTCATTTGCAAAGGGAAGCAATTGCTTTATTGTCAGAAGAGACTGCATAAGATAGGCAACAATTTCTTTTTGACTCTTTTTGGGAAAAATTGAAGTAATGAGTGCCATATGAATTTCTTTCACAAGGCTTATCTGCTTTTCTTGCTCTTGCGGTGGAACATTCACCGCTGTCAATAACGTATCAGTTATTTTGCTAACGGCAGAAACTACAAGAACTGGTTTTTGTGATCGGAGATTTTCAGCGATATTGCCAATTGTTTGAATTGTTTCTTGAGTACTCACTGATGTTCCGCCAAATTTTGCAATAATCATATTTTCTTTCTTCCCCTTCTCTTTGCTATACGTTGATTATGCACAAAATCTTTTGCTGATAGCTGATCACGAATGACCGTATACTCACCGTGATAAACAGCAATTTCGGCAGGCGTACTATGACTTAAAAAATATGGCATGGATTCGCTCCATCCATATGCTCCTGTGTTATAAACTCCTAAGAAATCTCCAACTTCTGTTACTGGTAATTTGATATCTTTTCCAAGAAAATCTAAGGACGTACATAACGCGCCTCCAATATCATAAAGTTTTGTTGCAGGTTTTTGTATTTGAGAAATGTTATAAATCGGATGCGCAGTGGTACCAGGAAATAACGCGGGTCGTAAGAGATGATGAATGCCCCCATCAACCAGAATCATATTTCTCCCGCGCGATTTTTTAACATTATTTACTTGAGTGACATAGATACCACTTGCTCCGACAAGAAATCTCCCTGGCTCAATGAAGAGTTTGATATTGTTTTTGCCAATGAATGAGTATTGCATAACGATTTTTTGAATTTTTTTACTGAGTGACGCAAGCGGTAACGGTTTCTCTGCTTGATGATAGGGAATTCCTAAACCTCCTCCGAAATCAATTGCTTGTATTGGATACAACGCATGAAGCTTTTCAGCAATATCGCAAATATTTTGGAAATTCTCAAGAAATACTTTTTCACTGAGCATTTGTGTTGCTGAAAACACGTGGAGTCCAGCTAAGCGGATATTATGAAGACTTCGTATTTTGTAAATTACCTCTGCGGTTAATAATTCTTCATCAATGCCAAATTTTCTTGGCCCACCTCCCATAAGTCCTCCAGCTTCGGCAACTTCTTTAATCGGATTAACCCGAATCCCTACTGTTTGTATAACACCCAATTTTTTTGCAATTCCATCAATTCGTGAGAATTCTTCAATGCTTTCCCCATGTATCATACCCACGCCATATTGAATAGCTTCTTTAAGTGCTCTATCGGTTTTTACGGGACCAGCAAATGACACTTTTTTGGGATTAACTTTCAAAAGTTTTGCCACAGCTAATTCACCCTCAGAAGCAATTTCTAAACCACTCCCGAGAGCTTGCAGCACATCAACAATTGCTAGTGAAGTGTTGGCTTTTACTGAATAATAAATTTGTATTCCACAAGCATGGAAAGCATGGGATAGTGCTTGATATTGATTTTCTATCGTGTGCAAATCATAGAGATAAAAAGGCGTCTGTATTGCCTGTGCTATTTCCTGAAAAGCAACATGACTGACCATATATATTTGTTTACCTTGTTCATTTTGTATACATGAAAAAGAAGGACTTATCCAAGCAGTTGGATTTACTGTTTCCATGCTTGCATCGCTCCTTTCATATTATCGATTCCCTTTTTTATCTCTTCATCATTTCCAGCAAATGATAACCGGAGATAGGCATCTCCTTGTTTTCCAAAAGCGAGACCCGGAGTAGTTATCACATTTACCGATTCAATTAATTTTTTGGCTACTGCAAGGGATGTGCCAAATTTTGAAATGTTTATGAGATAATAGAATGCGCCCTGAGGTTTTTGAAAAGTAATATTATCCAGTTTCAGTAATTCCGCATACATCAATTCGCGTTTTCGTTGTAACTCTGAGTGAAAGTAGTCCAGTTCTGTATCACACGTGCCTTCCAAAATAGTAAGCGCAACATACTGAGCATCAACTGGTGCGCAGGTATAGGCATATTGTTGCACTTTGATTGCTTGTTCAATAACTTGAGTAGGAGCAATAAGCCATCCAAGTCTTTTGCCTGTCATACTTGCACGTTTCGACAAACCATTGACAACAATCGCTCTTTCGGTAAATCGCGCAATAGATACAACTTCCTTTGTATCATAGATACATGTTGCATACAGTTCATCGGATAAAAAATATAACGAAGAAAAATTTTCTGTTTTTTTTACAAGTTCTTGAAGCATAGTAGCTGCAAGTATTTTCCCTGTGGGATTTGATGGATTATTTAATATAATTAATTTTGTCTTTGGAGTAATCTGTTTGAGAATATTTGCAACATCAAGATTAAAATAATCATCAAGCAGATACTCACGAACTCGCGCTCCACGTGTTTCCGGAATCATTGCATATAAGGGATAATGTAATGCTGGAATAAGCACTTCATCCCCTGGGTTAAGTAATGTCTCACAGGCAATAAACAACGCACCGGTTGATCCGACTGTTACCATAACATTTTTATTTGTTACTGGTATTTTTTGTTCCTGAGAAAATTCCTGTGCAATGGCAGTTCTGAGTTCTCTTAATCCAGCATTTGCTGAGTATAATGATTTTCCCTGACGTAAGGCTAGCTCATTTGCTTCTTGAGCTTTCTTGGGAAGTGCAAAGGGTAGCTCACCAAGACCTAAATTGATCCGAGGATACGTACCCGCGTGTTTTGTTTTTTGTATCTCACGAATGAGTGATGGCTGCATCTGCGCAACTTTTCTATTTGGCACAAAATAAGGGTTTGTTTTTTGCATACTACTCACGAGCAATCATCTCTAATACTGTTTTGGCATCCGTTTTTGCATCTCGATATTTTCTAATAATTGGTGTGGCAATATGGAGTCCATATTTTTGCGCAAAGGAACTATTTCGTATTTGCCGATTACCGGGAACAACTACTGCACCAGCAGGAATGATCAGCGAACCATTCTGGTGTTTATAGATTGTTTCTCGAACAACATCATAAACAGGTGTTGAAGATGTAATAATTACTCCTGCCGCAATAACCGCGCGACTTTGCACAATAACCCCTTCAGTTATTGCTGAATGAACTCCCATTAAAACGTCATCTTCAACAATACAGGGATGTGCTGTTATCGGTTCCAATACCCCTCCAATTTGCACACCAGCTGAGATATGACACCGTTTACCTATTTGTGCACACGAACCAATTAATACGTGGGAATCAATCATGGTTTCATCATCAATATATGCCCCAATATTGACATATGACGGGGGCATCATAATAACTTTATTTCCCATATAGGTACCAATTCGAATGCTCGACCCACCGGGAACCACACGAACTCCTTTTTGTATGAGCATTGCAATGTTTTGGAGCGGAAGCGTATCCTTATCAGTAAACTGCAATGTTTCTTGTGCATGAGAAATGATACGTGTTTGCCCAAGCTTAAATCCTAACAATATACCTTCTTTTACCCATGTATTAACAATCCAATTCCCTTCTTTTTTTTCTGCAGCGCGAATGGATCCGTTGTGCAATAACTCACAAAACGAATGATATACTTGTTGCAATTCAGGATCGGTTTGTACTTCTGCTGCACCGAATGATTTTGCATGAACAATAGCTTGTTGTATATGATGGATTACTTTCTGTGATTTTTGAATGGGTTTTTTCATAGATTAATTGCGTAATGGTTTTGGTGAAATAAAACGTAAAAGGAAATCGAATAATTTCTGCATATCAGCAATAGCAATGGTTTCTTCTACCGTATGCGTGTGTTTTGTGCCATCACCAATATTCACAACGGTTAATCCTTTCTGATTAAAAATATTTGCATCCGAACAGCTCCATGCTTTAACATACGTTGTATTAATGTTCATAGCAAAAAAAGTTTGCATAATTTCTTTAATCAGGGGATTTGATTTTGTAAACGTATAGCCCTCATTATCTTTTTCAAAATGCGTTTGTATAGTAAAAATAGCTTTTTTCGAAAGTGCTTTACAAAGTTGCACTATATGATTTTGGTATTTCGCTAGATCTTTTTCATTAAAACTTCTCATTTCTCCTTCACATATCACGGTACCCGGAATTGTGTTACGAGCAGTTCCAGCAGTAATACGTCCAATATTGATAATCGTATGTTCATCTCTTTTTCCAAGTGGCGCTTGGGACAGAAAATCAACCAGAAATGGAAGAATTGAATTTGCCTGATCAGGAAAAGCAGCATGTCCTGCTTTTCCAATGCATGAAATAGTAAATCGAACATATGCGGGAGATGCCAAGACAACTGAACCTATTGCTTTTGAAATATCAGCAATAATTCCTTTTTTAGCTGTTACCTGAGAATAAGCAAAATGCTTTGCACCTGCATTAGTATCTTCTTCACCAGTGGTAAAGAGAATTTCAAGTGGTCTATAAACATTCTTTTTTTTCACAACATGATCCAGAAGAGCAAGAAGTACTGTAATAGTTGATTTGTTATCAGCGCCAATAATGGTGGTTCCATCAGAAACAATGACATCGTTTTTAACAAAAGGTTTTATGGATCTCCCTGGTTCAACTGTATCCATATGTGCAGATAAAAAAAGTGCTTCTCCTACTCCGCTTGTTTTTACAAATACATTATTCCATGGATCTTTCTCTACAAAGAGGTTTCGTTGTTTACAGTACGTATAAACATAGTCTGCAATATGTGCTTCATATCCTGTGGGACTATCAATTTTTGCTAACGTGAGGAAGGTATCGGTCAAATAATTCATTATGGTTATATCATCGAAATAATATTACTCGAATAATGAGTAATTGCTGTATTTCTTTTCCTTTTTCTCTGTATAATACAAAGATAATAAACAAATTATAAAAGAAATGACCAAAGTGTCAATTTTTTTTGTTAATTTGACAAAAAAAAATACTTTTGTTAAATTATTAACATGCTAACCGTACCAAACGCAGTAAAAAAAATTGTTGAGCGTTCTCGCTACCTTTCTGAAGCAATGTCGAAAGGACTTATTAATCTTTCCTCTCTTGCTCGATACATGCAGCCAGAAGTAGAAGAAATGTTGATGAAAGAAGTAAGTGAAGCATCAATTATTATGGCGTTAAAGCGACTTGAATCACAGTTAAAACCGCAAATTCAGTATAAACATGTATTCAAGAATACCCCTGAGATGATTGTCAGGTCAAATCTTGTTGAAATTACAATCCTTAATTCTGAAAGTTTCCTCAAAAAACTTCCCGGTATTTTTACGTATTACCAAACATATCAGAAATATTTCTTTACACTGACTGAAGGAATAACTGAAACAACGATTATTGCCAGCCAAGATTTAAAAGATAATTTGCTTGATGGTCTGGAGAATGAAAAAATTGTTGCAGAATATACAAAACTTTCCTCAATAACAATTCGATTACCCCATGAGGCAATTCCTACACCAGGTATTTTCTACTTTTTTCTCAAATCGCTTGCCTGGGAGACAATTAATGTCCTAGAAGTGGTTTCCACACATTTAGAATTTACCATTCTTCTTGAAGACAAAGAAGTGAACCGAGCGTTCGCAATCTTAAAATCGCTTTTTGAGAAATAGGCCGCTTATTGCTTTATAGTTTTATATGCTTCCATGATACAAAAATTCGTAATCATAGTTAATCCAAAATCCTCTGCAAAATCTTCAGCTTCTCGACTACTTACCCCCTCCTGTAACCATACCGATTTAATATTTCCTCGTTCTACAACTTCTTTCAAATGAGGAATAACTTCAGTAGGACGACGGAAAATATCAACGACATCAATGTGGATATCGCGAGGAATTGCTAACAAATTAGGATATGCTTTCTCACCAAGAATTGTCGTTTCATGGGGATTAACCGGTATAATTCGTAATCCTTTTGATTGAAAATATTTTGCCACCCGATAACTATGTCGCTCAGGTTTGTTAGATAAACCGACAACCGCAATTGTTCTCGCATCTTTCAAAATATTTGCATGGTCACTTACATCCATCTGATTTTTTCCTTTCCATTGCCAATTTTCAATCGAAGCAGGATCTTTCCCATATTTCGTAATATAAGTATAATGCGCATCTAAAGCATCTGTATAGTCTTTTCTGTATTTTTTCGCTTTTTCTGAAGAAACAATTTCTTGTTTTTCCATTTTCTCTATTATTTCAATTGCTAAATGATACCGATCGGTCTTATTTCGAACTTGCATATCAAAAGGAGTGGTTGTTCCTCCTTCTTCAGAATACCCATGAACGGAAAATCGTTCAGGTTTGTAACAATCAAAAACCATTGCTTTCATAACTTCCGGATAACCATGAAAATTTATGATCACCGGTTTATCAGAAGTGAAATAATTTTCAGCGTTCGGAATTTGTGGATGATATGCGTCTTTGCAAGTACAACGTGCTGATAAACGAACCATATTAACAAACCGAACTTTCACTTCAGGAACATCTCTTTTAACAAGTTCAATCGCAGCAATAGCTTCTTTCGTAACATAATCTCCAATACCGACGAGAACAATATCAGGATTTTCATCGCTGATAAAATCCCAAATGAATAACCCATCTTGTAATGCTTTTTTTGCTTGAGTAAACGTAAGCCATCGAGGTTCCGGCGTTTTACCCGCAACAATGGTATGCATTCGTCCCTGGGCGGTGAGAGTCTCTTCAAGAACAGCAATCATTGAATTATCGTCAACAGGAAAATATACTTTAACAAAATCATTTTGTTTTTCAAGCATACTAGTAATAAAACTTGGATTCTGATGAGAATATCCATTGTGCTCCTGTCTCCATGCAGTAGAGGTTAATAAATAATTCATACTAGAAACTTGTTGCCTCCATGGTAACAGTCGAACATATTTTAAAAATTTTTGATACATATGTCCCATGCTCGAGACAATTTGTGCAAATGCTTCATACGTAGTAAAAACACTATGTCGTCCGGTTAATATATATCCCTGGGCAAGACCGTGCATGTTATGCTCGCTTAACATTTCCATCACTCTTCCGTCACGAGAAAGATCTTTATCAAGCGTTTGATGAGGCCAAACAAACGCTCGGGACGTTACTTGAAAAACATCATCCAGTCTATTTGAATAAGTTTCGTCAGGAGACATCAATCGGAAATTTTTCTGTTTTTCATTTAACGCAAACACCTCTCGTAAGTACAATCCTGCTGCTCGCATACTATTCGATTGCATTTCTCCAGGAGTTGCTACTGCTTTTGCGTGCTTTTTGCTTTGGGGAAGCAGTAACTTTTTGAATGATTTACTCAATACATGAGGATTATTGCCTATTACGAATGGTTCCTCAGGAATAAGCGAAAGGATATCCTTATCAAAGCCATTCGTTTCAGAAAAAAGCTCTTCAAAATGATAGGAACGCAGCCATGACTCAAGTGCAGCTAACTCTTGTTCATCGTTCCGAACATTTGGCATAACTACCTGATGTGCATGAATCGTTCCTTCAATTGGAGTCCCTCGTAACTCTTTCACTGTTGTCCACCCTTTTGCACTTTTTAAAATAATCATGGGAAAGTGAGGAATGAATTGGGTATTCTTCTGAGCCTTTTTTTGGATTGCTTTAATTTCAGCATATACTTCCTCTAATGTTTTAAACAGAGAATCATAAAGATTTTCACCTTCCACAATATATGGATGATATCCATATCCAGTAAATAACGCATGTAATTCATCATTACTCATTCTGCCAAAAATGGTAGGTCCTGAAATTTTTAAGCCATTCACATGAAGAATAGGTAAAACGACACCATTTGTTGCTGGATCAATGAGTTTATTAATATGCCAAGCTGCCGCAAGTGAACCTGTCTCTGCTTCACCATCACCAATTAAACATACAGCCAATAGTTCAGGATTATCTAAGATAGCGCCATACGCTGTTGCCAACGAGTAACCGAGTTCTCCTCCTTCTACTATTTGTCCCGGTGTTTCGGGGCTTGTATGACTTGATAAACGATACGGCCAACTAAAACTTTTTGATAACCAAGCAATCCCTTTACTCGTCATTTCAGCTTTTTTATGGTATTTACTCATCGTTCCTTCAAGAAAAAGATTTGCATGGAGTGCAGGAACACCATGTCCTGGACCTAAAACAAATAGAGTTGATTGCTTATTTTGTTTTGCGAAATAGGTAATATTGCCATACAAAAAATTAATACCAGGACACGTACCCCAATGGCCAAATAACTTTGGTTTTATGTCACCTGATTGTAGTTTGCGCTTGAGAAGAAAATTATCTTGTAAATAAATTTGCGTTACCGTTAGGTAGTTTGCTGCACGAACATATTTTTTTATTTTTTCAATAGCCTTCGTATTCATAGTTTTTTGGAATCTGTTTACTTAAATGGAAATGCTCTCTAATAATCTTCAAGTCCTGAAATGTCTCCTTCAGGCAAGCCAAGTTCTCGAGCTTTTAAAAGACGACGCATAATTTTCCCTGATCGTGTTTTTGGAAGTTTTGGAATAAAAGCAATTTCTCTTGGATACGCATGACCGGCAAGATTCTTTTTCACAAACCCAGCAATTTCTTTTTTTAATTCCTCTGTTGGAACAATCTCTGGTTTTAAAACAACAAATGCTTTAATAATTTCTCCTCGAACTGGATCCGGTTTTCCAATAACGCCTGCTTCAACCACACTTGGATGTTCAACGAGCGCACTCTCTACTTCAAAGGGACCGACCCGTTCACCTGACGTATTAATCACATCATCTGCTCTTCCTAAAAACCAAAAATATCCATCAGCGTCTTTATATGCTTTATCTCCTGAGATATACCATCCATGGGCAAAATATGATTGAAATTTTGCCTCATTGTGCCAAATAGTTTTCATCAATGAGTTAACTGTTTCAGGTTTAAGTGCAAGATGTCCTTCTTCACCTACAGGAAGTTCATTCCCTTGATCATCAATAATGGCTGCCTGAACTCCAGGAAATGGTTTTCCCATAGACCCCGGCTTTATATCCAAACCTGGATAATTGGTAATCGATATACCGCCAAGTTCTGTTTGCCACCAGGTGTCATGAAAGGGAAGACCAAACATTTCTAATCCCCACCATACTGCCTCAGGATTTAGTGGTTCACCAACACTCGCTAAATAACGAAGCTGTGATAAATTATATGATTTAGGGGAAACAGATGCGCCCATAAGCATTCTGATCGCAGTTGGTGCCGTATACCAAACTGTTACCTTATTGTCCTGCATCACACGGTACCAATTTTCCGGTGAATATCTTCCCTCATAAATCACCGAAGTACCTCCAATACCCCAAATACCTAAAATACCATACACCACTCCCGTTACCCATCCACAGTCAGCTGTACACCAATAAATATCATCGTCATGAATATCCAAAACATATTTTGTTGTCATCAATGCTTGTAATATATCTCCATGCGAATGGATAACACCTTTTGGTTTTCCGGTAGTACCTGACGTGTACAACATATAAGCATAATCTTCTTTTTTTAGGTGTGCAATGGCAAAGGAATCCTTCGCTTTTGCCATTTCCTGATCATAATAAATAAAGGCGTCCCCTTTTGGTAAGCCTCCTGCTCCCCGTTCGATAATTAATACTTTTTGTAAGTGAGGTAAATCTTTCCAAATATTCGCAATTCTTGGATACAATGCGGGAGTGGTAATAACCATGGTAGCTTCACTATCTGACAAACGATCCAGGAGTGCTAATTCTTGAAATGCAGAAAACATCAATCCCGCAATGGCACCTGTTTTCAATATACCTAAAAAGGAGATGTATCGTTCTGGAATAGTTGGAAGAAAAAGAAATACCCGATCTCCTTTTGCAACTCCATGAGTCGTTAAAACATTGGCAAATTGATTGGTCAATTTTGCGAGCTCAGCAAACGTGAAATTGGTAAGAGAGTTATCAGCAGCATGAAAAATAATTGCCTTTTTATTTTTTTTCTTAGATTTTGCATGTCTATCAATTGCGTTATAGGCTGCGTTAAACGTCCCATCGGCAAAGAAATCCAATTCCTCTTGATATGCTTTATCCCAAGTAAATGTTTTATAGCTCTCTTCGTAATTGGACAAGTTAGGTTTTTTAATAAAATCTTTTGGATTCTTTTTGATTATTTTCCTATTCATACTCATTATTTATGCTGGTAAATCATACCTTAGCATAGTATTTTTTCCTGAGTCAATTTTTTTGGATTCTTTGACAAATACCAGTAAAATGTTAAATATTTAACGGTATTCTGCAATTTACGAATTTATGATGAGTTGTGCGGGCCGAGATGATAGGATAAATTCTGTTGCATGCGGAAAGGGAATAGTGCTCATTACGGCATTTCCTAACATAATCATTGAAGCAGACCCATGCTCACGATGAATCGCATTAATTGTCGCTTGCACTTGTTGATCGTTCAGTAAACCGCTTTCCTTGGCAAAATGATATGAGTATGTAAACAAATCAGACAAGTGCAGAGTCTTTTTTTCAGCAAGTTGTTCTGTCATGAGACGTAATGCATTCGAAGCTGCAGTAGTGATTATTTGTTTCGATTGTTCATTAAGCAGTATCGATTTTGTTGAAAGCGGTGAAAAATATCGGCAATAGACAGGAATTGCATTGAGCGGTAATCGTTCGACTTCAAAAGAATAGCTTGGTTTTATTTTCAGTAAACACCCTCCAAAATATTGATTGGTGACATCACCTAATCCAGTATGATTTTCAACTTCAGCAACATGCGCAATTTTTGCAAGCTCTAGAAACGAATACTTCAGACAAAAAAGCTCATTGACAGCATAGGCAGTTGCAAGTGCACACGCACCGCTTACCCCAAATCCTCCTCCGAGTGGTAATGAAGTGGTAATTGCAATTGACACTGATTCATTAGTCAATTTTTTCAGAACTGTCGTTACTGTGGAAAGCTGAATAGTTTTTTCATTAAATAGTATTTGTGATTTTTGCGATGGTGAGGCAATGACAGTTACCCCTTCATTGATGGTAAATCCAACCCCCACTGATCCACAATGTTGCGGAAGCGCATCTTCGATAATGTTAAAAATACAACTTATATTGCCTGGAGCAAAAGCTATCGATTGTTTCATATGATATTCTCAAGAGCATCAAGAATATTTTCTGCAATCAGTTTTTTAGAAGCGAGCGAAATTTTTTCTTGCTTTCCCTGCTGAGTAATCAAATAAACTTCATTCGTATCAACATCAAATCCTCGATCTTTTTTACCAACATCATTTGCAATAACCACATCAGCATGTGACTGTTGTAACGTTTCTTTTGCTAACGCAAGTAATTGCTCTTCAGAAACATCCCAGGCAGCTTTAAATGCAATCAAAAAAATATGGGGATTATATTCTTTTATTTTCCTAAGTATCTTTTCGCGGGGAAGAAGTGTTAATGTTATTGACTCCTTACTTGATAATTTTCCATGATAAGCTTCTTTCACTCCGTAATCAGAAACAGCTGCCGCATGAAAACAGATATCATATGATTGAGCTTCTTGTTGTAAGAGAAGCTTTAATTCTTCTGCTGTTTCAAAAAGTTTTTCTTTCAAGGGAAAGCGTGGAGCAACTGAACTTTTTGCCCGAAGTATTAACACATCGGCACCGCGAGCAAAGGCAGATTCAGCAATTGCTATTCCCATTTTCCCTGAACTTTTATTGGTGATAAAACGAACATCATCGATATATTCTCGCGTTCCTCCTGCAGTAACGATAATTTTTCTCTTTTTCATCCCTGTTCTTTTTTGAAGAAGCGATACTATTTCATTCACGATAATGTCTAACGAAACAAGTCTTCCCTCTCCTGTTTCTCCACAGGCTAGCAGACCTGCTTCGGGTTGTAAAAACAAAAATCCTCGTGACTGTAATCGGAATACATTTTCTTGTGTCACTGGATTCTTCCACATGACTGCATTCATGGAAGGACAAATGAGAATCGGAGAACGAGCAGCTAAGACTGCTGTCGTGAGATAATCATCTGCAATTCCTACCGCGAGTTTTGCAATACTATTCGCTGTTGCAGGGGCAATGACAATGAGATCTGCCTTTTTCACCAGCTCAATATGATCAACTTTACGGCTGGTAAGGATCTGTTGATACTCTATGTCATCAGCAAAAATATCGCGATATACTGGACGTCCAATGAGTTTTTCAATTGCCTGAGGATCAACCATTTTTGTTGCTCCATAGGTCATCATAACCTCTATGGTTATACCTTGTTGTTGCAGTAAAGGAATTAATTCTAAAATTTTAAATGCTGCTATACCACCAGTTATTCCTAAGACGACTGTTTTCATGGGGTCATTGTATCAGGAGACAAGCAGTGTGACAAATATTACTCAACAGAAACGATTGTGTAAAGAATTTTTCCTGCAGGGGCATCAACTTCTATTTTTTCGCCAACTGATTTACCAATGAGTGCTTTTCCAATAGGAGATTCATGAGAAATTTTATGGTTTTCTGGATCTGCTTCCCATTCCCCTACGACAGCATATACTTGTTTTTTACCATTAATTGTAACAGTTACTTTTGAGCCAAGTGATACAATTTTACTCCGTCCATTTTTTGACGGTTCTTCAATAATAACTACTTGCTTAAGCATTTCTTCTAATTCATCAATTCTTCCATCAATAAATGAAAGTTCTTCTTTTGCAGCATGATATTCTGCATTTTCCGAAAGATCTCCTTGATTCCGAGCTTGAGACATTGCTTCCACAACTTCTGGTCTTTTTCTTTTAACCATATCCTCATGTTCTTTTCGTAATGCATCTAAGCCTTCTTTTGTTAAATAAATTTTCTTTGAATCCATATATTTTACAGAAAATCCCTCTTTATACGGAGGGAATGTCTTAGTAAGACGTGGACATAGTATAGAAAGTTGGGATTTTTGTCAATAACCTCTAGTAGTCACAGGTTCAAATCCCCGAATTATGTTAAGCATCGCTTCTTTAGCCTCAAGAGTTACGACAATATGAACGAGTCCCACATGAGGCTGACCATAAAAAATATGGTAGCCAAGAGGCAAACATAAGAGTAAAGGAATGACAAACAGATCTTCTTCTCCTTCAACGAAAATCACGAATTGTTTTTGTGTCTGGAATTGTTGCAACACCTGTGTTATTGCTTTCCAAACATCCCGGGTAATAATTCCAGGAGCATTGTGTATCGAGAATACTTCTTCATCATTATGAAATCCCAACTGTTTTATCGTTTCATATGATTTTTTTCTTTCAACGGTAAAATCAATAATTGAAAGTTTTTGTTTGATTCCCCATTTGTTAAAGTTTGTCGTTGTTACATCTCCGACTGAAATAATCAGTTCAGAGGGAAGTTGTTTCAAGAATGCTTGCGGGTCCTCGATGATTGTTCCAAAAGGCTTATGAAGTTTTTCTCGAAGCGTATCTGGTAACTTCAAATCATAAGACAGAAATGCATTGGTTATGAAATGTTCTCCGTTCTGGTTCATAACTCCCTTACGAATGGCTGATGAAGAAACAATTTCTTGTCCTGTTTTCACCAGAGGCATCAGGATAATAGGAAGTTCCGGTAATTGACGTTTCGTTCTTTCTTGATTAATTGCTTCCGCATTCTCTTTCGTGTTTGTGGTTACTACTAAAGCATCAATCGGACTATTTTGTTGTAACGTTGGTCCATAGATGTCATCCAGTGGTACAATCGTTGCCCTTGCAAAAAAATGTTCCTGTTGTAAAAATGAAAGAACTGCTGCTTTTCGTGTTGCAAACGATGCTACCTGTCCTTGTTTTTTCATTTTTTCGATAAAGACATCGGTTGTTATCCCAATCAGCACTTGTTCTCCTAAAGAAAATGCAAAGCGTAAAAACGCTTTATGACCGATATGGAGAAAATCAAACGTTCCTGCACACGCAACGAACTTATACTGCATATGATTCATAGTGTTTTTTAAACTCCAGTAAAATATTTGCTTCATGATCAATTGGATGAAACGCAAGAACAGAATCGGTGATTGTCTCACGAGTTTTCCGATTCTGCATATACCAAAGCTGCACTTTTTTTGCAAGTATTTCAATCATTTTGAGAACAACCCATGTTTTGCTCACTTCTCTTGGTGTATATTGTACATCTTTAGGCATTGCCCGTGGTAAAAACTTACTAACCCATTTATTTTCACTTAAATAACGATAATAACTATTCTGTTTTATTACCAGTGGCTTCATTTGGATAATTTCATGTGCCATGTAAACATTATGATGTTTTTTTTCCACGCGTAAATTGTGTTCATCAACAAACATATTCAAACAAATTTTATCTTTTGGATATTTTTCATTTCGTCTTCGTCGAACACCGAGAAATTGAACGAGCAGCAGAACCAAAAGTCTGGTTGTCCATAACGCTCCATGAGCAGTAATAATATAGAAATCGATGTCATCTCCCTCATCAGCATTTTCTAAAGCAACAGAACCACTTAACCCAATAAGGTAGATTGAGGGAATCCACGCAAGAATACGAGCAATTTTCGAAGCGAACACAATCTTTCGCTTCGAAGCAGCACTGCGTATTTGTCGTTTTTTTAGAATATGTTCTCTCCCTTTGAGATAATAAAATCCGTTTCTCTGAAGAATATTTTTATGCAGCAAAGGAAGTTTTTTAGTGACGTGAAGGGCAGTTGATGCAATGAGATACTTCTGCAATTCCTCTTGGGTAAGGGGAAAATCGAAGATATCACCATAGAGGACAGTAAGAAAAATATCGTTATTGTTGTTGCGTCGAAGCATACCGATTCAAGACTTGTGCTACTCCTTGGCTTAAGGTGGAAACAGCTGTATCTGAAGAAGTGCCTGATAAAATTGACCGAATCGCATTTCCTAAATAGCCGTTCACTTGGCCGTTAATGGTATCATCATATGTTTCGCCGGCAAAAAATGATGAGTTGGCTGTTTTGGCTTGCAGTATAAACGGATACGCTAACGGATCATTTTTTAAACTATCTGCAAGATCTATCCTCGCGTACGGTTCCCCAAACAATCGAGTTTTTGCTTCATCGGAATATAACTCTTGCACTGCTTGTTTACTTGCTAAATAGTTCATAAAAAGCATATCTTCTGCTTGATGTTTACTTTTATTGGATACTCCTTCAACCCAATAACTTGAAAGCGTTGAATTCCTCCCTAAAAGGTGCGGAACGGGACTGACAGTAAATGAAAGATTTGGATTCAATGCTTTAATGGTGAAAACATCATAGGAATAGCCAAAATACATTGCAAGATTCCCTTTTTCAAATGCATTGATTGATGGATCTAAACTCGAATCCCACACATTACTATCTCCTTGTGCAAAGGATGTGTAGAAAACGAGGCTATCACTAGCATTTTGTGCTGTTGAGGAGAGATTATAAATATTAGCACCATTTTGAAAGAAAAGTAAGGAAACAATATCAGGAGCATGTGTAATATTATCATAGGTCCCCAATGCCGCTCCTGCTGTTTTAATTTTTCCTGTTGAATCTTTCACCGTTAATGCTCGCGCTGCAGTGATAAAGTCTGTCCAATTTGTTGGGGGTTTTAGTCCTGTTGACTGAAATAATTGATCATTGGTAAAAAGTGCAAGCGTGTCGACTTCAAGAGGTAATCCATAAATTGCTCCATTTCGGGTTAAATCTTGTTGGATAAAAGGATAATAATTCTGCGTAAAATCTTGTTTACTGATTGCGTCATTAGATAAAGGAGAAAGAACTCGCTGAACAACAGGCATCCAACTTTCATGAAATCGAAAAATATCTGGACCATTTCCATTTGCAATTCTCGTCAATAATCGTTCAGAGTATTGTTGTGGATCTTGCTTGCTATATTGAATCGTTATATTCGGATGTAATTTTTCAAATTGGTTAATTAAGGGTTGCATAACTGCAGGATCTTCCCAAAGTCCCCACCACTGTAATGTGACTTTATCATTTTTAGGAACAAATAATCGAGAAAAAACAAAAACAGACAATAAAATAATAAAAAAAAGTAAGACAACAAAACCAACACCGAGTTTAATCAGCATTGGGAGTTTTGATTGTTCTTCTTCTAAATGTTGCCCTCCAACTGGGGGCTGCTGAGGGGGAACAGGAGGAGTTGCTGGAGGAGTTGTCGTCGTAGCAGGTTGCGGTGTCACGGGTTCAGCCGGTTTTGGTTGTTCAGTTGTTGGAGCAAAAATAACATTTTGTGATTCCTGCGCTGGTGGAGGTATTGGCATTTGTCCCGAAAAAATAGGTTGGGAAACGGGTGGATCTGGTTGTACCGGTGGTGACTGTTCTCCAGACAAATTATTTTGCCCGTTATTGTAGGGTGGGTTATTTTGCGTATCCATAGCATTGCTGTCTAATATAGTATAATAGTCACAATACAGAAGATCAAATGAAAAAGTTACCAATATCCAAACATCATGTCTATATTAGTATAAAATTCTTGTTCTGGTTTGGTACAGGAATTCTTCTTGGACTCTTTTTCACCGTCAGTTTTGCTTACATTTTTTTTCAACGAATGTATGGAAATAAAATCTACCCGGGCGTTTATGTGAATGGCATCAATCTTGGCGGAAAAACACCGAGTGAAGCAATGAATCTCTTTGCTCAACAAAACGCACAAGGAGAAAAAAGCACGTTTACGTTTACCTATCAAGACCAAACAGCAACAATATCTGCAAAAGCAATTGACGCGGGGTATAATGCAAAACTGCTTACACAACAAGCATATGGCATTGCTCGCTCAAATTATCTTCTCTCCGATATCATCCTCATTTTCCGAGCATATTTAAATGGACTCATGCTTTCTCCTTCGTATCATTATGATGATGAAAAATTAGCTCAAGCACTGTTACCTATTACTCAGAAAGCAACCGTTGAACCAGTTGATGCAGAATTTAGTTTTGTAAACAATCGTGTCTCAACTTTTAAACTTTCTTCTGATGGACAAACCATCGACATGAATGCAATTAAACAATCCGTGGGGAATAAAGTTCCCGAAATTCTTATGATGAAAAGACCTATTGCCTATACGCTTCTTGTTCCAATAAAAGTCCTCAAACCAAAAATATCATCTGAGTCTATTAATAATTACGGTATTAAACAATTACTAGGAACCGGAGATTCACAGTTCCAAGGATCGATTCCAAGCCGCATTTATAATGTCGAATTAGCGGCTAGTCGTTTAAATGGCGTTCTCATTTCTCCTGGTGAAGAATTTTCTTTTGATAAAGCACTAGGAGATGTTTCTTCATATACAGGATATAAACAAGCATATGTTATCCAAAATGGTCACACGATTTTGGGGGATGGTGGTGGAGTCTGCCAAGTTTCAACAACGTTTTTCCGCGCATTATTAAACGCTGGATTACCGATCAATGAACGACATGCTCATGACTATCTTGTTGAATACTATACTGAAGGTGGCTATCCTCCCGGAATTGATGCTACAGTCTATGTACCATCTGTTGATTTAAAGTTCACCAATGATACAGGTCATTGGATTCTCGTCCAATCAGTTGTTGATCCTGCCACCCTTCATTTACAATTTAATCTCTACGGTATGAGTGATGGAAGAAAAGTATCTATGACGACACCAGTAGTAACAAACGTCCAACCTGCTCCTCCTCCATTATATCAAGATGACCCAACGTTACCGGTTGGCCAAGTCGTGCAAACCGATTTTGCTGCAGTCGGAGAAACAGTAACCTTTTCTCGAACCGTAACAAGAAACAACCAAATTATCATTTCTGATACCTACACATCGAATTACCATCTTTGGCAAGCAGTGTTTATGCGAGGAACAAAAACATAACTATGAATCATATTCTTTCCGTAGATGATGCCGTCATTTTGAGTAATACCCTCAAAGAACAAGAGAAGTCAATTGTGCTCGTTGGTGGATGTTTTGATATTCTACACCCTGGTCATTTTATCTTTTTAGAAAAAGCAAAAAAACAGGGAGATATACTTTTTGTTTTGTTAGAAAGTGATCAAAAAATAACAGAACTCAAAGGAAGCGAACGACCAATCCACACGCAATACGAACGAGCAATGATGCTCACCGCATTACGATGTGTTGATACTGTTATCTTACTTCCCTATCTGACAAACAATGAGCAATACGACGAAATTATTCAGAAACTTCATCCACAAGTTATCGCAACAACAGAACATGATCCTGCACGTATCCATAAGGAACGACAAGCAAAGACAATCCATGCAAAATTTCTTGAAGTCACACCTTATATTCCCCATAAATCAACAAGCCGTTTAATTCAGATTCTCTCGCAAGAAAAATAGCTGCATATGAAGTTTGTCATCCTTTGTTTCTTTATCCTTTTCGCGATTGGTATTATTATAGGAAACAACGCGCATACGTTTTCTCAACCGTTTCCTATCAACAACCAACCATACGTTACTATTGATGGAAAACGATTTGATGTTTTGTTAGCAGAAACACCACAAGATCAAGAAAAAGGATTGGGATATCGAAAATCCCTGCCGCAAAGTCAAGCCATGCTTTTTATCTTCCCCCATCCAAATCAAGTTGGATTCTGGATGAAAGGAATGGAGTTTCCTCTTGATATCATCTATATAAGAAATAATACAATTATTGATATCTTCCAAAATGTACCGAATCCAACAACGAACCATCCTGAAACTCCTATTATCACACCAACACAATCAGCAAATTTTGTTTTAGAGATTAACGCAGGTTTAGCAAAATACTATCATTTTAAGCAAGGAGATTATGTTAAAATTGCCTTATGAAAATTCTAGGCATTGAAACATCATGTGACGAAACAAGTGCGGCAGTTATTTCAGCTGATACAAAAACCAAACAGGTTTCTGTTCTTTCTAATATTGTTGCCTCATCACTCATACTCCATGCAAGAACAGGTGGTATTATTCCTGAAATTGCAGCACGCGAACAAATGAAATATATCGTACCCGTCATTGACAAAGCACTCACAGAAGCCCAAACGACACATGATGGCATTGATGCCATCGCAATTACGGTTGGTCCCGGACTGATAGGATCTCTTCTCGTCGGTGTTGAAACCGCAAAAACACTTTCCCTTGTTTGGAAAAAACCACTTATCCCTGTTAACCATCTCTATGGTCATATCTATGCAAATTGGATTACTGAAGAAACGAATTCTCAAGAATTCCCTTTTCCTGTTCTTGCACTTATTGTTTCGGGTGGACATACGGACCTTGTGTTACTCAAAAGCCATGCATCACTTCAATGGATTGCTGGAACAAGAGATGACGCAGCAGGTGAAGCATTTGATAAAATTGGCAGACTGCTCGGTTTGTCCTACCCTGCAGGACCACTTATTGAAACACTCGCAAGAAATGGTGATCCCAAACGCTACCATTTTCCTCGTCCATTACTGCATGAAAATAGCTTAGATTTTTCTTTTTCAGGATTGAAAACCGCGGTACTTCGAGAAGTGCAAAAAATAAATAGTAAAACAAACGCCATGAATGAACAGACTATAGCTGACCTTGCGAGAGCAACGCAAGATGCTCTTATTGAGGTATTAGTGAAAAAAACACTGAAAGCAGCAAAACAATATGAAGCTGAATCAATTATCTTATCGGGAGGTGTTTCTGCAAATCAAACATTAACCAATACCTTTACGCAAGAATTACAAACACAAAATCTTCCCTATTTCTTCCATGTCCCTCATAAAAAATACTGCACTGATAATGCTGCAATGATTGCTACCGCAGCATTTTTTAATAATAACCAGGTTTCTTGGGACAAAATTACTGCAGATCCCGAATTATACTTTGATTAAAAGAAATTACCTAGAAAATTAAATCGTTACGATCTCCTTAGTTCACAATCCACCAATTAAAGGTATCATCTTTATCTAACGGCTTATCAATCTCAACAGTAAATGATGTTTTTGTTGTTTGTGATGTTACATAGATAGATCCTGATCCTTTTAATTTGGAAGTAACAAAGATCTTTGAATTATTCGTAACGGATGTTGTTTGAATGGTTATCGATGTTTTTCCTGCAGGAATAATTCCTTCTCCAACTGATGCTGATTGGGAATTTGAG
>CAYQEE010000016.1:0-36548 GCA_964416445.1 uncultured Gammaproteobacteria bacterium
ATGGAATTGCAATTCATCATCTTCAAAGTTTTCAACAACTCGCAGATCAATAGTATTAAAGTTTTTTTTCAAGAGGTATACTAGACATATGGTCGATGCATTACAAGAATATATCCCCCAGGTAATACATCCAAGGGATCCAGTCAGACAATCGCTGCTTGAAGAGTTCCGTAAACAAACAGCAACATATAAAAAAAATGAGATTGAAGAAGGAAATATTTGGTCGGTTGAACCTGAAACTGGTTTAATGGAAGGCAAAGATTCTTTTCAAGGTGATATGGCATGTGTTTTAGATCCAGAAGAGGGTACCATACAGTCATATTTAGAAAACGTGGTTATTGGGGATCGAGCAGGTGAAGCGATCGGTATTGAATATGGCGGTCAGGGGAGAGTTTTTTCAGATTTCAGAATTGGTATATTTAAGCGGACTGCTGCAGCAACATTAACTGACCGTCGATTACCTGAGGAAAAACAACATGATAAGAGTATCCATCACGAAGTAATTCCCGGAGATTTTACCGATCTATCAAATCCAGAAGAAAGTGAAGCAAAATTGCAAGACTGGCTCAAAGGCGAAAAAGCCGACGTTATTTTAGAACGAATGGAAGGTCCACTGTACACATTGCCTAAAGATCCATATTTTCTGAATACCATTGTACAACAATGGTACAAGAACCTCAGAGACGGAGGCGTTCTTATTGCACAGGTACCCCAACAACTTGTTCCTCTGTTGAAACCCTGGAAAGAAAAACTACAAAAACTTTACCCTGATACCGTAAAAGTTCGCTATGCACATCGGGAACCTGCATATTTTTATAGAAAGAATCGATGGTTTGTTCGGTTAAATAAGCAACAAGGTTCTCCAGAATATTTACCAGAATTAACACCGCTTGAAATAAAACATGCGTATGATGACGTCGACTTTCTAAGAAGTGTATTTGACTTTTCGCTGCAACATTGGAATGCATACCTATCAAATCGAGATGATCTTCTCGGTAAACTTAAGCCTCTGCAAACTACTAAACCCTCCCCGGAACAAGTTTTTCATCATTTTGACAGAGCTCGTGAGGTAAGTAATAAGAGAGATACGGCATTTTACGAAGGCTTGCGGGTATTGATGCAAAATTATGAACGTAGAGTACAACAACTTCCAGCTGTTGACTATAACCATTTACCTGTTGGTGGGTGGTCTTTACTGAGAGGAATTGGAGAACTTATTCTTTCAGATGAAACTGTTAGTTTTTTGCGTACACAAAATAATGGAAGGAAGGTCAACGAGAAAATTATTCTCGCAACAGGTACAGATCCAGAGGAGTTAGAAAACCCTCAAATTATGCACCATGCTCTTCGAGTAACAAAAGCAGAAAGAACAGAAGATCCAATGAACGCCGTAGAAATTCGTTCTCTTGATATATCACAAAACGTTTTATATATTCTCAAGTTTTCAAAAGATCCACAAACACCAATTCTTCTCATGAAAAGACAATTTGCGAAAGATTCTCCTCATATGCAAGCAGTTAAACAAGCGTTTCATGAAGGTAGAATTTTTGATGAATCCATAGCACATACTGAAATAGCTAGCGAGTCTGATTTATCACGACTATATACTAATTTAGATTATGCAAAACCACAGGCTGATCTTTCAGCAATAACCGCGTCTCATGTACAATTACAGCAATTTGCGTCATAACATAATGAGTCTGTCAATAATTAGCTATTTTCTTTCAGTCTCAAATAAGTTAGCATTTGGATATGAGGTGGGATACAATTAAAAAATAATCGATTGCTATTCGATGTTTTGTTATGAAAAAAACGATAAGTGTTTCCGTTGGAATAGCTTGTTTAAATGAGGCAAATACAATTCAAAAATTGCTGCAATCTATTCTTTTACAAAATGATGATCAGTTTGACCTAAAGGAGATTATTCTTATTTCTGACGGGAGTACCGATACTACTGTTGAAGAAAGCAGAAAAATCAAGGATAAACGAATTATTGTTCATGATGAAAAAGAACGAAAAGGGAAAGCAACTCGAATCAATGAACTCTGTCAATTACTTACCGGAGACATTTTTATTTTTCTTGATGCCGATATTTCCATGACAGATACTCATGTCTTTGTAAATCTGATTCAACCATTTTTGAAAAATCCTAATATTGGTTTAGTTGGAGGCAACCCTCATCCTAAAACGGGAAAGACATTTATTGAACGAGCCGTGAATATTACTTTTGAAGCATATGCACCACTGAGAACAAAAATAAATAATGGATCAAATCCTCATGGATGTGATGGAAAGATTCTTGGCTTATCTAAGAAATTTGCGAGAACAGTACATATCCCGAGTAATATGATTGGAACTGATACCTATTTATATTTCCTCTGTATAACAAAGGGTTTCACGTTTCAGCATGTTCCTGAAGCAATTGTTTATTATCGATCACCAGCGACTTTGCAGGATCAAATTAAACAGAATATTCGATTTATTAGTGCTGAATATATTCACCATGACGTATTTGGCGATTTAGTTGATAAAGAATATTATGTTGCGCCACGATTATTTCAATCACTTCTGTTAAGACAATTCTTCAAACATCCATTCAGTGCAGCAATAATTTTTCTTATTAATCGTTACTGTCGATACAAAGCAATGAAAATGTATAAAACAATGGATGCAAAGTGGCAAATGATAACCACAACCAAAGGATAAACTTTCACATATCCGAAGCTATCTCTTGACACTAATGTCAAGTGTACTTGACAAGTAACCACAGAGTTACTACGATTTACCTATCTATGCAAAAGAAATTCGTCATTGGAAGTCTCTTGTTATTTGGTATACTTTTTATCTTTTCTATGGTTACTTCGCATCGTTCACTTCAATCACCGATGCAACAAGTTCCTTTGCCAACGGGAAAAATTATCTCAGGAGCTTTTGATTTCCATCTTTTTAAAACTGATGCACAATGGAAAAAAATGCTTACGCAACAGCAATACTCGATAGTACGGCTGGCAGGTACTGAAATTCCTTTCACTGGTGCGTTAGAAAATGAAAATCGTAAAGGCACTTATTATAGTGTTGGTTGCCAAGAACCTGTTTTTCGATCAGAAACAAAATATGATTCAGGAACGGGGTGGCCAAGTTTTTGGAACCCTATCAGTCCAAATGCACTCGTACTCAGAGAAGATGATAGCATCCCTGGAGAACCACGAATTGAAGTTCTTGATAAATGTGGTGGGCATTTAGGTCATGTGTTCGATGATGGACCACAACCTACCAGAAAACGGTATTGTATAAATTCTGCAGCTTTGTATTTTATTCCTGATAAAAATCAATAAGAATTTATTTATCCATGAAATCGGTAGGTGAGATTGAGTTGTTGCGAAATAAGTTTTACCGGGCCTCCTAGAATAGCGAGTCCGCCGGAATACGTTTTTACTAATTGCGGAGCTTTTTGTTGGAGAATTGCTATTCGACCACCAGGAGGTATATGCTTAAATTTTTCAACAAATTGCCCTGGGGTAATACAAATAACATGATGGTCCGAGCTACGTGCGTATAAATGGGGTATTGCATAGCGATCAGGAGCATCAGATTCCTGCACCATGCCATCAATAATTGCAAACCCTTTTGGTGGCGTAAGTCCCCGTTTCCATGCATGACAAATATCCATTTCGCTTTTCCATCGGTCTGTTTCCTGCAGTGATCGTCTTTTGCCCTCAGTTAATTCACTTGCAAGTAATGATTGCCTCTCCTCCTCAAGGGCACTAAGGATTCTTGATTGATTTTCCTTTGACCAATTTTCAATAAGCTGCCGCATTGGACTCTCGGCATACGGAATCTGTCCACTTTCATCGAACTCGGTCATTGCTCTATCCTACCATGTTTGAGGGATAATTCGATTGCAATGAGGTTGGAAGAAGATTTGTTACCGGGTACATATTTTCCTACAGTATTCATACGATAGTGCGATGTATTTATTATCGATTTGCTTTTATACTTCTAGCATGATACTATTATCTTTTGCTGAACAAGCATAAAGACAACTTCGGGGAGAATAAACATTCTTAATTATTAACTGAAACCGCGAAGTAATACATAATCCCAGAGACAGAGTATTAAGGAAAAATCTTTTTGGAAAAGAGAGAAGTTTTTGACAAAATTATGCCAACATTAGTGCGACCAGAAATACGACCACCCAGTTTAGTTATGCAGCGAGAGACGGTACATACCGCTGCAGTTCCAGGAGGACCGGGAGATAGAAATCGTTATCCTCGTGAATTCCGCTTTCCCGAACCAATTCCTTTCGTTACCCTTAAATTTCAGAATCATGGACATGTTAAACCATTTGAAGGAAAAGTGCATGTTACTGGGGTAGCACAGCGAAGTCAATTATCGGATACCATGGTGAATGTTATTGAACAGACAGTAACGCATGAAGCTTCCTCCGCAAACTTTCTTGCTGAACATGGACAAGGAAGAGATCGAGGATTTGTTGACCGACTTGTTCAGAAGCGACGAGTCGATGATGACGCTGTAGCTCCTATGGAAGTGTTAAATCATTTATATGCCGTTGATGGAAGGCAACCAAATCGATATAGTATGGCTACAACAATACAGGGAGGCCGCATTTATGATATATATATCGGTTGGCTAACACCTGAACAAGGAAATGACCAGCATGAAGCGGTAGTTCGAATTTATGAAAAATCACTGCAGAACGAACTTGCTTTGATTCCAAAGGTATTTAACCGGACGGAGCGTCGGGCTCAACTACTAGCTCAAGAACAGATGATTACTGATACGAGTTATCTTGCAGATATCATTCAGATTGATGGGAGACAAAACCCTTCGACAATCGATCGTGTTGTTCATGCAGTACTTGATCCATTCGCTTCGAAGCAGCCTGTTCGGAGAAAATTAGTTGAATTTGACGCGGATCAAACTGTCCGAAAATATCGTAAAGCGTATCAGCGAAGAGAGAAAAGATCACACTCCAGGTAACCGATAACTTTTTATACGTACTCATTGCTTGCACTGCTTGTATGATAGAATGAATGGTAATGCAGTTCCCTAATTTTTCATTTTTTGAACATCTTGAAGATTGGATTCTCCCATTTCTATCGCATCAAGGAATTTTTGCCGCTGTCTTCTTGTTATTCATTGAAGAAGCAGGTGTTCCTATTCCCACATCAGATTTTGATATCACCTATATGGGTTATCAAGTATCTCGTGGTCACATAACTTTTTTAGGTGCATTTCTTCTCTTATTAGTGGTTGATCTTCTTGGGGTTTCGGTACTGTATTTTCTTTGTTATCACTATGGTTCAAAATTAATTGATGCCTATGGGAAATTTATTGATATTGATGAAGATAAATTATCGGTTGTTGAAGCCCAATTTCGACGTTTTGGTATTTTCTTTATTATCTTTGGAAGACATATTATTGGCATGAGAATACCAATAACTGTATTTTCAGGTGTTTCAAAGATTCCCTATAAAATCTTTATCTCAAGTACCTTCGTATCAGTTATTCTTTGGATTCCTTTTTATTTAACTATTGGAGAGAAACTTGGGCCGAAAACACTTACCCTTTTACATCAGAATAAGTGGTATTGGTTATTCATTTTAATTCCTATTATTGCGTCTTTCCTTCCTTTGCTTTTTTTGCGAAAAAGTAAATCAAAACAGAAGAAAAAATAATTATGAATTGCTTACAAATATCATAAGTATATGAGTGTTTTTGATTGCGGTGTTAAGGAAAACATAGAACTGGAGCATCTTAAACTTATTTATGATTTTTACGGTAGAACGTAAAAAAAGCGAGTGTCTTATTCACAAGAAATATACTCGCAAACCAAAAAAGTCCACTGAAATACCCACCGAGAACATCGCTTGGATAGTGTACGCCTAAATAAATACGGCTAATACCAATACTCAGAATAATAAGAGCAGCTACGCTCACGCTGATGATTGTATATGTGAGGTTTTTCGTAAAATGATAGACTAGATACGAAAGTGTTGTATAGAAAACAAGCGATAGCATTGCGTGGCCTGAGGGAAAACTATAATCTGTTTCAAGCACCAACGGATGAAATTGTGGACGAGGCCTATGCATACTATTTTTTAAAAGAACATCAAGCATATAACCCATGCCTAGCAGAAAGAAAAAAAGAAGAGCTTCTCGCGTATGTTTTTTTATAACGAGAAGCATTGTAATAACAATTCCTAAAACGATAATAACTTGATCACCTAAAAAGGATACGACTATCATAATTTCATTTAAAAAAGGATTTCTGAAAGAATAAAAAAAATGGAGAATAGATATGTCAAAATGCAAAAATTCTTTTTCCAAAATATCATCTCGTATTTTGAGAAAGAACAGCAATGAACTGGCCGTGATCATAAGGCCAACGACAATTTCACAGAAAAGAAGCAATGCAAGTTTTGATGAGTGTATGAATTGAACGAGAGTCTGTTTAACCTTGTTATGAAGCTTTTTTTTGGGCATGTGACCATTATATATTTTTTTCGCTTCGAAAGTACAAGAATCGTTAGGGAAACAGCATTGCTTGTCGAAATTTCAATTCAATTTCTTTGATATGTTCTACGGAATTCCGTTGCCAAATTGCTTCGCAATAGTGTAACCAATCATGAGCAATTTCTAATAATTTTTGTTTATCTTCTGCATAGCGAATAACTAACTTTCGATGTAAATTGGTCATTTTTACCATATGGACAAGAAAATTTGTATTATCTTGTTCTTCCCTGTGTTTCTCATATAATTCTTTCCCAATTTCTTCAATTGCAGAGATAAAGTAACGATTCGCTTTCGTTGTTAATTTATCTATTTTTCGAGTTGTTGTTGATTCCCATTTATGCCAGGCAAATGAGCTAGAACAAATGACAAGAACTAGGATGATAAAACCGGGACCAAGAAACGAACTGACAAAAAGCAGTATGCTTAAAAGAAAGAGAAAAAGGAGCCAGCTACCGATTTCATGCAATAGCTTTGTATATTCCTCCCGCGTAAAAAGCTGATAACCTGTTTTTTTCATGTTGCGCACATTATCGTTAAAATAATGCGTGATATATCACATTGAGCAACTTTACAATAGGTGCTAGCTGTGTATTATATTATGAGATTGTCTAAAAGTCTAATTTTTGGAAAGCAACTCATAGTGACTAAAAAGATAAAACTGATATTACAAGATGACTTCTAATGCATTTTTATTTATAAATTGTTTGCGAGATCACATTAACTAATGAAATATCCTTGAATAAATAAATAGAGAAGGAGAAAATGAAAAATGAGGAAAAGCACACAGAGAACGATTTTTAGAAGTAAGTGTTGTATTTCTGCGAGCCGAATGAAAAATGCTAAGGAAAGGAGACCGTAACGAGGCAGAGACGTAAAAGTGCCTGTAACCGTTGGAAGAAGTATGTTAATAAGAGAAAAAATAGTTAATCCCAATCTCGTCATTCGATGAGGGTTCGTTTTATCTTTCCAAAGTTGTACAAAGTCATATACTAATACCCAGAAAATGAAATTGAATATAAAAAATTCTAGTACAGCGACGAAATAGACAAAACTCCACTGTGCTTTAAAAAAGATAGAAATGTACCGATAGTATACTTGCGGAAGCAAGATAATATGATGAATCGATCTACCCGTATGGAACGCTTCCAGTGAATGATAAAATGCAAATGGATCGTGAATAGTGAGATAAAGATAGAGACAATAACTGATACATCCTAGCAGAGGAGCAAAAATGACAAAGATTTTATCAAGATTATGTTTTCTGAATAGGTAGTTTTTGAATTGGGTTAAACTCAGAAACTTCGTGGGGCCTTCAAGTAGTATCAGAAAAAGAGGTATCGATAAAAATACACCAAGAAAACGAGCAAGTGCAGCGAGATACGCACTTACACCAGCAAGAGAATAAATTTTTTTTTCAGCCAGAAAAAGAGTACAGATAACAAGGAAAAAAAAGATTCCTTCGGTATAAACAGCACCAAAAAAAAATGAGGTCGGAAACGCAATGAAAAACAATTGAGTCCAGAAAATAGTTGTCTCAGATAGATGTATTTTGTGGAGATAGCGTGTTAACATAAGTAACCCAAGTAAAAAAAGAATGTTTGTTAATAAAAACCCTGGAATAAAATATTGGTTAGCAAAAAGAGGCGAAAGCAGATGAATCATTAACGGAAAGAGAGGGAAGAATGCCTGTTCATACTGTTTATATCCGTCGTGAGCAATATGTAAATAATGCGCCCCATCATAATTTGCAAAGGGAATAAGAAATCTAGGAATGTAGGGATTATTATGATAGAGCTGAAATCGATAAATAAAATGCTCATGATACTTGTCGTGTGCGTGAGCAAAAGAGGCAACGATGAAGTCTACGATTCTCCAAATAAGAAAAAGACTACTAATTCGGACTATATATTTCATAAAGCATATGATTGCTTGTCTTTTTATCCTAATGACCAGACAGAGAAAATGTCAAGAAATGAATGCTTAGTAAATATTGCAGTAACTGCCTGTTGTGTTTCAATAAGTTATTAGAAATAATAGAAGAACGATGGCATTTATTGAAATCAATAAGCATGAAAAAGTTACTCATATTCATGTTCAACATAAATATATTTTACGTGCTGTTATTGTCATTATCACCGTTTTATTAATCGCCAGTGGAATTAGCGGTTATTTGTATTATAACTACGTACAAAATATCGATTCATCGTCAACTATTCAAGAACTGCTAGATTTTTCACCACCGCAACCACCAGCAGATATTAAGCATGCAATTCAAAAACTCGATCAACAAACCCGAATGCTCTTTCGTACAAAATACATTTCGCTTGCACCAACTCAGCAAACCGAACAAACAACAAATTCGGCAATTCCCTTAAATATACCAGTTACCCCAAAACCGACCACTGCGCCTGCACCTACCATTGCTTCCATATCAGCAACAATACGGATTCCCATTCTCATGTATCATTATGTTGAGTATGTGCAAGATAAAAATGACAAAACGAGAATTTCACTGAATACGACTCCCTATACGCTTGAGGAACAAATCAAAACCCTTATTGCTGCTAACTATACGTTTATAACGAATAATGAATTATCCGACGTCCTTGATGGCAAAGCTAATTTACCACCTAATCCTATTCTCTTAACGTTTGATGATGGATATCGTGACTTTTATACCGACGCATATCCAATTCTTAAAAAATATCATGTGAAAGCAACGCAATATGTGATTTATGGATTTCTAGGAATGCAAAATCATATGGATCCATATATGGTCAAAGAGATTGCAAAAGATGGGCTTGTTGAAATAGGGTCACATACCATTCACCATGTGTGGTTAAAGGGACTTACCTTACAACAAGCGAGTCCCGAAATTTTTCAAAGTCGAGTATTACTCGAACAATTAATTAATCAGCCGGTTCATTCCTTTGCCTATCCATTTGGTGCATTTGATGATCAAGCTATTCGGATAACCAGAGATGCTGGATATCGCTCTGCAGTATCAACACTTCCTGGAGTTGAACAAAACCAAGGCAATCGCTTTTTTATGTTTCGTCTTCGGCCAGGAGGAAGACTTGGACAAAATCTTTTAACCTGGTTGAAACAAGCGGTATTTTATCCTTATTAGTGATTTTTGAAAACAAAGAAAACGAGTGGTATACTCCGTTCATGCCTGAACGCTTTCGGAGTATCAGACAAATACCTCAAAAGATTGAGGCGAGGTTTAAAGCCCATCCTGTTCGAACATCTCTTGAAGGTGTTGCAGCATATCATGCACTTGTGTATCCCTTCTATACTGGCATCGACTTAACCATGCATGATACACTTCCGCATGCGTTCCTTGTTGGTGCTGAAGCAACGGGGTATACGGATGCTGTTATAGGACTGATTAGTGTCTCCGTTTTCCTGATGTATCTGACTGACGTTCTTGGAAAGAAGATAGAACAAGGTTTTTTGAGAAGAGATCAACGCCGTGCTGTAAATGCCGCGGAACGAATTATCAGAGAATCCAGAGATAATAAGAATGAAGATTAATAATAGGTAATAAATTTCTCGAGGATTTTCTTCTATAGTTATGCTTGTTCATAGTGACCAATAACTCCAAGCAATTCATCGACAATTAAAGGCACTTCATATCCTATTGCGGTACTAATCATTGCTGGATGATATCCAAGCAAATCACTTCTTCCTGCTTTCTCTATTTCATTTCCTAAGAGAACTGTTGCATAACTTAATCCATTTAAACTACACTGCTGTTCTTTGACCGTCTGGCAGATTGCTTCAAGCTCAGCAAAGTTTTGATTGTGTTCTGCCGTTCGCTGTGCAAAGATTTTTTCAATAACATCGCCACTTACTCCTTTTTCTTCCAAAGCAAATTGTAATCCTATGTATTCGAGTCCCATGGCAATTCGTTCTTGAGAGGTGAACACACTTTGCCGAAGTCCTTCCGTTGGTTCTCCTGCAAAAATTTTCTGTAGCTGTTCATCTGGAGCGATTTCTTGATAGACTGCTTCGAAAATACTCATTTCAACTTGCCTGACAAAATGTTGATAGTTTGCTTCATCAGGCTCGATAAAATTACTATCAGATTTCCTTTGTCTCTCTAAAAAGCGATTTGCTAATGATATTGCGATAGTTCGATGTAACACATGCCCGTATTCATGACTTAACACTTGTCTAATAACGCACTCTTGAATTTGTTCTTCAGAGAGATTCGTAACACCAAACTTCTGTAAGCTCGTTCGTAGTGAATCTACTTCGTGAGCAATTTCTTCAGCGATATACATAGTAGTAGGGCGAACGGGTCCGTCAGCAAATCGATATGTTTGGGTAATATCCGTGAGATGCGTTGCATCACCATGTGTTTTTCGAATATTTGCAGCACGAAATATTTTACTCGCATCTGAGACAAGACTTTCAGGAAGGAAACCATTTTGGACAAATGAACGTACCATTTTCCCATAGAGCCGTTGCAAATCGCGATCTTTCATCTCTTCATATTGACTTGCAGTATCACGATATGGATCAGCTTTTTGTAATTGTTCAAGGGTATCAATACCTTTTTTAACATCAATGGTATATCCTGGATATTCTGTCGGACTATGGAATGTACTTGGATTTGGGACAAAAGTGCCGTTCTGAAAGTATAAATTGAGTACGCGAGCTGTTTGGTTTCGAAATTCTTTTTTTGGTGTCTCTGGATGCATTATCCGATCTTCGGTTCGCAACAGACCTTTTGGCTGTTGAATGGGCAATACAGGACCTTGTTTCAATCCTTCTCTCATACGCTGCTACTATAGCAAAAAATGAAAGAAATTTCCTCTTTACGCGGTACATAATGATAGATTAGATAAACCCTGTGCGCACTTATCCGCAATAAACAGATACTCTTTTCGATGTATTAATATACTATATATAACCTATAGTTTATTCACTCTTTAGGGTGTTTTTGTAGCCCTGATAATATTTACCTCTGTTTCTCATTACTTTAGCATAAGAAAGGTTAATAGGTGAGCAAATATAGTCAAGAACCGTACCATCAAATAATTGACTTATAGTATATTATGTGCTATATTCGCTTTTACATATGCCTCAGCTCGAACGTGCCAGAATTTTACACCTTCCAACTCAAGATATTGTGGCTGGATTGCTCAATCCATACTCACGTTTTGCTCAAGCTGCAACTACCATTTCTCTCTATGATACACTGCTACAGCCACGATTTCGAGATGCTTCAGTCCGAAAAGCTTTTCAGGAATATAAAAAGCAGAATTACGTTTTGGTAACAGAAGTGAATAATGGAGAAATTGAGGGAAATACGTTACCTTTTCAAAAACTATCCTTTGAGGCATACCATCCTGAAAGAGGTGAGCCTGACATTTCAAAACCTTCAATTACTCTCGTAGCAACACGGTCAGGTGACCTTAATCTTACACTTCATACAAAATCAGGCAATAACCTGACAGAAACATATCGTAAGCAATCTGTTGGCTACGCAAGACCCAGCTATGCTTTGTCAGGCGATAATGCTATCCAGCGAGATACGATGTTGGCTATTATCGATGGATTACTCCATGAGCGTGAGCGTCAAATAGCACAAGGTTTTCAAGAAATAGGTAACCGAAGTTTACAAATGGTACGTGAATTACCAATAGGCGCACGTCCAGTCGATATGACTACTTCGCGAGGAAATGTGCATATTACTGCAGAACAGGACGGACAAGTTCTTACGTTTCATCCAGCCTCCGGAGTTGGTAGAAGATCTCATTATATGGAGGCACTAACCGTGCATTCCCTGGTGACCCCCCAAGCAATTGAATCAGTACTGGGAAGTAGTGAAGCGCAAGCTGTTATTCGAACTCGACATCTTCACCTTCTCGAAATTAGGGGAAGAGGTAGTGAACGGATTATTCTTGCAGGAAATAGGGATACGAATAATCCTCGAAAGATTAGCTGGCAAATAATTGATGGACCAAGACAGATAGATTACCAAACATTTGCACAAGAAGCATTATTGTCACTCGATGAGATAGCAGGTATCGAAAAACGGGATGGTGCTATACTTGACAAAGAAATTCGGGAAGCAAAGAGAATGAAAATTCAAAAAGATACTCAGCTTCCTGGTATATTGCGTAAGATTCCAGCGTTTATCACGAAAGCTACTCCACAAAACGAACAGTATTTTACTCATAATCAGGAAATAATGCTTACGGATTTGCTTCATCATTACGGGAAGGATATTGATCAACAAACACGCCAATATCTTCAACAGTATGCAAGACGTGGTTACCAATTAACAATCAATACACTCACAAATTCTTTATCGTTACGTGCAGGGTCTTCTCACGAACCATCAATAACTATTTCTCGTAATGAATCAGCAAGCCAATCAGAAATCACTTATCAACCAAACCAAGAACTACAGGTGAGGGGACCACAGCGAATGACAATACCGCATGAGATAGGCTATCTTATACCTGAAACACAGCTTTCGGATATCCGGGACGCTCTTGAATTACAAGGATTGGTAGAATGCGCAGTTCTTACTCGAGAAGCAGTTGCATCAATACGAGCAAGACAATTAGCATCTGTTGAAGAAAGTCTTCTTTCTCTCCTGTTAATACCACAGAATGCGTCTGAACAGACAATTAATAAGGTTGTCATCGAGCAAGCAAATCAAACTCGTTTAGAATTAACTAATCATGCAGATGCTCGTCGTGAGAATAGCATTGGAATTAGGTTCGATTGGGAACAGGAATCAAACAGAAGTCGTGGAACGGTAACTCTTTCTCATGATTACATTCCTCGAATAAGGTATGCCATTGATAGAACGGGAACACATACTCGTTTTACCGTTATGGACAATGCACAATTAACTGATGCGGCATTACGTGAGTTTCAACAATTTGGTCAACAAACCAGACATCTTTATCAAAAAGTTCGTGGTGAAAGTGCAATTATGCCTCCTCCACCTGCTGAACCCGTACAACCACGACAAACCCCAGAACGTGATTCGTATGATTTAGATATGCTTCTTATTGTTAATCGAGCATATATCGCACTTTTTAGTAAAATTGGTTATACCTGGAATGAAAGAACACCGCAGCGAATTTATTCTATGGAAATACAAAAACCGCAGAAGAAAGATAAAAAATATCCACTAATTCGTGCAAACGTTCTTCCGAATGGTCTTGAAGCAACCATGACAATCATCGCACCCGACAATACAACAATTATTTGTTCTGGTGTACGCACTGATACAAAACAACCATTTAAATGGAAACCTACAACAGCACCAGACAAAGCATATCAAGGAACAGAGAGAAAATTATCTTCCTTAAAAGAACAAATGATAATCTACTAACACCTGCATAAACGTATTCATGTCCTTTGCGTTGTTATTTCACAAAAACGTGACTCCATACTCGACGTAAAAAAGGTTTTTCTCGCATGAATACATTGACCTCACGAACGCTTCCTATATCAATATATTCACGGGTATGGAAAGATGGAACTGTATTTATATTACCCATTTGCATATCTAAACGAGTTATTGGTCGAAGTTCCGGAGTAAATAAATAGCGAAATGAATAGCCTGGAGTAACTCGATTATCCGCGGTAATCTCTCCCTCTGTTGACCAAAACAAACTACCTCTTCTCAGAGGATGATTTTGCACTCCATATGCTTTATCAATAAAGATTGTTGCATTATCTCCTAATATTTGTACTTGCTTGACCTCCAGGTCTGGCTGGGGTATTTGTAAAGAGGTAGGATTAAATAGCTCTCCAATTGTCATTTGGGTATTACGGAACAGGGAAGCATCTGTTCCGGGGAATATTTCACGGATTTTTAGAACTAATTCTTTTCTCGGTTTTATCAGTTCTTTACCGAAGAGAGAGAAACCTCTTCGAGTTGTATCTTGCAATTTACCAAGCACAATTGCATCACGAAGATGCATCATATGTAATTGCTCAGATGGAGAAATCATCACCAAGATTATACGCTAAAAAGCAAGAGCATTTCCCTTCCACGTTATAATCGCGGGTGGCATGAATGCAAGATAGTTGGTATAAACTATCCATGGTAATCGTCTATACGCTATGGGATACGATAATCGCATTGTAAAAAACAACTGCATTAGGCAATATCCTTAGTTTGTTTTCTGATTGTTATTTTTATTGGGTGATTATACAATCAGTGCATTACGGCAGAATTTGCAACCATATCACGACATTGTTGCAGGAATTTACCTATTGTAAAGAAAATGCAAACTTTTCTGATAACCTATTAGCTATCTTAGTATGAAAAAAATATTTTTGGCTATAGTAATTATTCTCTTACTCATTTTTGCCACTGGTTCAGTCCTTTTCCTTACGTCACAACAGCCCGTTCACAAAACTTTTTCTCACGTTATGACGATACAGAAACAAGAACCTATAGCGCTTCCTACCAAAACATGTCCTGCAGGTTTTATTTTAGTACCAGGAAATCCCATCTATAATACGCAAGATTTTTGTGCTATGAAATATGACGCAAAGTGTGCTGATTCAACGGACCCAACAACCGGACTCGCTCCCATGCCTGGCAATGTTTGTTCAGGATTGAGCGTTTCAGGGGGGTACGGCGGAGTATATAAAAATAACCTTGCGAGTTGCTCTTGCATCCTACAAAATCATAAACAAGTGGTATCGACAAAAAGCGGATTTCCTATCACCTACATTGCCCTGTTTGATGCGACAACAAATAATGCAAAGACATACTGCCAAAGTAACGGGTGGCATGTTATTACAAATAACGAATGGATGACAATTGCACGGAATGTTGAAAAAATTTCTGGTAACTGGTGTGATAGTAATGGAACAAATTGCGGATTTCCGCCGGGAACGAAAGGCAAAATATTAGCAAGCGGTCATGGAGATGCCGCAAATGAAGCAACAGCAAGTGCAGGAGGAATTGGCGCACTCATTGCCGCAAACGACAATCAACCTTGCTTTGGGACAACGACAGATGGATCAAATACCTGCGGAGGAAAAAATTCCCAAAAAAGAACACTGATGCTCAGCAATGGCAACATTATTTGGGATTTTGCCGGGAATGTATGGCAATGGGTCGACGCACAGGTTATGCGAAAAGATGAACCACAATCAAGCTCAAGTGGGGTTCTCGATGTTGGTTGGTTAAAAAGTGATTTTGCTCCTGGGTCTTTACCAAGCGTTATTACCACTAATGGACAAGGACCTGTTCTTGGGTACGATGCCTTTCGGCCCTCCAACCCTACATGGAATGCAAATAACGGAGTTGGGAGAATTTATCATTATAGTAGTGCGTACGATACGAGTACCACACTCTATGCGTTTATCAGAGGGGGTAATTGGAGACATTTTGATGATGATGGTGCATTTACGATTCATATGAGTCCACCCGGTAATACAGAAAATATCGATGATGTTGGATTTCGTTGTATTGCACCGATATAAAAAGCACTCAGTACATAAACAAGGGAAATTCATTTATTTGTAAAGCGAGCTTGTGGAACAAATATTTTTACTGTTATACCGTGATCACTGTGCAACCGATTCGCTATTTGAGGATATAAATTTTGTGATCTATCAGCAAACGTAGAAAAGGGGAAGGGATATTGGAGAAAACGGGCTGTAACGGCTGAGAGCACGTTAGCATCTCGTTCCATTAATTTTTTTCTCACTTCTAGATGAGTGTCTTGAGTGATTTCACCCAAGGAGTTATAATCAACAAGCCCTTGGATAACGAGGTTTCCACTCATGGTACCTTGCTGAATAAAGTGAAATTGTTGGGTGTTAACTGAAACTTTGAAATGACTATCAGGCTCTCCAGTACCACGAAGATATTCATCATCACGCTCTAACAGTAAAATAGTATTCCCTTGTTCTAAATAAATTCTGGGAATAACCGTTGTTGAAAATTTTTGGACATCAGTAACATCATATCCTGGAAAATAATTTTCATGCTCGTGAGCAATAACAACTCCAACCTGAGTTAAAGGATGTTTTGGATTATCATACATAGGTCTGACACTCTTTTGAACAAGACCGCCCATACTACCATGGAACATATTTATAGCGAATAGGTATCGATTGAGCTCATTTCGAAAATACCCAGCAGACATTGTTTTAGGTGAGTAATCTTCAACATCTGGATCAGGATAAAAATAGTCATTGAGAATCGGTGTGACTACTTGAATAAAATTAACATGTTTGGTATCACGAAGGAGAAATTTCATATAAAAGTCGTAGTCAAATTGCGGTTCTCCTTTTTTTAAAGCCATAAAATACACACCAGCCTCAACAGGTTGTCTTCGTATTCTAAGACGCGATTCCTCTTCATTCTTTGTCCGCAAATCTGGTAGATCAGGCTTAGGAACATAAAAAATATCATCTGGTTCGATTGGCATACCTCTATATTATAGGACAAGAGTGGTCCGAAGGGAATACCTGTGCAAAAATGTTGATTACTTGATATCACGATGAGAAACTGTTAAATAGCCAACAAATCCTACGATCAAAATGCCTAAAATGAGGCTAATTTGTCCAGTACCAAATCCTAAACCTCCTAATGATTTATCTCGCCCAATCCAATCGGCAAATGATGCGCCAAGTGGTCGAGTAACAATATAAGCAAACCAGAACGCAACTATTGCATTTCGTTTAAAGAACATATACGCAATTGCCGGAAAAGCAATCAAAAGAGTAAAAAGAATTCCTGAAGAAAAATAACCTAATCGGAGAGTTGTTGCTGTCATATCACCAGCTGCAGTACCTAACGCAAATGTTGCCATCACGGTTGCCCAGTAAAAGAGTTCTCTCCGATGGGACGTGATACTATGAATGGATAATGTTTTTTCACTCAGATACCACACGATAAAAATGACAGCAAGAATAATAGAAAATAATACCGTCGAGTAGAGATAGGGAATACCGAGCCCTACGTGCAAGACATCCGCAGCCATCGTTCCAAAAATAGCAACCATCATCACCGCTAACCAATAAACCCAAGCAATATATTTGCGGACGTAAAATTGGAGTATAAGGGCAAGAACAAAACCAATACCTCCAAGGCCGACTGCAACAATTGGATCGAGTTTATGCACCAGAAAATCTGATGTTGTTTCTCCCATGCCTGTGGTAAGTACTTTGATTACCCAAAAGAAAATTGTCAATTCGGGAACTTTTCGTAGTAGTTCCTTCGAATGCATTGTTATATGATTTTCCCTATATGTATCTTTTCCCATATACGTATTTTACTGTATTTATTTTCTCGAGAAAAGTATAAATCAATGATGAAGAATCTTATTTCTCCCTCAATTCAAAAAATGATTGCGAACGATTAAATTTCCATGGATTTTTTACCTTACATTTATACACTTCAATCGTTTTCCATATATCCCCGGTAACATATGGTTCGCGTTTCAACCATGCAGGGAGTTCATTTTGAGAAGGAAAATCCATGACTGCCATCGATCTAATCATATTATCATCGAGTAGAACACATCCGTACCATCTATTTCCTGATTTTTCCATTTCATCCCCAGTGCAAGATGTGCTTGTCCCACCGCACCCTTCGTTCCTTTGCTTTTTCGTCAGTGCCATCCTTTCCAATAACAAGAAATTGCATAAGTTATGTATCGCAAGCATCATCAACATTATAGCAAAGAATTACGATAAAAAGGGTATATGCTATAGTGAATTCATGGCAATAAAAAGAACATTACCTCAGGTAACCTATCAGGGAGGAAAACTGCTCGAACGTGTTGCGGTGTTTTCGGTATTTTGGGGAGCAATCTGGATGGAAAAACAATACCAAGCTCTTTCTGAAGAAATAAATACCTTTCTTTCGTATATTACTGCAAGCGAATTAATTGATCAACTCAAAGAATATGACACTAGTAATTTCACTATTCGTCACGGTAAACTTACCGGAACAAAAGTACTGAATGAATCACTTGAAAAGGAGATAGATAATAAAATTATCAAAGAACGATTTGCTACTCAAATAAAAAACTATGAGGCTATGACACCAACGCCAAATACTCTTTTTATGCTTTTTTTCCCTCCAGGCGTCACGATAACTCTGGGAAAGAAAAAATCTTGTGATTATTTCTGTGGATTTCATGACGCAATTGATAAAAAAATAGTATACAGTGTTATTCCGTATGTTGATTGTCAACTCTGCAGAAACAATCTTTCGTTGTTGGATGCATATACGCTTATAATTTCGCATGAACTTTGTGAAGCAATCACTGATCCCATTCCTAAAAAAGGCTGGTATAGCAGTAAAGATAATGAAATTGGCGATATTTGCGTGGGACAACAAAAAAAAATTGGGAAATATCTTGTTCAAAGAGAATGGTCAAATAAACATAAAAGTTGCCTCTAGGAGCATACACAGCGTAAAGGATTTTTTTATTCCGCTAGTATAATAAGAAGTAATGATGTTATATTTTCTTTCCTCATTCGTTCTCTTTTCTCTCAAAAGATGTCTATGGTATACTTTGCTTTATGTATAGTACCAAATACGAGGTTTTACTTTATTATAAATATATTCATTTGGAAAATCCTGAGAGCGAAATGAAAAGACAACGAGAATTGTGCGAGCTACTGCAACTCAAAGGAAGGATTATTATTGCAACAGAGGGAATAAATGGAACTGTTGAGGGACGAATTGAAAACACTACGCACTATCGAAAAGCATTGCAACAATCTGAATATTTCAAAGATATCAATTTTAAACGCAGTATTGGTACAGGGAATGCTTTTCCAAAACTATCCATTCGAATCCGGCCAGAAATTGTTACTTCAAAAATTCCCTCTCTTGATCCATCCAGAATAACAGGAGCCTATATTACTGCTGACGAATTACACACATGGTTCGAACAAAAAAAGGAATTTTATATTGTGGATATGCGCAATGAATACGAATACCAATCTGGATACTTTGAAGGATTTATTCCTTCAACTATACGAAACTTTTTCGAATTACCAAAAGTTTTACCCAATATCACTCATTTAAAGAATAAGGTGATTGTTACCGTTTGTACTGGAGGAGTCAGGTGCGAAAAAGCATCAGGATTTCTTCTGCAAAATGGATTCAATCAGGTGTACCAGCTGAAAGATGGTATACAATCTTATATAGAAAAATATCCTAACAAACATTTTAAGGGGAAACTCTATGTATTCGATAGTCGGTTAACGATAGGTTTTCATGTAGACGATCCTCATCATGAAGTTGTCGGGAAATGTCATCATTGTGGTAAAGCCACCGATACCTATGTTAACTGTGAATATGATGTTTGTCATTTTCATTATATTGCATGTGCTGCTTGCAAAGACGCAGAAACATCCTACTATTTTTGTAAAAAGGAATGTAAAGAGAAATATCTGAGAACGTTGATCCAGAAAATAACCAATAAGAAGGGTAATACGCTCCATAAGGCGGTACTGAAAGAATTTCACAAAGACCACAGTGTTACTGTCTAACTCTTTTCGCTTCATATACTGAAAGATCATTTCTCAGACTTGAAAAACGGAGTGAAACAAGGAAGGCTAACGAGTGGATTTGATAATTACTTTCAACTACTCCAACATCCAGCAATTGCTTCCCATATACAGGAATAGGTATCTTTGATACGTCTTCGGTGCAGAGGAAATATTCAATACGAGAGGGACAAATGGCGAACGTATAGAACGATGGAGAAATTATTTTAGAGGCTTTCATAAGAATGGATCTTTCAGAAGATCTCGAGATGTTATAAACGTCTAATTTCCTCATGGACGGTACCCACCTCGTGAAAAATTATCAAGATCGTTAAGTCGGTTTGTCATATACATTAGCAAGGACGTTTGATAAACTTAAGAAAAGTTTTCTTTCAGAACTTACTGCTATGAAAAAAAATATTGATACTCGCTGGTTGGCATTTATTGTTCTTTGCCTTGGTACGTTAATGGAAGTATTAGATACCACTATTGTGAATGTCGCATTACCGTCAATCCGATCAAGTCTCAATTTTTCCGAATCCTCTTTGGCATGGGTAGTTAATGCTTATCTGTTAACCTTTGGTGGTTTTTTGTTACTTGGTGGTCGGCTTGGTGACCTTTACGGGCAAAGAAAACTTTTTATCATAGGGATTACGCTCTTTACCTTAGCTTCTCTTGGATGTGGCGTTGCGCAATCACAGGATGTATTGATCGTTGCTCGAGCAATTCAGGGTATTGGAGGAGCAATTGTAGGCGCAGTTTCGCTTTCCCTCATGATGGATTTATTTACCAAACCTGATGAACGGACAAAAGCAATGGGCTACTTTGGCTTTATCGCTGCAGGTGGAGGCACGATTGGTGAGGTATTAGGAGGATTTTTAACTAACTCATTCGACTGGCACTGGAATTTTCTAGTGAATGTTCCTATTGGCATTCTTGTTTTTATTCTTTCCTTTCTCTTATTACCAACCACTCAGACATCTCTAAAACAGAGACAACTTGATATTGCTGGAGCGATCACTGTTACAGCATCGTTGTTGCTTGCAGTGTATGCTATTGTAAATGGAAATCAAATTGGCTGGGGTTCTTTGCAAACAATTGTTTTACTGACTGCTTCGATACTGCTTATGGCAATCTTTCTTTGGATTGAATCCCATACTGGTGCACCACTTATGCCCCTAAGTCTTTTTGCTGCACGGAACGTTGCAATAGCAAATATCATTGGAGTTCTTTGGGCTGCCTCAATGTTTGCTTGGTTTTTCCTGTCTGCGTTATATTTGCAACTGGTACTTAAATATAGCCCGCTGCAAGTTGGTCTCTCCTTTTTACCAGCTGATGTCATTATGGCAATTTTTTCTGTTGGCCTTTCTGCAAAACTTGTGATGCGCTTCGGCATTCAGAAACCTCTTGCATTTGGCTTATTTCTGGCAGCAATTGGTCTTGCCCTTTTTGTTCGTGCACCATTGCACGGAAATTATCTTCTTGATATTTTTCCGAATATGATTTTATTAGGTATCGGGGGAGGCATGGCGTTTAATCCAATGTTACTCGCGGCGATGAATAATGTGAAATCTGAGGAATCAGGTCTTGCTTCAGGGCTGGTCAATACTTCCTTTATGATGGGTGGCGCCTTAGGACTCGCTGTGTTAGCAAGTCTTGCTGCTTCTCAAACTCATAAGATACTTTCTTTCGGAGGAGCGAATTTGGAAGCATTAAATAACGGGTATCATGCCGCATTTCTTATCGGTGCATTTTTTGCGCTCTTAGCTTCATTCATTGGTGCAATTTTTCTTGAGATAACTCAGGCAGTAAAAAAGTAATCTTTCACTGCAAAGGAGGATATAATAGGAATATGAAGGCAGTATGGGATAGTAAATCTTTACATGATTTTGCCACAGATTTTGATTGTTACATCGCTGAATCGTTACTTCGTGAAGGAAAACCATTAGGAACGTTTGAAGAGACACTGAAACGATATGACGTCAATACCGTAACCGAGTTAGCCATCAAACAGCAGAAACAATTACACCAAAAGCCAAAATTAGAAAAACTTTTTTATGAAATAGAAATGCCGTTAGCACAAGTGCTGAGTCGTATGGAACAAACGGGTATACTTTTGGATACGAAAAAACTAACGGGCGTAGGAAATGATATTGATCGGTTATTGCAATCGGTACAAGAAGAAATAGCAAAGGAGACGGGTGGAGGAATTAGTATTAATTCTCCATTGCAACTGGGTAATTTTTTGGTAGAGAAAATAGGGATTCCACTAGGAAAAACAAAAACAGGAAAATACGCAACAAATGAAGCAGAGCTATCTAAGTTCAAAGACCAATTTCCCCTTATTAATCACCTTCTCACGTACCGAGAACTCACGAAACTTCGATCAACCTATGTGGAAAGTCTTATTCAAAAAGTTGATGCCAACAGCAGAATTCATACAACCTATAATCAAGTGTATGTCAATACGGGTCGTCTTGCGTCGTCAAATCCGAATTTACAAAATATTCCGGTAACATCGACAATTGGGCAGGAAATAAAATCATGTTTTATTGCTTCTCCTGGACAGGTGTTTGTTTCCTTTGACTATTCCCAACAAGAACTTCGCGTTCTTGCGCATGTAGCCGGAGAACAAGCATTAATTAAGGCATTTTCCGAAGGACTAGATGTGCATACGCTTACCGCAAGTAAACTTTTTCGTGTCCCATACGATCAGGTTTCAAAACAGCAACGAACAGTCGGAAAAACAATTAATTTTGGTATTATTTACGGTATGAGTAGTTTTGGTATGAGTGCAGGACTACGCATTCCACAAGAAGATGCTGAGCAATTTATTCAACAGTTTTACCGTTCGTATCCACATATAAAAAAGTATTATGATGACTATCTTTCACATGCTCGTATGCACGGTTTCGTGGAAACAATGTTTGGACGCAGACGGTATGTTTTTGAAGATTCCAAAAAAAAGTTTATTGATAACAGTTTACGCAGAGTACTTATGAATTATCCCATACAAGGGAGCGCAGCGGACTTAATGAAAAAAGGTATGGTTGATGTACAGGAAAAAGTTCTTTCAAAATATCCTGATGTTTCTCTCCTTCTGCAAATTCATGATGATCTCGTTTTTGAAATTCCTGAGTCTCTATGTCAGAATACAGACATTATTGCGAAAATACAAAAGACTTTGTGTTCTGTCTATCCACTTGCCGTACCACTTGAGGTAGAGGTAAAAATAGGAAAAGAGTGGGGTAATTTACAAAAACATACCATGCCGTTAAAACAAGACTCTTTTTAATTTATCCCTGAATTTATCTATCGGTATAAAGTCCCCAGAAATAAGCAAGTAAGGCGACAATAAATCCTGCTGCCATAACGAAAGAATAGATCGCAGTCTGTGAAGGAATAAACAGTGAACCACCAGTGATTGCTCCAATTATTCCCACTAATGCGATGATCGATACAGTTATCCAGGAGGTACTTTTCTCACGGATAGCCCGAACGAGGAGTGCAATCGTCCCAATCAGTAACAAAAATCCCAGGATAATATGTATTGCAATAGACACTTGACGCCATGCAAAGAGCCATAATTGTCCACCATGCTTTCCTTCAGGAAAGGTTACGAATAGATTAGCTGTCATTCCTAAAAGATATTGGAGAATTAGTCCACCAATCATTCCTACTGCGTGTGGTTTTAAGGTACTCTGAGCATATTGACCATCTTGAGTCATACTGGCATTCTATCATAAGACGGTTACATTTTTAAAAGCTCTAATACTTTATAGAGTATGACTGCTGGCCAGAATATCGCTTTGATAACTCCGATTACGCCAATCCAGATGGTTCCTGCATGTTGCAGATAATAGACGAGAGCACCAAGAATACCTATTCCATAAATTGCTCCCCCTGACGCGTTATTTTTCATAATAGTTCCTTTCTTTCTGAGAATAGAGTAAATGAATAAGAAATTTCGGTGATCCATATCACAACATGATAGCTTCGTGCCAAGTGGAATACGATTGTCATTATTTGGTATTATGAAAAAGGTCATCCGAATAACGACCCATGAGTAGATACCTATATTGCTACCCTACTTCCATGGCAACAGGCCCTTTGCCAAAAAATTTGAAAATTGCCACACCCAACAGATCTGAAATTGTTGAAACCATTAAACGGACTAATCGATCTTATTTTTTACACGTAATGGTAATGTTTGCGCACTTCTTGGGACAAAAGATCATGGTAATATTTTTATTTATGATCCTCTTGCTCCTGATCCTGAACACATTATCAACCAAGGACAAAATAATTTGACAGCACGAGCGATACAGATTTATTAAGGAAAAAACACAATGAGCATGCATTTGACAACCTTATTAAAGTGGTCATTGCAAATAATCGCGCCAGTGGTTGGAGAAATTTACAAAAATAGACATCATCCACAAATGTGCATACGCCAATTTTTCTTACCCCTAGAGAATCACCTAGAGATATTTTTTTAATAATACTTGATGAAAGATGAATGCAGAAATATATGATATAAAAAGAACAAGAGCATATTTAATTAAGACTTGACTTAATTAAGAAAAGGGTTTATTATATTTTTGTGGATACATTTTCAGCACTTGCCGATCCAACACGAAGACACATTATCGAACTACTCGCTGCGAACGGAGAACTTTCCGCAACGACAATATCAAATAAATTCCGTATCAGTGCACCTGCTATATCCCAACACTTAAAAATACTCAGAGAAGCAAAATTAGTAACAATGAAGAGGAAAGCACAACAACGGTTATATCAAATAAATCCTGACAAAGTTAATGAACTTGAAGAATGGATAGCGCAATTACGAAAAACTTGGGAAGAGAGATTTACTCTATTAGATACCTTATTAGCAAAGGAGGTGAAAAAGAATGGAAAATAAAAAGGAACTGACACTTACCCGTGTCTTTAACTCCCCAAGAGAAACGGTATGGAGCTATTGGACAAACCCAAGCTTACTGGCACAATGGTGGGGACCACGAGGAGTTACAAACCCAACCTGTGAATGGGACGCCAAGCCACAAGGGAATATTCATATTGTTATGCTTGCAGGCGAGGAATTGGGTCCTCTGAAAGGACAAGAGTGGCCAATGACTGGCGAATTTCAAGAAGTACAAAAGCCAGAGAAACTAGTGTTTACGTCAAACGCCATCATCAATGGCAAACCTGTTCTCGAAACATTGACTACCGTTTCTTTTGTTGAAGAACAAGGTAAAACCAAGATGACTGTCCATATTGTTGTGACAAAAACTACCGCAGAAGCCGAAGGACCTCTTGCGGGCATGGAAATAGGATGGAACCAACAATTAGACAAACTCGCCGAGAGACTGACCTAATACTTGGGAAAGAAAAATAAGGAAGTAATGCTTACTGCTGAGGAAAATGTATTTTCTTCAGCAGTTTGCCATCTTTCTCAGCAGAAAAGGTTTTCAAATGCTTCCTATGGTAAATTGTTCAGGATACTGTTGACAATCATATTTTATAGTTGCTATTATCCCGTTTATATGTCTCTCCTTGCTGAACGAAGAGCAAACAAAAAACAACCATTCAGAAACATATTGGAATTTACTGCGGGTGTAAGTGTAGGAATTACTGCAGGGATTTTAGTAGGAAGAGAACTACGAAGACAAATGAGAATTACATCCACGGAAAATTCTCTCAGCGGAACACAGAGAGTCAAAGCACGACTCCCCGAAGGACCACAAACAGTTGGTAACGTCCAAGTAATTACCGAACAAGAGCTCATCAAATCAGTATTAACAGATGAAGCAAATTTCCCGGGCGGTGAATCTGCTAAACTTGTACGTTTTTCACAAAATGCAACTGAAGCAGATATTGCACGTATTCTTACTGATACCAGTAATAGGAGTTTTGTGGTAAGAGGAGGAGGAACTTCGCTTACAGGAGCATCTGTTCCCAAAGGTGAAGTGGTACTTGATATGGCAAACATGAACAGAATTGGAGAACTCAGAGAAACTCCAGATGGACAAAAACTTATTAGTGTTCAACCAGGAGTTACCATTGAAGCATTACAGAAACGATTAGAACAAGATAATTTATTTTTTCCTTCCGCACCAACGTATGTGCACGCAACAGTTGGAGGTGCAGTAAATACTGATGCTGGTGGAGCAAGAGGATACAAATACGGGAAAACACGGGAATATGTGCAGAGTCTGAAACTTATGCTTGCATCAGGCGAGGTGGTAGAGATAGAACGGGGAAAACATATTGCTCATCCAGCTGATAAAAAAAGTCCTGTTCCCTATTTTGAATTAGAAACAGCACATGGTGAAGTTCATATTGTTCCTGTTCCGACCTATGAAATGCCTCAAGTGCCAAAAATTTCCGCAGGATATTATGCAAAAAAAGAAGGCATGGATATGCTTGATTTAGTAGTTGGATCGGAAGGAACATTAGGTGTTATTACAGAAGTAACATTACATGTGCGGGAAGAGCCTCCTACTACCTTGCTGCTTATACCATGTGTCGATGATGCGCAAGCGCTTGACCTAAATGCCCGATTAAGAGAGCAAGAACCAGAAAAAAGAATAACACGTGAACCGGGAGGAATTAGCGCAGTTGAAATAATGGGAGAAAACGCGGTAAATCTTATTCGTCGAGAGTCGAAAATCAAACCACCAGAAAATGCTGGTGCATTACTGCTTGTACAAGTAGAAATGCCAGACGGGAAAGAAGATTCCTTAGTCCAAGTGCTTGAAACATGCGCAACATTACCTATTCCAATACCAGATGATCATATTCTTGGAGCAATGCCTGATGACACAGCAGGAAAAGGACGTTTTATTGCAGTTAGAGAGGCAATTCCTCTCATGGTAAATGAGTTAGTAAGACATAAAGGATCAACCAAAGTTGGTACGGATTCTTGCGTCCAACCGGTAGATTTACCAAAGCTTGTGAGTGTTTTTGATACGGAATTTGGGAATCGAGGAGTAGATTATTACTGGTGGGGACATGGAGAGGGAAATTTCCATTGCAATGCTATTCCGTCCCAGGATCACATCAGTATCGCAAGAGAAGCAGCATTACGTGTCGGCGAAAGAGCAATTACGCAACTGCAGGGAGTTGGTACTGCTGAACATGGTGTTGGAAAAAATGCCCAAAAACAAGCATTACTGAAAATATTGTATGGAGAACAAGGAATTAATCAAATGCGAAATGTTAAAAAAGCATTTGATTATCAAGGAAAAATGGCCCCTGGTAACATATTTCCTCTCATTGCATAAGTTCGGAGGTGTGTTTTGTCCTGAATACGCGGTTGCCGAAATATAATTAACTCATTTATTACGTTACTGTTATTTTATTCAGGTGAAGGATCTTTACGCTGTTTCTAAATGAAAGGAGGTGAAGAAATATGGCAAGTGATACAAGAGGACTTGGTAAACTTAAGGAAGAAGGTAAACAAGATGAAGTAGAAGAAATAGCGTCACTCGGTGGACAGGCAAGCCCAACAAAATTTACGCCGGGAGATCCTCGTGCAAAACAAGCTGGTAAAAAAGGCGGAGAAGCTCGAGCAGATGATCCTGATGTAAAAAGTGGTGAACTTGGTCGAAAAGGCGCAGAGGCTCGTTGGGGGAAACAAGAAAATGATGAAAGATAATAATCAGCCATCATGGTTTTTAACAGGTAGGTATATTTACCTACCTGGGAAATTATAGAAACAAGAAATTCTCAAGAATGTTGTTGACAAGCGAAGGGAGATTATTTACACTTACCGTGATGAAGAAAAATTGGGGTTTTATTATCATTGCGTTGATTGTTATTCTCGTTATTGGCGGTTATGTTGCAAGACATCAACTTAAATCAATGCTAGGAATGTCTTCAACAAAACAAACAACTATCCAACCAGAAGTCACTTCTTCCCAATCTTCAGCAAGTGCACCAACAGATAATATTTATCGTATTAGAACAGACGCAGTAAAGGGGAAATATCTTACCGACTTTCAAGGACTGACGCTTTATACTTTTGATAAAGATACCAAAGGAGCTAGTAATTGTAGTGGCCAATGTCTAACCGTATGGCCTTTTTATACTTCAGGAGCTACCGCAGAATCAATACTTCCAACAAATATCACGGTAATTACTCGAAGCGACAACACAAAACAATTCGCCTGGAAAGGGAAGCCCCTTTACTATTACGTGCAGGACCATACTGCAGGTGATATCAATGGCGATGGTGTTGACGGCGTGTGGCATATCGTTCAACCATAATAACTATTCAGTTTTGACTTCTCCTCTTTCATTTTCTGAGTAACCGCAAGGATCAGAATTTTTTAGTGCTAGTATTACGCTTAAATGAATTATTCTTTTAGTTAAAAACATTATGTGATTTTGATATAAATAAGGTGGAAAGAATTAGATTTTAATTTGCGTAATAAAGCCGTTGTTGCCAAGATAAAGCGCTTTATTTACTGCAGTAATAGAAGTGAACGCATCTAGTCCTAAGGTATTGAGCTGCCAAATGACTTGTCCTGTTGCATTAAACGCATAGACATAGGTAGCTGCACCTTGTTGATTTGGTGCTGTAGTGATGATGGCAAAAAGTATGTTACCAACAATAACGGGACTTGTTACCGGTGAATAATATTTTTTTTGCCAAATAACTGTTAATGATGGAGTGAGATCAGTAATGGTATCAGGATTTGCGACAAGGATATTTGTTGCATTTACAGCTATTTTTGCTTGCGCTCCATTTGTTCCGAGTTGTATTTGGTTCACAATAGTTCTGGTAGTAATATTCCATTGCAGCAGTAACCCATTTGAGGTCATAATATATACTGACCCATTTAAAATAACGGGAGTAACAGATTGAAAATTATAGGTATTTGATGTGCCCAATGGATTACCTGAATCAATCGCTAATTCCACAAGAGCAGATGACGTCGCAATGATAACCGTATGATTATATATAGCAGGGGATCCTACGGCTGCTATTGGATATGACCATTTTATTGTATAGTTTGGGTTAATTGCATAAACATTTGTTTGTGTTGCCACAATCAAAACATTATCATTATTGGCATATACGGGACTTAAGCCACCTTGTATCGAACCAGTGAGTGGAAGTTTTGCGGTTTCTGTGCAAACACTAGTACAATTTTGTGGAAGAAACCAAAGTGCCGCACCATTATTGTCATTTGTTTCAACAGCTACCTGACCCCATGCCGAAATACTAATTGGCGTAGTAAATCCTGGGCCAAGAAAATTTTTTGATTTCCATACAACTTGTCCTGATGCAGTTGATGCAGCATAGAGGTAACCATCATATCCTTTCGAAAAAATAATGGATCCATCGGAGCTCGTTACTAATCCGCCAACATTTGGGATCGATGACTGATAGGAATAATAGCCTAAATGAAGTTTGTTAACATTTTTTTCTGTAATATTTGCTCGAGTAAAACTCGTATTTCCTGCATCGTGTAATGGTTGTTCCCAACCACTATTGCTCGATAACAAAGAAGTTATATCTGAAGCAGTAGATGAATCTGCCGCGTGTTGTTTTTGTGAAGTTAATGAACCAATTTGACTGGTTGCAGCAAAATAGACAAGGGGCAATCCAAGAACTACAAATAATAAGGATAAAAGGTCGACGTGTTGTAAGATTCCTTTTTTTTGTTTCTTACGCAGCATATATTTACTAAACCATTAATATGCGTTTATGTCAACTTGTAAATGAGAAATATGGAAATCACCAAGGATTTTCCGAAGCCTGTCTAACTTTTTTTTCTGACTTCAACTTTTGTTACAATAAGAAGCAATGCGCATAAATAAGCTTACCCTTTTTATTTTTGAATTTCTTCGCGATGGATTTTACGTTGGAATATTTCTCTTACTTCCATTCATTGAAAAAAATATTCCTCTTACCTTATTCCAGGCTGGATCATTACAAACAACTGTCAATATCCTCATTATCCTCTTAGCGGTACCACTGGTGAGTTTACTCATTCGGTTTGGTGAAATACGAATGTTATTATTTTCCCTTCTGCTTTTTGCTGTAGGATTCATTGGCATTTTTTTTGTCCATTCGTATCTTTCCCTTCTTGCTTTATTTGTCGTATTAGGAACTGCATTTTCATTCTACGCAACAATATCCTCCTATGTTCGCGTAACCTGGTTCGCAAAAGAAACTCGAGGAAAAGAATTAGGACAGTTAATGGCACTCGGTGATATTGGTAAATTACTCTTTTCTTCACTCACTGGTTTTTCAGCAGGATTTATTGGTTGGCGAATTTCCTCCGTATCGCTTGGCATAATAACCGGAGTAATCTTTGTTATTCTGAGTTTTTTCCTCAGTATTACTCATTCGTTTGGTAAAAGCACACACGCGCAAACAAAAGAAAAGCACAATTATCTTCCGCATTCCTATTTTTTAAAACACAAACCATTTGTTCTTGCGGTTCTTACCATTAGTCTTGATGAAGGAGTAAATACCCCATTTTACGTTTTTCTCCCATTTTTATTTATTGCGAAAGGGGTTCCCCTCATTTTTATTGGTATGTTTGGTGGTCTTTACTATGGAGGAAACATTTTGAGTAGGTTACTTTTCGGCAGACTTGTAGACAAAGTAGGGAGTGCAAAAATGCTGATATCCCTTGAACTTGCGATGGCTTGCATGACAGTGTTGATAGCTCTCTCTTCATCAATTATGTGGGTTGGAATACTCGCGATTCTCTTAGGATTTATCACGGAAGGAACAGATCCAGCAACAACGTCAATGGTTGCAGAGTCATTAGAGCATGTTGCGTATGCACAAAGAGCATCAGGTATCCAAACAATTGCAAAAGGGATAGCAAAAGCATTATTTCCTCTCCTGTTAGGTTTTATTGCAACACAACTGGGCATTTTCTGGGGATTTTACGCATTGGCAATTGCCTGTTTATTACCTATTATTCCCGCGTGGCTTTTTCTTCAGGAAAAGAAGCGAAAAACGTTAAAAAGCGCTCTATAAGATATCAATACCCCCCAATAAAACCATTTTCGTATATTCCTTGCAAGAAGAACTCAATTGCCCAATTTTGCAGGGGAAGCTAGAAAGGAGACTGAGGGAATATAAACTTTTACGAAAGTATTTCAATACACATACTGTTTCTGACATGCAAACATCGTTAGGTATGCTATAGTAGCGTATACATGAATGATGAAATGACACATCAAAAAAAAGTATTTAGATTTTTTTGCTTCAAGCCCCTGGTTGTATTTATTATTGTGCTTGTGATAGTTACCGTGCTTCTTCTTTATCTCTTGCAGATAAAAAAACAAGGTGTGCTTTCCATAGCAACACAAATAACACAACAGCCATCTCCCACAATTAGTTCTCCTGCTCCAAGTTCATTTGGCACGTACGTACAACCGCATATACCGAATAAATCATCGTATCGAATTGCGATGGTAGGAGATTCCATGACTGCAGCTTTAGGAATCTACGGTGGGAAATTAAGTGAGTATCTGAATACCCTGTTTCACAGTACTCCAGGACACCAGCGAATTATTGTTGATAACTATGCAATTGGTTCAACCAATATTCTCGATTTACAGAAACAAATGAGCTCAAAACTGACGGTCGGCGATGTTACCTTAGATCCATTACTTTCCGTGAAGCCAGATGTTATTCTCATCGAATCGTTTGGATATAATCCTTTATCCCAGCTTGGACTCGTTGAAGGGCAAAAAAAACAAATAGAAACATTACAACAAACGATGCAATTGATATCCAGTACGCTACCAAATACTGCTATTATTTTCGTTGCAACTATCGCGCCTAACCGAGAAACATACGCATTACAAGAAAATCCGGGCGAGCCATTCATAAAACGAGCCGCTGAAGCTGACGAACGATCAGCTTATATTAAAAATCATATGGCATTTGCCATTGTGCATCATATTCCACTCATTGATATTTATGACAAATCACTGACACAAAATGGAGACGGAAATAGTATATACATCAATCCAAGTGATCATATTCATCCATCATTTGCCGGTATTGATTTTATTGATCACGAAATAGCGAATTTCATTGCAAATAGTAATATCCTACCAAAATAACTACTCCTTTCTTCGCTTTAGTCCACGCCGTCTCCTGTGCTTTGCTGATGGACGTCATCGTTTTATATATCCATTGTTCATGAAGGTGTTACTGATAGCAAGAGGGGTTGCTTTTTTTTCTTATTTTTGTATAATGTATCCTTCATTTATGCCATTTGATTACAAAGAAGTAGCGGCAGAAAAAGGAGTGCCAGCAGACTTAATTCATCCTTTTGCGAACTTACCGGTACATTTGGTTGGATTCAACACGAGAATTCATGAACCAGACTATGACAGAATAACCGGAGATCCCCATATTCATCGTGTTGAGATTCATCTCAGAGAAAAACTCAATGGTTTTTTACCTCAACAACGTAGTGAAGCATCACTTGTTGCACGTGCTCACGCAAAATTGGTAAATGAAAGTGGATTTTTAGTCCTTCAATTTGACACCTTAGAGGTTCCCGAAGCTCACCACTCGGAGGGAATGGCAATGGCACTTCTCCATCCGGTCCATCGAGTACATGGTGAACAAACAATCCATGAACTTCGAACACCACCAGTTCCATATACTTATATGGATGAAGTAATAAATCACCCATTAACAAAATTTTTTCAACACGAAGGAACGACAAGATATTTACAAAAAGCGGGATTTGTTGTAGCAAGCCCTCACCTTGAATGGGAACAAGGAAAAAGTGTTTTTCGTCTCAGAGCTATCAATTCTCATCATCCTTTAGAAGGAGCACCAATCAATGGTACAGCAAGAAGAGCAGCACGTCTTGGTTAATACCAATTGCCTCTAACTTTACACACAAGAGCTTTAATTACCCTTATGCTGTTTTTTTCAGTATAATCTAGGCTACTTTCTTATGACCGAAGTAACAGAGCATTCTCATCAGTATAATGAACAGGCTACTCGCAGATTGAGACGTTGGATCGAGGAAGATATTGTTGATAAGAAACTCTGCCCACCACTGGTGAGAGTGATGTATGAAAATCGAACTGCCGAAGGAAAATATGATTGGAATGCCCTAGAAAAATTCATAGCAATTCAATCGTATGTCCATCTTACTGCACAGTCCGAACAACTAGTTCAGGCTGTAGCAGGTGATTATGTTCGATTTCTTGTTGAGGCAACACAAGGTAGCTCATTGTTGACCTCTGTATTCGTTTTACCAAACTTCAAAAGTAATCATGACTATGATACGTTTATGGAAAAAGTAAAGTCTGAAAGTGTCGTTAAACTCATTGCAGAGGAAGGACATGCTACTTTAAGAAATGCAAGAACTAAAATTGACGCGATGTATGGTCGTTCTCTTCAGGATAAGCAACGAGCAGACAGGATGGAACAACTGTTACATGCTGGTTTTGAAGGACAATATCTAGCGGCATCACTCCTTATTGAAAATTCGTTTAATCCGGTATACTTTTATGGGCAAGATTTGAGTAATAAAGATATTGCTGAAATACCTGAGGATCGGGGAAGACGTGCAAGGCAAAAAATTCTTTCACGAGCACCTTACTATCTGATGCAAGTAGTCAATGTACTGCAAAGACCGGAACTGGATGTCAGCAATAAGTCAACGTTATATCAACGAAATACTGACTATGCGATGCGTACGAATCCGGTAGCTTATGGAAAACGTATGAATAGACTCCGCAATTCGTAACCTGAAACTCCGCTTGTTTTGCTTGGAGTAACAGTGCGTGGAATAACTAGTATTACGTATTTACTTCTGGTATCATAGGCCTAGAGTATTATTAAGCAAGAACGAATTTTACAAGAATTAGCGAAAACTCCTGAAGGAAAATCACTGGAAGTGAAGCACCGATTTGATCGATTTTATGTACAACAATTTCTTGCAATTGCACGTTCTGATAATTTTCCTTCCCGACATGGGGACGCTCAACAATTCGAACTTCCTGAGTCAGAATTCCAGATGTGGAATATTAATACAAGAACTGATTTGATTATTGCAAAACGAGAATTGGGTGTGCCAATTACTCCTGATGAAGCAACCTATGAACTCCATAATCCACGAAATATGCGAAGAGAACTAGAGTAATGGGGGAACAGCCGCAAGAAAAGCATCAACTCTTTCTTCTTTTGTTGCCCAGGAGGTTACTAAACGAACTGCAGAGGTGGTTGTATCGATGGGGTTCCATGTATAAAAGCCGTAGGATTGTTGCAAGGTAGTAATAAGGGTATTGGGAAAAATAGGAAAAATTTGATTCGTTGGTGAATCACCTTGCATTTGATATCCCTTTTGCAATAATCCTGTTTTCAGTTTTGTCGCCATTGCATTTGCATGTTTCGCAAGCTCGAAATAGAGATTTTGTTGAAATAACGTAAGAAATTGAATTCCCAGTATTCTTCCTTTTGCAAGTAACGCTCCTCGCTGCTTCATATGAAATCGAAAATTCTGTTGGAGCGATTGATTTGAAATAACAATTGCTTCACCAAAGAGTGCTCCATTTTTTGTTCCCCCGATATAAAACATATCAGCAAGTTCCGTTACCTCAGGAAGCGTGATATCACACGTACTCGCCATAAGACCTGAGGCAAGACGTGCACCATCAATATACAGATAGAGGTTCTTTTCTTTACAAAGTCTGGAAATATTTTGTAATTCTTGTTTTGTATAGATTGTACCGAGTTCTGTTGAGAAGGAAAGAAAAACAACTTTTGGTTTTACCATATGTTCATCAGTATGGGTATCGATAACGCGTGTGATTTGTTCAACTGTTATTTTTCCATTGATCGCCTCTATCTCATTTATTTTATGTCCAGTTGCTTCAATTGCCCCTGCTTCATGGGTGCTAATGTGTGCGGTAGTTGCTGCAATAACTGATTCGTAAGGCTTCAGGAGGGAAGCAAGACAAAGGAGATTCGTTTGGGTTCCCGCACTTACAAAATGGATAGCTGCATTCTGATTTTGGATTGTATTTTTAATAAGTTCACTTGCCTGTGCACAATAACTATCTTCGCCATATCCAAAATCTTGAATAAGATTGGTATTTTGGAGAGCGGCTAAAATATCCGGATGTGCTCCTTCTGAATAATCATTTTGAAAACTGTATATATAGCTCATTTTCTTTTTTGAGTATAGCTGAATTCGCGTTTCCTGAAAAGAGATGATGACTTTCCTTTTTTTTCAAGAAAAGCTAGATAGACGTTCATATGAACTAAACTCCAGATACCGGTGAAAACGTGCCGATTGCGATGATTCACAATGACTTGATAGTCATAGTTTCGTTTCTCAAATTCATTCAGCAATGCTTTCCCTAAATGATAAGGAATCAGTTCATCATTTTGGGATAAATAAACAAGCATTCTTTTTCGGGCGAGATGATCAATATTATGTTTCGGAGTAATAGTTCGCCAGGAGGCCTGAAGTTTCGCAAGCGTATAATGCTGAGTGAGTAATGATTTTTTAAATGATGGATGCACGTTTTCCCAGCTCCAAATAGCTTCTGCAATATCAACACCAGTTGTTGAAAGAATGACACTGGTAACATCTTCTGACCGGTTTGCAACCATGAGGGCAAGAAGCGTTCCTAAACTAATACCAAAAAGACTGATGGAGTGATATCCTTCTTGTTTCAAATGAGCTATTCTCTGGATAATATCATCAGCTATAGTTGTGAGATATTCGGCGGTCTGTGTTGTATTGGGACTGAGAACACGTGGCGTATATTCATAGGTAACAGTACAATAACCTCGCCTCGCAAGTATTTTTGTGAGTATCCAATACATCCACAGTTTATTTTGCCAACCGGTCAAGAAGAAAATTACCCGCTTATGTTGTTTTCCCTGTACCATAACACGAAATAGATTCATATGCAGATTATATCGTAATTATTCATAATAAAACTATTGATAAATCATGGAGCAATGAGTGGTATTACCTAAGTTTTCTTCGAACCTGAAACGGATTAACTGCAGGATTGACCTCTTGGTGATACGGCATTTTTTGCCTTAGGTTATATTCAACACGAGCTATGCCATTTCGCTGCGCAAATGCCATTGTCAGATCTTGTGCAAATCCTACGAGAGAAAATGAGGATAACAATTCCATAACCGGTCTATGTCGCTCGGGCCAGACAACACTGTGTGATCGATCAGTAGTACCTTGTGCTTGTCGTACGATAACCACATCAGGAACTGAAGCTGTCTCTGGATTGACAAAAGCAAGTGATATCATCGCAATGGCATATTGTCTTTCACCAAGTTGCTTTTTCCCTGTTAAGTAAAATCCATCGTGGGTATCAGGAACTAGTCCACCATGGTCATATTCCGCATGGAGCTTACGGTAATTGAGTTGACTCGTGCAGTCATCAACATGAAAAGGGAATAACAGAAAAATACCTTCTGCAAAGCCTTTCCTCGGAGTGCCATCCTTATTTGGATA
>CAYQEE010000017.1:0-35233 GCA_964416445.1 uncultured Gammaproteobacteria bacterium
CCTAATTTATCAGGTAAATAGCGAACAAGTTGATAAGTGTTGTATACTTATTTACAAATGGTTAATCCACTACCAGCTGAAGTTGGAAGAGAACAGCTTATTCAACGAGAACAAACAATTACTCGTAATATTCATCAATCAGTTTTGCAATGTATGAATACCAAGTTACCACCAGCAGAGCGAGGGAACGGATGGGCAAATGCGTTACGATTAGTTGGTGATAAAACAGTCGTGCACAATGAGATACGAAGGGCGCAGAGAGATATTTCAGTTGGAAGTGAGGTCATTCATCGATTTGATAGCGATAATCACTGGTTAGCGGAAACTTCACCACGGCTGCATGAATTAGTTACGACAAATCAAACCTATGATCGGGCAGGATTTGCTATTGCGCAGTATTTTGTCATTAGGGGACACCATAATTTAGTACCAGAGCAAGTAAGCGCTCTTGCTCATGCATTTCCCCCTCGATTTTCTGCAGAAACGTTTGATGCGTACAAAGGGAGAGTAGAGAGTGTAGCTTCTGACCAGATTGTTCCTGGGAGGAATACAGATGAGAACTGGCTGATGAGGAGGGAGATATTGGATATCTTAGAGATAACGGACAATCTAGAAAGAGGGCAATTACAAGGGAAGTTTGGGAAAACAATTGGGGTGAAAGATATTACGCACATTGCAACAAATGCGCTGCAATTAGTCCATCAATTGGCTACTGTAGATGGATTAGAACAAATACAACGAAACGATACGGAATTGTTTCAAGAGACAGCTGCATCTCCCGTGAATGAAAAACGAAACAACTTAGAACAATTACTTATGGATGCATGGCAAGATGGGTGTGCAGTAGTTATCCGTAACAATCAAGAGCCAATTGTTCATGGAGCTTGGCAGGGAAATTCTGAAGACATTGTTTCAATACAGCAAGAATTATTAGCATTATTTTCTCATACTCGTGAAGGAAATATCCCTGAAAGTGGATTTACCGATCGTGGAATTTACGAAGTAGCCTTGATTCATCCCTTAACAAGAAAAATTATGGACGTCCGTGATGAAGAATCACCGATAGTAAAGGTTGGAGGACTTCAAGTGGGAAAACGAAAGACGCAGGTCACTTATGTAAAAGAGGTAGTTCCCGTAGAAATGAGCCAGGTCAGATATAATGGATCAAATGAACCTGCATATGTTATTCATTATTGGGCTGGCGATAATCATCGAGTTCGGACAACACATAATAGTGAAACTCAACAAAATACGGAACGAGGTGTTTATTCACCTCAAATGACTGGTTTTGAAATAGCAATCATTGTACCAGAACATGTTGCATTAGGAATTGCCAGTCTCTCGCAAGAAAATCCTCGGAATTTACGACGGATAGTTGCTATGCAGTTTCAAGGTGATAAGCAGACTAAAATATTAGCTTCCCTACCAGATACCGCTCGGGACCTCTGGAAGAATGGTAATCGTCCGCCATGGAATGCTTGGCAACAATATGGTACGAATAAATTATATCTTCAGGTATCAAATACACCTGATCAAGACGGTACAATTGACCGTATTTCCTCAGAGAACGTAAAAGAATTTTCTGTAGGTCCTAGTACAGAGGCTGAGTATAATAACCCGTATACTTCCCAAGAATATGCCCATGATCAAAGTGAAAATTTGGATGGACCGAGTATAGCATCATTAAATGCGTTGGCTAACATGGGTGAAGCAGCAGGAATTACTGACCTTCAAGAATTTCTCGAATTGGCATCAATTGCGATAGATAGAATAAAGGAGCAAAAAAAAGGTAAGTCGTAAGAAGTAGTATTTACTATCACTAATGACTTTGTGATGCCGCGTTTTGTTGAATCTGAGTAACTTGTTCATTGATATAGATTGTTAAAATTAACGCAAGAATTATAAGAATAATTGCCACTGCTTGAGTAGGCATGGGAAAACGAATTCGTGGGAACATAGATAGAAAATTTCTGTTACTATTTTTTTTCTTCATAACTATCTCCTCCTTATAGCATTAAGGTTTCTGAGAAATTTGTCAATGGTGTGAAGCTAAAAATCTTGGGTTTCGTATTCAATAGAGTGATTTGTTGTTATTTTTTTAGCATTTTGTCGACATTTTCCATTTTCAGTTATTTTCTCAAAAAAACTATCAAGAAATAATCCTAGAAACGTGTAAATAAGTAGGGAAAAAATTGCAGTGGAGTCAAAAATACTTCCTCGTCTTCCATACCCGCCATGGAAAATGCCAGTAAAAGGTGTAAGAAAGACTAATGACAATGAGTATACCCAATGCGTGAACGGTGTTAACGGATTTGCGCCAAGAATTTTAAGGATGATGCGCAAAATAAGAATTCCTGTAATAATACCAAAAATGGTATCAATGATAAGGATAAATACGTTTTTCATAAATGTACCTACTATATACAACAATAAAATGAACGGAAAATGAAGAACCGAAGTTATTTTTGATAAACTCAGCTTTGACCTTCCTCAACGCATATGGTACTATAAGACATCATGCATATGCCAGAAAAGCCTAACAGATCAAATAGATATGAATTCTCTCCGAGAGAAAATAACCTATTACTTGCTCGATTTAACAAGGGACTTGCAAAAGTAAAAGCGAGTAAAGCACCTGTTGCTTCTTATGCTGCCAGTATATTACAAGGATTAGAAACTGGTCAAACGTATCCTTTTCCCCTATATTTTGAACGAATTATTGGCGATGATAGACAACCGTTTCAAACTATGTTTCGATTTGCAAATATGGGTACTACAGAAACAGAAGCAATAACCCCAGCACTAATTACTCCTGTAGATCTTTCAATGAGTGAATATGCGAGTATTACCATAATTGGAAGGAGCCTCGCTCAATCGCTTCTCTATATGCAAACATTTTTAGATAAGGAATGGAGTGGATTATTTTCTTCAATCGTTCAAAGAGGAGTTGAAAGTGAAGTTGCTTATTTACGAAGTACTCAATCAGATTTTTCACTTCCTCGTATGAGTATACTAATTCCTGGAATTATGGAACCTACAGTTCCTAATTTTGAACCTCCTCTTTTTCCGGAAGATTTACGTATATATGACGTACGGCTTCCAGGACAAGCAAAATTAGCAGTAGAACAAACATTACAAGATGAAACGTTTGCTGACTGTACCCTGTTACAGTATACCCAGGTAGCTAGAGCGTTATTAACAGTATGAAGATTAAAAAAACTCAATTCCATCGCATATAATAATTTGGAACTTATTAGTAATTATGCTCGTTTAAGTCCTGAGGACCAAGAGATAGTTTATGGCCATTTTACGACCGAACGATGGCTCAAAGCACATAAACTCTCTTTACAGCTTATACAAAAATATAGTTATGAAGGTATGGAGGCAAAAAGTCCTGAGAATCAACAAGTTCTTTTTGCTCAGGAGTTATTATGGGAATTATTCAAAAATTCAAATGAAGATTGGCAATAATGTACTATTTCCCTATCCTCTTAAAAATCAAGATTTCACTTGAGGTATAAACTTTATTAAAATATTTATACAGTCTTCCTTGAATAATGGGATTTTCGTAAATATGCACCCATACTGCATCATTTTTCTGCATAATAATCCATCGAGCATATTTCTGTGGTGTAACAAATGAATCTTCCCAATATGGTTTTGATCCAACGTAGATCACTTTTTGCATAGGAATGGTACTTCGGGTTATACTAATTGGTCGAACATAATCATCAATAAGTACAAGTCCACCATCGTAGTGGGTATTGATAAATTTTTGAATATCTGTTTGTGTTTTTGATGCTGAAAGTCCAATTGTACCGTCTTCTAGTGTAATGACATGATCATAATGTATTCCAAAGAAAACAATTTGTATAATTAGGAAAACAGATAACAAGAACTTAATTGGTTTTGGGCTTTTGAAAAATAAATAACCGTAAAAAAATGCTGCTACAGCAACCATAAGTAATCCATAGCGGACATTAAAGAGATTCCATTCAAAGGAATGTGGGGTAAGCGATGGGATAAAGATAACGTCTTGACCAATATATAAACTCACAACATTAAAGATGAATGGAACCATAAGAATAGTAATAATTTCAAACCGTCGTTTGATATGCGTGTTCCATATGAAAAGTAAAAATCCAATGATTGAAGTGAAAAAAACAATAATACCAAGATTGCTTAATGAAGCAGCAATGTAATATAAAAGTGATAACCCTAAATGTTTATATGCTGGGAGTTCATTTTTTGCTTTCCATGCAAGTTGTTGTGCGTGTGCAGAATAAGGACTATTCATAAAATATAAAGCGTCACCTAAAATGAGAAATCCCCATAGAAACCACAATAACATGCCAAACGAAGCAAGTGTCGTAAAAAGGACAAAAAAACCAGTGTATTTACTTCGAACGGTTCGATGCTTAACAGCCAAATATAAGAGGACCAGACATTCAAAAAACGCCAAAAACCACCCGTCGTAACGAGTTAATGTGGCACAGAATCCAAATAATGCAGAAACAATTAGGTATCCTGTTCCTTCATCAACTTGTAAAAACTTTATGAAGTAGTACGTTGAAAGTATAAAAAAACAAATTAAAGGGAGTTCAGTCATAGGTGTTGCTTGCATGTACAACATATTTGGGTTAGAAATAAAAACAGAATACGCGATAACAGCACTGAGCTTATTCTTTGTTATGGTATAGACCGTTTTGTATAAGAAAACTGAGGAAACGATAAAAGAGATACCCGATATAATAGCGCCGGCAAGGCCAGATCGCCATAGAGGATCAAAATAAACAAAAGGAATCATGAAAATATGGGGTAATGGAAGCCATATAGCTCCGAGTTGAGCGAATCCTGGAGTTAATCCGCTAACGACTTTTTTTGCAATATTAATATGTGACTCAGCATCTCCATACGCTAATGTCCATTTATGTGCGTAGACATACAAAATACTCATAATACTTACAATAGTTGCGAAAACCGTTAAGGTTACAAAAGTGTATTTATGGAACCAGGCTTTTGTTTTTTGCGAATAAAGAAACTGTGGTATAGGTAAATTCATGAATGATTCTCCTTTCGATACTCAAAGTAAAAACATGGTATGAGGAATAAGAATAATAGTACTATAAGAGAAACCATGCAAGAAAAAAATGTTGTTTGTGTAATAAATTTATTGAGTAACAATTGATAAAAGTATGATGCATAATGCCCATTAATTAACGGAATATCTCTCATGAAAGAACAGTTAAACCCACAGTTTGCATACTCACTTTCTATAGGTGAAGGTATAACTTGACTGGTGAGTGCACCCAACGTATTGATGAAAAAGCTTCCAATTGTAAAAACAATAAAGAATAGTAAAAAGACAATTTTTTTCAAATAGGATTGTACTGCCTGCGCAAGAAATGGCATAATCAAAGGGAGAATACCGATAAAAAAACGAGTGCCAAATGACCATCCTCCTGCGTAATCAGAATATGATGCATACACGAGCATGGTAGTAAAAATTGAAAACAATGCCATATTTCCTAATTCTTTTTCTTTTTGAAGAAAAGGTACGATACCAAAAAGCGCAAGCAGAAGGATTGGTGAAAAAACAAACAATCCTCGTTCAGGACTCAAAAGTAAGGTATATAAACCTTGTAAAGAATATTGTGAACTTATGGTTAATTCTTTATATACTATCTTTTTGTCTCTATAGTCTTTTGGATTATCAAGCAAATGATAACTAACTTTTCCCTGTTGATTGATATATCCATTAATTTGATGATTTTCAATAGTAGTAAAATACGTTCCAAAAAGAGAATGGATATAAATACTTAAAGGAATTAAAAAAATAAGTGAAAAGATGGTAGTCAAAAAAACCGAAATATTTATCGAAAGGACCTTTCTATTTTGTTTTGAAAAGATACTTATTGAGTAATAGAACATTGAAAGAGCCATAGGAAGTAAGGTAAAAGCATTCGGAAAATCCACTATAAACGCAAGACCTGCCGAAAACCAAAAAATACTACTTCCTAGGAATGTTCGTTTTTGTTTAATAACTAATAGAGAACCTGCAAAGGCTAGCGCGATAGCAAATGCACTTAATGGATGACCGTTAAAGGTAGAAGTATAAGCAAAAAGATTAGTTCCAAAGAGGTAGATAATAGTTATCAATAGGGAAAGGAAAGGGCCAAACGTGAAATCAAGTAAAATAAAATAAACGATTAGTCCTGATAGAATACTTGCTAAAGGTCCGAGAAGATATAAAAATAAGACTCCCAGTTGATAACGCTCCCCTAGTTGATATAACGGTGCTCCGAGAAACGTAGCACCTGGCGTGAAAACTGAAACATAATGTCTACCAGTATAAATTATATCGGGAAATGCTTCTGGAGCATACTTATCAACGATAAAACTATGATTATCAATTAATGATTTTACTAAGACAAATCTTCCTCGAGTTAAGGAAGATTGAAAAGGACCTCCGTTTATATTTTTCGTTTGTAAAATTTGTTTTGTAGGACCATTTCCTCGTGGCGCATTCACAGAAAAAACTAAAACTACTGCAAAAACAACAAATAACAATGCAATGAAGCAGTACTTGAGTAGGAAAAAAAAGACCGCTATTTTCGATTGTTTATAATCTTTTTTATAATATCCCATATTTTTGTGTGGTTCTAGGCAGTGGTTAAGGCAGAAGCAATATTATAGAATAAAAAACGATGAATTTCCACTTGAGTACACTATATATTGAATAGTACCATAGTATTAATAATGGTGTGCAGATAGTACTTGATTTTTACCTTCTTGGAGAGTATAAGCAATAGCTATGACTACTCATGGGCCAGAAGAAGCTGATAGCAGGCCGGAACATTTGCGTAATTTACCAATATATATCTCTAAAATTGGTGATGTTGTCGTCGTAAACTTTGCTTCGCTAGTATTCCCTACCGATGGACGACCATACTATCAAGATTGGTTACAAACATCTGCCCATGATTTATTGTATTGGGCAGGTCGACAACTGGTAAATGCAGATTCGGTTATAGAAATTCCTCAAGTAGGACATTCGATTGTATATAATGCGCAGCATGAACCTGTCCGAGGTAATGCTGTTCAACGAACTGCAGGTTTAATTTTACATACTCGCAAGTTGTCTCCGGAACAAGATACCTCTTCATCACGATTTCAGAATCCGGTAGCACTTACTGAAGAACAATCCAATCTGATTCAAGTAAGACTTAATCCTGATGAATTTGTCGGCGAAGTTACTTTTCGCGGATTACCAAGTTCAGATCCCCAACAATATATATCAATGCCGACAGCAATTACGCATGGGCTCCTTGCAGCGGCGAGTGTTGCTGCAGAAGATAACATGATAATTAGAAAAGTTGGTTCGCCTCTCATTTATGCAAATCAATATCGTCGAGAAAGTTTTCCTTCTGTTGTAGGTTTCAGATTTGATATTCGTCCCATGCGTCTCCAACAAGAACAAAGCAGCTCTCAAGGCCAAACTCAAATCGTAAAAAAAAGAGATTATCGAGAAAGACGTGCACAGCAACTTGGTATTACCTATCGACCAAAATAGTTTTATTTATTCATTAAATTTTCAACTGTTTCCTGAAGTTTTTGATAAATAGTTGGAATCTATAATAAAAAGAAGGATGAATAGGTTTTAGAATAATTTTTTGGTTGACAATTGTGGGCATATCTGTTGATGATATAGTAATATTTACTGTCTGGTTATAATAGTTTTGATCACCAATGGTAATCTGAGTTGAGGCATCTGGTAGTAATAAGTTATAATTTCCCTGAGAATCACTATATGTTTTCCCAATCTCAGCGGCTGTTTTTATAGGAATATTAACCAATGTATTACCTAAATCATCTGTTATACTGCCAGTAATTCGCAGGGGAAAAAAATATTTTTTAATTACTTGCACCACTGCACGAGGTGTTTGATCGGGATTAATTAATGCGGTTGATCCATCATAAAGATCCCAATAGTTAATACCAAGAATATTGGATCGGTTTATATAAAGTTGTTGAAATACTTGATCCGTAAAGGTTGCTTGTTCTTCTTCTGTCATATTTCCATTGATATCTGGAATTGGAGCCCCAAATTCTCCCACAACTACTTTTGCATGAAAAGTATTTGCAAAATACTGAATATACTGACCCATCTCAGGTGCAGTTTTAATATAATGATCAATTGTTACAACATTTCCTAAATGAGAAACAGTGTTTTGATCAAGCATTCGTTTCGCAAAGCCACCATTCATAGATAAAAAATTAACTTGTACTTGTTTATTGATTTGGGTAAATGATTGTGTAGCAATTGAATATTCACTCACTAGGAAGTTTCTATAAGCTACGTATGCATTTGGTGCCACTTGATTGAATGGGCCGCCGTCCTCTGCTTCTGGAGCAGGAGTAAAAATATCGCCATCTTGGAAAAGATCTTTATGTTTTATGATAAATGCATGAATGTTTTGCAGAAATGTATTTGTAGAAGTTAATTTTGGATAATTAAACCATTCTTCCCAGCCTGCAAAGTTCCCACGGAACCAAACGTGTAACTTTGCATTTCTTGCTCCTTTTACCCAATCAGAAAGATATAGATAAAACTCTTCATCATAAGGTGTATCAATAGCAACACAATTTGCACCCATACCTCTTATTATCTTCATTTCCCAAGAAATATGGTTAATAAGATCACTTTCGCTTGTCCATAATCTCGCTTTATCTCGAGATATTTTCATAGTGTCGATACATTGGTATTTCCATAATGTTTGTTGTGTCGAATCTTCATCTCCCTGGGTTACCTGCGGATGAATAATAAAAATAAAAAGTAATAAGACTTGTAAAAAACTTATTGTGATTTTTTTTGCCATATTTGATAAGTTTGGTCGTGATAGACTTGGGTAAATGTTTTTGAAAGTAATGTATTAGCTGGCATTGCCTTACCTACTCTATCTGATCTATCCTGAAAAAATACTAACCAGGTAGCAAATCTTCCGGGATCATTGAGTGAGTCTTTCCAATAATAACCTGTTCCTTCAGTAATAAAATTTTTAAGAGGAATATTGCAACGGAATATAAATGCATCACTACTTGCCGAACTAACCATAATGAGACCTTGGGTATAATGATTATGTAAAAATGCGCTTGCGTGTCTTGTTTGAGAATTAACTGAAGATACAGTGTCATTAAGAGTAACAATTCCTTTTTGTCCAAATACTTGAAAGCTACCTGGAAATAAAAATAAATAACATTGTGTTAATATCACTAGAATAATTCCAATAGAAAAGTATAAATTTTCAGCAGCAAGAAAACCAACAAAAAAAGCAACTGCTGGAAGCATTAAAATACCATATCTAATGTTAAAATACGTTGAATAATGAGGTGGAAGTTGTGGCATCCATATAACAGATTGCCCCAGGTACAAGGATAAAATGTTAAATCCATACGGTACAAGCAGGAGTAGTGGTACAAGAAAATAGAGTTTTTTAAAAATGAACGCTAAATAAATCAAAAGGCCAATAATTGCAACTGTTAAAACTAAAAAACCATTATTAAAAACAACAGATAATGAATAAGTAATAATTGATAATATAAAGTTGTGTTTTGTTAAAAGGGCGCCTCTGTTAAACAATATTTGTTGTTGAGCTGCAGCGGAATATTCACTTCGAGCAAAATATAATGGATCTCCAAAGATCATCTTATTATAGAGTAACCACATTGCAATTCCAAATCCTGCAAGTGTTAAAAAAATAAGCACAGGGCCTTCTTTTTTTCTTCCTTTGGTAAATGCTGTAATAATAAAGATAACAACACATTCAGCAATGAATAATGCCCATCCGTCATATCGAGTAACTGTAGCAAGCATTGTAAAAAATGCAGCGAGAATAAGATCATTTAAAAAGAACTCCCTTGCCCATTTAGTGAGGAAATAGATGCTAGCAAGTTCTAGTGCTAATAGAAGTGGCTCAAACATTGCAGTTGACTGTAAGTATAAAATATTTACATTAGTAATTAACGTTAGTACAGCTAAAAATGCTGCTAGTGGCTTATTTGTTACGTAAAAAACCAGTTTATATAGGAAAATACTTGCAGTTATAAAACTTAAACCTGACACAATTGCGCCAGCAAGGCCTGATTGCCAAAGAAATGTATTAAATACAAATGGAATTTCTAATATATGTAGAAAGGGCAGCCAAACACTACCTAATTGCACTAAGCCTGGTGTAAGATTATCTATAACCCTACGTGCTGTGTTTAGATGGGCAGTTGCGTCATTATATGCTAATATATTATTTGTTAAATATGATACACATATACTAACACCGGCAATTAATATTGTTAAAATTAAACTAATTTTAGTAGATTCTTGTTTCCATGCCATTTTTTTATATGAGGAATTCTAATTAGTATACCATAATTTGAATGTAATCCTACTGTCTTATTAATAACAATTAAACCAATACATGCAAAAAATTAAAACTTACTTTAAGAGGAATTTATTATTAAAAAATTCAATTTATTTAATAATTACTAATGGTTTTGTCGCAGTAACAGGATTCGTATTTTGGATTATTGTTGCAAGAATTTATCCTACTTATCAAATAGGTATTGCTACCTCCTTATTATCACTTGTAAATTTACTCTCGACCATATCATTATTAGGTTTTAACACGGGACTTTTAAGGTATTTACCAAATTCAAAAAATAAAAGTGAACAAATTAATACAGTAATGTTGCTTACTAGTTTGATTTCCGGAGTATTATCGTTTTTAACTCTATTTATGATAAATAAATTTGCACCCGCATTGTTATTTGTTAGGAATAGTCAATTTTATTTTTTCATATTTATTGTATTTACAATCTTAACGTCCTTAAATCAATTACAAGAATCAGTATTAGTTGCATTAAGGTCATCAAATCAGGTACTTTATAAAAGTGTAATTTATGGGGTAGTTAAACTAATTCCTGTTTTTTTCTTTATAAGAATAGGTGGTTTTGGAATTTTTAGTTCGATATATATAGGAATTTTGGCTTCTGTTTTATATGGAAGTTTCATTTTAAATATTACAAATCAAGTTGTTTATAAAGTAAAGCTAAGTTATTCTGTTTTAAAAAGTATGGCTGTTTTATCAGTTGGAACCTATATTTCCAACTTAACCTCTTCTCTACCCACTTATCTTTTACCTATTATTATTAGCTATAAAATGGGTCCTTCACAAACGGCATATTATTACATGGCTTCAACTATTATTAACATACTTAACATAATTCCGCAGGTAGTTACCCAAAATTTATTAGTTGAGGGATCATATGATATAAAAAATATTAATACTTATGTAAAGAATTCACTTAAAATTAACTTAATTATACTATTACCAATTATTGCTCTTTTATTTTATTTTGGAGATGTTATATTATTCGTATTTGGAAAGCAATATTCTATTCAAGGATTTACACTTTTAAAAATACTATCTTTAAGTGTTATTTTAGCAGCTTTTAATTATATATTGGGTACTATATTAACAATTTATCATCACATCCCTTTTTTAGTAATTTCAAATATTTTAAGTACAATATTATTATTTGTAATGAGCATATTTTTATTAAACAATAATGTGATTGGAATTGGATATGCAACTTTAGTATCAGAAGTCGTATTATTAATATTTAACTTAGTATATCTTTTAATGATTAAGAGACATAATATATTAAAATTAAAGTAACTTAAGTGTTAATGCCTATATAAGGTTTATGGATTATCTTATAAATTCTTAATCCCGTCTCTTGATATACAATTTTATAATCCTTATTTAAATCTTGAGAATGCAATAAGGAATTCACAACTGGGTCTTTTGTATTAGTATAGTCTAGTACGATCCATGTAGCATATTTAGCAGGATGTTTAAGAGAGTCTTTCCAATATTGCCTGTTACCCTCATGAATATACGTACTATAGTTAAATCCCATTTCAAACATCTGATCTTCATGGTCTAAAGCACTAATTAGAATTTTACCTCCATCATAATGTGTTTGTAACCATAAAGCAAAAGAAGGAATGGTCCGGCCCCCATGAATTTGTAAAGGAATTTGATATATTACGGTATATTTAGGGAATATATATGAAACAATTTGTATTGAAAAAACTAGAAATATAATAATTCTTAAGCTTAAGTTCTTATATACTAATACTATAGACGAAAGGATAGAAATCCATGGTAACAAAAGAATACCATAACGAATATTAAAACCCGGTAAAGTACTAGTAGTTCCCGAAAGTAAATTTTTAAAATTTATATCTGGTTGCATTATTGGAGTATTTCTTTGCAGAGTTAAAATCATAAATAAATAAAGTGAAAGAGGTAAAAACAATGGTATAAATATTAAGCTTTTTTTCTGGAATGCTTTAATAAAAATTATTACTGATCCAATTATTCCTAATAACATTGGAATTAATCCAATTGTCCAAATCATAGCCGTAAAATATTCAATAAATGCCGAAATAAAAGACTTTTGCTGTGTGTAAGCTTTTATAGTGGAGTTCCCAATTTGCTGTGGTGTAGCATAGTAATGTATCCAGTAAAGTGGATCTCCAAATATTACTAGTAAGTATAGAGACCATAAAGTAAATCCCGTAATTGCTAATACAGAATATAAAATAGTTTGCCCTTCAGCTTTATTTTTATCTTTATTTAATAAGTAAGAAATAACAAATACCATTGGTATTGATGCAAGCAAAATTGATAAACCTTCATATCGGGTTAATGTCATTGCACTAACAGCAATTCCCGAAGGAATTAAATACATTTTATTATTGGTTTTCATCCATATTAGAAAATAATATAAAGAAACTGATAAAGTACAAATAAAGGTTGTTTCTGACATAGCAGTTGACTGTAAATACATTAAATTTATGTTCAGTGAATATATTAATAATGAGAAAATGGCTGCTAACTTTTGATTGGTTAGTAGTAAACTTGATTTAAAAACATAATAACCACCAATAATAAACATAACCATCGACATAAATGAACCTGCCAAACCAGAATGCCAAAAAAAATTGTTCCAAATAAATGGCAACATTAAAATTTGAGGTAATGGTAACCATACATTTCCAAGCTGCGCGAAACCAGGAGTAATATTGTCAATAACATTTCGTGCTATATCCAACCTAGAAGAAGTATCTGCATAAATAGTTAACTGATTCAAGGCATAAAAGTATTCGATAGATAATGCACTAATTAAAAATAAGAATATAAACACAAAAAATTTTTGATACTTTTGCAGTAATCTTAGAAAGTAATGATAGCTCATGTTTAAATATTTAATATATGAATACTTATATTTAAAAGAAATTGTACATTTAAAAATACTAATTCTAAAATAGAATATAAATGTTATAAATTTTTAGTAGTTTGTACTAAATCCCAAGTTATTTCAAATTCTCTTTTTGCACTTGCTGCTTTTATTGAACAATATATTCCTAGTGTTAAAATAAACATACTTCCAATTGGATTTTTTAGGAACTCAATCAATTTATAATATACGAATTTCATTTTAGAGTATTTGTATTCTTCATCTACTAATTTGCCCCATGCCATTCTAACGATATAATTATTTGACTTGTAGTTTCTAATTTGCCACTTTGTAAAATCGTTAATCGTAGAGGGACATTTAAAATACATTATCGCATTATTTACATAACGATATTTAAGTTTATTTGAAATACTAGAAAAATATATAAACTTATCAACATTTCCCATAATTTTATAATCTTTAGGAAATTTAATTATCTTAGTCAATTTTCTAGAAAAACATAAAGCTTTTCCGTCGACAGTATATACATTATTACCTTGTCTCAATGCTTCGCTCATTCTTTTATAAGCATTATATCCTGATCGTACTGCTTCTGATATAAAAGAATTAGACTTAAATGCCTGAGGATTTCCACATACTAATCCTATATTTTCTTCTATATAAAATGGTTTAATAATTTTTTCAATAAAATAACTGTCTTTTACAATTATGTCATCATTTAATAGCATTAAAATATCTGCTTTATTTGATTTAACTAAACTTACAAGCGCACCAGCAAATCCAGCGCGTAATTTAGAATCTATTACTTTTACTTTATTATTTCTTATACTTTTAGCTATTGCTACAGTTTTATCAGTACTAGAATCTGAATTAACTATAATATGATTCAATTTGTAATTAATTTCTTTCTGCTCAAGCATAGAGTTAACTAATCTTGCAATATTTCTTTCGGCGTTATATGCTGCAATTGCCACATCGACGGATAAAGTAGTCTTTTTTTTCATATAGTATTAATTAATTTGATGTCTAATATTTTTTTCAAAAACTGTGGAAGTATAATATTATTTGAAAATTTATCATAAGCGTAAGAATGTATCTTTACCTTGTTTATGCTTTTTTCCAATTTTGCTTTATAAATACTATTCAAAGCATAAATATATTCAGCATATTGATCATTATTGACTGTCCTTTCTATATATTTTGGTAAATTTAAGCTAACCTCTTTTGAATTTACTACCATTAATCCATATGACATAGCTTCTATCATAACTAATCCTAATGTTTCAGCTCTAGAAGGAAATAATAAGACATCGTTACTTTTATAATACATACTTAGTAACTCTTTATTTGAAATATAACCTTTATAATATATATTAGGCTGATCTTCAATCCGTAGAATATTTTTTTTCATTGGACCATCACCAATTATTGTAAATTTAAAATTTAAAGGCGAGTTTATAATAATTTCACATATCCTATCAGTTGCTTTTCTCCACGATAATTCACCGACTATAAGTATTTTTAAATCTTTATCTAAAATTTTATTAGATTCAAATTGTAACTTTTTTTTCATATTAACACCATCATATATCTGTATGATATTTGTTAGTTTGAACCTGTCTTTTAGAAGTTTCATGTCTTTTCTATTCAATACATGAACCTGATTTACGGATTTCAGCAATATACTCATAATATGAGATAAGTAAATATAATTGTGTATCTTATTCCAAATTGAGTTTGGCTTATTATAATAAAACGGCGAATGAATACCTCCTACTGTTTTCTTTAATACTCTAAATCCACCAAAATATAAACTTATTAAAATTTCAATTATCTCAAATTTTATATATATTTTTCTTGCGTTTAAAAACAATGATTTTGTATATATAAAATTTTTTGTAAAAGGAATAAAATGAATTATATTTAATTTAATTGGTTTTACATTTTTATAATCAATTTGTCTTAAATTATCACTAAATTTTCTTTTTAAAACTAATCTTCCATATAAATCAGCTAATTTTGGTGAAATGTATATAATGTAAGTTTGCTCATATTTACTGGTTTCTTTTGATACATTTTCTAACCAAATTTCTGCCCCTCCGACAAATGTTATTGGTGCGAAATTGATATATAATATCATAACTTTAAACTTCTAAATCTATTAATGGTTCAACTGCTAATTCTTTTGTAGATGATGCGATATCCCAAACGAACGGATTAGTTTTAGCTATATATAGATCATATGCACCTAGAATTCTCGCATAAATTTCAATACACATTCCTCCTAAAAACCAAATAACTTCTTTTAAGTTATTAAATTTGTATTTGAATAGCATGAGTTTTAAACTTGATTTTGTCATATTATCAATTTTGATATGTTCATGATGATAAAGTCTTGCATGTCCATTCATAACCCTTCTTCGTTGTTTAATTAAATCACTAATATTTTCAGCGCCTTTATTGGTAACAACAGCAGTATCAACATGAACAATTTTATATCCGAGTTGAACCATTTTAGCTTGAATAAATGCCTCATCTACTGCTGTCGTAGGTCGAATTTGTTCTAATACATTTCTATATGCGATTATTTCACCAAATCGAGGTATATTTCTATGAAACCACCACCAAGTATGAATAATATACCCGAGAAATGTATTTGGATCATTAACAGGATGTGGTGCACCTCCTGTCATTCCTATTTTCTTATCTTTTAAAAATGGTAAACACAGATTTTCGATACAATCACTATTTGGTACTGTATCTGCACTTTCAATTATAACAATTTCATCATTGGTAGTCTTTAGAAATTCATTAATAGCAATAGCTTTTCCTAATCGTTTATTTTGTTTTATCAATTTTATAAATGGATAATTTTTAGAAAATTCTTCAACTATAGAATCAGTACCATCCGTACTAGCCGATGAAACGACAACTATTTTATTTATTTTAACAAGATGTGTATTTTGTTTAGTAAGCGCAATAAGTAATTGTTTTATATTATTTCCTTCGTTATAAGCAGGAATGCAAATTGAGACATTGAGCAGTTTCTGAGCCATTATTATTTTACAAAAACCTTTGCTTGGGCAGGTTTAACAAATCCTCCTTTCATTTCTTCATTGAGAAGATCATATCCTAAAATACTTTGTGCATTTTTCATGGTCTTTTTATTCGAAAGATGTAAACCATGATTTGTTTTAGACCAGTAGTGTGGTTGTGTTATAAGTTTATATACTGCCATATATGCTGCTAAACTCATTGCGAGCCAGTAGATGGGGACAAGAATAACGTATTTAACTAATTCATCGTGACCGTGTTTCGCACAACCAATCATGTAGTAGTACATATAAAGAAAGTTACCAAGTAGTAAGGATAAAATAGCCATGTAAAAAATAGGTGTTGGGAAAAATGATTCGATAAACGAACCAAAATGAGATCGGTATGTAAAGTAAAGAATTGTCATTACCCACATGAGCGGATTAATCAACATGGACATAACTTTACCACCAACTACCAATTGGAAGGTAATAACATGTGGCTCTCTCCAATTTAATAAAAATTCTTGAGGTCGTCGCATATGAAGTAAGTAGGTCTGCATATATCCTTTAATCCACCGAGTTCGTTGCCAAAACCAATTCACTACTCCTGCATTTGCTTCTTCAAGCGTAGTGGAATCAACGATTGCAGTTTTATATCCTAATTTCACAAGTCTCATACCAAGGTCACAATCTTCAGTTACGTTAAACGAATCCCATCCTTTTAACATATGTAAATCGGCAGTTCTAAAATGGTTTGAGGTCCCACCTAAAGGAATGGGTGCTTGAACTGATTGGAGTCCTGTTAAAACAAGATCAAACCATAAAGAATACTCAGCAGTAAAAACTCTTGTTAACAAATTTTGATGAGGATTATAAAAATTAAGTTTTGCCTGAATACAAATAATATTTTTTTTAACCTTTTGAAATGCTAAGATAACTTTTTTTAATTGTAAGGGATCTGGAATATCTTCTGCATCGTAAATAACGGTATATTCTCCTTTCGCAAACTGAAGTCCATAATTGCATGCTTTTGGCTTTGTTTTTGGATTTGAATGTGGCACGATAATTATTTCAAAATATTTCGGAAGTTTATAATTTTTAATATTCATTATGGTTTCTTGATCATTCTCTTCAAGTAATAAAACAATCTGAAGTTTTTCTTTTGGATAATCGAGTCTTCCTATTGCTTTAATAAATTGAGGAAGGACTCGCCACTCTTTATACAGTGGACAGTAAACGGTATAGGTAGGCCAAAATGATGTATCATGGCTTGCAAGCTCTTTTTGAGTAACTTGTATTTCACTTGGTTTAGAGAAACTTCGATAAATGAGAAAAAGATTAAATAATAAATCAGCAAAGTATATGCAGGTTATAAGTGCCATTGTCCATACTAATGTTGCATGCCAATTAACATACAGTCCTAGTCCTAAAATAGGGAGAAAAGCTCCTGTAAGAATAATTTGTTTTCCTGATAATCGATAAAATGCTGTCTGTTCATGAGAAAGATCTGAATGATGAATATATTCCTGTCCTTTATAGTGAAATCCTTTTCCTTTCTTTTTAGCGACTTCAGGGTGAAAAGGAATAATTTCAGCACGAAGGAATTTTAACTTTAATGCTGTTAACGCAAGGCTACGTAAGTGAGAAAATGTATATTCTGTTTGTTTTTCACTTGCGTAAAGTGTCTTTTGTAATCGATTAATGGTTATTATATATCCACCATTTCGAGCATTTACTAAAAATGTTAATTCGCCCGCTGGGGATGTTAAATCATAATGAATACGTTCAATTATTTCACGTTTCATAACTTTGATTGGTGATCGAAGAGAGATATCAAATTTATGGAGAAAATTAACAAAAACAGTGTGGATAATATTTCTTTGTAATGTTAACCATTCTTGTTCATTTCCAATGACTAAATCTTTTCCTTGTTGTACTTTTTCAATCAGAGGAAGTAACTCGTTGGGTGGATATTTTTTAGATAAATCAATAATTGCAATATATTTTCCACTAATTAACGAACTGATATCACCTATTGTTCGAATTTCTTTGCCTGTAAGGTTAAAAGAATCTGTATCACAGGTGTAGTATGCATTCTTACCTTGCCGTTTATAATTGAGGGAAATTGATTGAATTTGTAACTCTTTTGTTTCTAATAGTTTAATTATTTCGTTTTTGTAGTCTGAATGATTATTATTGGAAGGGCAAATAAAAATGAGAGTAAGGGCAGTATACTCCATAAATTAGTTATGTATGTTAACTATATTAAAAAATGATATGTAATACAAGCCCACCTAGAATATGTATTTATATGAAAAATTGCTGTTAAAAGGTATTATTTTTGCAATAAAACGTATTCATTCTGTTTACTATTTTCATTATTTCACGCAATTTTTAAAAAAAGTTTAAAAATCAAAGAATTATTTTCTTACCTTCTTCATACAAATGATTAACAAATTCTTTTGACGATAAATAAGGCAGTTATTGTGAAAGTGTGACAACTTTTTGATTAATTTGCTCTTTATAGAAACCACCTCTGCGCATAACATATTCTGAATAATTTTTATACCTTCTGAAATCTTCAATTCCCGGTGCCCTTGTTGGGTCTATATAATACTTTTCTTGCATCCCAGCTTCTGTTTGCGTATGCCATTCTATCCACATCGAAGGGCCGTGATTTGGACCATCTTCATCAATAATTCGTATCTCTCCCTGAACGAGGTGTAAATTGGTAAAGTGATAGTGGGAATGTAATAGTTGATAGGCAATTAAAGCTCGTACTGCAGGATTAAGATGGCCTTGCAATTGTGGATCAACAGAGAGTTCATCAGTAATATATTTTACTACGCCAAATGCTGTTTCAAGAGAAGGTGATTGTTCTATGCTCATTGCTGCAAGTTTTAAATCTGCCATATGGAATAACTCAGATTGTGTTGGAATATATGAGTCGTCTACTGATATCACTTGTAATTCATATGGAGGACGTTCAACTTTTTTTAAAATACCTGTTTTATCCGGCTCTAATCGGGATGGTGTTCGTACCGCAAATTCAACCCTAGTTATTTCACTATCTGCCTGATATATGGTATCGGGTATATACTTCGGAACATCATGATACCATTCTAATTGATCAGGTGAATATAGATTTGGTTGCAAATCTCGAAAGGGAGATTGTACATCAGTGCGATCATCGTCGTAAGGGTCAGGAATTGCTGGATTTGTTACCATATCATCGACTTGTTGTTGGGCCAACCATTCTTGTTTAGCTTTTTGAAATGATACTCGTTCATCTAATGCTTTATCTATTTCTGCGCCAATAAGCTCTTCCTGGGATAAGACAATATGTTTTTCATCGGGTAGATATTGTCGGTTTGCGCTTTGTTCCTCAAGTTCTTCAGTAGGAGGAAGTGATACTGGTTCCCCTTTTGCAAGTCGTTGTAATAGTGACATGTAGGAAACACGTGAAGCAATAATTGCCGTATCTATTAAATTTTCATCAATTTGCGGCTGTTGAACGGGAATTCTTACTGTTGCATGACTTGCTATCCCCGATTTTCTATCAGGGAGATTTAACAGAGATGGTGCTTGAATTGCTGGGTAATTTCCTTTGTTTTGCAGTGGTGATTTTTTGATTGCTTTTGTTAATCTTGTATCGAGTTTTGCAATATCCTTTACTCCAGCACTGACTCCTTCTCCGACAACCATACTCATAGTATACTAAACAAGTAGAAGATTGTATCAAGAGGTATTCCTACATTCGTTTTGTATGTTATTACCACTTTATTACTGTCTCCCTTTATACTTAAGTGATGCCGGGAAGATACACATTGTCAGTACCTGACGACAAAGAAATCTATCAGCGATTTTCGATAACGAATACGCTGCGTGAATATACACCACGATATAATATTGCTCCTGGTCAAGAAAATCCAATAATTTTTACTGAGAATACCAAAATTATTGCAACAATGATTTGGGGATTAGTACCTCACTGGGCTAATCAAGATATTGTCCAATACAATACGATTAATGCTCGAGCAGAAGGAATTGAAGATAAACCAGTTTTTAAAAAGCCATTTCATTTTCAGCGATGTTTGGTACCAGCAACAGGATATTATGAATGGGATCAGTCAAAAAAACCCAGAATACCCTATTATCTCACTGTTAAGAATGCCCCACTTTTCGCTTTCGCTGGGTTGTATGATATTTGGGTAAGTGTCAAAACAGGCAAAGAGATTTGTAGTTATACCATTATTACGATAGAACCAAACGAAAAAATTGCAAAAATCCATCATCGAATGCCAGTAATATTACAAAAAGAAGATGAAGATTTCTGGTTAAATCCTGATATTGTTGATCCAAAACAGTTGCACCCTTTACTGAAACCTTTTCCCGCTGACCAAATGGAAATGTATCCTGTTTCTACAAAGGTAAATAGTCCCAGCCTTGATACACGTGAATTAATAGAAAGACAGGAGCAAAATTCTCTCTTCTAGGTGAAGGTGTATGATACAAGCAATGGGAAAAGTATGAGTACTGAAGAATTATTACAACAAGCACATTTGCGTTATGTAGCAGATACTATTCCTGGATTTCATCGAAAAAGAACGAATGATAGTTTTACCTATATAGATATTGATGGGAAAGTAATTACCGATGAAAAAGTTTTTGATCGGATTGCGAAGCTTGTTATTCCACCAGCCTGGGAAAATGTTTGGATTTGTCCCTATGAAAATGGGCATTTACAAGCAACAGGATACGATCAAAAAAAACGAAAACAATATCGATATCATGAGTTATGGACTGAAATAAGTCAACAAAAAAAATTCGAACATATGTTAGAATTTGCAAATGTATTGCCTATTATCCGCAGAAAAGTTCAAAATACAATGCAGCAAAAGATGTTGTCGCGAGAGAAAGTACTCGCAACAATTGTCTGGTTACTTGAGAATACCTTAATTCGAGTTGGCAATGAAGAGTATGAAAAAGAAAATAAATCGTATGGATTAACAACTTTAAAAAATAAGCACGTGGAAGTGCGTGGGGATGAAGTTTCTTTTGCTTTTAAAGGTAAGAGTGGTGTGTACCATAATGTAAGCATTCATAGTAAAAAAGTTGCCCGTATTATTAAAGAATGCCAAGAAATACCAGGACAAGATTTATTTGAATATATTGATGAAAACAAAAATAGACAAGTTATTTCTTCACAAGATGTAAACCAATATTTAAAAGATATTAGTGGGAAAGACATTACTGCAAAAGATTTTCGTACCTGGGCGGGAACAATTCTTGCTGCAAAAATGCTGGATAAAATTGGCTGTGAGCAAAGCAAAACAGGTGTCAAGAAAAATATAACGACAGCAGTAAAAAAAGTTGCGCAGCATTTGCGCAATAAGCCATCAACGTCTCGGAAATATTATATTCATCCAATTGTTTTTGATGCCTATACAAATGGATACGTGCTTTCAAATTTGAATACACATAAAAAATTTAATAAATCATTAATCCATGAATCACTTCGTGAAGAAGAGAATGGAATTATTGCACTCATAAGCTTGTTTAATCAATCACCGTAAATATAGAAATCTTTCATCTGTAAATAGAGTGTTCGTAAATAACAGTAGATTTTGTAATAGAAATACATATGAGCAAATAATATAACGCGTATCACAAGGCTATCACCCTGCAACAAAAAATATGTAAATCACTTCCCACATCTTTTCATAGAATGATAGTCTCGTGATTCTTTTCGTCTCTCTGCCAAAGACTAAAGATATGCTTTTTGAGTATATTAGTAAACGATCGTTTACTTCAAGAGCCAATTGCGTTTACTAATACGTTTTTCGTAAATAACTTTGAACATAGAATATTATTTAAAAGAAACAAGAAGAATTGGAGTAAGGACAATACTAGTAAGTATACCTAACGAAACGACAGCAGCAGCAAATTCGGTATCTAAGTTTTCTAACGAGGAGTACGTTAATGTTGTATAAGCAATCGGTGCTGCAGAGCAAACAATGACAATGATTTTTGGTAAACCTTGCAAATGAAATACGTGGACGAAGAAAAGTCCAAGAAGTAAACCAACTCCAAACCGTAAACAAAGTGTTATTGCTATTTTTGGAAGTTGTTTGATTTCCTGTGAGAAACTTAAAAAACAACCAAGCGCCAACATTACTAAGGGAATTATCATATTTGAAAGTAGTCCCAAAAAGTTTGAAATCACTGGTGGATAATGAACATGGATCATGTTACTAATGAGCGCAATGACAATTGCCCACAAAGGTGGTGCAAAAATTATTTTTTTAAAAATTACACGAGCGTTTGTTTTATTTTCTCCGTAAAAACAACCAAGATAGTAAGCAATGCTAAATGTCATAATTGAATTACCTAAATCGAACAATAAGAATTTACCAATTTCCTGATTTCCATGAAAAGAAAGAAAAAAAGGCAAGACAAATTGATCATTCATAATCATTGCCGCGATGATAAATACTCCAAGCATTTTTTTAGGTAAACGTAATATATTTCCAAGAAAAAAAGCAAATGCAGCGTTAAGAAGGGAAATCAATATGGCAATAAGCGGAAGATACAAAAGTGTAGGAGTTAAGGGAAGCGTTGTAATACTTTGTAAAATAAGAGCAGGTGCAATGATATAAAAAACTAACTTTAATAATAATCCTCCATCAGAAGCACTGAGGATTCGAATGCGTTTTAATCCATATCCTAAAAAGAGTATGAAAAGAAGGGGGACTACTTTCAGTAAAGTATCGATCATAATTAATACTGTGATATCATATCAAATTAAATTATTATGAATAGTCTTTGTATCTCAGTTACACAGTTAGTTTGAGAAACTGATTGCTTCTTGGAAAAAAAGTGTTTACAATAAAATTATGTTAAATACCGTTAAATCTTTCTGTATTATCATTTTATTCTTTTTTATTGTTCTTTATGTATTTCTTCGATTAAATGGTCCGATTCCATTTTTCATAAATGGTGTACAAACAACAAAGAATGATATTTTTCATGCACAAGGCACTGGAAAAGTAACAGCTGTACCAAATACCGCTATTGTTACTTTTTCTGTAGTTATTACAGCTTCAAGTATTACTTCAGCGCAAAATCAAGTAAACACGAAAGTGAATACTATTTTGAGTGGACTGAATGATTTAGGAATTCAGACAAGTGATATTACGACAACTAATTACTCGGTGAATCCGCAATATGATCCTGAAGGTCAAAATAGAATTACCGGTTACACAGCTCAACAGGATATGCAAGTGAAACTGCAACCAATTGATAAAGCAAATAATGCCATTGACTCATTGACCAAAAATGGTGCTACAGATGTTTCAACAGGAGATCTCACCTTTGATGATGCGACTTATACACAATTACAGCAACAAGCTCGGGAAAAAGCTGTTGCTGATGCAAAAAATAAAGCACAGAGTCTTGCGAAAGCAGCTGGAATTAGACTTGGTAATATTGTGGATGTTACTGATGATGAAAATCAACCATATCCACAGCCAATTATGGCAAATGCGCCAATTGCTGCTGGCAGAGGATCACAACCAACAAATATAACTCCTGGGAAAGGTGATATTACTGCTACGGTTACTCTTTCCTATCTTGTTTATTAACCAGAAAGGGGTTAACATCTTTTCTTGTAATAGCATTTTCATGTATCGCGTCATCTCGAGAACATCATTTCGTTGAGAAAATCGAATAATAGGTGAAGAAGCAGTTTCCGAATAAATAAGACTCCCCTTCTCCAGGGATCTGGTATAGCAACATACTGAAGAGTTCAGCCACTTATAACTATAGGTTTGTATATCCCTACTATTTCTGTATAATCGTCAGATGTCAAAATTTGAGGCAGGTCTCTATGCTAATTCATTACACCTATTAGAAAACCGATATAAACGATTACTAAAACGAGCAGAAAATACTCGTCTTGATTTTGGACCGAATACCTACCAAAGTTTTCAAGAGCAAATTCCGACAATTCCAAGGGCAATTAATTTTCACACCGAACATGGTAATGATGAATTTCGGGATAGTTATTATAAAATGGGAGTTTGGGCAGTTCAGTGGAAGGTCGCACAAGATTTTGCAACACATGTATTTAGAGATCTTATTGCTGCAGCAATTCCTCTTACCGGTCAATATGGTGTTAGAGAAATTCCAATTCCGATAGAAACCTTTTATAGCCAAAATGAACCACAAGCAGTAACCATGCAAAATGATTGGAAAGCAGCATATGGAGATAGCCATAATGATCTCTTTGAGAATGCGAAAATGAAAGGAAGAGAAGTTGGATCTCGGCTTACCTTTTCTCTTTTAGAAAAAAATCCAAAATCATCACAGTTTCTTCCTATTCGAAGATATCATTATGATGATATTATTCTAGAACGAAGACGTCGTTTTTCAGGAACGCAATTAGAGAGCACGTATTCCCATATTTTTATTGAAGATAATCGAGCACAAGGAAATGTACTCGCGTATCTTCCAACATTTGATCCAACAGTATATGTTGGATGTCGTTATAGCACACAAGGAGCATTCCCTTCGATGAGTATCTTTTTATTTCCACGATAGAAAAGACAACCTCTGGTGAATAATAGAGACTACTGACTTGGAAATGGATTACTAGGTTGATGAATAAAGATACTGGGGGTCGGAGTAATAAATGTTGGCAAGAACGTATCTGTTGGGGAAATTGTTATTGTTGGTGTTGCTGTTGGCTGAGACGAGGTTGGATTCAACGTTGGTTGCTGTGGAGTTACTGGAACGTCAGTTGGTGAAGGTAGCTGAGTTGGAAACATTGTCGGTTGCTCGGTTGAAGTTATCGTTTGGTTACAGGTATTTTCTGGATTAGTATCCGGAAGAAAAAATTCAAAATATCCTGATGAAGTTGCCAGTGTTGAATTAAGATTCATGTAAGGGCATACGAGAGCAGTCTGAATAGACTGTGGTTTTTCAAAGGAAGCGTAGGATAGTTGTTGTGAAAAGTGTTCCATAAGTTGTCTCCAGATGGGCGCAGCTCCTAAAGACCCGGCAATATTGTCCATTGGTGCATTGGTATTATTTCCTACCCAAACACCAACTGTGAGATTTGGCGTATATCCCAAGGTTAACGCATCACGGAAATCTTCTGTGGTACCTGTCTTAACAGCGGCAGGATGTGAAAGCGTTAATGCATTTCCAAATTCTTCTGCTCGTGCTTGGTTATCTGAGAGAATGGAAGTTATTAAATAAGCAACATTTGGATCAATGGTTTGCGTATCTGGTGGTACATAGGAATAAATTGTTTGGTTATGTTTGTCAATAATTGATAGAATTGCAGTTGCTGGATTTCTTTGCCCACTGTTTGCAAAAGTAGCGTAAACGTCGGTTAGTTCAAGTAATTTTATTTCGCCCGTTCCAAGCACGAATGATAGTCCGTACTGAGATGGATTACTTAAAGTGGTGATACCAAGATTTTGTGCAAATGAGACTCCTTCATCAACACCAAGCTTTTGCATAACATCTACAGCAGGAATATTTAAGGAGTTTGCTAAGGCCCGTCTCACGGTTACAGGACCGCGATACGCATAATCAAAATCATGAGGACTATAATTTCCTGGAAATGTCGTTTTTGTATCTTGCAGAATAGTAGCTGGCGTGATCAATTGTTTTGCAAGTGCGTCTGCGTAAATAATTGGTTTAAATGAAGATCCTGGTTGACGTGTAGTGATCGTCATATTCACTTTCCCAAAATCGGAATTATCCCAATTTTCACTTCCAACCATTGCTTCAATTTCTCCTGTCTTTGGGTCCATAACAACAGCCGCACCATTTGATACATTATCACCGGATAGTCTGTGAACCTGGCTCTGAACAACTTGTTCCGCATATTTTTGCCAATCAAGATTTAATGAAGTTTTAACCGTAAATCCTGATCGAGATATAGTTTCTTCGCCGTATTGCTTAATAAGCAAGTCCTTCACATACAAAGCAAAATGTGGAGCTATGATATTCGTTTCAACTTTCTTAGGAACAAATGATAATACTTCATTCTCGGCTACTGTTGCTTGATCTTGTGAGATATACCCTTGATTCACCATTTCTTCTAAAACAATTGTTTGATGTTTTTTTGCATTATCAATACCATTGGATATGGGAGATAAAGCAGAAGGTGCAGGAAGAATGCTAATTAAAAGGGATGATTGTGCTAAATCTAATTCTTTTGCATGAATGCCAAAGTATGTTTCAGAAGCATTTTCTATTCCAAAAGCACCTTCACCAAAATAGACGGAATTTAAATACATTTCTAAAATATCATTTTTTGTGTATCGTCGATTCAATTCATATGCAAGCACTATCTCCTGATATTTACGTAGGAAATTTTTATTTGAATCTAAGAGAGCATTCTTTACTAATTGTTGTGTAATTGTGGAACCTCCTTGCAATGACGACTTATTTAACACATCAATATACAGTGCCCGAAGCATACCAGGTATCGAAAAGCCCGGATTTTTATAAAAATCCTTGTCTTCAGATGCAATTGCTGCGTGTTGAGCATCTGTCGAAATATCTGCAATTTGCATATATGTTATTGTTTTAGGGTTATTAAAACTATAAAAAGGTTTGTTATTTCGATCTACAAGAATAACTCCTGTGTTATTACTGTTAACAATACTTTTTTTGTCTTTTAAGTCGTTGGCGAAGTATACGTAAGTGAAAAGAGGCACAAGAACAATAAAAGCTATAATTGCCGCAAGTACATAAATAATATGCTTTTGTTTAAGGCCAGTTTGCTGGAGGAATACATTCCACATGATAGTTCCCCTATTTTACTATAAGTTATATATTTAGGCAAATTATGTAGCTTTTTCATATTTTGCTCTTTTCGCAAACTCATACCTCTGATATTCTACAATCATATGAAAAAGTTGGTATGTCTATGTTCCCTTGTTTTGCTTGATGTTTCTGCTCTCGTACTAATTGGTTTACAGCTAAAAATAGTAGGATGGATACTCTTACTTATTGGATTTGTTACTCTCTTCTTCTGTCAGAAACAGTGGCGAAAAGATATCAGTCTTATTTATCTTTCTCTTACGTTACTTGGAATAACGCCGATAACGACGGATATTAGTTACTTTCATATTGTGCAGATGAGTATTCCGTTAATGCTTGCAGTTGCACTTCCCTATTTGATTTCTCGTTATGTCTATAAAGATTATTTTGTACGATTTCAGTTTCATCATGGGAGAAATTGGTACAAAACAGAGATTGCGTATATTTTTTTCACCGCTTTTGTTGCTTATTTTCTTATTCCCTTTTTTCTGAAAAACACCGGATCATATCATAACTGGACTGTTAGCCCTGGATTCAGTAATCTTTTTCGCTTATTTCTTGGAACGAATTTTCTTGGGATTTGGGATGAGTTATTCTTTATTTGCACAGTTCTCGGAATCCTGAAACGATATGTACCTTTTGTCTGGGCAAATATTTTACAAAGTGTTTTATTTACTTCTTTTCTCTATGAACTAGGATTTCGAGGATGGGGATGGATCATGATTGCTCTCTTTGCATTAGTGCAAGGGTACGTATTCCAAAAAACTGAGTCATTACTGTATGTTATTACTATCCATTTAACATTAGATCTTATTCTTTACCTGGCATTACTACATGTCTATTTTCCGACGTGGATGCCAATTTTTATCTCTTAATGTAGTTTTCGGATAACACTCACGACAACACCACCGATTTCTAAACTATGTTTTGGTCGTATAATATGATAATTCTTATTTGCCGGAACCAGAATAACTTTTTCGTTTTCTTTTTGATAATGTTTTAAAGTCCACTCTTCGTCAACATATGCGACAACAACATCACCGTTCTGAACCGCTCGATCTCGTTCAATAACAACGATATCACCTGAATTAATTCCTGATTCAATCATAGAATCACCGGATACACGAAGTAAATATGTTGACTCTGGCTTATTAATTAAATATGTATCAAATGAATCTAATGTATCGACAATTTGTTCTTCAGCTGGTGCAGGATATCCTGCTTTAATAGATCCATAGAGTCGAAGAGGGAGAAATAATCGTTTTGGTAATAATCTTCCCCGATCATCTTTACTTAAAACACCTTCATCTATTAACTTTTTTGCTAAATAAAAGGCTGCTTTTTTTGATTTATATTCAAAGAGATCGCACATTTCTCGATAGGTGGGAATGCGCTTGTTATAGATGTAAAATCTTCTAATTTTGCTGACTGCTTCATCAACTTGTATCATACTATATACTATAAAGTAAACGAGCGTTTACGTCAAGAGTTTTTTTATATTCTTACTATTTTCTTGCAATAAGAGTTTTACTATGTTAGCGTACGTAAATGTTTAAAAATGTATGCCATCAGTTGATAGACAAGTTGTTCTAGCAGAATATTCGGGACTTCGTCCAAATGTAGCTGAGCAGGTTCGAGCTAACCTAGCACGCATTATTATTTCGCATTCCATTACTCATGAATGGGGTCCATCAGTACGAATTGCAAAATCATTAATTGCTTCTACTCACTCGGACTCAGAGGGAATGTTGTCTAATTATCATTTTCGATTTCATCAAGGTAATCAACTCTATGCGGGAATGGGTGATTCGCTTAATCCACTTCCCGTTGGTACAGTAATTGATAGTGTGGCAAGGAGAAAAGAAAGGAGTCGTATACTTCATGATGAAGATGCAATTGTTTTTCCTGCTGATGAGCTTTCGCAAATGGTGTTTGAAGGAATGGGGATACAATCAAAAAACCAAAAACGTTTTCAGTTACAAGATTCGTCAGAAAGTACAGGTGCCAAAGGTCGGAGGGGGCTTCCCTTTCACGCTGGTGGATTAAAACGACAAATTGTGGAAAATATGAAAGATCTTCGGATACAAGAGGCTCAAAAACGTAAAAGAGAAGAAGAAGCATTACAAAATGCACCAGCTGATCCGACAATACATAGTACCGATCCGAAAGATACAAAGGAAAAAGATGAACGAAAATCTCGAGTTAAAATTGCTCATCCTGAATTAGCTAACCTGAGAAAAACGCCAGTAACTGCTGAAAAGAAAATTAAACCGGTTGAGCTCCTTGAATTGGCAGTTCCCGTAATTATTCTTGATGCTCGTACCTTTCGTCTTGGTGACTTTTCATTAGGACTTTCAGATAATCATAAGGATATAGTTCATGACAACGTGGTGTGGCATCTGCGGTTTTTACGAACGAAATACAAACGAGTAGAACCTATTTTTATTGTTCATGCTGCAGAATCGCAGGAGGTTTCGTCACTCGATGAGGCCTTATCGTATCAACCTCCAGGAAGTACGTATGGTCCACAGTGTTTAGGTTACCTGCGTGCTTTGCAAAGTCTTACCGATCATCATATCAATCCTGACAACGCAGATATTTATCCACTCGATTTTTCAACGGGAAGTGTGAGAGATGGTGAGGATCAAGTAAGCAGTGTTATTGGAGTTGATAAATTGCGCAGTATTAGTTCTCGAACAGCAATTACTATTCTTGGCAATGAGATCTCACATTCTTCTTCGTTAGAACATTCGCTTATTGAAGTCGGTGCAATCGCATTACCAAAAGTCGTTGTAGCTCGAATTTCAGAAAGAGAAGGAGTACTTCCTTTATTGCGAATCCAGCTTCCAGAAAAACCTGATGAAGATATTTTCCAGCAAGAAAGCAAAATTGCTCGGTAATGTTATCCGAGCGGATGAAGGAGAAGTTGTGGATCGATTTCATATTTCAAATGCATAAAATTTGATTTTAATCGAAGCAATACATCAACAAGTAAGTAATTACGTTCCGCTTGTTTAATAATGCGGAGCGTAAATTCCTCACGAAATTTAGTTCGTAATTGCATTTTTACCTTCCCAAGATGTTCTATTCGTTTCAAATCCTGTGAGAAAAGTTGAAGCGTTTTATCGTTAATTCCAATGCTCTGTAAAACACCTTCCATGAGTGGTGTCAGACACGTAATTTTTGCTAAACGAAAATCCTGTTCAGGCCTTTCTTTATCCAAAAGGATAATTTTTGTTGTGTAATCATGAGATACTGACGGAAGTGTTATCGTAAACATAAGTCTCTCTATTATATCAGGTTATCCTTCTCTTCTACTTCGTTTTGTGTTTTATACGTTGCTTTGATGAATAGGTTTTTGTTTATATGTTCGTTGGTCCAGACGTTCGGCAACCACTTCTAATCCTGTTCCGACAATACTGATCAGAGCACCAATATGAGGAACGAAGGTTATTCCAATTAATTTTGCCGCCTCAGTTGCTTCAAATACTTCTAAGGTAGCTCCTAACATATGGGCACCACGTGAAGCTTTTTTTAGTTGTTCAGGTTTTAAGGATGGATGGATTTGTTTTTCCTCGTTTTTTTGATTGGTAACCATTGGTACCTCGTGCTGTTGTAATTGTTCTAATTCACGACGAATGTGTTGAATTCTCACTTCTTCAGCACTTTTTTGTCTTGTATAATTTTCCTGAGATAAAGTACGTTGAGATAAAGAGGATTCACTCACTTTAGGAACCTCTTGGGGAGAGATTTCGGTACGTCTTCGTGGTAAAAAGGTAAGTTCAGTCATACAGCGGCAGTGTAATTGAAACGAGTCGTTTATGCTTGATAGGAACTTTATAAAATCGTTACACACATATATAAGGCTAGTAGCCATATCACATGGTACAGAGAGTAATAGTACTGGAGAGCTTTGAAGCTAAATTAGCTAAGTGCCTTTTATTGAATAAATAACTTTGGATCAACTGGGGTAAACGTTCCGTTTATTTTTACCTGAATTTCATAATGCAAATGAGCACCTGTGGCAATACCAGTTTGACCCATGATACCAATTGGTTCTCCTGCATATACCGATTGTTGAGATGCGATGAAGGGTCTTTCTAAGTGCACAAATCGAGTGAGAATGGTATGTTGATTATTATATATATCAATAACATTTGCTCCATATTGGTCTTGGTAAACAGTTGCCTGTCCATTCATAGTGGCAAAAATAATTATTTTCCCTGTTTTCCGAAATGCCTCATTTGTTAAATAATATGCAGGTGACGGAATGAGATCAATTCCTGTGTGAAGAGATTTGAAAAAAGCAATATCGATAGCGTGAAAATCAAGTGTAATGAGACTGTTCGTATATTTCTCACCTCCCAAAGGATTTTTCAGAGGAGCACTGGTGTCTTGAAAACCTTGTTCGTGGTAATTTGGTAATGAGGTAACCGTTATTCCAGGTAATGAAAAAAAAGAAGTAATATGGGAAATAGCAAAAATAGGTGAAAATAGTAGCGCAAATAAAAGCAGCATAATGATAAGAAAAAATCCTGCGATTGTTGCCATGAACCAAATCATAAGCATTTTGTAATGTGAAGCGACATAATTTGCTATAGGTATGGGAAGTAGTGCACTGAAAAGGGTTATTAAGAGAGTATCAAAGAAGTATAATAATGGATTTTCTGCTAATGTCGTTGTTTGTTCACTCGATGAAACTCGTTCTTCATCCATACTTATTAAAAAACTCATGAAAATTCATGAGCAGCACATGCACTATATAAAATGGCTGTTTATCTGTCAATAAAGCTTACTTCGTTCTTTTATCAGTGTTATAATAAAAATATGACTACCCAAGAAAATGCTGTTACTTTATACACACAATCTGCAGATTTATACCAACGTTTCTTCATGGATTATCTTCATTATGATCAAGCGGTAGAATCATATTTACGCGAAAAACATGTATTTCACAAAGGTATGAAAGTGTTGGATGCAGGAACAGGAACTGGTATTTTACTCCAAGCACTTTATTACATTCTTCCAAAAGATGTGTTTGAAGATATTGACTTTGTTGCATTTGATATTACTGAATCAATGCTTCAAAAGTTCACCGAATGGCTTCAAGAAAATACAATTACCAATGTAACGGTATTCCGTGCTGATGTTTTAGATAGTGATACAAAATTACGAGACAATGATTTTGATATTATTCTTTCATCAGGAATGCTGGAATATGTTTCCAAGGAGGATTTTCCACGAGCATTAACGATACTTTCTAAAAAACTTAAAAAAAAGGGTATACTTCTTCTTTTTATTTCACGAAGCAATATATTGAGTCGTATACTTTTGAGACATTGGTGGAAAGCAAATATCTTTACAAAAAAGGAGTTGCTTGTAGTATTAAAAAAAATTGGTTATTCGTTTATAACCTTTGATTCCTTTCCTCGTCCCTACCAGTATGTAAATTGGTGTATGACTATTATTGAGACTATTCAATAAACTTGAAAACTTTTTATTTTCTTATATCCCCAATTTCTCATACTGGATGTTGCGCTAAGATAAAAATTTGATTATTCTAATAGTAATGGGAAAAATGTCATTACCTAATGGGCATATCCGATCATTATTGAGTGTTGTTCTCATTACTGTTGGGGTAGTCTTAACCGTTCTACTTTCTCTTCATCAACAAAATCTTCGACAACGTGCATCAGGTACTTGTTACAGTACGGGAGTAACAAAGAATCAAGATGGGAGTTTTAGCTTTTCATGGCTTCATGTAGATGCTCAGGGAAATGTGGTTGATCAAAATAATTGTATTGTGCATCTTGTGGGATTAAATCAAGGGTGGTATGCATCAGGAGGACCCGGGTATGAAGATCAAAACCTTCTTGCAGGGTATCATGCCGTCATTGCGTATAACCTCACCAGAATCAATTTCAACTCAGCCTGGTGGAATAGCAATGTTCCCTTACCTGCTGCGAATAATGATCCCATGCAGAAAGTTTTACAGGATGCAATTCATAAAGCGGAAAGTGTTGGAGAATATGTTGCAATCGATGTGGGGACCCAGTTTACTGATCCTCCCTGTGGAGGCACTAGTAATGTGCATTGTTCGGCACAGAACCAAGCGGAAAGAGATTATGCAGCTGATCCCCTATGTCAATCCGATCCGATGGGATGTCCTGAAGTGAAAGAATTAAGTTCGTATCCACCTCCTGGTGATCAAGCGTTAACTGATCTTGCAAAACTGTATGCCAATGATCCCGCTGTTATCTTCGATGTCTGGAATGAACCAGCGAGTAAGAACTTTTCAAATTTTCTTCCTGATCCACAATTTTTTCCTGCAATGCAAAACAGAATCAATATTGTGAACCAGTATGCACCACAATCATTAGTGATGGTGTATGGACATAATTTTTCCGCGGTAATGAGTGGCCAATATACGTACACAGGGAAAAATATTGTTATTGATCATCATGATTACAGCCCAAATGTTCAGCAACAAGATCTCATCCCAAGTATTCAATTTGCCCAATCGAAAGGGTGGGGTACCATCATCAATGAATACGGAGGAACAACGGATTCGCAAAATGAACAGGACGTCATGACTGCCCTTGCACAAAATTACAATATTGGTATCAACTTTTTCGCAGCCACTGATTTAGTGTCCAGTAACAAAAAACTTCCCGTTGTGTTGAATGCCACAGGGCAAATGGTTGCGGCAAGTTATGCAAAAATTTTTGGAGGAATATCACCAACTCCTAATACCAGCCCTTCTCCAAGTACTAAACCTTCTCCATCAAGTATAACGCCAACTCCGACAGGAAAACCGCACGGAATGCTTTCTGTTTCTGGAGCAAATATTGTGGATTCGTCTGGTGCCTCAGTTACCTTGCGAGGTGTAATGCTTGATACCTTCTATGCATATACGAATGCTTGGTCAAATGGTTTTCCTACTGCTCTCTATAATCAAATATTTAATCAAACAACATTTGACAAAATGGCATCGTGGAATGTAAATTTTGCACGATTTAATATTTCCCAATGGATTCAAGCATCGGATTCAAGTGGGCAATATTTACCTATGCTTGATAAAGCAATTGCTATGGCAAACAATGCTGGTATCTATGTTGTTCTTGATTTCCATGATAATGCAAAAGCAGGAGCACCTTCTTCACCAGTAAATTATGCTGATGATATGTTGCATCAAACAAGTCTTGCCTGGTGGGTTACTTTAGCAACGCGTTATAAAAATAACCCCATGGTCATGTTTGATTTAATTAATGAGCCAGGATATCCCGATTGGTGTTCTTGGCAATATGGTGGAAATGGTTCAAAACATAACTGCCAAAGTTCTATTACTGATCCCGATGTTGTTGGGTTTACTGATGTTACGAATGCAATTCGTGCTGCAGGAGTCAATAATATTATTGTCGTTGAACCAGGAAAAGCTGGTAAAGGAACATCACAGGATGGAGGGTGGAACAATGGATTTACGTCATCTATGCTTACTGACAAAAATACTGTTGTTTCAAAACATGACTATGGAACGATTATCTCCGCATATCTTAGCGGAAGTCTTGACAAAACATGGAATAATGAATGGGGTCCTCTGATTGGTGTTCGTCCTCTCTTTTATGGAGAATGGGCAGTACATCCAAATCCACTGCCAAATAATGTTGGTCAGTGTAAAGGATTAACATCGGATAATGCTGATAAAATAACCAATGCATTTCTTACCTATATGGATTCTATTCATGCGCATTGGACAGCTTGGACATTTGGACCCGATCATTTGATTGATAAATATGGCATGTATAACCCTACTACATTCTCTGGTGGGGCACCTTGGCAATGTCCAGATCCTACCACAGGTCTGCCTCCTGTTTCCGCTGCTCATGATGGTATGGGACAAGATATTAAAAATTATCTTACGAGTAATTTACCCTCACCGACTCCCCCTTCTTCTCCAACGCCAACCTCTCGAATAACGCCAACACCATCTTCAGGGACAACGCTTTCGTTTATTGTCGGGCTACATGGAATTG
>CAYQEE010000018.1:0-34286 GCA_964416445.1 uncultured Gammaproteobacteria bacterium
CCCATACATTTGTTCTAGATAGGGAGTGCGTATTAATCCATCATTATGTTCTCCCGTAATTGAACCTCCTGCCTTCGTAATAATTTCATAGACTTGTTGTGCAATTTCGGGAATTGCTTTTCTTGCAGAAGGCTTTGTAATATCAACCAGAGGTATAATGTGAAAATTACCATCACCAACATGACCTGCTACAGTAAAAATAAATTCTGGATGTTTTTTCAGTATGTCAGTTATTTGTGGAATAATTTCTGCAGTTTTTTGTGGATCAATGACAAAATCATCAATAAATGGCGCAGTATGTTTATCTTGTATTTTTTTACGAAGTAAATTAAAGCTTTCCCGGCGAATCAACCAGTATTTATCTTCTTGCTTTTCTGTAGCGATTTGTGTCTTAGGATGGAGTGGTCGAAGTTTCTCTTTCAGTTGATTCACTTTTTGTTGTAATACTAGTGGATCATCACCGGTAAAATCAATTTGTAAAATAAGTTTTGGAAGACTACCGGTAAGCATCATCATAAATGCCGGTAAAAATGCAAATCCAGCTTTTATGAGTCCAGAGATACCTAATTGATGAGCAAATTCAGGAAAGAATCGAAGTGCTAATGTTAAGGTATTATCGTCATATGATTCGAAGCTTTCTGGTTGCAACGGGAGAACCTCATTAATAATTTGTCCAAGATGTGACATGTCATGTAGAAAGACAATAATCATTTCTCGATGCTTGTGAACTGGTACGAGTTCAATATCTGCTTCTAGTAGCATACCGAAGGTTCCTTGTGCGCCTACCCATAATTTTGTGAGATCAAAGGTCTTTGTCTCTTTATCATAGACATTCCACAGATAATATCCTGCAGAATTTTTCGATACATGAGGTTTCGCTTGCATAATTTCATCGTAATTTTCGGTAATAAGTGTATAGAGTTTTGTATAAATTTCTCCTTCGAGTGTTTCTAATTTCATTTTCTCTTTCAATTTCGCTTCAGTAAGAGGTTTTATTTCATAAATATTTCCATCGCGCAAAACAACTTTAATTCGTTTCACATAACGTTCGGTTTTTCCATATTGCAGAGATTTTTCACCTCCGGAATTATTATTGACAATTCCTCCCATTGCGCAAATTTCTCGAGATGCTGGGTATGAAGGAAAAATAAGATTTTTCTTTAATGTTTCTTTTTCAAAATCTCGGTAAAAAACTCCTGGTTGTGTTGTCGCAATTGCATCATGAATTTGTGGAGTGTGATTAAAATACTTACCAAAAGCAACGATGATAGAGTCATTGATCGAACCGCCGCTCATATCCGTACCTGCTGATCTACCCGTTAAAGAAAGTGTCGGATATTTCTGCTTATTTTTTGCAACAAAGGTTACTAAGAACTGGACGTCTTTTTCAGTTTTTGGATAAACAACAAGTTGCGGTTTTACTTCAAACAGACTGGTATCGTGACTAAATGTTTTGAGCGTTTCCTCGTCGGTAACCACATCTCCTTCAATATTTTTTTGTAATTCTTCAATAAGCTCTTGCATGGTCTTTCTTCAGCGTACACTATTGTTTGTTCGGCTGCAATATCCTTTAACCTATCTCCATGAGGAAACGTTTTTTTGAAGCAATCACTTTTTTCACCGCTGCTTTAATAGCATTGCTATCCATGCCATATTTGGTTAAGAGTTCTTTCGGATTACCCGATTCAGCAAAGGTATCTTGCAAACCGATGTATTCCATAACGACCGGATGAACTTTTGAAAGGCATTCAGCAACTGCACCTCCCAAACCCCCAGTGATTTGATGGTCCTCAACAGTTACAATGGCATTCGTTTGTTTCGCAATTTCAGTAAGCGACACAATATCAATCGGTTTTATGGTGGGGACATTAATGACCAATGTACTGATACCTTCTGCTTCGAGATCCTTCGCAGCAAGTAATGCGTAATATAACATATACCCTGTACCAAGAATTGCTGCAAGCGGCTTTTCACTCGTCCAAAATGTTTGCATTTTTCCAATAGCAAAGGGGGTATCTTGGCTAGTTATAATGGGTGTTTTATCTCGAGTGAACCGTAAATAGAGTGGACCAGGAGTTGTTGCTGCCGCGATCGTTGCTTTTTTTGCTTCTATTGCATCACAGGGAACGATGACTTGCATAGTTGGCCAGCAGCGGGTAATTGCAATATCTTCCGTTGCTTGGTGTGTTGCCCCATCCGGTCCGGTCATAATACCTGCATGATGGCCCGCAACTTTTACATTTGACTGGTTATATACAATGGTCGTTCGAACTGTTTCCCAATTCTTTCCTGGTGAAAAAGTCGCATAGGATGAGATGAACGGAGTTTTTCCCGATACTCCCATTCCTGCGGCAATTGCTGCCATATTTTGTTCAGCAACGCCACAATCAAAAAAACGTTGGGGATATTTTTTTGCAAATCCTTCACAACGGGTGGATTCAGACAAATCGGCCGTAAGTACGACGACTTCAGGATTTGTTTCTCCCAAAGAAAGCAGTGCTTCACCATATCCATTTCGCGTAGGTGCTGATGCAACCGTGTCAGTGAAAAGGTTTTCGTTTAAATGGAGATCAGGATGTAACATTAACCATTTCCTTTCATTTTTTCTTCTATTGCCGCTAATTCTTCAAGTGCTTTTTTCCCTTGTTCTCCTTTAGGAGGAGCGCCAGCAACATCAGCTGCATCAGGAGGATTTCCATGCCAAAGATAATTGCCTTCCATAAAATCAACCCCTTTACCAGGAATGGTATTGGCAATAATGACAACTGGTTTTTCAGTTATTGATTTTGCAAAGGTAACCGTATTGATAAACGAACGAATATTATTGCCATCGATTTCTAAAACATGCCAATTAAACGATTCATATTTTTCTTTAAATGGCTCAAGTGGCATAACATCTTCTGTTGTCCCATCAATTTGAATGTTATTCCGATCGACAATGACCATGAGATTATTCAGACGGGCTTTCCCTGCGAACATAATTGCTTCCCAGATATTCCCTTCTTGATGTTCGCCATCTGATGTTAAACAGTACACTCGATAGTTTTTTTTATCCATTCGAGCTGTTAATGCGATTCCAATACCTTGTGATATTCCTTCACCTAATGGTCCTGATGTATTTTCAATACCCGGGAGGACAGTTCGATGTGGATGTCCTTGTAACCGACTATTAATTTTGCGAAGTGTTTGCAATTCCTCAAGAGGGAAATAACCGGCTAATGCCATCGTAGCATATTGTACTGGACAGATGTGCCCATTGGAAAGTATTAATCGATCACGATCTTCCCAGTTGGGGTTTTTCGGATCATGATTCAAGATATTAAAATACATTGCCGTAAAAATGTCTGCCATTCCTAACGGACCTGCTGAGTGTCCTGATTTTGCTTCCATCAGCGTGCGAATAATTAATTGTCGGACGGTATTTGCTTTACTATTTAAATCGTTTAACTGTTTTTCTGTTATTTCAAGTGTCATAGGTTCGCTACAATCATTAAGTCAGAAACGTTTGATTCTAATTTTCCTGTTAAGATGCCGTCGCCAACCTGTTCCCAAAAATCGTAACTATCATTTTCTTCAAGATATTTTTTCCAGTAGATTTGTTTTTGCTTTACTTTCTCAATTGTGTGAGCATCAATCAATGCACCGGCAAGCATATAGAAATCTTGGCCATCCGAATCAAAGCTTACTAAAATCGTATTGTCTTTAATAAAAGGAATTGCTGCAAGCGCTAATTCTTGATTTCTTCCACCTTTGCCAATTCCTGTTACTTTAACAGTTGTCTCTCCACCTGCGAGCAAAATTTTTCCTGGTTGAGCATTTTTAATGAGTAGTTCTCCAACAGTTCGTGCATCTCCTTGTATATGATCTGAAAAAATAAAAGAGTCGAAACCCAGTTCTTTTGCTTTCTCTTGCATAGCCATAAGTGCTGTCTGGTTACTAACAACTAAAAGGTTTGCTACATTCTCAAAATACATGTCTTCTTTTGGTGTTTCTTGAAAATCATCAGGTAGCAAATCTAAACTTTTTTCTAAATTATATTTCTGCAAAATGGCATGGACATCTTGCATTGAAGTGGTATCTTTCACGGTTGGTCCTGAAGCAATCACATTTAAATCGTTTCCTGGTACGTCGGAGAATAATAAACAGGCAACGGTTGCTGGGTAAAGCATTCGAGCAAAACCGCCTCCTTTTATTGCTGATAAATGTTTTCGAATAACGTTCATTTCTGAAATCGTGGCTCCGCTTCTCAGTAAAATTTTATTCACTTCAGTAAGTTTTGCTAAATCAATAGAATGTGGCATTTCAAATAATACCGATCCACCACCGCAGACGACGATAAGAACAAGATCTTTCTCAGTAAGAGTTCCTGAAAATCGTTCAACAACATTCTTTGTATAGGTAATATTTTCTTCAGAAGGAAGAGGATGAGTTCCTTTCGTATAGTGAATTGTATGAGAAAATTCATCGACAACGTCAATATCGTAGGCGAGCGAAAGTTTGTCTCCTAATTTTTCCGCAATAATGTTACATACATCAAAAGATCCTTTCCCAAAACCAATGAGAAAAATTTGTTCATATTTCCCTAAATCATAGGTATTCCCCGCAAGTGTTAAGCGATTATTAGTAAGAGTACATTGTTTTTCAAGAACGTGAATAGGACGGATTGATTCAAATGCAGCTTCAACAAGTTCAAGTACCGTTTTACGTTGGGGTGTTATTGCTAACTGATCAAAATTTTTGATACTGTGCATGTACGTAATTAGTATATAGACAAACAGATCTCTTACGCAAGTATTACAGAATTTTTTACCTTTAATGGTAAAATACACGTATGAATAAGGAAGGTGGTCAGGTTGTAAGGGTTGGACAGATTGTGCATATGACCAAGAGTGAAGGAAGAGGTCCTGCAGTAGTGACAGGTTTTTCCCCATACAATCAAAACCAATTTTTTGTTACCAGAATTGAAGGAACTATTTTAAATCGGAGAGTAGGAGCTGGGGGAACAGCTGATCTTACGACCGTTGAACGATTTTCTTGGAGAACATGGAGTGATCGTAAGTTACGAAACGCCATGCGCAGAGGAAATGAGCATTATAATCACGAGTCGCCTGAAGATGCACTTCAGCATGCTAATGAAGAGATCGCTGAGATACAAAAGAACAGACGTGAAATGGGTAGAACAAGACGCTTTTATTAACTCTTTCCGAACTTTAAGTCACGTGCTTTAACTCATGGAGTTTCACTTAAGTTATTTGGCAAGTTCTTCTTTGAAGTAATCGACCCACGGATTAATTGCAGGATTCTGATCGTAACGAAGTCCTAAATAGAGTGTGAGGAAACTCCCATAGGCGAGAGTCTCTAAGAAATCTTCAAATGGATTTTTCCCAGAAGATGCTACTTCAAAAACTTCTTTCTTATTTTGTTTTACCACATCAACCGTTAATTGCATTCGTTTAAGAATTTTTGGAGAGTAATTGGATGATTTCAGAATGACAAATACTAATTTTGAATCGTTTGGAAATTGTAATCCTTCCATGAGATGATGATTGAGATCAGGAACAAGATAGAAAGCAGAGAACGTTTTACTTGTTTCATTAAATTGATTGCGTAATATTTGACCGTTTCCTGAAAGATGTTCAGCGGCAAAAATAACAGGAATTTTATCAACGAACAGCTCTGAGTCGTTCATTGCTTTTTGTTGAATTTGGCCAATTTTTGTTGCAAGCGAGCTAAATCCGCCTTCAATAATTTGAGGATCAAAAGTAACTAATCCAAGTTTGATAAAAAGGCCGATAAGACCAATAATTGTGTATCCAGCACCAAGTCTAGGAATTCCCGCATAATTTAATGAGCCATCAAAAATGTACGCAGGTACGGCGTTTTGTTTTGCAAATTCAGCAAGGGGGCCTCCTTTAGTTAAGACAAGCATTTTTGCATTTTTTGCTTTTGCTTCTTGCGCGCATGATAAAACTTCTTCGGTCGTTCCCGAATAACTCGTTAACACAACAAGCGTGTCTTCATTCACAAAGTTTGGAAGATGATAATCGCTTATGAGTTCGAGAGGGTAGGAAAATTTTTCTCCGAGTAATGCTTTGATAACGAGCGCTCCATAAATAGAAGCACCCATGCCGCAAAAAACAATATTTTTTATTTGTCCTTGAAAACTTGGCAGAGCTAATGCATTAACTTGTTTCCAAGCTGTTTGTGCTTGCTCTAACAGCATTTCTGTGGAACCCAACGTATCACGAGGATCAATTTGTTTTATAGCATTACGATCAGTTAAAGTATTCATAAATTCGCTCGTTCTTGTTTTCTCATTGTTTCAGTTTCGTCAGGTCTTTGATAGTCATCTTCAAGCCGATAAGTTGTTCCTGTTTCTGGTGATGATACTTCAAAAATATCGCAGTCAGTTATTCCTTGTAATCGATGACGTTGACCGATCATAACAGTATATCCTTTTTGCGGTTCTAATTCAATCTCAACAAGTTCTCCTTTATTATTATCAACAATTAACTTGCATCTTCCACTGGTGAGGAAATAACTTTCTTGTTTTTTATCATGAACTTGTAAACTCAATCGTTTGCCTGCCGTAATATGCATGATTTTACCAGCATAGGGGAGAGAATCATTGGTAAAAATAAGCTCATAGCCCCAAGGCTTTTCAACTTTTTTCAGAAAAGGAACATTTGAAAATGTTGTTTTGTCAAACTGAGAAAGATCAATCATAGAGTGATCTTATCAATAATTTGTTATTTTGACAATATTTCCCCTATGCAGGTATTTTGAGAATATGGTTACTTTGCGGATCATAACAATATTTTTCTCTCAGTAATCCATTATCGGCTATATAAAAAACACCAAGTTGTTGGAGAACAGTTTCCGCCATAAAACCAAAGTATGCTGTTTGAGTGCTAAATCCACTATGATCATGTTTGTTGAAATAGATAGATGCGGGTCCGTTCGGCAATGCAATAGGTAAAGAAAACGATTGATATCTTTGTGCTTCATTAAAATGTTCTTCGGGGAAATCATCATTCACTTCAGGGATAGAAAGTACTTTCGCTTCTCCAGTTGGGGTCATCATTCGGGCGTGGGCTTTTCGAGTAATATAGAAAATTTCAAATATACGGGATGCTGTACCTTTCCCAAATGCCCGAGTTAAATCGATGCTATAGTCTCCTGTTTTTTCAACATCTAACCCAAATGCTTCAACAACCTTTTGATAGGTGGGTGCGTTAAGTCCTGGAATATAGATATCAATACGAGGATCGTCGCCATTTCTTTCTGCATAGAGCCTGTTATACATTCCTTCACTTTCGGGTGCGACGAAAAATGGATTAATCGGGACGTTGTGTCCTTGTTCTTGGAGCATCTGCTTTTCGAGTAAAATGACATCGACGCCATCATAGACTTGTTGGTTTCTTTTCAAAGCAAAATAGTCATATATCTCAGTAGGTGGGGTAATCGCAACGTACTGAGGAAGAGTTTGTCCTAAAGTCGTTTTTCCTGCTGGGGGAATATTATCATGTAAATAACGTGATACTTTTATTTCGGCAAGTTTTTTCGCATCTTGCTCTCGTAACGTATCAGGAATATACATGTGTGCGAGTTCTAATAATAACGTGGGAATCCCCATAGAAAAATGGATAAGTTGTTGGGTGGACAATCGAGTGGTGACCCTCTGTAACAGGTGATTTGCATACTGGGTCATTTCCTCGGTATTCATTCCTCGCATGGTATGCAATACAATATGGTAATCTTGAGGAATACTTCGTTGGAATCGTTCTAGTTCGTTTGGTGTTCCTTGGGATACTAATAATGGTCTTGTTTCAGTTCGATAGAGTGATGCATTCATTGGATGAACCACTGCTTGTGTATCGCTGAAATCCTGTGCTAAGTGTGAAAATAGTGTTGATTTTCCTGTACCACTTAAACCAACAAGCATAATCGCTAATTTGGGATGTGAAGCTGCTTGAGCAAGAGAACCCTGGATTATTTTTTTTGCTAACAGTTGTTCTTGCGTTAGGGTGAAACCATTTCCTCTGCGTTCATTGCTTCCTTGATCGTAATTGTTTCCTTGTGGTAATCCTGCTCCAAAAGCCATTTCATATTGTGGTATTCGTTCTCGGTATTGCATAATTGCTGATCATCTTAGCGATTCGAAGGTATACTGTCAACTGATGGTATAAAAAATGTTTGCAGTGAGGGTAAGCAAATGAGTAAAATTGCGTTTTGGATATAATTGCTGTATAAATACACCGATTAATTTATGTTAAATCCTTTCTACGAGCAGGGAAAGCATACTCCACACTTATATCGTGTGAACAGTTTTCCTTCGGGAGTTCCAGTCCGACAAGAGATGTTGCGATTAATAGGAGCAAGGACAAGTTCTGAGCGACCGATTGATAAAGTTGATCAAAATCACATTCTTCACAGTAAAGAAATGTTATGGAATACTGCATATGGATTACCTCCGTTAAAATCGGGTAAACTGCTCATATTAGGGGGAGGAGCATTAAGGGAATTTCCTATAGAATTATTCCAGTGGGCAACGGAAATTCACCTGGTTGATTTAGATCTCCAGGCAGCAAAACATGCCATAGGATCTTTTGAGGCAGGTATACAGGAAAAAACAACGATATTTCATGAAGATATGACAAGATCTGCCGAATTATTTGCGCAGGCGCTTCCTATTCCTGGACCTACACAGAAAGTAAGAGATCTCAGAACTTTTACTACTCATGCAATTCGGGCACTCGGTAATGTTGAGTCTTCACCGCCGCAACTTGATTCAGATTATAGCATAGTTGTTTCTTCGCTTGTGCTATCTCAATTAGCCTTTCTGCATGATTTATATGCAACGCATCTCGCAAGGAAAATAGCACCAGATGTTTCTTTAGCCGAGAGCTCTGATGAGTACAAAATAGCATTGGGTATCGCAACCCATCAATTAATGCTTGATCATTGCCGAATGATTACTGATTGTCTAGCACCAAAGGGAAGAGCATATGTTTCAGATACTATTAGAGAGAATAGGGAAATAACAGCTGGTAGAAGTTTGAAATTTCCCCTTTATTATTATGAGGATATAGAGAAAAAATTAACAACAAATTTAAGACTATTAATGGCGAAAAGTTGGACGTGGAAAGTAGAGAAGCAGGATGTTGAAGATGTTCCTCGTACGTTTTTAGTAAGTGGCATGATACTAGGAAAACGTCAATAGAGAAAAGTTTGATGTATTAGTTTTTCCGATTTCTTCTTTTGCTCTTTTTTTTAATTTGCTCTTTTTTTTTCTTTTCCTGATGAGAAAGTGATCTCCGGGAGTTTGTATGAGATGAAGAAGCGTATCTTTCAGAAAAATAACTGTTACCTGGTATACTTCCCGTAGCTCTTTCTTCTATGCTTTCCTGCTGTTGTAAGAATAATACGTTTGTACCAATGGCAAGCAATCTTAGATCACGTTCAGGAGTGTTTTCACCATGTGAAAGTCCCGATACAAAAAATAATGGAGATATTGTTGCAATTAATTGCTCATTTTTTGCACGAAGTGAAGTAGCCATTGTGTCAGTAAATAAATCTTCTTTTCTCGTAAAGGTGATAAACGACAGTTTTTTCCCTGAAGGTATTGATTTCCCAGAAAGAAAATCTAGCGCTTCTTGGTCAGTATAGACGCCTACATCATGTGGATTAATAGCATCAGCAATTACCGCTGCATGTAGATGCATTCCCCAATGCTTAACCAATGTCCTAGTTTGTTCTTTCGATGATGGTTGGCCATAAATAATATCTGGTAGAGTTGGGTCATCTTTTAATGTATCGATTGCGCGAGCCAGATCAAGATTTCCCAAGTATTTTGCTCCATCTGCAACTGCTGCTGATAGGTTGAAACCTGCTATTGGAATTGCTTCATTAGCAGTTGTCGGTACTTTTTGATCAGCGCCAAAAGGAGTAAAATGCATTTCCATCACTTCAGTTCCTGGTCGAACAGATGCGGTATATTCAGAGTCACGTACATCTCGGAAATCGATCGTTGTATTTGCTTTTTGACGTAGGAAGTATATTGAAGCAAAAATGTCGGTACCATCAATAAATGGTTCTGTTATACCATGAATTTCACGAAGTTTTGTTAATGGTAAGTGGCTGATTGCTCTTGTGTCTTCGTTAACCACATGTAGCTGACGTAGGTATTCGAGTGCACCTGTTCTTCGAAAAAGTAATTGGGTAGATGTGGAATTTCTCTCTCCATCAGCAATTTTGCCTTGATATCGTTTTGGTTCTTGGGGAGTATAGAGTTTACCTTCTACACGTATTGGTGCGCGTTCAGATACTGGTAATTTCATAGTTAGGTATACTAACAAAAATTATACTCTAGGTCAAATGAAAGTATTTCGTATGCAGACGATTGCGTAACCTGTTGAAAGAATATTTATTGTGTCATTGATTGAATGAGGTTTACTAATTCTTGTTTCTTTTCTTCCATCAATGATTTTTCATACGATTCAAGATTTAAACGAAGCAGAGGTTCGGTATTTGATGTTCGAATACTAAAACGCCATTGGGGATAATTAATGGCAATACCATCAGTTTCATCCAATTTTCCATCATGATATGTTTCTTTGAGTTTGTCCATAATTTCTTTTGCATTTTGAACAGTAAAGTTAACTTCTCCTGACTCAAAACTTCTTTGGAGGGATGAAACTACTTGCGATAGTGTTTTTCCTTCTTCGGAAAGAACTTTTAACACACATAAAATTGTTGCTAATTGTGACTCAGCATTACCGTTTGTTTTATAATAGTAATGCGCTGAGGATTCCCCGGCAAAAATACCTCCCGTTTTTGCAAGTTGTTCCGTAATATACGCATGTCCTACTCGGGTGATAACCGATTTGCCGCCATTCTCTTCGACTATTTTTTGTGGAGTTAAGATATACCGAACATCAAATAAAATAGTACTTCCTGGCATTTCTTTAAGGAGTTCTCTTGCAACAAGTGCGGTAATAATTGTTGCAGGCACAACTTGTCCTTTCTCATCAATAAAAAAGAGACGATCACCATCCCCATCAGGAGCTAATCCAAAATCGGCTTTTTCGTCCAGAACTTTTTGTTGCAATCCTTTAAGATTATTAAAATCTAAGGGATCTGCTGGATGTGCGGGAAATGTTCCATCAAGATCAAAATTCATTTTCAATAATTCTGCAGGAACTTTTTCGAAAAGTGCTTCTATATATTGTGCTCCCATAGCATTTGCTGGATCGGCAGCAATTTTAAATCGTTTAAATGTTGGATTTCCTAACAATTGGAGTGCGTGTGCAACTTCTTCTTCTAAAATATGTTCTTTTTTTGTCACAGTACCAGTTCTAACGGAAGGTAATTGCATCCCGTTTATTGCCATTTCTTGTACTTGCGTCATGCCTGTTGCTTTACCTATTTTGATTAATCCTTGCGGGCTATTTTTAACATATTTAATACCGTTATATTGTTTTGGATTGTGTGACGCTGTAATTTGAATGCCTGCGTCGTATCCATAATGAAAGACAGAAAAGTAAAAGGTAGGTGTCGATACCAGACCAACATCAATAACGTTTGCTCCCATACCAAGCAGTGTTTGTAACGCGACAGCAAAAAGACTGGGAGAAGAAACTCGCATATCTCTTCCAAGAACAACCGTTATGGTTTCTTTTTGCATACTGGTGCGGAAAAATTGATAAATAGCTTGGATAATCGGTACAATATTTTCTTCGTTTATCTCATCTGGATAAATGCCACGAATATCGTATGCTTTGAATATTTTGGGGCTTATTTGCATAAATTGTCTTATTATTCTATAGATCAGCAAGGAAAAAATCAATTGTTTGTTGCAGAGGGAGCGCTAGTTTTCCTTTTTTCATTGCTGTTTCAATAGTAAATAGTGCGGCATAATGACCAAGAAGTCTATCTTTTCCAAATAACGCTGCTTGCTTCTTGAGTTTGCTCATTTGCCAAGGCGCCATTCGTTTCACTTCGTCAATTTTATTTTCTTGATCATAATCAAGAATTGCTAACAATATTCTAAAATGGCGAACAATCATAAAAAAAACAAATTCAACATCTTCCGTCGTGATAAGTTCATGAAATAACTTTAGTGCATTCGGCCCTTGTTTTGGTTTGAGCGCATCAAGAAAAGAGAATAAGATTTTAGTAAATTCGGCTTTCTGTACCGTCGCTTTTGGGAACGATTTTAATTGGGAAATTGTTAAATCTTTTGACTCCCAGAATACAATGGTGTGATGTTTATTTTTGGACTGAATATACATTGTTAATGCTTCCGTTTCTTTACTTTGTTTGCGCTTTGTAAAAAATTCCTCAATAAAGATATCGCTCGTTTCTCCGAATAAACCTTGACCTTCGAGCGCTTGAGCAAGATCTGTCATAGTAAGCGTTGCACCATCAAGTGTGATGGGAGCTTTTGATTTCTGTTTTAAATCAATATAGTGTTTTCGGCTTACAGAAATATTTTCTCCGTGTAAAATCGTGATCATAGGGTTTTTTTAGATGATTTCTTTTGGTACTCACGAAAAAGTTTACTCGCTTCGGTATCTAAATGTCTACTACGAGTTCGGTGAGGGAGTAATGCTCCTGAAAAGTTTTTTGGAATATGAAGGAGTTCATGGATAAGAACTTGCGTTTGTCGATCATTATCCAGGGTATCAAAATATTTCGATAGCACTTCAATGACATAATGGGGTTTTATATTAAGTGCTTGTTGAAATATTTTTGGAAAAGACCAAATCCGTGCATATGATCGAGAACTTGAACCGTAAGTTCGGTAGCAGGTTATTTTATGCGCGTCAATATAGGAAAGATCAATTGTTCGTAAGATTTCAACAATTTTCTTTTTTATTTCTGGGGCTTCTTCCCAATCAAGCTTTCGTGACTTTTTCCTTTTTACCATGATTATGTATGTTTGTCTGCAACATAGGATGCTGCGTATGAATGTGGCTTTGTTTTTGCAATAAATCCGTTTCCCGTGACCATACCAACTACTTCCTTTATCATTTCACGCGTATCACCTTTTTCACCAACATCTACATGAATTTCAAGATCATAGTTGGGTAATGTTCCATTTAATTGTTTTTTTAATTTTGGTACAAATGTTCTCGCAAAATCGAGTGATTCAAATGTTTCTGCATAAATTTTTTCACGGAGAGAATGAATATTCCCAACTTCTCGCTTTACCCAAAAATATCGTCCACCAAAACCCTTTCGGTGTACAACAATTGCGGTTACTAAATTAATTGTTTTTGTCTTTTCTGAAGTTCCCGTTTTCTCATGAGAATCAGTACCAATAACAAGGCTATATTTTCCTTGCGGATCTTCTTCTAGAAATTGTTTAATTGAAGTAATAACTGCGTCGGTGTCAATGAGACCGTTCGCGCTATGAAATGTTTTATCTCCCATTCTTGTCAGATCAATATTATACACCATTTCTTCAGACTATTTCAAAAACAATGATGTTATTGTATGCCAAGAAGATACTTTGCAACGACTTTAATATTTGAAAGGAATTGTCCGTTCCCAAACGAGGTACTTTTCATTGATGGAAATTTTTTTAATGGTAATGACTGAAGCGAATTGAGAAACGTTGTTGTGCCAAGTACCTGAGGATTTACTGGTGTAGGATTTAATGCAGGTGCTCCTTTCACTTTCTGTAAATTTTTCAAAGTTGTAGACTCAGGAGTATCTGATCCATCACTTTTCAATAAAGAAAACATCTCAAATGGTCCACCTCCTGCTTCAAGAAGAAACGGAGTAACGGTTACAATACGATTATCTTTCCAAACTGTAGAAAAAGCTGTGGTGTAATAGGAGGAAATAAGAGCATCAGAAACGACATTTCGTGACCAACCCGTTTCGGTAATAAAAATAGGAAGTTTTTTTTGAGTAAACGAGCTAATGAGATTGTTTTCATAGGTAAAACTCATAATGTTTTCACTACTCTGAAGTGTGGGAGGTTGCGCAAAGGCTGGATTTGCATAACTATGACTTCCTTCGCCATCAATTTGATTGAAGATACCAGGAACTGATTGATTCATTTGGGTAAGAAACGTATATTCGTTATATGACGTATCTGATGTTGCCGCAGCATTATCGAGTCCCGCGGAAATGATGAAAAAATTGGGATTTTTTGTTTTAAATGCAGTTACTGCATAACTTAAAATAGTTGCGTATTCTTGTGGATCTGCTTTTCCTCCCCATTCATCAGCACGATTTGGTTCATTATAAACAATAATATATCGATTAACTGTTGGCCAATTTAATGAATCAAGAAAATTTGCAAAATCTAAAATATCGTCAAAATTAGGTTTGCGCCAGACACTCGTATTAAAATAATCACCTTCAGTAGCTAATCGCAATATGGGGATAATATGCAGATCACGAGCATGATCCATAAAACTCTGCCATTTTACAATATTTTTGTCACCAGATTGGATAGGGATGGTTACATATCCCCAGTCTCCTCCGGATGAATTAATTAACTTTGCAGCAGCATCAAGTTCAGAAGGAAAAAGAATATGTACTCCATACATATTATTAGGTGCCTGTAATGGGTCAGTAATAGCGAAAGCATTGGTGACTGTAACGAGAAAAGGAAGTAAGATAAAGAGGAAAATGAGAATTTTTTTCATACACTCAATATTATACGTAGGTAACTTTTGTGTTGTCTAGAATCTTTTTATACGGTGAACCCGAGCATGAGAAGTATTTCTCGGAGATCTTGTTGTAACAATTGATTCTGTGTTTCGTGTAATGACATAATTTCTTTACTAATGGCTGCGAGTACAGTTGGAGCATTGAGATCATCTTGAAGAAAAGCGCGCGCGCTTTTGGTAAAATTTGTCGGTATTTGTTTAGTATATGGTTGTTCGAGCGTTTGACGGATTTGCATAAATTGTTGTTCGGCCAGCTGAAAATCTGCCTCATGATAATCCCAAGGTTCCCGATAATGGTGGGAAAGAAGAACCCATCGAATTGCGTTTGCTGAGTATGTTTTTAACAAGTCGTTCACCAAGATAAGGTTACCTAATGATTTCGACATTTTTTCACCACCAATTCGCATGATGCCTGAATGCATCCATATTTTGGCAAAAGGAACTTTTGAGGTTGCAGCTTCTGATTGTGCAATTTCGCTTTCATGGTGAGGATAAATGAGATCAACACCGCCACCATGAATATCAAGCTGTTCTCCAAGGGAGTGAATTGACATAGCGCTACATTCGATATGCCATCCTGGTCTTCCTTTTCCCCAGGGACTGTTGAATGATGGTATATGGGGAGGTTGACTCGGTTCTGAAGCACGCCAAAGCGTGATGTCCAATTGATTGCGTTTATCTGGATTGGTTATATCTTCCTCAAAGGACGTTGCTCTTGTTAACATTTCTTCGTGTGTTAGCTTTGATAACTTGCCAAAATCACCTTTTTTAGTGATGTCTAAATAGACGCTTCCTGAAACAACGTAGCCAAATCCATGGTCAATAATTTTCTGGATTAAATCTACCATAATGTCAATGTGTTCAGATGCTTTGAGGTAATGATCTGGCATAATCCAGTTCAGCGCTTTCATATCATCGAGAAAGCGATTTGTCCACAAATCAGCAAGCTTATTCCACGGAATATGTTGATCTTTGGCCCGTTTTAATATGTCATTATCACGATCATTAATATCCGTAACATTTTGTGTATAGGTAACTTGGTAACCTTCATATTTCAAAAAACGCACAAGAAGGTCAAAAACAATATAAGTAAAAGCATGGCCTAAATGAGTCGTATCATAGGGGGTGATTCCGCATACATATAATCGAACGTGGTCTGGTGAAATTGGTTCAAATGGTGCTATTTTTCGCGTTAACGTATTATATAACTTTAGCATGAAGTTTCTTGAGTGTAGCAATATTCATTTTTTTTTGCAATAATACGAAAAAGGAGGACGAAAAAAGAGTACCTATCTTGTTCAAAACAAAGAACCAAGAAATACAGGAAGATAATTACTATAAGATTAAAATAATTGGGAAAAATGATTATCAAATTAAACTTAATAATCACCTTGGCAAGCCATGCTTTTTATGTTAAAATAGCTTGTAATTAAACCCCAATACTGGTAAATCACTCATAATTCGTAGATCATTGCAACCTGCCCTATAGTATGATATACTGTGGCGGGTTTCTTTGTTATAATATTTTATGCGAAAACTTACACTTGTAATTCCTGTTTGGAATGAAGAAAAAAATGTAACTTCTTTAATTGAACGGATCCATAAATCATTACGAATACAGGGAATCACCTATGAAATCATTTTTGTTGATGATCACTCGACTGATCAAACAGCTGCAATTATTAAAAGACTTGAAAAAAAATATCCATTAGTTTATCTCGTAAAACAAGGCAAAAAAGGGAAAGCATTCTCCTTAGTTGAAGGATTTGCGCTTGCAAAATATCCAGTAATTGCCATGATTGACGCAGATCTCCAATACCCTCCTGAGGCGCTTCCGGAGTTTTATGAAAAAATTGAAGCGGGAGCAGATATTGTTGTTGCAAATCGATCTGAATATAAAGAATCACGACTACGGCGATTTATTAGTAATTCATTTAAAACACTTTTTGGCAAGCTGTTGTTTGGTTTACATCATGATGTGCAAGCGGGAATGAAAATGTTTACCAAAGATGTTTTGGAAAATATTCAGTTGCAACCTACTGCTGGTTGGGCATTTGATCTTGAATTTTTATATCGTTCGAAACAGATGGGATATCGCATCGAAAATTACGATATCATTTTTGAAAAAAGACATAATGGTAAGTCAAAAGTATCATTTCTCAAAGTAAGTTTTGAGATTGGAATAAACGCACTGACCGTTAAATTAAAACAAATTAAACCTGTGCATATCGCGCCAGAAGATCCACAATCTATGAAAGGTGCTGGAGTGGGATACAAACGGCGAAGATATATTACCCATACAACACTCCATTATTCTCGTTCTGCAATACAGACATTTATTGCGAAGCAAGTTTTTATTATCTATGCAATCTTTATTCTGCTTATTTTGAGTTTTATTATCTTCCCGATTCTCACACTCCAAATTATTGTGGGAATTCTCAGTTCAATTTATTTTATTGATGTTCTTTTTAATCTTTTTTTGATTTTAAAGAGTCTTCATATTCCACAGGAAATTACTGTTTCAGCGGAGGAAATGCAACAATTAAACGATAAAAATCTTCCTATCTATTCCATTCTCTGTCCACTTTATAAAGAAGCGCATATTATTCCTCATTTTTTAGAGGCTATTGGTAAACTTGATTATCCAAAGAACAAATTAGACGTTTTACTGCTTTTAGAAGAAGACGATACCGAATCAATTGATTCGGTCAAAAATATGCACCTGCCATCCTATGTACGAACAATTGTCGTTCCTCATTCATTGCCAAAAACGAAACCAAAGGCGTGTAATTACGGTCTATCACAGGCAAAAGGAGAATATTTAGTTATTTACGATGCAGAAGATATTCCTGATCCGCTTCAATTAAAAAAATCATATGTCGCATTCCAAAAAGTAAATAAAAATGTTTTGTGTTTACAAGCAAAGTTAAATTACTACAATCCTCACCAAAATATGCTGACGAGATTTTTCACTGCTGAGTATTCTTTATGGTTTGATGTTACATTAACTGGTTTACAGTCAATTAATACGAGTATTCCCCTCGGAGGAACAAGTAACCATTTCCGTGTAAATGACTTAAATACCTTAGAAGGTTGGGATCCCTTTAATGTAACTGAAGATGCAGATTTAGGCATTCGTCTTTTTAAACGAGGCTATCAGACTGCAATTATTGACTCGACCACGATGGAAGAAGCAAATAGCCGTTACGGAAATTGGTTACGTCAACGATCTCGATGGATCAAAGGATATATGCAGACCTATTTAGTACATACGAGAGAAAATATTTCTTTTTTTAAACAGAAAAAATGGCATGCCTTAGCATTTCATTTAACTATTGGCGGCAAAATTGCGTTTATTTTAATAAATCCACTCTTGTGGCTCATGACTGTTGCGTATTTTGCGCTCTATGCTTTCGTTGGACCCGCGATTGAATCTCTCTATCCATCAGTGGTATTTTATATGGCTGCATCGTCATTAGTTTTTGGCAATTTCTTATTTTTATATTACTACATGGTTGGTTGTGCCAAAAAAGGACAATGGGATTTAGTGAAATATGTATATTTCGTTCCTATTTATTGGTTGCTGATTAGTGTTGCCGGATTCATGGCATTGTATCAATTAATTTTCAAGCCGCATTACTGGGAAAAAACCGTACATGGATTACATTTAACGAAAAAACAGAAGAAAAAAATTGTTGAAGTGGTTGTTGAGACTGAAGAAGTTAGTACTGGATATCAATTTCCTACTCGTTTCAAGAAACAACTGACATCCTTAATGAGTTATAAAGGAGTATTTCGAGCCGGTGGGTTGCTCCTGCTCACTTCGATTATAGCAAATTTATTAACAATTGTTTTCTATGCGTACCTCGGGAGAGTTCTTGATTTAGGTAGTTTTGCTTTGGTGTGTTTGTTAGGTAGTTTTTATAGTATTGCATCAATTTTCTTTAATCCACTCAATTCTACGGTGAATTATCGAAGTGGTTTCCTTCTAGGAAAATTTAATAGTCAAGCGGCGTTTCAGTTCTGGAGATATATTCGGAAATATTCACTCTATGCTGGGTTATTTCTTTCGTGGGTTTGGTTATTTTTCTCGCCTCTTTTATATAGTTATTTTCACGGGAAAAGCGTCTTACTCTTTGTTTCATTTGCCGTTATTATTTTCGGCGGTTTTGCGCATGCAATTGACAAAGGATATCTCACTTCACGATTGAAATTTAAAAGTCTCGCCATACTTGCCTTTGTTGAACCAATCATCATGCTTACGATCGCCATAGGTCTGGTTAATTTGCATTTGGTTGCTTATACTTTTTTTGCACTACCAGCTGCGTTTTTTCTGGTATTTATGCTTGGATGGTTTTTGGTTGCTAGATCTTCCATTTCCGATAAAGCAACTGACTATTCGCAACACGACATATCCTATTTCCCTAAAAAATTCATTTTCCAGGGTATGCTTTCAGGAGTATCAACTATCTCATTTCTTGGATTGGATATTCTCTTGGCAGTTCATTACTTATCTATCGTTGAGGCAGGACAATACGCACTTATTGCCCTTATTGGAAAAATTATTTATTTTCTTGGAGGCTTATCTTCTTCGCTCTTTATCTCCTATGCAAATCGGGAAGTTAATGCAAGTAAGAATCCATTAAAGACACTGTATTACTTAGTACTGTTCAGTTTCTTATTAACGTTTGTTGGTTTCGTTTGTTTTGGTATTTTTGGATATGCCATAGTGCCGCTCATGTTTGGAGCAAAAGCTTTGGGGATTATTCCATACATAGTGATTTATTCATTTGCAATGATGTGTTTTTCGATTGCCAGAATTATTTCTTCGTTTTACCAAACGCATAAATTGTATAGTTTTCCGGTGATTGGGTTACTTCTTGGTATTCTACAAATTGTTTTTGTTGTCTTTAATCATCAGTCAATATATTCACTTATTCTTATTATGACAATTGTGGGATTACTTAATCTCATGTTTACGATGGTAATGCATTATAAAAGACAGACAATTCGAACAATTGAAAGTAATATTATCGATTTGTTAGGGTTATTCTCAGCAGAGAAAATAAAAGATATAAATTATGATAACAACCTAAGAATATTAATTTTTAACTGGAGAGATACCAAACATGTTTGGGCTGGTGGAGCAGAATCCTATGTTCATCAGATCGCAAAGCGATGGGTAAAAAATGGAAATCAAGTAACTGTTTTTTGTGGGAATGATGGTGCACATCATCGAAATGATATTGTTGATGGTGTACGAATCGTAAGACGTGGAGGCTTCTATACGGTCTATCTTTGGGCTCCCTTATATTATCTCTTTAAGTTTAGAGGAAGATTTGACGTTATTATTGATTCGGAAAATGGTATTCCGTTCTATTCACCATTATTTGTCAAAAAACCGGTGTTTTTATTAATCCATCATATTCACCAAGAAGTGCATCGAAAACATTTAAAGTTCCCTTTATATTTTATTGCAATGTTTTTAGAGGGAAAAATTATGCCACTTGTGTATAAAAGTAAAACAATTATTACTGTTTCTGAGTCATCAAAAGGAGAAATATTAAAGCTTGGTCTTGGAACCCAGGAAAGTATTGAAATTATTCATCCCGGGATTGATATTGAAAATTATGTGTTGTCTGCTAAGACACAACACCCTACATTTTTATATTTAGGTCGACTGAAACCCTGGAAAAATGTTGATGTCATTGTGAAGGCATTTGCTCAAATAGTTAAAGAACATCCAAAAGCTACGTTACAAATTGCGGGATTTGGAGAGACATTAATATCACTTCAAGAATTAGCAAAAGAATTGAATATTGAAGATTCTGTTAAATTTTTAGGAAGAGTAAGTGAAAAAGAAAAAGTCAGACTCTTAGGGCAAGCATGGATAGCATTACAACCATCAATGATCGAAGGATGGGGAATAACTGTTATTGAAGCAAATGCTTGTGGCACACCAGTCATCGCATCAAATGTCAACGGATTACGTGATTCGATTGTAGATCGAAAAACAGGTATTTTGGTAAAAGTGCGTGATGTCGATGCGTTTACACAATCAATGCGTATAATATTAGAAGATAAGCAATATCGAGAAAGTCTTTCGAAAGCTGCATATCTGTGGTCACGAAATTTCTCTTGGGATAAAAGTGGTGACACCTTTTATAAGCGAATTTTAGAAATTATGAGTAAAAAACAATTGCGTTCACTCTACGAAGAATACGTGACAAATAAATCAAAACATATACAATTATGATGAAAACACCAAAAAAAGCATTAGTAACCGGTGGCGCGGGATATATTGGTTCTCGGCTTGTCGCAAAACTGATTGACACAGGGTTTTCAGTTGCTGTTATTGATAACATGGCAACGGGGAGCAAGACGAATGTTCCAAGTAATACCGTTTTCTATAAGGTAGATATCCGATCCGAAAAAATAGCAAAAATTGTACAAAAAGAAAAACCTGATATTATTTTTCATTTTGCTGCGTTGAAAGATATTACTGAATCATTGAAAAATCCAATTGCTTTTACTGATGTCAATATTCTTGGATCACTAAATGTCTTAGACGCGGCACATAAAGCGGGAGTAAAAAAGTTTGTTTTTACATCAACAGCAGCTGTATATGGTGAAACATTGGTAGGAGGATTCCAGAGTGAAAAACAACCACCCAATCCATTATCACCATATGGTGCGAGTAAGTTAGCAATTGAAGAATATATGAACTATTACAATAAGGTACACGGAATGCAAGGAATTGTACTCCGGTTTGCGAATGTGTATGGACCTGGTGGTTTCATGCCTTACAATGGAGTAATCAATACATTTATTAAGAACGCATTACAAAACAAAGAACTGATCATTCATGGAGATGGGAAGCAAACACGTGACTTTGTTTGTACTGATGATATTGTTGATTTGTGCCTCCAGTTAGCGCTGAGTAACTATCATGCACTTACTCTGGATCAATTTATTTTCAATGTATCAACAGGAAAAGAAGTTTCTATTCGAAATGTTGCTGATATACTGAAAAACTATACTCAGAAACCATTACGTATCATTTATAAAAAAAATCTATCACCTGGGCAAAAACGGAGTATTTTAAGTCCGAAATTAGCAGAAGATATTCTTGGATGGTCATCAAAAATATCTTTAGAAAAAGGTATTGCATTGACCGTTGCTTACTACGTCAGTAATCAAAAGACAAAGAATTTATCGAGTGCAAATGATACGAAAGGAAAAACAAATCATGGCTAGAAGACTAAAAACCCTTGCGATAGGGATTCCCGCTTACAATGAGGCAAATAACATCGTTCCTTTATTACAATCGTTGCTTTCGCAGCAAAGCAAAAAAGTGGTGATAACGGAAATTATTGTTGCATCAGATGGGAGTTCTGATGATACCGTTTTGAAAGTGAAATCTCTGAAAGATAGCAGAATTAGAGTTATTGCCGGAAAAAAACGAGAAGGAAAATCAGTAAGGCTCAATCAGATTATCTCTTATTTTACTGCAGATCTATTGTTATTATTAGATGCTGATATTGTTATAACTGATACCAATTTATTGGACTCGGTAGTAGGAAGTATTAAAGAGAAAAATTTTGGTGTCATTTCAGTAAATGCGAAACCGTTGGCTGGAAGAAATATGTTTGAATCGATTATTAATTATAGTGTTGCTCTGCAATCAGAAATTAAAATGCAATGGAATAAAGGAAATAACTATTTATCATTTAAAGGTGTGTTTTTACTTTTGGAAAAACAATTTGCAAAATCGCTTACCTTACCCGATACACTCATTAATAATGATGGCTATATTTATTTCTCAGCAATAGCCAAAAATTTTGAACCAAAATATTTCAGTAATTATTCAATTTATTACCGATCACCGCATACCATGGCTGAACATGTTTCGCAATCAAAACGATTTCAAGCTTCGCAAGCTGAGCTTTCACTATACTTTACGCATACGTTAACAGAAAGTTATCGAATTCCAACGGAGGTTATCTTTTTTATTCTTTTGAAGTATATGATTAAAAATCCAATTTATTTTTGTGGATATGCATTGATTAATATTCTTTCTCAATTACAACCGACCGGGAAAATGAGTGCTTTATGGAAGATCTCTAAATCAACAAAAGTTTCTTATCAAGAAGGCTTTTTATCGTTTGATGCGTTTCGAGAGTTATTACAACAAGTACGTTTTCAAGTTCTTGTTTACATTCGCAGAGCAGTCTATTTTACGTTATACACCCTCGATTCCGTATTGTTAAAGAGAAAAAATATGCTTTTTATTCTTTGTTATCATGGTATTTCAGAAGATACATGGCGATTTAGTATTGATTATACTCAGTTTGTCAATCAAATGACTTTTCTACAAAAACACTATGACTTTCTTTCTCTGGATGACATAGCATTGTATTTGCAAGGAAAAAAACAGTTAACAAAACCGTCCGTTGTAATAACGATTGATGATGGTTATCGAGATATGCTTAAGTTGAAACGATTTATCAAAGAAATGAAGATTCCTATAACTCTCTTTGTTTTATCAGATAGAAAAAATGCCGATAGAAAAGAGTTAGATACGCCCAGGGCGTTTTTAAATAAAGAAGAAATTATGAAATTAATTCGTGAAGGATGGAAAATAGGTTCGCACGGAGCAACACACCGGGATTTTTATCAATTGACAGATGAGCAAGTTACGAAAGAGGTTGTTTCATCGAAAACTAAGCTAGAGAAAGAATTACAAACGAAAATTCATTACTTTGCGTATCCAAGAGGAAGATATACGAAATCAATTCTTGCAGCTGTTGAAAAGTCGGGTTATCAATTAGGATTATCAATGGATGATGGGGAAATTACTCATCAAAGTAATCGTTTTACTATACCAAGAATCGGTGTTGATCGGACACATAGTTTTCATGAATTTAAAATGATTTATTCACCTTCGGTTGTCGCTTTACGAGGTTTTATAAAAAAGAAAATGGGAATTATTCTATGAAATTAGTAAAACAAATACCAAGTATCGTCGTATTCGGAATTATCATAATTGCGATTTTTCTTGTAGCGTTAGTCGTGAAAGGACAAAAAGGTAGTCCACTCTATTTTCAGAAGGAACGCGATACGAAAGTTGAAGGTCCTTTTGAATCAACAGGAAGCACTTCACGCTATGCATTAGTACAGTCGATCGTTGACAATCATACATTCTTTTTTACTCCAGATCTTGCTTCGTTTTCGGCTCCTGACGTGGTTCTCTATAAAGGACATTCCTTTTCTATTTTTACTCCAGGTGTATCATTCCTTGCTGCACCGTTTTACATTTTTGGTGAAAAAGTTGGTTTACCACAATTATTTGCGTATCTTTCAACGGCACTCTTTGCGTTAATAAATATGTTGCTGATAGCACGAATAGCGAATAAGTTGGGAGCAGGACTGTATGCGTCACTTGTCAGTGGATTTTTGTTTCTTTTCGCGACAAACGGATTGACTTATGCGTTAACCCTTACGCAGCATCAATTAACCATCACCATTATTTTGCTTGCCTTACTCAATGCTTTTGGTGAACGAACAATTCTAAAAGATATTCTCTTTGGTCTTATTTTAGGGTTTAGTCCTCTCGTTGATATTCCTGATGTTATCTTTCTAATGCCAATTTTTATCTATATCTTCTGTAAGCATTTTACGCTGATACCGTTGGATAAAAAAATACAAGTGAATTTTAAGCTAACATTTTTTAGTATTTTACTTGGTATGATTCCTTTCCTCATTGTGTTTTTATATTATAATTATCAAACAACAGGTTCTCTTTTTAAAGTTGGACAAACGGTTGGTAGAGGAGGATATGTTACTTCTATTGCAGCAAAAACAACAAAAAAAGTTATTGGGCCACCTCCTGCACCATCTTCTACTAATGTACTCAGCACACAGTTTCTATCGAATTCGACATTTAATACGCGAGTGCAATTAAATGGATTATATATTCTTTTGCTAAGTGATGAGCGTGGTATTTTTTACTATAGTCCGATTCTCTTAATTGGATTATTTGGTCTTTTCATAGGACTGAGACAGCATATTCGCAAAAACAAAAATATATTTCTGATTATCTTTGCCATCATCTTGACAAATATTGCTATTTATTCCATGTTTGATGATCCTTGGGGTGGATGGGCATTTGGTCCACGATATCTCTTACCAACCATTGCATTACTCTCAACAACAATTGGTATTGCATTACAAAAATACAAAAGGAATAGAGTTTTCTTAGTAATCGTTTGTGGATTACTATTTTACAGCGTATGGATATCTTCATTAGGCGCACTGACAACGAGTGCGGTACCTCCAAAACAAGAAGCTGAGCATTTAATTGTTAAAATTCCCTATACTTATCAATATAATTTATCATTTATTACGAAGAATGCTACAAGTTCACTGGTTTACAATTTATTCTTATCACGTCAAATGACTGTGAAAACATATATGTATGTCTTTGATGTGTTAATTATTTTAGTCTTTGGAGGATTACTTATTGGAGTGTGGTTTGAACAGAAAGAAAGGAGCCTTGGGCGATAATATGAATTTTACCTTTACTATTTCGTTACCTAAGGAGTCATTACGAAAAATAGCATATTATTTTGAAAAATATCTTGTCTTAATTTTGTCTGTTGTTTTATCGCTTATTTCTGTATATTGTTTTATTCTTTTTTATCGCAATGGTCTCGGGCTCGCTTATAATGACGCTCGGTCGCATTTAGATATTGGTCGAAGAGTCGTTGAAGGGCTAAAACCAGGACTTGCACAGCTCGGTAGCGTGTGGTTACCACTTCCTCATTTGTTAATGGCGCCAACAATTTGGAATGATTTTATGTGGCATTCTGGTCTAGCAGGGGCATTACAATCAATGATTTCCTTTGTTGTCACAGGAATCTTAATCTATTTATTTCTTAGAAAACTTGGAATTGGTCTCTTTGGCAGACTCATGGGTGTATTTGTATTTGTTGCTAATTTAAACATTCTTTATATGCAATCAACCGCAATGACAGAATTACTTCTCATTGTAAGTATGACTGCAGGAGTTTACTATCTTCTCGCATGGCAGCAAGATAATAAATTAATGGATCTTTTGAAAGCTGCATTTTGGGTTATGTTGGCAACACTCAATCGGTACGATGGATGGTTTCTCTTAATTTTTGCAGTAGTACTTATTTTTATTTTAACTATTAAAAGAGGGTATAAGACGATGGAAGGGACTATCCTTCTGTTCTTAACGTTATCAGGAGTTGGAATTATGTTATGGTTTTTATGGAATTTGTTAATTTTTAAAGATCCACTTTATTTTATTTTTGGTCCTTATTCTGCACATGCACAGCAACAGCAATTACAACAAGCAGGAGTACTTGCGACGTATAAGAATATCTGGCTTTCATCAAAAGTTTACTATTACTCGCTTGTTTATAATCTTGGGATGTTTACGATGATTTTAGGAGCTATTGGCGCAGTACTTTTTTATTTTGATAAAAAAATCAAACCAAATATTCGTATTATTTCAATTGCGTTGTTAGCTCCACTAGTTTTTAATATTCTCGCTCTTTACTTTGGTTTTTCCGTTTTATTTGTACAAGGTCTCTCAGGAAATACCTGGTTTAATGTTCGATATGGTATTATGATGGCTCCTTCAGTTGCTATTTTTGTAGGTTATTTATTTTCTCGAGTAAAAAATATCAGAATTGTTCTCTTGTGTGTCGTACTTTTTATTACGTACTTCTCCTTTGCCAGTCTTGATGCAGTGACTATTGATGACGCGCGAGTTGGATCAAGTGGAAAAAATGTTACTGAAGTATCCGGTTGGTTACATAGAAACGCAAAAGATAAACCGGGATTTGTTTTGATCTCAGCTGCTTCTCATGATGCTATTATATTCTCTTCGGGATTGCCCATGAGCAAATTTATTCATGAGGGTACTGGGGCATATTGGATTAGCGCAACAACTTCCCCCGATCGTTGGGCTCGATGGATTATTATGCGTACCAACGATCTAAGTGACCAAACATTTCGATTGACACATAAAAATCCTACAGCACTTGCAAAATATTATTTAGTAGGAAAATATCCTTTTGCTGATATTTATGAGATTAAACCGCAATATTTAGGTAATCTTCATTATCAAGCGGTACTTGGACATCAAAAATAGCTATGAAGAAAAAATATATTTATTGGATTCTTCTTTTCGTTGGTAGTTTAGTTTCTCTTGCAACGGTATTCTTTGTTGTGAAAAATGGTTCAGCTGAAACTTTAACAACTTCATGGCAAATCCAATCCATAGATACAATGAAATACTCACGTGATGCAGCGAAAGACCCGACAGTCATTAAAGACATTCCCACGCTTGTTAAGCGTGTTGCAGATATGAAAGCAACGTATATTGCGATTGGAACGCCGTATGACCAGGAGTTTTACCCAGTTCTTAATGCATGGGTTACCGAAGCCAGAAAATATAACCTTCACGTCTGGTTTCGAGGAAATTTCTCCAGTTGGGAAGGATGGTTTGGTTACCCCCAATTACAAGATGTTGCACATGATCATGTCATGATCGAGCAATTTATTATAGATCATCCTGAATTGTTTCAAGATGGTGATATTTTTACTCCCGTACCTGAAGCAGAAAATGGTGCAATTGGAGATCCTCGAGGTTCAGATACCAAGGCGAAAGAATATAATCAGTTTTTAGTTGATTCATATAATAACTGTGTTCAAAGTTTCAATAATATCAACAAAAAAGTATTGTGTGGATATTTTTCCATGAATGGAGATGTTGCAAAAATGATTCTTACCAAAGATACTGTTGATAAAATTGGTGGTGTTGTCGTTATAGACCATTATGTTGATACGCCACAACGAATGGGGATGGATCTCGATTTTCTCCACAGTAAATTTAATGCAAAAATTATTTTAGGTGAATTTGGTGGACCTATTCCCGATATCAATGGCAATATGACTGAAGATCAACAGGCTGCATTTGTCGGAGAATTGCTTAATCAATTTTACTTGCGTCGTAACTTTATTCAAGGAATTAATTATTGGACATTAGCTGGTGGCTCAACATCATTATTAAATGATAATTATACCCCACGGTTAGTAACAGAAGTAATCAAAAGTTATTACTCGCCAAATGTTTGGCGAGGAACAATTACCGATCCACTAGGTGATACGGTCCCAAATATTCATGTCGCAATAAATACGAAAGAACAAACCACAACTGATAATGGTCAGTATATCTTAACTACTCCTCAAAATACATTTTCCTTGCTCATTAATGCAGATGGTTATACTTCATACAGTGAACAAGTGAATTTCCACGCGAGTAAAGAAATAACACAGCATATTACGCTTGAGCCGGTTTCTCCTTCACTTTGGTACCAGATTCGTTTATTCATTAAAAATGTTATTTTCAGTAAATAACAAAATCCAATAGTTACTTGATATACTAAATGTACTAGTGGGATCTGAGATTAACCAAGCAATTCAAATGAGGCAAAAAGTGTAATCTCTTGATTATCTTGCTATAATAAGTACTCTATGTCTACAAATTTTCCTATGGTATATGGAATTCCTATCCAAGGATTAGAACGAGAACTTATTGGAATTTATCCACAAGTCAGACTTGGTATTACTGATGATGTTTCCCAATTGTGGGAAGATAAAAGGAGCTTATCACAAAAAGTAACCATTCTCAAACTACTCAAGAAATACGGAAATGACACGCTTTCCTATTTTTCACTTCAGAAAAACAGAAAATACTTTTTTTCCTCCACCCAACAATCATTTCTTTCATATTGTATTAAAGGGAATATCGCTGTTGTCGCAGCAAATCCTATTGGAAAACAAGAAGAACTTCCACAGCTAGTGGAATCCTTTCTTTTACATTTGCAAAAAAACAATAAAAAACCTTGTTTTGTTGGCTTAAGTAAAGGATATACATACTATTTGAAAAAAAAACATTATAAAATATTTAAAATTGGTGAAGAGGCAATTATTGATCTTGTGACGTTTGATGTCTCATTACTCAAGAAAAAAGTTCGGCGTGTTCTTCGTCATATGCATCGATCTGAAGTGCATGTTCAAATCTATAATCGCCAACATATTCCAGCACCAATTCTCAAACAAATAAAGGAGACTTCACGACGTTGGCTTTCTTGTAAAAAGAAAAAAGAAAGAGGTTTCTCTATGACCTTAGGATCAATTCCTACAAAGTTTCATAATGATTGCGAATTTATTGTTGCGATGAAAGGGAAAATGGTTCTTGGATATTTGTGCTTTGTTCCTGTATATAAAGCAAATGCGTGGTCGCTTGATTCAATGCGAAGACGAGAAGATACTCCGAACGGTCTTATGGAATTCCTTATGATTCAAGCTGCTCGTCAATATAAATTACGGGGATTTACCAAATTAAGTTTGAATTTTGCTACATTTGCGAACTCAAAAAATGATGTGCAATCAAAGTTTTTTTCTCGTATTTTGTCAGTGGTATATGCATATTTATCGAAGTTTTATCAATGCCATTCTTTACATACCTTTAATCAGAAGTTTTTACCGGAGTGGGAAAGTCGATATGTCGCATTTCCTAATTTGCGAAGTGTTCCTTCGTCAACACTTGCTATCATTCAAGCAGAAAAAATATTTTAGATTATTGCGCTCTTCAAACAAATATATTTTCCTAATTTGCTAGGAATAGTTTCTGATAGCAGGAATGTTTTCCTTACGTAGGCAGGAACAACATTAGGAGGAGTATGTATAAAAAGCAATAAAACAATGGAGATAATTTACTCTTGAATCCTAATTTTTGTTGAATGAGAAATTTTCCACTGCCCTGGTTTGATAAAGGAATTCTTGATCTTATATGTTCTCAGTAACAGGTTGATTATGATAAATGAGGGGATAAATAAAATATGAGTAAAAAGCATAGTAACGATAGCTGTTATTTTATTAAGTAAAGGCACGTTATAATACTCAGAGATATGTGCTCCAAATAACTTTACTAATTTATCACGTTCATCCTTCGTACGATTTGCTTGGAGCATAAAGTCTTTGAAATTCGATGGTGATTTATATAAAACTTTAGCTTGAGGGCAGAAATAAAATGAATAGTTTTTAGCTAGTGCAGCAAAATAAATATATTGAGAATCAGAAACTATTTCTTTTGGTATTTCTAGAGTATCAACAAGTGATTTTTTCATCATTAATATACAACTTCGAATATTATGGACACTATTCCCATGATTGATAGATTTGCGGACTTCGTACCAAAATTTAACCCATGTATTTATTAATTGCTCAGTAATATTGGTAGATATTGTTGGTATATTATTACCACTAACAATACCAATAGTATCATTTCTGAAGCATTTTACTAAATCGTTGATAACATTTTTCCCTTTTAGCTTAATATCAGCGTCCAGTGCCAAAAAATAATCACTAGTGTTTGTTTTATAAAGTTGGTTAAGCAGTGCAATTTTACCTTGTCTTTGGTTTAAATATTTATAGTTTACAATGGTATGGGTTTGAGCATATTGCGTAATTAGTTCAAGCGTCGTGTCAGTACTGGCATCTAATAAGACTTCAATTCTTTGTAAATGAAAATATGTTTGTTTTTGTGTGACAATAGAGTCAAGTAAATTAATAATATTTGCATCCTCATTATATGCAGGAATACCTATAGTAACAGACGGTAGGTTCTTTGTAACATTATTCATATATTTTTTGTACTTGTATTCATTTCCCAAGTTGCTTTGAAAGCATTCGGTATTACGGAACGCTTTATTTTTAGTTTAAGAAACACATAATAAAGAAAAAAAATAGGATTATTAAGTAAAAAATAAATGGAAGCTTTCATTGTTACATACTGAGGTTTACGATAAATTTCATTAATAAGTTTTTCATCAAAATAGTTTTTTAAAGCCTGTTCAGCAGCTGATATTTTTTTTCTCTCATTGATATAATCATTTAAATTTTCGGGACAAGCATACATGCATATTGCGTCTTTATTGAAATGTGTCGTAATCTTTTGCTGTTTACAATACAATAATATATAAGTATCCTCAGGAACGTTCAGGGGCAAAAGTATTTTTTTATAGAGGTCAAAAGATAATGCTCTTCCTCCTCTCCCAGAACTAAAACAATTACATAATATCTTATCGTTTGTTACTACTAAGTGGTATGAATTAAATTGTTTCCGTAATACATTTCCTAAAAATGTTTTTGCCTCATTCGGTTGCATATTTCCCTGAACATATTCAATAACAGGATCGTTAATCATGGGGGAAATAAGCGTTTCTAAATACGTGTTATCAAGGGGGAGTGTGTCTGCTTCAAGAAGAATTAATATATCGCTGGTTGATTTATTAAAAATGATATTTTCGTTATAATTTTGCCCTTTTCGTTGTTTATTCCGAATAAGTACCACTCTCGAGTCATTAATAGACTGTACGATTCTATCAGTTTTATCAGTAGAAGCATCGGAAACAATAATAATATTTTGAAGAGTAAACGATAAGCTTTTTTGGTTGAGTAGCGCGGTTAGCAACTTTAAGATATTTTTCTCTTCATTGTAAGCGGGAATACCAATATTTACAGTAATTTTCTTCTTCGCCATATCCCTATAGTAATTATAATCTATTGTTGAGATTGGTGCAAGGGGCAATAATTCAATTAAAACGACTAATTTTCATTGACTTCCATCGTTTCAACTGGTATAATATAAGACTTATAGTATATTAAATGGTAGTCCGGGTTGATCGAAGGTTATGGAGATACACGCTTAAATAGCCTAGTATTATTATGAAGAACTTAAAATCCCTGTTTAAAAAATTATATACGTCTAAGTTTACCAACAAAGATACATTAGTAGATTCAGTTATTGATGCTGAGGAGTATAGTTTTGGAAAACATATACCCAATCGTATTCATCAAAGATTACATCGATATCTGGTACATAAAAAAATATATCTTGGAGCTTTCGCACTCGTTCTCGCTTCATTTCTCGGAAATTTTTTAAATTTTTTATACAATTCATATCTTGGAAGAGTGTTAAATTATTATGACTTCAGACTTATCGGTCTCATGACTGCAATTTATTCGTTTGCAACTATCTTTTTTGGGGCATTTTCATCGACAACTAATTATCGATCTGCCTTAATTATTGGTAAATTTGGTAATGAGGCAGCTCATGAGTATTGGAGGGTATTAAGAAAAAAGGTATTCGTAATTTCGACTGGTATAGCGGTTTTATGGATACTCAGTATTCCAGTACTGATGCGATTTTTTCAGCAATCCTCACCATTTTTTTTGCTAATTTTTAGTCCAATTTTATTAATTGGGTTAGTACATTCATTTGATAAATCTTATATTTCAGCAAAATTTCAGTTTGGGTCCCTTGCTCTGGTCTATTTAATTGATCCTGTTGTGAGAATTTTTATTGCTGTATGCTTGGTTTTTTTCGATATAAAATACTGGACTTTTACGGCAATACCTATCGCCGTTTTTTGTGCTTTTATTCTCGCCTGGTTTTTAATTACGTTTAAAAATAAATCGACTAGCAAAAAAATAGCGTTAATTTCGGAAGAATACCGTTTTCCGTTTAATTTTTTTTATGCATCGTTACTCAGCGCATTTTCTTCTACTGCTTTTTCCATTTTAGATATTATCCTTGCAAATCATTATCTCTCGTCAGTTGAAGCAGGTAAATATACATTGCTTTCATTAATTGGAAAAATGATTTTTTTCATGGGCGGATTAACTACGCCATTTATTATTCCGTTATTAAGTAGAATTGAAGGAGCAAATAAAAGTCCAGAGAAGATGATGTATATACTTGTTATCTTTACGGGAATACTCTCCTTTATGTCTTTCATTTGTTTTGGATTGTTTGGATATATAACACTCCCTATTTTATATGGTAAAAAAATATCGAGAATATTGCCTTATGTGATATTGTATACCTTTGCTATGGTTGCGTTTACTACCGGAAGAGTTTTTATCAATTATTATCTCATTAAAAAGGTATATTCTTTTACCTTATTAACTTCGTTTTTAATTATCCTGCAGGTTGGGCTTTTAATGATATTTCACTCGAGCTACCAATCATTTGCAGTTGTTATGTCAGGTATATGGTTGTTATTTTTTGTTCTCACCCTTCTGTTACATATCTTTGTGAAGTACACGGTTATGATAGAAAAGAAAACAATAGACTCCTTTCGTTATGCTTGGTATCATGTAAGGAATAAATGAGCATCGCAATATTTTCTACAAAGTTAGGAAAACAAGACACGTTCTCTATTTAGATAAAAAGTGATATACTTCAATTATGTTATCTCAAGAGGAAGTAGTTGTTCCACTCGATGTACCTTCGGAATCTCGCGCAACGTATTTGGAAAACTATTACCGAGCAACTCATCATACTGGTAAGTTAATGCTTTTTGCTGGAGATCAAAAACTTGAACATTTGAATGATGATTATTATGGCGAAGGAATTACTCCAGAAAATAATGATCCTGAGCACATGTTCAAAATTGCGAGTAAAGCAAAAATTGGAGTATTTGCAACACAACTTGGGTTGATCAATCAGTATGGCATGGATTATCCCCAAATTCCTTATCTTGTGAAACTTAACTCAAAAACGCATTTAATAAAAACAGAACAAGCTGATCCTCGAAGCCGTCAATGGCAAAGCATCGAGGAAGTTATGCAAGTCAAGAAAAACGGAAATCTGCATATTGTTGGTGTTGGATATACTATTTATTACGGAAGTGAATATGAAAGTGATATGTTTCATGAGGCTGCTCAACTCATTAATCAGGCGCATCAGCACGGTTTTCTAAGTGTTATTTGGGCATATCCTCGTGGAAAATCTGTTCGTGATGAAAAAGATCCACATTTAGTTGCCGGCGCTGCAGGTGCAACTGCCTGTTTAGGTTCGGATTTTGTTAAAGTAAATTATCCCAAAAAAGAAGGAATATCCTCTGCAGAAGCTCTCAAAGAAGCAGTGCAAGCAGCTGGAAGAACGAAATTGGTTTGTGCTGGAGGGGGAAGTATGGATGTTTTAACATTTTTGCAAACTTTGCACGATCAAATTCATATTTCAGGAGCTAAAGGAAATGCTACCGGAAGAAATATTCATCAAAAACCACTTGAAGAAGCTGTACGATTTTGTAATGCTATCTCAGCAATTACTTTTGATGATAAAAGTCCCCAGGAGGCTTTCGCTCTTTATCAACAGCAATAAGTTTCTCTTTTCTCCTCTTGATCGTTCTTCTTGATATGCTAATTGTTGCATCTTCTCACGTATGTTATAGTTTAATTATTGCTTGCTTATGAATAAAAAGAGCAGTATAGGAAAACGTAAAAAAAAGTCAGAGCAAAATAAATCATTCGCTCTGAAACTCGTGTATAAAAACTTATTTGGAACAATGTTTCAAGTTTTCCTTCTCACGCTCTTAGTAACGTCTATTGTAGTAACAATGTTTGCTTTTCGCCAGAAACCACAACTTCCTACTCAAGCATCAAGTAGTGTATCACCATTGTTATTTGGGACGAATCTTGGGTTATTTG
>CAYQEE010000019.1:0-31244 GCA_964416445.1 uncultured Gammaproteobacteria bacterium
GTACACAATTATAGAGTTTGATAGAGGTCCTCACGGATATGCTGTATAATTATTGCTAGATCATCATCAAAGCAATGAGCCACTTATCACAGCTTCACCAGCTAAAAAAATAATTATTTTATCTCACTTTGCTAATTCTCTATCAAGTTAGTCGCTGCGGGCGAGTTAAAGTTAAATCTAATAATTTTCTAAGATAATTAAATCTATAATTGCAGTATGAATCTGAAGATGTTAAATTACAGTTATTATGAAAAAACTATTCCGTTTTTTTATTGGTCTACATATCGTCCTTATTATCGTAAATCTATTCGTTGCTCTTATCCATATTCCTTACAGCAATATCACGCTTATAGTAATTATCGTTGCTCCGATACTTTGTTATCTATATTACCGTTTATATAACTATGTTGGTTCTTCTTGGGAAAAGATTGGACTGGTAAAAAAATTGCTCATCGTTGGACTCGCTATACCTGAATTAATATATATATTTTTTATGCTTGCAATCATTCTAAGTGGTCTTTTTTTGCTTGGTTATTCCTCCTCAGTAGGTGATGGAGGTGTAAAAAGGTATGGTCAGTGGAGACAAGGCACAGAAGATGCTGTGAAAGATGGGGTTAGTAGAGCATTAAAGGAGCATGGACTGTAGCTATCCTTATAATACAGATACTAAACCTTGAAATTCCTAACAACAAGTCATAGCGATTACTTTTTTTAAAATATTTTTACTTCTTCTTTTATTTCTTTATTGCATTTTTTCCTGTGCATCTATCAACAGCGTACCAGTGATATGTTGCTAAATGGACTGGAGGATATTCATCTGATAGATCTCCTCTTTTCGAAAGAATTATTACAAGAATTAATTCAATAAAAAAAGGTCCTTAAAATCCAAAATAATATAGATCAATATTAGATTGGAATAAATCAGTGCAATTGCTGATAGGTTTCATTCATAGCTTCAAAAAGTGTTCGTAGTTCTGCAACTTGGGTGTACTTAATGGATTGATTGCTCCTATTATTCTTTTTTTGACTGTGCAAATGAGTAGTAGTAAAAAAATTATGAGAAAGCATAAAAATAACCTTATTATTACTGCTCTGGGGTGGATAACAACGGGCGTTATGGCACTTACTGCTCTAGCTACTATTATTTCATCATTCTTTAGTTAATAAAGAGTTTTCCAAGGGTGTTAATGTCTAAAAAAGCGAGTAAAAGCGATTCATTTTTTGCACTAAATACGTTACACTAAGTATATGGAAGAGAAAGCAGTATACACAAAACTAGCTCTTGATGAGGTAGAAAAGAAATTAGCAGTTACCAGCGTAGGACTTTCGTCACAGGATGTTTTGAAGAGACAAAAACAGTATGGTTTGAATACCATCCAGACGAGAAAAGTAAATATCTTTACCCTATTTATTCGCCAATTCACCAGTAATCCACTCATTATTATTCTTGCTATCGCAACGTTCATTTCCTACTTTTTGGGTCAGCAAATAAGCTCCTACTATATCTTCGGTATCATTATCGCCAGCGTACTACTCGGGTTGTGGAATGAATACAGCGCAGAAAGAACTATTGAAGACTTGCTCAAAAAAATTGCTCCGACAACTGTTGTTATTCGGGATAATGAAAAAAAAGAAATACCGGTATCCCACATAACAATAGGTGATATTGTTCTGTTAACGCAAGGAAGCATTATCCCTGCTGATATGCGGTTTATTGAAGTCAGTAATCTGGAAGTTAATGAATCGGCATTAACTGGCGAATCAAAAACAATCTATAAGGCTTCAGGTTCGATTATTGATGGAAAAAGTACCAGTGATAAAAACAGAAACATTGGATTTATGGGAACAAATATTGTCAGTGGTTCTGGAAAGGGAATCGTGTTTGCTATAGGAAAAGACACGGAGTTTGGCAAAATAGCAAAAAGTACCATCTTTGTCAAACCAATCACAGACTTTCAAAAAGGACTTTCTAACTTTGGCAATCTTATCATAAAGGTCGTTTTGATAATGACAGTGGTTATCTTTGTGGTCAATTTTCTCCTTGGGCATAACCTGCTTGATTCACTCCTGTTTTCTTTAGCAATTGCCGTTGGACTCACCCCCGAACTCTTGCCTGTCATCGTTACTGTAAGCTTATCTCACGGGGCAGGAAAATTGGCAAAGCGGCATGTCGTGGCAAAGCAACTCATTTCTATTGAAAATATCGGCAATATGGATATTCTCTGCACCGATAAGACAGGCACATTAACCGAGGGGAAAATTGATGTCATTGATTTTATTGATGAGACTGGTAAGAAAAATCCAGATATTTTGAAACTTGAATTACTCTGTAATAGCGCAATTATTCACCATAAGATATTGGGTAATGCTATAGATGCGGCGTTATGGCAGTATGCGTTAGCAAACAAAATATCTCTTGAACCGCATGAGAAAAAATTAGGTGAGGAATCATTTGATTTCAATCGAAAAGCAATGTACACAATTGTGTCAAGCGGAAAAGAGACCACACTGATTGCCAAAGGAGCATTGGATACAATCCTTTCATATTGTTCCCATGTGAAAGATAAAGAGAAACTGCACAAAACATTTCTTTCTTTGAGTCAGGAGGGCTATCGCATGGTTGCAGTTGCAACAAGACCAATTGCTAAAAAAGAACACTATTCATGGGATGATGTCAAAGAGTTAACATTTCAAGGGTATGTTACCTTTCTTGATATTCCGAAAAAATCAGCAAAAGAAGCGCTTCTGAAACTTCATACCCTTAATGTCGCAACAAAAATTATTACAGGTGATAATGAAATCGTTACCCAAAAGATTTGCAAAGAAGTTGGCATGAACATACAAGCAATACTACTGGGTAGCGAGGTTGAGAAATTAACTGATGGAGAATTAAAAACCAAAGTAGAGCAAACTACAGTATTTGCCAGAGTAACACCAGAACAGAAACTAAAAATCATCCAAATACTTCAATCAAACGGACACGCAGTTGGATACATGGGAGATGGCATTAACGATATTCCGCCATTGCATAGCGCTGATGTAGGCATATCAGTCAATACTGCTGTTGATGTGGCAAAGGATGCCGCATCGGTGGTGCTTTTAAGGAAAAGTCTTGATGTGATTGCCGATGGGATTATTGAAGGACGAAAGACATTTAACAACACAATTAAATATATCCTGATGGCAACAAGTTCTAACTTTGGTAATATGTTTTCAGCTGCAGGCGCATCGTTCTTTCTTCCTTTTCTTCCGATGACACCAGCGCAAATATTACTCAACAACGGACTGTATGATATTTCTCAGACAAGTATTCCCTCTGATAATGTTGATGCAGAATCGCTTTTGAAACCAAAACATTGGAATATTAACTTTATCAGAGATTATATGATTTTTTTCGGGCCATTAAGTTCCATCTTTGATTACCTCACGTTTGGTATTATGCTTTTCATCTTTCACGCAAAAGATGCGTCTTTTCAAACTGGTTGGTTTATCGAATCTATTGCAACCCAAACATTAGTGGTGTTTGTTATCAGGACATCCAGAACGCCGTTTTTCAAGAGCTTGCCGAGTAAATGGCTTTTGATAACTTGTTTATCCATTGTTGGCATAGGAATATTGTTACCATTTACCCCGATAGCTCATGCTTTAGGTTTTATGGCATTACCACCGCTTTATTTCATTATCCTGTTACTGCTCATCATGTTATATCTCATACTTGTTGAGACGGTAAAGAGTATATTCTTAAAGCGGTTCAGTTTATAAACAGTTTTTGTATAAAAATATGGCGAAACAAAAAGAACATTATCCAGAGCATATTTATGAAGAAATAGAACGAATAGGAAAGCTTCTCAAATTAGCGTATTAGTTTTTGGCCACAGGAAGGATTAGTTGTCCCACTTGGTGTGACAATGACCAAGCTGGATGGGATTTTTGGGTTTATATAGAACTTCTGAAAATGCATTATTGACATTGCAAACTTGCCAATCCATACTTGAGAAGTGGATGAAAATAATCAGCAACAAACAGAACAAAATGCCACGATTCTGTTAACACCACAATCTTCAAAACAAACACAATTGCATATACTAAAAAAAATTTTTATTATTTTTGGAATAGTTATTATTGCCGTTATAGGGATAATGCTTTCTACTATAGCGATAAGAAAGAACGAATCAATTTCTCAACAGAAAATACCAGCAAAACCTACCCAACCTCCTCCACCACCATCAATCAATAGCACGCCAATAATTACGATTGGTCCGATTGTTAGTACAGCAACCTGGAAAACATTCACTGATCCAAATTATGGTTACTCTTTTTACTATCCAGTTGATTGGCAGGTACAAGGATTTCCACAAAAAGGAACTGCTACGTTACCATTAGGATCGCCTTCTGAAAATACGTACTATGGATCGAGTTTTATGATTCCCAATACCGTTTCTTCAAAAGATTCTGCAATACAAGTCAGTATAAATCTTTATAACAATAATCAAAATTTGCCTCTGAATCAGTGGGTCTTAACCCATCCTGAATCATATGCTTCTATACAAAAAAACCATAGAGACCAACAAATTGTTATTAACGGATACCAGTCAATAAAAGTAACTATTACACCTGATATAAACGTGTGGAATAGCACATTAGCTCCATTTGATGAAACATTTTATATCAACTCAATAACGATTAATAAAAATATTGTTCTTGCTATTTCTATTAATGGCAATGGTGAAGGAAGTTCGAAACTCTATACAGTAAATGATCCATTTGTAAAAAAAGAGTTGCCAATATTTGAAACATTCGTTAGCTCGTTTACTTTTCTCCCGCCTAACGATTTTTTTAGTTCTATTCTTTCACAAAATGATATAAACGACATTAAACAATCAATTGCGCAACAAGACAAACAAGATCTTAATCAGTTACGTATTACTATTGACCCTGTAACCAACCAATATAACGGATTATTTGCCGCTGGCCAAGTTGGTCCAGCAAACGGTGGCGGAGGAGCAATTTGGTATGCAGCAAAAGTCCATGGAAAGTGGATAACTGTAGCAATTACCCAAGCTCCTCTTTTATGTAATAGCGTAAATACCTATAATCTCCCAACGAGTTTAGTGTCAACCTGTTTAGACTCTAATAACAATCTTATTACTCGTTAATTTTTTGCTTTACTGTGTTCGCCCACGTTTTTGCCTTTGCAATTTCCCCATCAAGCAAAGGTCCTTCATTCCCTTTAACCAGAAAACCCTGTGGCTTGGAGATTATTGTTGCTCCCGCTTTTTCCAAAACATGAGCGATTTTACCTGCTGCATCACCATGAATAAATAATTTTACTCTTGTATCAAAAGCTGTTGCTTTAACATGCATTAATTTTCCATCTGGTACGTTTGCTAAAAAATCATTCATTTTCTTTGAAGGTCTCCAGCCATTAATTGGACTACCAACAACAAGTAAATCAAGATTTTTTAGTGCCTCAACACTAATATGTACAATAGAAACTGCAGTAGTATCAAGTTCTTCTGCAATTGCTTCAGCAATCCTTTTTGTATTCCCGAAATTTGAATCATAAATGACAAGTGATTTCATGTAACCTCCTTTCTTTATATTATTTTTCGTTCTCGTAGTGCTGTGTAAATCTCTTTTTCAACCAGTACAATTGCTCCCATACCAATAAAAAACGTTAGTATATTCCAAATCCAACCAATAACGGGAATACAACTGATAATCCCATTGATAACGATACCCACAACGAGTGCTAATGAGTTTTTTCGAGGAAGCAGTTTTTTTCCAATGGCGTAGGAAATGAAAATGCCATTCAATAATGCAAACAAGATAAACACTATCAAAAGAATAATAGCCAAGGGAATTCCAATAATTGTAAAAAGAAGCGTTACAAAAGCAATTGGCAGAAGAATAACTGTCAGAAATCCAATTCCCATACTTGCCCACGGTTTCGTTGTGAGCGTGGTACTTATTTGCTGCATAGAGACGGGGAAAAACCTGAGAAGAATTAACCCCAAGACAAATGACGTTATAAGACTGACTAACGACCAAATGATCCCAAATCCCGCAAAGAAGCCAGTTGCAGCAGTATTGAATGTTGGTTGCGATGCTTTCTGGGTATCCCATCGAGTATGATGGTAGGTTATCCCATTTTTTACGGTGAATTGTGCTATCTGCGCAGGAGAATTACTCCAATATGTTAGTTTTCCCATTATTTTTGTTCCAGGTAATATATCCATTTGTCCAACTGCTCCCGTAACATTCCCATTTATCAGAGTATCAATGCTTACCTGCCGTGCAGCAATTGTTATATCTTTTTCAGTTGGAGCAAGAAGCGAAAGATTACTTGCCGCGGCAACCACTGATCCTGTAACTTTTGCAGGATACTGGAGAGATATCGTACTTCCCGCTACCGAAACATTACGACCTATATTGCCTGCTACAGCAATTTGACCACCAACTGCACGTACATTTCCCGTTACATGTCCATTGATACTAATATTGCCACCAGCTGCTAAGACATCTCCATTGACGGTACCGTTAATTGCGATATTTCCTCCAGCAATATACGCGTCTCCGTTTACTGTTCCATCAAGAATCACGGTACTGCCTGCTGCAAAATAATCGTTGGTAACATTTTGCTCTTTTGGTAAAAGAACCGTATTGCCCGACGAGAAATTCGTTTGTGCAAAAGCTTTCTTTGGAACGGCAAAACCTACCATAATAAGAACCGGTACTACGAAAAAAATACTTAAAAACTTTTTCATAACCTTCAATACCAAACACTTGCGAAAAGTTTTCTCACCTTACTTTCCCCAACATGAGCATCATACTCCTCGGGAGCATATTTTGCAGTGACGCTTATCACGAGAAATATCCGAGGAGGCAGTATAATACTAGTAACGTGAGAGAAGAAAAAATAATTCCAAGTAACAGAATTGCAAGAATTGCTGGATTCTTATATCTCTTTATTGCCATAACTGCGGGATTTGCTGAAGCCTTTCGCTCACAAATAATTGTTTCAGGAAATGCCACGGCAACGGTGGAGAATATCATGACCCACGAGTTATTGTTTCGCATCAGCATGGTGAGCGATTTAATTGCTCAAACAGCTCAAATAGTGTTGGTGTTGGTGCTGTACTTGTTACTCAAATCAATTAATAAGAGTATAGCTTTGCTTATGGTTTTCTTTGTTATCGTTTTTGTCCCCATGGTATGTATCAATATGGTTACCCAATTCGCTCCTCTTTTATTAGTAAGTGGAGCCGATTATTTGAAGGCATTTAGTTCAAGTCAGTTACATGCATTGGTGATGCTCTTTCTCGATTTACATAAATATGGATATCTCATCGTCGATATATTTTTTGGTCTTTGGTTATTACCACTCGGGTTTTTGGTTTTTAAGTCGGGTTACTTCCCCAAAATTTTGGGTATATTGCTTATGATTGGATGCACTGGTTACTTGATAACATTTCTTCAGGCTTTTCTTTTTCCTGGCTATGAAGTGGTAACCTATCCAGGTCTCGCAATTACAACTATTGCAGAATCTGCATTCCTTTTATGGCTATTAATTAAAGGAGTAACTATACAAAAGCAAACTAAACTTAGTGTATAATTACGTGTTCGTATTCGTGTTTGATCACGACGTATTTCTCGATACGGTAAGCGTCTCCCTATATTATTATGATCTTTTGCTCGTTCATCTAATGCTTCTCTTTATTAGGCCGCTATTGCTTGAAGTCGTTGCGTCAGTAGATCATCTGGTTTCATTGTTAAAGCAGCTCGATAGAGTATTTCATGAAATTTCCGTTTTCTATCGACATAGGGAAATGGTATAACACGAAGATTTTTTAATTTTCCGTCTGGGTAAATTTGTCCAACAAAGTAAGCTTTTACCCCTCTTTGACGTTCTTCAGCGTTTACTGATTGGATTGCTTCCGGTATTATCGTTAGCCAACTTCCAAAATAACCCATACCCATCACTAACCCTGCTTCACCATCTTCATGCTCATGGGTAATTCTCAGTCCAACGAAACTACGATTAATCACTGTTCCATCATCTTGTATGGTGATCTCTCTTTTTTCGGTGGGTTGTATACGCACTGATGTGTCATCTCCCCACAAGTCTGTTTTCAGTAATTCCATCCAGCGCATCGGTTCTATATACGCAAAGTTTTCCTGAAGATTAGTCTGTAACTCTCCTTTTTTGGCTTCTCTTTCTTCCTGGGAAAGCGGGTGTGTTGGGTCTACCGTTAATACCGGTGGTACGAGAGGATCGACATTGGGTATTCCATTATGATTCCCTGTATACTGCACGGGATTTGTGTCTGCTTGTCCTGATAATTGCTGTTCAACATATTGTTCCCACCCTTCATATCCAACAGGTGGCGAATTATACGAGTGTTCGAGTGCTGCTTTTCTGTCTAATAAAAGCTTCCGTCTTATTTGTAACCCCCGTCTTGCAAAAGCACTTTTTCTTCTCGTTCCTGAATCAACATGCATAATATCACTTCTCAGCAGACGTTTTTGGCTTACCATATCTTTTTCTCTCTCAATGTCTGCAAGTCGCTGATCAATCTCCTGAAAACTTTCTGCATTTTGGTCTCGTTGTAACAGCCCTCTCCGTGCAGTGAGTACACGAATTTCATGAGCAAGTTGTTCTTTTTCTATCCAAGCTGGCATGTCCGTTATTTCTTCAGGTAACGTCTCAAATCGTTCTATACGTGTTGTAAGCTCCTGATCTAATTGCTGAGCAGTGAGTATTTGAGCCATTTGATCAATTGCAGGAATCCGGGGACCTAACTCTCCTCTTCGTGTCTCAAGTATATTTTTTCTTACGTTTAAACCATCTAAAATAGCTTTATGTTCTGGATCTGTTTGTCCTTCAAATGAAGGGATTAATTCCTCAACAAATTCTAACATCATGTCTACATCTTGATGACTGGTAAGTTGTTTATCAGATTCTAATAACTGCACCCTTTTCATTATCACTCCAATTTCACGCGAAACCCGTCCTATTTCTTCCCAATTTGACGGATTTGCGTTTGGCATAAGTGCAGCATATCGTTCTTTACTTCTCCTCAACTCTTCTTGTAAATCAGGAAGATTGAGGGGAAGAATTCGTTGCTGAATGGATGGCTGCTGCGTGTTTAACAAAGCATCAGTTGGTGATACATCTGCGAAATGTCGTGTTGCTAGAAGAGCGTTTGCATGTGAAGGAAGCGCTCTCTGTGCTTCCCGTGCAAGATGCGTTCTGGCAATATTTCGTATTGCCCGTGTGGCTAGTTCTCCTCTTGGCATAATGCAACAATAGTAACATAGTGAGAGACTCACAGTCAACTATAGGTCTATTATTGGCTGCTCTGGTACGCGAGAATACGCTTGTCACACGCAACATCCTTCTTTCTCTCGTTACGTACTTCCTCGTAAACTCACGTTAAAATAAGCCAAGTAATCATCATATCCAGTTGCGATTGATTCCTTAATTTTCTGATAATCGAGTCGGGGATCACCTGTTTGGATATTTTTTTTGTATTCAGCCTCTACCTCATCAACACGAATGCCACCTGCTTGTAAAAATTGAACGATTGGAAGTACGGTTAATCGTTCCGATTCAGTAATAACTACTACATGTTTTGCTACTGCCTCCTCGAACACTCCTTGTAAAGCTAATGCTTCTAACGTTTTTGCATGAACTATTTCACCACTAATTGGTTTATTGACTCCAATCTGGTGTACGAATTCACGCAATAAGGATACGCCATATCCGCGTCTTCGATACCCATCGGGAACATTTACCCACGTCAGACCAAATCGCTGCGAACTATCAATATATGTATAATGCAGTTCGCCAAATTGTTTCTTTCCCTGTAATAGCGTCAGCTGTGTATTACCCTGAAAAGTATTTGATATCCCCTGTTCAAATCTCATAATTACGAATTATAGGGTAATATACATGGAAAGTACAGTAATAACGGGTACTGACAATTTCATCTTGTTTGCTATACTACACCGCATGGTAATGAGGGAAGTGAGACCATATATTTCTCCAGAAAAACCGGGGAATTTTGATATGAATTTTTCGATCTTACAACGCGCTCGGATTACTGACAATAAAGGATACGGCTATATTGCCGCTGGACTCGTAAGTCAGCTCCTCAATCGATCAGGGTATGACCCACGTAACGCAGTAAAAATGAAAATAACTCGGCGGCCTGAAGTTGATATATATGTTCGCTTTGCCATGCAAGTCCAAGCTGCTGATATTACCAACTCATTGAAAGATCAAATAACCGATACCCTTCATTACCCTCTCCAACGAGGATTTTTACCAGACTTTATCGATAATGCAGATCAGATCGCTCACCACACTCCCTCGAGAATACAAGTTGAAGAAGAAGCAGCATACTATCCTCATATTTTTTCACTGTGGCAAAATCTCCAAGAAGAATTTCCTGTACTCAAAACCATGGCATTACAGGTCGCCGACCCAGCAGCTTCACCATTTGAACAAGATTGGTTTCATGCAGACGAACGCGGTATGCATATCGAAGTTCCGTTTAATTGGAAACTCACCATGCAGTTACTTCGCAACCTCTATCCTACTCAAGTGGAGCATATTGCCGATAATTTAGAAATTGATAAACGTCTGGTCACAGATGACATACTGCTTTCCTATCATTTTCTTCACGCAGTTGGCCATGCTGTCTTGTCTACTGCCAGCGAACAGCCACGTGAAAAAGATGTCTCGTCATTTGCGCTCAAACGAATCATTGACCAAAAAGATACACACTTTGTAAAAACTATTGCCATGGAACAAGAAGCGATTGATTTACATGAATTTCAGCAATTACTGCAAGAACTTATTCCTGAGGAACAAGAACAAAGTGATATTTTACTCGCATATAATATCGCGATAATTGCCCATAAAGACCAAAAAAGAGCCAGTAACGAACCATATTTTTCCTCTCATTTACTCCAAACGGCAATAATCCTTTTGAAAGCAGGCATTCGCAATCCGCTTCTTATCGCAGGAGCATTGTTACATGATGTGATGGAAGACACCATTTATTTTGCAAAAAATATTGAAATTGACCCTGAAAATCCTACAAAAGCTATGTATGAAAGAATGGCAAAGATTTTTAGTCCCGAATTAGCACAAATCATCGAAGAAGTAACCGAACGAGAATTAATATACAACATTATTCAGAATGTGTCCTTAGAGCGAACAAAAAAAGATATTGAAGAAGATTATCATGAACGATTTGCTACTCGGTCCGTAAAACCTGAAACTATTCTGTTAAAATTACCTGATCGACTGCACAATATGAGAACCCTCAAATTTATGCAAAGAGAAAAACAAATTGCAAAAATTCGGGAAACAAAAGAAATCTATTTACCCGTTTTTCGGCTTCCTCTTTCTGACTTAACTAATGATCCTATACCACCATCGTATGAAAAAGCACGAATTAAATTACTGAGACAACTTGAAAAAGAAATAGAACAACGAGAACGAGAATTAGGAATCTTTATCGAAGTTGCTCCACAAGGAGGAAACCGTCTTTGGTAATAGATAATCCAATACAGTAACCATAAATCTATAGCGCTAAAAATTATCCACAATTTCAGATAAAAGCACCTTCTTATCACCGCAATGACAGAAAAATTGTTCATAATCTGACAATATTCTGTATTTTTCTATAGGATGTGATATACTATCCAAAATAGTATGCGAAATAGACTCGAAACACAGCTGCAATTGCCTTTTTGGATAAATAGACTGGGTGAAATAGCCAAAAAACCACATACTCGCCGTGTTTTTATTGGAACTGCTATAGGCCTTTTTATGAGCACCCAACTGTCTGGAGACTCCCTCAATAACGCTGCAAACAAGCTTTTACGACTTCCTGAACCTCTTACCTTGTTACATAAACCTCTTACTCCTGATTCTGCTACCGAACTTGCTCTTTCGTTGGTCCAGGCAGAATCAGCAATAGCTCCCCGCGCAGCTCTTTTGAGAACAGTCACTGACGCTCAGAATTTCGAGCAAGCCATTCTCCCTCTTCTCGTTCGTGATGGAGTTCACAATCGTGAAAATCTTGTTAGTCCTACGGTTGAGACATACGATGACGCAAAGCTAAATAAATATAGTACTCTTGATTTTGGTGACGTCGGCTGTCTTGATCCCTACCATCCCCCACTTGAAATAAATAAGGGATTTTTTTCCTCAACAAGCCCATTGCATCAGGGGCTGCAACCATTTTTGGTACCTGCTGTTTTGGCACATGAATTAATTCATGAAAACAGTGGCTCAAATCAGGGAAATTTAACAATCTGTACTGATCTTGCTGATATAAAAAATAGAAGCAATATTGAGACCGCAACACAAGTTGATGCATTAAACCTCTTAGCATCAGCAACGCTCCAGGGAAATCGATATGCATATCCTGGTTTTCTTTCATTATTTCAGTACTTTGCTGAAGGATATTTACTCGCTGACTGTATAACGAAAAATGACTTTACTCCTTATTATGCATATTTACAGCAACTGCCAAATCCAGCCATACCTATTGAACAATTTGATTTGTATCGTGATTTTTATCGGAAAGAAAGTTCACAAGAACAAATGCTTGCAAATGTGCAAGCCTATCAAGTCAGGCCATTACGTATTGTTCGTAATGCAGTCTTGTCATCAAATCACCTCACGGTACCTATTCCTGTTCTCTCAGCAGGCAATCAGAGAGTACAACTTACAGATACCGCAACCGTCATGGCGCACACCAAAACATTAACTCAGGCATATACGTCATCTCGAAGATAATCGAAACAACAGCAATTTTCTGCTCGTGTTTTTGAGAATGCGTTTCAAATACCAGACTGTTGTAACGTTCTAGTCTCTTCTTTTTTTCCCTCGAATTAAGAGAGAAATTAATTTATCTCGTGCGGTATCGGACAACTTTTTAGGAGGGGAGTCACGAACAACGAGCGATTGTTCTGCATCTTGTCCTTTCGGTGTAAACCCACGAAATGGAACGAACAAAACATCACCACTCAATGTTTCAGCATCCCAATCGTCATCTGCTACCTTTCTCAGGAGAATTAATTTTTGTGGTTTATTTTGTGGCCCAACGGGCATCAGTAATAATCCTCCCACAGCTAACTGATCTCGTAATGCTACGGGTACTTCGGTACCTGCTGCAGTTACAATAATTCTATCATAGGGAGCATGTGCAGGAATTCCGTGTGTGCCATCTGCTTCATGAACAGTAACATTAGGATAAGTTTGTAAAGCAGCAGATGCATGCTCGACAAGTTCATGATTAATCTCGATCGTATGCACTGATCCGCGCGGACCAACGAGCTCACCCAAAAGTGCAGCTTGATACCCTGAAGCTGACCCAACTTCCAACACATTTTGTCCTTCTTTAACGTTCAGATACGTTAACATTCGAGCCACCAGCGAAGGTTGACTTATTGTTGAACCTTCTTGTAACGGAATCACTTTATCCTCATAGGCAAGATTATTCCGATGTTGGTATTGCCGTGGAATAAAATGAGCTCGATCAACTGCCCGAAATGCATTGGCAATTTGTGGATGGTTGGGCAGATAGTTGGCTATGAGCTGCTCGGTAAAATGGCTTCGCATGCGTTGCGTGTGCTCTGGACTACTCATCGATTGCAATTATAAGAAAAGGAAAGAGAAATAGCAATTTAGATCAACATGACAATTCGTTCGTAATAATAGTTTTGAGTTATCTCCTATTTTTTCATCTTTCGTTGCGGTACTGGACCTTGAAGATACGCAATATCCCATCCGGCAAGTTTAGCACTTTCAACATAGGTCGTTTCAAGAAAATGCAACATTTCCTTTTCCGAACTCTTTTTTCGACGTACTTCTTCATAAGGAAGAATGCATTCTGAGAGTTTTTTATTAAAATACGAAATACTTGGTCCCGTCTTAATCGTTTCGTAGCTTTGTGGCGCCGGATAGAGGTATGTATAAAATGCTGGATACGGAAATCGTTCATCACCTGGCCAAAATCCAAATGCAAAATTTTCTTCATTTTCTGCAAAGCGCATAATTTTTCCCATTTCTCCTTTTAGCTTTGGTGGTTTTGCTTTTTTACCTGAAAATCGCGTTCCATTTAAATCAAACGAACCCCAAAAGAAATGAATAGGACTACTTTTCCCACGAAAAGGACTTCGAAATACTTCAAATACTTCATTGACTTGCAGTTGAATACGCCACCAACGCGAAACATATTCTCCGTCATAGGAAGCATGCTTGGTATCTTCATGAAACGGAATCGCATTAGACATTTCCGAAGGAATTGGACGTATTGAAACAGTTATTCCTAACGATTTTAAGGCTTCCATAAACTGGCTATAAAAATCTTTTACAGAACGCGGTTGGAGAGGAATAACAATTTCTTTTCCTTCACTTGTCGAAATACTCAAATGATGAGTCATGAAGTCAAAGTTCACTTGAAACGTGCTTTTTTTATAAGGAATACGACCTGTTGTCATACCCCGAGTTGTTACATAAAAAGCTACTTGCCACCACTGATTGATAAATGGACATAACGCAAGTTTTACTTTTCCAACAATTTGCATCCATAGATGTAACGTATCAAGGGTATCTTTCCACTCGTTATACACAAGCGATGGCCAAAGTGCCAATTCTCCTGATTGTTGTGATTGTACTATCATATCTTACGATGCCATTATATTATCGATAAAGCACCATTCCCAATCTTCACCTGGTTCAAATGATTTTATAACTGGATGCCTTGTTTTATGAAAATGTTTTGTAGCATGTTTATTTTTTGAATTATCACAACAACCAACATGTCCACACGTCAAACAAAGCCTCAAATGCACCCATACATCACCAGATAGTAAGCATTCCTTACATCCTTCTGGGGTAGTTGCTGTCATCTTTTTATTTGCTTTTTTCAAATGATTACAAAGTTGTTTTATACGTAATCCTCCACACCTTCTATTATACTCCTGTTATTCAATGGACAACTCTGCACCTGTCAGAAATTTTTATTCTTCTGATAAAATAAGGATATGATTCTCTATTCACTCCTTGGTTTTATAATTATTCTTGGTGTATTGTGGGATGCCTTTGAAACAATTATTCTACCGCTTCGCGTAACAAGACGTTTTCGAATAGCTCGAGTTTTTTACCGGATAACTTGGAAAATTTGGTCACAACAAGCGCGGATAACAAAGAACATAACCCCGAAGCAAGAGACCTACCTTGGATTTTTTGGACCACTTTCCTTTATTTTACTCATAGCATTTTGGGCAACGCTCCTTATTGTTGGATTTGGTCTTGTTTATTTTGGATTTCAAATCCCCATGACATCACCAAGTAAAATCATGAACTTAGGAATGTATCTGTATGCTTCAGGAACAACATTTTTCACACTTGGTCTTGGAGATGTTATTCCTCAAAGCCCTCTTGGAAGATTCTTGTTTGTTGTTGAAGCGGGAACTGGTTTTGGATTTCTCGGTATGATTATTGGATATATTCCTACATTTTATCAAGCATATTCGCAAAGAGAAACCACGATAACCATGCTCGATGCACGAGCTGGATCGCCGCCCAGTGCTATGCTTTTCCTTGATCGATATACGGAGCATCCAACAACAAGCAACATTGGTTCGCTTTTAGCAGCATGGGAACTATGGTGTGCTCAGTTGTTACAAACCCATCTCTCGCATCCCCTATTGGCATATTATCGTTCGCAACATGAAAATGAATCATGGATTGCAACGCTCACCACGATACTTGATGTCTGCGCTTTTATTCAAGTTGGCATTGATGACATTTCTACTGAATCCGCACAGTTTACGTTTGCTATGGCAAGACATGTAGTTGTTGATTTAACACAGCTGTTGGATTTACCCATACCGCAGGATCATTGTGACCGAATAACACCGAAAAAAATTGCAGTTGTTCGCGAAAAACTCAAACGAAAAGGAGTTACGTACCAAGGAGGAGAAAAAGCTGATAAACAACTGTTAGCGTTCTTTGAGTTGTATGAACCCTATGTACATGCATTATCACAATACTTTCTTATGTCTGTTCCACCACTTATTACTACCGATAAAACACGAGAGAACTGGCGTTCAACTCCTTAATAAAAGACACGGTTACTTTTCAATACTTCCTAATCGTATTATTTTTTCAGCTAAATCTGAAACGCTTCCTAACTGTCCTGGTTCAATTCCTTGTTTCAAGGCAACTTGTATGCCTTCAATAATTTGTTTTGCACGAATAGCATCGTGTTTCCAGAGGTATGTTATATGTAGTGGGGTTATCCCAACACCTTTTGGTCGAATGGTCAAATTAGCAAATAAAAAAGCAAGACTAATCGTCACCTCCTGGATATCGCTATGTAAAACTGTTTCCACTGATTCTCCAGCCATAAATCGTTTTGAACGAAGGGAGACTTTTACGGTATCAATAATTAACTCATCAGGTGCTAAATGGAAAGGAAACACTGCTTTCGCACGAAAGAGAATAGTATCACTTTTGAGAAGTTTTTCAAATTTTTCGATTTGCTCGTTTTTCGGTAGTATTTCATTTCTCACACATTGAGTATAACAAATTTTATTCGTAATCTTCTTTACAAGAAAATATGCTTTCTCTATGATAATTTAGTGAATAAAAAAGTACGCTTTCTCATATTATTTTTTTTCCTTTTAATCATATTACCAGTCCTCATTATTTTTCTCCAGCAAAAACAAGATACGAGACCTCACGCTGCAGGTAATACATCGCTGTATCCTGCTAATATTGAACTCGATGGAAATAATTCCTATGGTACATGGAATCAAACCGCACTCAACAGTGCACAAGTTGGTGCAACTGATATTCGATTAGACTGGATTGACGTTGAACCGCAGCAAGGACAATTTAATTGGCAGCCGCTTGATAATGAAATTGCTGCGTGGGCATCTCGTGGAAAAAAATATGTTCTCGTAGTTCGATTCATTCATGAATCGTTTAGTGGTACTTGTACAACGAATCCACAATATCTTCCTTCCTGGGAACTCCAAAAACTCCAAGCAGCAAACCTTGTTTTTTGCAGTAATGGTGGAGCATATATTCCTGACTATTTTAGCCAGACATTCCAAAATGATTTCTTCGCTTATTTATCGGCTATCAAGCAACATATAGGCGCAACCCAGTATGCTTCCCAGCTACTTTATATTCGTGTGGGTTTAGGCGCAGGAGGAGAAGGATATCCGTGCTTAGGTTGTTCTCTAAACGATACCAATCAACTCGCTTCTTGGGGATTTTCTCAAACTGCATGGAAGAATTGGCAACAAATGATGTTTTCCCATTACATCCAAATTTTTTCACCAATGATTCTCATTTATCCTCTTGGATATAATACCCCTGATCCACAAACACAACAACCAATTGATCAAGAACTTGCATTCTATGCGTTACAACAGGGTATGGGCATTGGACAAGAAGGTCTCAGTCCAAAACCAGGATATCTGAACGAAATTAATTTTTTCGCTCAAATGAGGAAACAATTTCCCAATGCATATCTCCAACTGGGTACTATTTTTGCGGTACATGCCAACGCCACTCCCCCAACCTGTGATGACAGTTGTGTCGTTCAAACAGATATTCAACGAGCGAATACTGCCGGTGCATTTTCTATTGAATGGTATCCACAAGATGCTGGAAATGCGCTTTTTCAGAACTATTTTAGTACTTGGCAACAATTAGTAAATGCCCGAACATCGACCCTTACTCCAACTTCTCCCGTAACACAACCTTCCACTCCTTCTCCCTCTCCTTCAGTAACTCCTATCGTATCTTCAAAACTAACACAGACACCAACGCCAACACCAAACCAAAGCACTATCACACTCGCAGTGAGCATTGGACTGCATGGGTTTGGTGTAGCAGGTACAAATAGCAATTCTCATGCACAAGGAAATAGCAACCCTGTACACCCAACGCGTCCACTCCTTGTCACCATTATCAAGGGAGCACCATCGACTATTTCAACGCAATCAGGTCAAATTACCTATAACCAAACAACTGGATTCTTTACAGGCACTATTTCCCTTTCGAATATAAAAACGGGTGATTACATTATTAAAGTAAAATCAAATGGGTTTTTAGAACAGCAACTTTCATCTATTATTCATATCACCCAAAATCAACAAACAGTACTTCCTCCTGTTTTCCTTGTTAATGGTGACATCAATAATGACAACGCACTTGATTTGCTCGATTATAATATTCTCGTTGAATGTTATGGTTCAAAACTTACTAGCCCAAGTTGTCCGCTAGCATTTCAACCTTCCTCTCAAACACAAGGAGCAGATATTTTTGACGATACCGTGCAACCCAGTGATGATGGTATTATTGATGGCGTCGATTACAACTTATTTCTTACCGAAATCAGTACGCAACTCGGACAATAATGAGTCAATCAGAAACTGCAGAACAAACAGGTACAATCTCGTAGATGCCCACTAAATAGTTGCCATTCATCATGAAATAAAATTTTTTGATTTCCTATTGCAAGTACCGCCTTTTTATGTATCAGTGATCGATAACTAAGGCTAGTGCTAATATGTCGATTGGTATCATTGATATGCTTCTCTGGTAAATACGTTCTCTTCCTATTCATGGCTAACACTGTAACACGATGCATAGTCAAATGCTTGAGTCAGAAAGAGAATATCCTGAGTCAGGATGACTAGAATGAGGCAGTCGTTTTAATTTCAAACCCTAATTTCTTTTTTGTTTCTATACGAAACGGAGTATTTGTTAACACAAGTTTTTCACGAATCTTATGAATCAGTTGATCGATTGCCCAGTCGCTATATTTCTCTTGCCATTTTTCCTTCCAAATTTTTTGCGCGACTGCTTCACGACTCACAATCGTATTACTTTCTTGAATAAAGCTAAACACATCTCGCTCTACTGGAGTAAAATATGACTCAATCACTTGAAGATGCTGTTGTTCAGGAATTTTTGCAAGAATATCTTTTTTAATCATTTCCCAGTAGGTTATCCCCACTTTATTTCCTTGCACTAGTCGAGTCTTTGTAAGATATTCCGATGGCGAAATAATATTTTGTTGCGTTAAGATACTGCCAATAATTTTTTGATCTTGTTCAGAAAGGAGTTCGAATATGGTAAGTGCCTTTCGTTTGAGACTTTGCTGTTCGAGAATATCTTTGATAGTAAATTGTGGATTTTCCTGCACTAACCTCACTCCTTCTTTCAAAAGAAAAAAATGTGAACCAATATGTTCTACTAATTGTGTCGTCAGTTTTGGATGAATACTGATATTCCAAAATTCTTGAATCCAATTTAAGAATTGTAACGCATCTTCATTTCTTCGAAGCTCCTGGTAGCTAATTCCTTCTAAGGGAGATCGAAGCGCGGGAACTTTGTAATATAATGCTGACTCAGGAATATTTAATTGAGTAAGTAGGATTAAGGAAAAATTCGAATATTTATTCAATAAAGATGCGAAACGCAAGAGCGGTTGTACATTTTGTTTTTGCAATGCTTCATCATAACCATATAAAAATATTGCAAGATTATCAGAATACTCGGTAAGCCACTCCTCAATAGAATACACCGATTCTAAATGGAGTGTTGTCATAACTTGTTTCTCAAGTTCTTCAAACGTAATATTTTCTCGATCTTCCGCATTAATTAAAAGTAATACAGGCTTCTTATCACCAAAATATTTTTCATGAAGTAATGGATTAACAATAAATTTTCTTACACGATAGACATCACTACAAGGAGGGCGAATATAAATACCACTTTCTCCTTTTGTTGTAATAATTCTTGCCCATGCAGAATATATTTTTTCTGATGATGCTGATGAGAGCGTGTCAATCATAAAAGTGAATTTTACCCAATTTAGTAAAAAATGCAAGGTTACTGCACATGGTAAATTGTTACTCCTCCTTTTTGTTGAATTTTTTTGTACCGTTTCGTAAATGCATCAAATGGCGCATCTGACCAAGAAAGAAAATACGTAATATGATTGTTTTGTATGCTTTTTTCCATAACGCTCGCTGTTCCAGTCGGAATACCAAAATAGCGCGCATTGCTATAATACGAAAGAAATAAACTGTTGTTGTAATCACCATTTGATGCAACATTTCCTGAAAGATGAACTACTGTTCCTAACAAATAGATATCTTTACTTTCATTGAGATTCCAAAGTAACCGCTTACTTGGAATTACGACAAAAGATACGAACAAAACTATCATAAAAACGTTTCGTATTTTTATGTTTGCTGCCATGAGAAGAAGTAGCGCTACCGGAAACCAAATATATCGATCTTCCACATGATAAATCAAATATCCCAGCGAGTACAGAACAAATGTTGCAAGCAGAAATCTATACTGAGGATTCTTTATTTGATACATTGCATATCCTAAAATAAGAACGGCAAATAAAGAAAATCCTTCATACTGGTATCCTTGTTCCAACATATTATGAAAAATAACAGATACCCATCCAACTATTTCTGCTGCCAGTGTCGGTGGCTTATGGTACAGTATGGACATTATGGAAGGATCATACCAAGCACTTTGTGCATGGGGTGGAGGTTTGAGAAGTCCATCATATAAAAATGGTTTATTTACTCCACCAGGTCTGCATGTTTCATAATTATATTTACCAGTATTCCCTACGGTCAGTTGATGGTACTGCAATGATTGAAGTGCTACCCATACCCCAGCGATGACAAAAAATACTCCAAATCCTTTCAAAAAGTTTCTCCAATCACGTTTCGCGATCATCATGAGAGTAAAATGAGCAAGAAAAAAATAAAATGCGTAGGTTTTTGCTAAATATGCTAATGCTCCAAATAACCCTGCTTGGAATCCTTGTGTTTTTGCTTTCAATACCGAGTTACAATAATACAGTAAGAGACAAAAGGAAAGTAAATCAGGAGTAATAACCGAATAGGCACAATACAAGATAAAGGGAATAGCTGCGGCAAGTACCAATACTTTTCTCTCTTTGGCTTGCGGGAAAAAATCAGTAAGTTTTTCAATACCAAGAAGTGTAAAAAATCCAACACAGAGTTGTATGAGATTAAATCCAATAAATGGTGAGATTCGAAGAAGATAAAAAGGGATAAGTAACCAAGAAAGTAACGGACTCCAAAACCCATTAATGACAAAATATCCATTCGCATAATTTTGAGCAACGGTGAAATAGGATATACCATCGGGATTAATTCGATATAAGTAAAACCAAAATAACCCAAAACCTAACACAAAATAACTTAGGTAAACAATCCTTTTTATCATAAGTAGCGCAACGACCTACTATTATACTATATCCTATAATACAGCTCAAGAGTGGGTATATTTCCATGCGTAGACTGAGGCTCGCAATAACCTGAGAACTAGTAACTTTTTACCTACTTTTATGGCAAACACAGAAAAAAGAAACAATGCTTTTGCGTATTCACTATTGGGTGTTGACGTGCTGGTGCTCTTTTTGAAGAAACTGGTTCTGACGTTAGCGGTGGAAGTGTCGGAGTTATTGCTGCACCAAGCGTCGCTTTTTCAGATGAAATGGATGTACGAGGGGCGGGATAGACAACCGTAAAATAGGAAAATTGGTTTGTGGTGTTTGCGATGCTATGGGTTTGTGTATTAATAACCGTATTTTCAGATATCACTTTCCAGGTATTTGTTTGTTGGTCAAGGTACGCAATTCTGAGTACATTTGGTGATAGTCCATATAATTGTTGTGGATCATAAGACAAAATAATAGTTACCGGTTTATCAAACTGATTGACTGGATAACCATTAAATGATGAGAGCGCATTATATTGATAGACATCTCCCGCAATGTTTAATCCTTGTTGCCAAGGAAACGGTATTGGTGACGGTTGTGTGGGAAGTGATGCTATATCTTGTTTTTGAATAGAAACATCGACATCAATATGGGTTGCAGTATCCTCGATAAATACTCCTGCTGGAATAGATGACAAACTGGATGCATTTGCTGCAGTGATGATTTTTGCGGTACCTATATGGTGAGGACCTGCTACGATTTTCTTTTTCCACCCTGATTTGATATTAGGATCAGGACCAGAAGATGAAACTGTTTGTGACGAAGTTTGTGCTGGGGCTGTAGTTGTGCTGAGAGGTGCAAGATCAATCAGTAATTCACCTTTCGCAATGCTCACATTATCACCTGAGTTTGAAGTGGACAAGCCAATATCAATTTCTTTACCATCAGGTGGTTGGGAGAAACTACTCGAAGTCACTAATGTATTATTGGTTGATGACGTTGTTATCGTATTTCCTATTAAGGTATCACAATTTGATGATGTAGCATAACATAATTGTGTTGTATTCGTAGCACTTGACTTTGAAGATCGTATGGTTGCTTGGAGCAAGTAGGTAATCGTAAATCCAGACCAGTTTGCTATTTCAAAAAGATTGTTATAAAGTGAGTTCGTTAATGTGGTTGTAGAATTCGTGATTTTATCAACATTATATGTTTGAGGGATTTCCATATTTGTTATTCCATTTTGATTGCTTTGATCTATAATAATCCGGGCACCTTTTTCAAGAATTTTCCCTGCAGGAGATGTTCGAGCACATATCATATATCCTGTTCCATCTGTGAGTGAAGATAAGATATCACCTGACCGCTCGCGACGAATATTGTTTATATTTGTTGATACTTCACTTCCTGACACTTGGTTGGTGCAACTTGTCCCTGCTTGATATAAAGATTCGTATGCTGTACCACTTGCTGGATTATTTTCTTGAATTGTTGCTTCAAAATAGACATGCGTAATATCTGAGTATTTTGATGCAACATATTGCCATAATTTTGCATTTTGTGCAGGAGTATCAGTAGAATTGGTAAAGGTCGTGCTAAACTCACCAATATCAATTTGTGTTTCCGTATCAGTTATAACGGATGAAGAAGATTGAACAATAATGATACGAGCAGCATGGATTGTTAATGTACAGCCACTACACGTAATATTTTTAATATGAGCATTTTGCGCACCAGTTGGGGTAAATGCTGCTGAACGATACCGAGTAAATGTCGTGCTGGTAATATTATTGATGGTCATTGTCGATCCGCCAACTGAAGAATCTCCAGTTCCTGCATTATAATTAAGATCAACTGAACCAGTCCCGTTTGATACTTTTGCAATAACCTCAAAATAGTATGTTGCATTCGTATATTTTGTCGTATCAAGTAAAACCATACCATTAGAATTACCACCGCTTGTTGCATCACTGTTAATAATATTAATTTGCTGCTCAATTGATTGGCTTGCATAGACAGGTGTAACAAAAGGAAGAATAAGTAACAACGCCAATATAATACTGAGGCTAATTCTAAACTGACATATTTTTTTCATAGGTAGTCACGAAGATACCTCTTTTAGTATAGCAGTTTTGCTTTGAAAATTTACTTAAAAATTACAAAACAACAGAATTATTGCGGTGGATACCATTGCCAATCAGCGGCCGAGTGCGTTTTATGTATCCAGTCATCAATTCCTTGTTGCCATCGATTTACTCCATCCATTGAAATAGGATCATCTTCATGAACAATATAATATAATTTTCCATTAATCACTTTATAGTTTGGTGATACATTTGTCGGTTCCGTTCCCTTAATAAAATATTCAGCGCGTGTCGGTTGTCCCGGTACAGGTAATCCACCAAATAATGCATCTATTTGTAATGCATTTACATCATCAGGTTTTTGTGGTTGTTCATCAGGTTTATTTTTGAGTACATATGCCATTATTTTATTCCATATTGGTGAAGCTCCCGTTTCTCCTGAGGCAATTGCTTGATTCATTGGACTATTATCATTGTTTCCTACCCATACGCCAACAACCGCTGAAGGCGTGTATCCGACTGCCCAATTGTCTCGTTTTTCATCAGTGGTTCCTGTTTTGACAGAAACTGTTTTTCCCGGAACAACAAGCCATGAATTTGGACCAAAAGCAAGAGTTCTTGCATTATCATCAAGTAAGATATGCGAAATAAGGAAGGTGATATCTTGTGGCATTACTCGTTTTCCCTGTTCATTTTGTATTTGAAATAATAGGTTATTATTGGTATCAGTAACTTTTAATATAGCCACAGGATCATGTCGAATTCCTCCATTCGCAAAGACACTGTAAGCAGTCGTTTCATCAAGAAGCGTTGTTTCACGTCCCCCTAAAACAAGTGATAAACCAACTTGCGATAAAGTATCAGGGGTAGGATTCCAGTTAGCAATTCCCATTGCATAGGCATTCTGCATAACATCTTTAATTCCCACCCGAGCAAGCATTTTTACCGCAGGAATGTTTAAGGAATTACCTAAAGCAAATCGAAGTTGCATTGGTCCTTGAAATGTTCCTTCATAATTTACCGGTGTATATGCAGGAGATTGTGGATTTGCTTGAAACGTTGTTTGGACATCCATAACCATGGTTGCTGGAGTATATCCTTTTTCAAAAGCAGTTGCATACATAATTGGTTTCATTGAAGATCCAGGTTGTCTATTTGCGAGTGATGCGTTGAAATTTCCATCATTGAGTCGATCGAAATAATCAGCACTTCCAACCATAGCTAAAATTTCACCGGTCTTTGGATCACGGACAACAGCAGCACCATTACTGACATGATCTTGTTTTAAATCAGCAATTTCGGATTTAACAATATCCTCAGCATGCTTTTGTATATCATAATCAAGAGTTGTCGTCACTTGTAAACCACCGGTTTCTACAGCTTGTTCACCAAACTGCTTTACCAATAATTCTTTAACATACATAACAAAATGTGGTGCTTTTAATGACAAATCGTGCGGAGCAAATTTATAATGACTTATTTCCTGGAGAGCCTGATCTTCTTGGTCTTTAGTAATATAATGATCTTTTTCCATTTGTATCAAAACAGCATTCGTTCGGGCAATATAATAAGAATGTCCACTAAAGGGAGAAAGCGCTGTTGGGCTTTGCGGAAGTCCTGAAAGAAAAGCGCTCTGTGCTAAATCTAAATCTGAAACATTCTTTCCAAAATACTCTTCAGCTGCAGCCTCTACTCCTACGGCTGCTCCCCCATACCCGACATCGTTGAGATATAATTCTAAAATTTGATCTTTGGAATAATAGCGATTAATTTCAACAGATAAAATTAATTCTTTTACTTTTCGTGTGAGTGTTCTTTCTTGAGACAATAAGACATTTTTAACCAATTGCTGGGAAATGGTTGATCCACTTGCAACTCCATAACCTAATATCATATTACGAATCGCCAGAAGCATTCCAGGAATTGAAAAGCCAGGATTTTTATAGAAATTCTTATCTTCTATGGCGATCGTCCCTTCTTGTAAGTAGCGAGGAATTCTGGCAATTTTGACATAGGTACGATTTTCATTTAAATAAAACGAATACAGCAAAACGCCGTGACGATCAAATATTCTTGTCGTATTATTATTATCGGCATTGACTAATTTTCCTGGAGATGGCAAATCATGAGAAACCCAAACAATAAGTAACACGGTAAAGACAGTACATGTAATAAGACTGATCAGAACAACCAAACTTATTTTATATAATCTGGGAAATGGAGAACGTCTGCTTTCAGACACTTCTTCAACCGTCGGAGCAATAATTTCTTTAGGCATATTAGTAAGTATAAATTTTGTTATCAAAAATCGCAAACGAAGAAACAAAAGAATTGACACAACCGTTACTTTTCTTTACGCTAAATCTATGTACGAAAATCCTCGAATAAAAAAATTACTAGAAATTCTGACTTGGTCAACACTGCTTTTACTCGTTCCTCTTGCTGCACTGGGTTTTTTTTCTGAAGGAAGTCTTCCTGGCCAACCGTTATATCCGTTAAAACGAGGTATAGAAAATGTTGTGGCTAATTTAGATTTTTTTAATAAAAACGCTCTTGCATTATATAAGGTATATTTAGTTGATCGACGATTTTCAGAAACGCAAAAAATTCTCAGTGATAACGCAATACAATTGAATACCTCCCAAGTGAATGACTTTCTTGCGCAAATTCATTCAGCTGAGGAAACTATCAATAGTGTTTCTGATCCACAAGAAAAAAAAGCACTTCGCCAGCAATTAATTCAACAAATCAGTGACTACCGAAACCAACTTAGTTTAATGCAAAGTCAGCCAGTAATCATTGCCCAACAAATCAGTATGACTCCTCTTCCGAGTTCTGCTCCAATGCAACAAATAACAAGTACTTCCCCTCAAAACCAAAATCAGGATTCCTCAATTAATTCGCTCAATCAGCAATTACAACAATTACAAAATCAAATTCAGCAAGATCAAAATAATCCTTCACCAACACCGACGATAACCCCTGATGTCTCCCTATCTCCAACGACCATAACCCCCACCACACCGGCAACACCCACTCCTCTGGGTTTTCTTCAAAATAATGCGAATACACCAACACCAACCCTAGTACCCTCTACTCCGTCACCAACAAGCATGCCAAAGTATAATTATATCAATGGATTTCCTTTTATTGATAGTAATAATACTGGGAGATTTACTAGTGGCGATAATTACTATCCATATACAACAACTACAACCACACCAGCCCTTACGTTCTCTCTCTTTGACGCATCTGGTACCTTATTAGCCCAAACAACACAAAATACTGGAAAAACACCTAATCCAAATTGGTATAGTTTCGATAAAGTACCATCAAATGGTAAATATACAGTAAAATTAGATACCATACCCCAAGGATATATTTTAACGACGCCGCAATCATATTCGGTCCAGGTTGGTAGTCCCTGTAATACTGGTGGGAATCCAGATGCACAATGCAGTGGAAATATTTCGTCACTTGATTTCGGCCTCCAACAAACTTCAGGTGGACAAGCACATAATTATGGACAATGGCAAAATCATGGACAATGGCAAAATCATTCAAACGGTGGAAATAATTAACCCCTTACTACAGCTCCACGCTAGTACAATATGTTTCAATACGAGAATGAAAATTAATAACGTTATATCTAAAGATGATTCCCCGAAGTATTAAACTTTCCGAAATTGATTCTTTTGTAAAAAACATTATAATAGCTAAACTTATGTCCTCAACTATTACTCATAAAACGCGCGTACAGGTATTAGCACAACAAATGAAAAAAGCGTATCACGAAAAAAGAAAAATTCGTATATATCATGGGAGCACCAATTCCACTCGTACCCAAAATTTTAAAAAGAACGAATATATCGATATTTCTTCATTAGATCACATTATCCACATTAATACGAAAGGAAAGTATGCTTTGGTTGAACCAAACGTTTCAATGGATCAGCTAGTACAAGCAACGCTTGCCTATAACCTTATACCACCAGTTGTTATGGAATTCCCAGGAATTACCGTCGGAGGTGGTATCCAAGGAGGCGCTGGTGAAAGTAGCTCTTTTAAATGGGGCGCATTTCATCATAGCTGCCTCGAATATGAAATTATATTAGGAAACGGTAAAATCGTTACAGCGACTCCCGATACACATAAAGATTTATATTGGGGTACTGTCTGTTCTTACGGATCACTTGGAATCATTACCCGTATTAAAATAAAATTAATACCTGCTAAAAAATATGTACGGTTACGCTATCACAAAGTTACTCGTTTTGAGGATGCAATTACTCTTGTGAAACGAAAGGTTTCTGAAACAATAGATTTTATTGATGGCATTATATTTTCTAAAACAAAAAGTGTGATTATGACAGGAACATTTACAGATAGTGCAAACCTTCCTCTCGTAACATTTCATAAAGCATCTGATGATTGGTTCTATGTTCACGCAGAAAAGGTAATTGCAAAAACAACCACTTATGAAGAAATAATTCCCCTCGTTGATTATCTTTTTCGGTACAACCGAGGTGCGTTTTGGGTTGGACGTTATGCGTTTCATCGTATGCATCTCCCCTTTAATCGACTGACTCGTTTTTTTCTCAATCCGCTTTTCCATACCCGTACACTATATCGATTTCTCCAAGCAATTAATATTTCGCAACAACAAATCATTCAAGACCTTTGCCTTCCACAAGAAAAGGCGCTTTCTTTTTTAGAATTTATTCACCACAAAACGCACATTTATCCTCTATGGCTCTGTCCGCTCCGACAAATGAAAAAAAAGGATAAACTTTCCCCAACTTATCTCAAAACTGACCTTATCATTGATATTGGTGTTTGGGGAAAGCCAAAAGGTGATTACATGAAAATCTTTCAGTTCAATCGAACATTAGAAAAATATCTTGCAAAGCTTAATGGAAGAAAAGTATTATATGCACATGCATACTATCCCAAGAGTGAGTTTTGGAAACAATATGATGCAGGCTGGTATACGAAGCTTCGGTCAAAATATTATGCAACAGCTGTCTTTCCTGATATCTATGAGAAAACCCACGTTGCCCAAAAGTACCAAGTTTCCCTTTTAAAAGGATTATGGGATGTTTTTAAATCGCCCATTAAACTTCCCACAAAATAAACGGTGAAATTTTGTATTGCTTGATTAGCTATAAGATAGTTTTATACATTATTACAGCTTATTAAGACAGCTTTTTGTGTTTATGAGACACTTCAAATTACCACCCTAATCAGCTCATTTTATCGCTGCAAATTCTTAAGATTACCAAAACAGATAAAGAAACGAAGGAAAAATGCTGTATGTCGTCATGACTCCAATCAAACGAAAAACTGTATATATTACGTACGGAAATCCATTCATTACATATTTGGTATTTTCGCAATAAATCTAAGGAAATACTGGTAACAAGCAATTATCATTGGTATAGTAGAAATATCAAAGTTATTTGTTATTTTTATGTATGTACGAATTATGGTGTTTCTCTTATTTGCATTCATTGGTTTTACTATCTTACCTTCTCTGCATAAAAATTCTGGAATCAAACTCATTAAGTCTACTTCTATATTAGGATCCAACCAATCGAATCCAATACCTCAAATAGAGCAAGCAATTCTCACGAACATTTTTCTAAATGGATATAACAACCATACAGGAACTGAATCAGGTTTATGGATTAATTGGCAGTATGGTACAAATCCCTTGCAAACCAACTTCAATGGCAGTGGTTTTACTGACCAGCAATCAAATCAACCGTTTCGTCATGACCCATTAACAGACATGCGATATATACATACACTTTGGCTCTATAAATCTCAAAATCCCCAAGATACAACCTATGATAGTGCAATTACTCGATTTACTCCGATTGTTCAAAATGAATTCATGGGAACAGTCAACGAACGAGGATGGGTTGTGGATGAAGAATTTCTTGATCTGTATCGTTTAAGTGGTGATAGTATGTATAAAAACATTGTTACCACTATGGTAGCAGGTTATTCGAAGGAAATTGATCCAGCAATTGGTATCATGTATAAAACTAGTTTGACACATCCCAATGGTTATTACCGTCCTAGCGATGTGTTAAGTGCTGCTTGTAGCATGATTATTGCGGGAACACAGTTTCATAATACCCAGTGGGTGCAACAAGGGACAACTGCGCTTACATTTGTATTCAACCATGCATTGCTGAAACAATATAATACCTTTACTGACCAAATGGACAATGTAAAAAATCCAGATGGAACTCCAAATCAAAATGAAATATTTTATAAAGATGTCTATCGGAATTATACAATTAATGGTAACGCAACAAGTATGGGTGCAATTGCCCAAGATGTTATTTCATTGCTACATACCTATCAAGCAACGCAAAACGTTGATTTTCTAACAAAAGCAGAAATTCTTTTAATGCCTTTTACGACTACAACAAATTCATTACAAATGTGGGATTCCACAAATCTAGGATATTATCAGTCAGTAGCTTTCAGTGGACCATCACAGCAAAATCCCGGTACGTTTACCGTTAACAGTAATTATAAAGAAGCTGGAAGGCAAGTACTGATGCTTTGGGCATTTCATTTGGCAAATCAGCTTGATAACAATAAATTTAGTGATATGGAAAGTGTTATGAAAACTGTTGCAACAACAAAAGCATATAGTGTTACTGATCATGGCGTTTATTATCAAGTTACTCCTAATTGGAACCCAGTCACACTCCATTCAGGAACAAATAAAGGTGTTGTCGAAAACTGGGTTACTACTGAAGCTATGGGAGCTGAGTTGGAAAGTTTGTTAAGTCTTGGATCATCTTTAACAACCTCACCCACACCTTCTTTGAGTCCAACAAACCCAGGAACAAAAAATATTTCTCTTAACGTAACTGTTTTCCTTCATGGTATTGGTCGAAGTGGAGATAATGTGAATCCCAATAGTATAGGCAATCTAAACCCAACACATACTTCTCGAATAACACAAATTTCAATCTTTACTCCCAATAATACCCTTCAACAGAAACAACAAGGAACTATTACTTACGATAAAACACAAGGAGCTTTTACGGGTTCAATAACACTCACCGGTGTGCCGAGCGGACAATATCTTTTTGCAATAAAAACAGATGGTTTTCTGGAAAAACGTATCGAAAATATCGTTACTCTTGTTGAAGGTCAAGCAGTTAATCTTCCTTCAGTGGAATTAATAAATGGTGATATTACTAATGATAATACATTAAACATTCTTGATTATAATGCTCTGGTAAGTTGTTTTGGCACTGCGCAAACAAATCCAAACTATCATTGTTTATATCCTGTTACGACAAACACATCCGGAGCTGATATTAATGATGACCAAGTCGTTGATGGTGTGGACTATAATTTATTTCTTCGAGAATTATCAGTTCAAGTCGGTAATTAACTATTATTCTGTGTTTGAACTATTACCGCAGAAAGTACATTTGCCATTTTTTGTCCAGTGATCATAAACCCACTTTTTATTTCTACAAAAATAGACATTGTTACCAGATGATGATTTTCCACATCCGTTCACATTTACTTCACATTCTGTTCCTTCTGCAAATGATGAACAATTATCAGTAAAACTACATTGGGTATTTTTTTGTGTACTACAAACGTCATGTGACACAGGAGTAGCGGTAAGTGAAATAATCGGTGTTGGCGATATCGGAAATGATGGAACTGGTGACGCGCTCGGCATCAGAGTAGGACTTGAACTTGGGGATACAGCAATAGTCACAGATGGAACTTGGGTTGGTGATATTCCATTTTGCACGAGTTGGGTATAGAGTTGTTGGAATTCTTG
>CAYQEE010000020.1:0-28872 GCA_964416445.1 uncultured Gammaproteobacteria bacterium
CAAATAGTACTTCTTCGGGAGCAGATATAGATGATGATAATGGTCAAATTGATGGTCCTGATTATAACCTTCTCTTAGTTGAATGGTCTGTCCAACAGGGACAATAAGCTTCAAAATAATTTAAACGTTTAATTTATATTCACTCCCAATCAATGTATCTATGCCATGAATAAAAATATTAGGAGACTTTTCATAGGTTCTTTTTTTGAATGGTGTACCAAGGTAAGAGAAGATTTTCAATAATACCAACAAGGAGAAAAAGAAAGATGCTAATGCATGCAGTAATGAATATTGCAGCAAATACAAGAGAAATCGCGTGTGCATTTGCTGCAGTTTGAATAAATATACCAAGTCCAAGATATGCACCGACAAATTCTCCAACCATTGCTCCAGTCATGCTATATGTTACAGCAATTTTGAGTCCTGAAAAAAAAGAAGGCAATGCAGATGGGAATTTTATTAACATCATTTTTTGCCAATAGGATGCATTCATACTATCAACTAGATCTATTAATTCTCTATCAACGTGGGCAAAACCATCTGCCGTTGCAATGGCTAGAGGAAAGAAGCAATATAACGTAACAATAATTACTTTGGGAAATAAATCAAAGCCTAACCAAATGAGTAAGAGAGGAGCGAGTGCGATCATAGGAATAGTTTGCGACGTAATGAGAAGTGGATAGATTGCACGCCGTAACAACGGAGAGAAATCAACCATAATTGCAATCCCAATACCAAGAATTATTGCAACAATAATTCCAAGAATAGTTTCTAACAGAGTTTGTAAGGTATTTTGTAGTAAAACATTCCAGTTCATAAACATTGCTGAGAAAATAAGACTTGGAGAAGGGAGAATATCTGAACTAATATGCGTAAAACGAACAAATGATTCCCATAGGAAAAGAAGTATCATCATAATAATAAACGAGGGTATTATCTGAACGAGATGTTTTTTCATACGTGAAGTAGTGTTTCGAGTTCCTTTTCGAACGCACGTGCTTTTTTTTGATTTAAGATATCTCTCTGGCGAGGACGTTGAAATGGAATATGCATTTCTTTAAGAATAGAAGCGGGTCGATTACTCAGTACATAGATTCGATCAGATAAGAATATAGCTTCGCGAATATCGTGAGTAATGAATAAGACAGTTGACTGAAACTCCGCTAAAACCGATAGTAGCCATGTTTGTAAATCGATTCGAGTTAACGCATCTAGCGCTGCAAATGGCTCATCCATGAGCAAAAATTCGTTTTGAAAGAGGATAGTTCTTAATAGCGCAACTCGTTGCGCCATACCTCCTGAAAGTGTGGAGGGATACATATTGGCAAATTCCTGAAGACCAAATTTTGCAAGAACTAACTCTGCCTGTTCATTTGCTTTTTGTTGAGGTATATGCCGAATTATTAACCCAAGGGTGATATTTTCCTTTACTGTTTTCCACGGGAGGAGTAATGGTTTTTGTAACATGTATCCACATTTCCCTCGTCTATTTTTTGATTTTCCATCGATGTGTATGCGTCCGGAATTTGGATTTTCAATTCCCGCAATCATATGGAGTAGTGTGCTTTTACCACAACCACTCGGCCCAACAATACTAACAAATTCATTTTGTTCAATATGCATTGAAAGATCCGAAAGGACAGGAATCTTTTTATTATTATAAAAGTAAGAATAAGAGAGATCTTCAATAACTAATTTTGGATTTTGCATGGGTGAGGTTATGGTAAAAATTGATTTGTATACAGTGAATCAAAGTTGAGTGAGGTTACTGGTTTTCCGGTAGCATCTAAAATCGCGTGTGAATCGAGCATAAATTGAGGATAATTAAGCCATGCACTTTTATCTTGTAAACCCCATTTTCGGCCTGAATCGACGTAATGGGAACTTACGTATGTTTGACTGTCGAAAACGAATTTTGGATCAGCAAAAGTTCCTTTTGGTACTGAGTTAAGAAGTATAGTAGCAGCTTCTTTTGGGTGATGAATAGCATAAGTATATCCTTGGCTGGTTGCGGCCATAAATTTTTTTAATAATTGTGGTTTATGCTTTGCTTCTTGTGAACTGGAAATAATGACAGGAGTATAATAATCAGCAATTCCATGTGAATTAATAGGGAATGTAATGAGTTGTATTCCTTGATCTTTCGCTTGAATTCCAGTCCAACCATCAAAAATCCATACAAAATCAATCTGATGACTTTGTAATGCTTGCATACTATCAGTGGATAAAGTAACGTTTTTAAAATCGCCTTTACCCCCATCTTTTTTAATAATTTCACCAACGACTGCATTTTCATACGGTGCCCCAAAACCACCATAAACTTTCCCATCTAAATCGCTGGGACGACTCACTCCATTATTTGCAAGCGCAGCAAGTGAAGAAGTATTATGTTGGATAATTGCGCCAATCGATATTACAGGGTTTCCCGATGCTGCATCTGCAACGACACCTTCTGTTGCACTGATTCCTATATCAGCTTTTCCATTTGCTACCAAAATATCAGCTGAAACATTGGGAGAATAGGGAAGAATCTTCAAATCAATTCCTTGATTCTTATACCATCCTTTCTTCAATGCCACGTAAATACCTGAATGATTGGTATTTGGGGTCCAATCCATGGCTAATGTTACTGGTATACGCGATGATGTTTGGTTTTTTGGAATCCGCATTCCGAGGAGGATTATGACGAGCAGTAAAAAAATACAAAAACTAATACCAATTAATTTTAGTGATTTCATTTGTTCTTTTTGAAGCAATCTCATCACAAAAAAACCGAGCATAATGCCCGGTCAAAATATTCTCCATTTCCTTCGCCGGCATTATCCGAACAGGTTCCAGGGTCGACAAGTAAGCTTGTCCTCTCAGCCCGCTATATCGAGCTCCCCATAATTGCGAACATATAATAAATTTTTTAAAACTATTTGTCAATAAGGAGATTTTATGGAGTAACTAACAAGTCTGGTGTTGAACCAGTAACTGTTGGACTTGCCCCTTTTGCAAGACAGTCAAGAAATACTTGCCCTTTTGAAAAGACATACACAATATCAACAATATTTGCACATGCCGTTCCACCATTACCAGCAGTGTATTTATTAATTTCGTTTTGTGATTCCGCAGCAGTCCAAACGGCTGCATCAGCACCAGAACTAATAATTCCATAACAGACATTATTATTTGCTGACTGTGCATTCCTTGTGCAATTGGTTCCGGATCCTGCAACTAATGGAACACTTAACGTATTGAGATCACTTGAATTAGTTGTTAATTCAGTATACCAAGTTGCTCCAGCAGGAAATGTGGTGCCTGCATGAGACGTATAATAATTAGAAATTGCTCTCCCAATTTGTGTTACGGCACTAATTCTGCCTGCATCCCGTGCTCGAGCAAATTGTTCAAAAGGATTTAAGGCAACGAGTAATACTCCTGCTAACACACCAATAATAGCAATAACAATGAGAAGCTCTACTAAAGTAAATCCTTTTTGTTGCTGAGGATTAATTGTAGTCTGAGCGTATACCATAAGAATAAGTTATCAAGATATACATCTACTATTCCATATTATTTGTTAAACTGTCAATACAGAAAAATGATTCTTATGCTGTATTTACTTACAATTTTGCTGCATGATGTGAACGAATAAAAGTGTCCCTTTGGTAAACGTTATGTGAACTGTTTTTGCTTCAAAAACATTGCTAACTCCTCGAGACTGTCCCCAATGTAACGATTCATTAACCAATGGATAGCATAATTTTTTCGTGCGAATCCCATCGACTTGTGGTGTCAAGGGAATAAGAGATAACAAATCAGATGTATGTCCTGCTATAGTAACTTCATTCGGTCCGTGAGAAACCCAAGCACAAGTATTTCCTGAAACAAACGACACAGGAACAACGGTCTTTGTTATCAAAAAAATATTTGAGATAATGTGATCAATTCGATCTCCTTGTATTCCTCCAATAATAGAGACCTTTGAAGCACCAAGTTCTATGGCAAATTGTAAAGCAAGTTCAGTATCAGTTTCGTCTTTATTTGGTGAAGAAGGAATGAAAAGTATTTGCTTTTTTTGTAAAGTATCTTTACTCTTTTGTGCAAGTGAATCCATATCACCAACAACCGTATCAGGAAATTTTCCAAATGCTAGTGCTGTTTCAGCCCCACTATCTGCTGCAATGATTCGATGAGCTTGTTGGAGTACGTGAGTCACAGCATGACCCTTATAAACTTCTCCGCCAGTAAAAATGACAACATGCATACAATGGACGTATTGTACTATAAATAATTCTTTGCGTAACAATTACGATGAAGCTTCATGAAAAAATGCAACGGTAGCTAGTAAAATCGATTACGTTTCGATGTATCGTTCTTGTATCTGACTGTAGTTTTTTTTCTCAATACGCATCGTTTTGACTGAACAACAGCAATAGTACTATTTTCAAATCTTTCTCGTACGATACTGTATGTTTTTTGTGAACGGTTATGGAATTCTATTTATTAGGGAAGAACAAAAAAATAAGATTCTGGAACAATACGTACCAATCTCTTACTTAATTAATATATTATGACCGTATAATATATATATGGAAAAGCATCTAAAAACTGCAAATTTTTTAGGACAAATGCTTGATAATCAATTTCAAATATTCGGAGTACGCTTTGGAATTGCTGCACTTCTTGATATTATTCCTGAACTCGGTGATATTCTTGCTGCTACTTTATCATTCTATATTGTTTGGATTGCAATAAAAATGAAATTACCCCCTCTGAAAATATTACATATGATCTGGAATATCGCAATTAATTTTCTCTTAGGAGCTATTCCTGTTGTAGGGGAATTAACATATGTTTTTCGGAAAGCAAATTTAAAAAATTTAGCGATTTTGGAAGAGTATGCTCGCGATTCTCATATTATCGAAGGTGAGATAATTCATAGAAGTAGTAATTTAGGAAGAAGTATTTGATATACTATTGCTTCACCTATTACTTTTCAGGTATTTGGAATACTCTCATTAGAGAGTGTATTAATCCCACAAATAAAAAGAATATGAAAAAAATATTAGTAATTGATGACGATGTTGCAATAACCGAAGCGATACAGATGACTCTTGAATCAGAGAACTATCATGTCAAAGCGTTGACAAATATCGACCAAATTACCACTACCATCACAACATATAATCCTGACGTTATTTTGCTTGATTTATTAATAGCAGGTGCGAAACAAAATGGTAAAGAACTTGCTCTCGAGTTGAAAAAAAGTCCGAAAACAAAACATATTCCCATTGTCATGCTTTCAGCACATCCACTTGCTGAAAAAAGTGCACAGGAATCAAGTGCTGATGGTTTTATCGCAAAACCATTTGATATTGATGTATTACTGAGTGAAGTGGAAAAATTTGTAAAGAAAAATTAATAGATGCATTTGACAGTAGCTGCCTTTTTACTTACGCTAAAAAGGTGTACGATCAGCAATCATTTGTTAAAAAGATAATAGGATTTTTTACATGGTCATCACTTATTCTCCTCATTCCTTTAGCAGCATTAGGATTTCTTTCTGAGAGTAGCTTGCCAGGAAATCCTCTCTATACAGTAAAAAGAGGAATTGAAGATATTGTATTAGGTTTTGAATCGTTTAATGCGAATACAAAAGCCCTCTATACAGTCTATCTCGCTGACAAGCGATTTTCTGAAACAGAGAAATTATTAACATCAAATACCATTCAATTAAATACCTCAAGTACAAATGATCTCCTCGATCAAATTATTCAGGCTCGGGATACCATAAATCAAGTTTCGGATGCAAATGAGCGGTTGCAACTTCGTAAACAACTCCTTCAAAATATCACTGATTATCGAAGCCAATTAGCGTTATTGCAGAATCAAGTTCCTCAAGTACAACCAACACCTTCACTTCCACAAACCCAATCGCAACAGGTAACAATTGTCCCAACGCAACAGCCGAGTATTCCTCCAACACCACAAAATCAAAACGGAAATGGTCAAATAAATAATTTGGACCAACAACTTCAGCAATTACAAAACCAAATTCAACAAGATCAAAATAGTAATACATACCAACAGAATAGTCCAACAACTCCTACACCAACAGTAACACCATCGCCTAAAGTTACTCCTACAGGTATGCCAACTCTAGAACTTTCAAAACCTCCGTCACCAACTGATACAATTGCTCCTGCTTTACATCAAAATCCTCAATCTCCTACTCCTACCCCTACCCCATCATTTATTCCTACGGATACGCCAACAATGTTTCCATCGCCAACACCAACAATAACGCCAGTAACAGGGGCGGGACCACAGTTTATGCATTCGCAGCCAACTGATTTTCCTAGTCCTACTTCTCAACCGTTCATTTCTCTTAGCCCTACTCCCACACCCCAGAATGGTCAGTAAATTATGCTTGCACCGAGATATAGAACAATGGAATGCTTGACAAGTGAATGAATAGTATATTACGTTAATTAATAACCTTAATTAATTAATGAAACGATCCAAAGGAATTTTGGGACTGCCTATCGGCATATTTTTATGGATATTATTTATAAGTTTTGTACTTATTCTCTTTGTTTTTTCCTATTATCAATATCCTCAATCGCAAGTTCATGGAGAATTTAGTATTCCATTTGCGAAAACACAAAAACCACTAAAAATGCCTGCATTGCTCACTCTATCGTTACCTCAGTTAAAAAGGAACGTGTCTGTTCGATCATTCGCAATGATTTCTTTAGATAAAAGCAATACTATGGATTTACGAGCTCTAGCAATTTTTAATGCTATCAATCAATTCCGAGTACAAAATGGATTACCGCAAGTGTTCAGTAGTCGTGATACCTGTTCATTTGCACAGACTCGGGCGCAGGAAATAGTAAATAATTTTAATCATAATGGCTTTCAACAACGAATTCAAAATCATAGACTCCCATATCAAACATACGTCACCGTGGTTGAAAATCTTGCCATGAATACTAATTATCTTGATGTCTTAAATGCATGGGTTGCTTCCCCAGGACACAAAGAGAATTTATTGCGTCATCTGCAGTTTGGTTGTGTAGGTGATTCCGGAGTATATTTTACTTTTGAAGGGCTGCTGTAAGATAATATTGACAAACAATAACAACAAATACTATAGTTGATGGTATCAATGAAAGGATTAACCTCGCTTTTATTATTGATTTTTACTGCTTTATTTCTCCCAACAGTTGTTCTTGCATCGAGTACCAGACCAACGGCTGTCATGCAAAATATGCAGGGAACTGCAGGTATGACGCATACGAATGATTATCAACTTGCTTATCCTGGAATGTTACCTGATAATCCTTTCTATAAGCTTAAAGTATTACGTGATAAAATTTGGGAAGTGCTTGTTACTGATCCTCAAAAAAAAGTAGATTTTTATCTATTGCAAACAGATAAACAAATAGGAATGGTTCCTCCATTAGTTACAAAAGGTGAAATAACACTTGCTAAATCTACTGCGTTGAAAGCAGAAAATAACTTCACGAAACTTGTCTTTGTTTATAAAGATAACGGATTAACACCTGACGCCACGACGTATAAAAAGTTGCTCCAAGCGGCTGATAAACATCAACAGATTTTAATTGATGCAATGAAGCAAGTTAGTGCAAATGATGCGCAAACATTTCAGCAAGTCATTAATTTCTCCAAAACGAATGTAAATTCTTTGACACAACTTTTCACGAAATCTTCTCACTAATACTTTTTTCAAATATTGACAACATTATTGACCCAATGACATACTTGAGAAAGTAATCAGTCATTATAAAATATTTTTACTGCTTCCATATTTCCTTCTGCACAAGTTAAACGGAAAACAGGAAGAGTTGAGGATTTGTTATGGTTTTGAAAATAAAAAAGGAGCAATTCATACGGAGTCTTCTTATTATTATTTTTATTAGCCTCGTAGTTTGTGTAATTATTTTATGGAAAAGTTCATTGATTCAGCCACCTGTACATACATCTCAAACTGCTCTTTCAAATCCAGCCTCAGTTAATTGTGAGGAGCAAGGTGGAAGTTTACAAATTAAGACGCAAAAGGATGGAAGCCAATATGGTCTATGCGTTTTTAATACTGGATATTCATGCGAGGAATGGCAATTATTTCGAGGAGAATGTGATAAACCACTCATGAATCAAGATACTGCTCGAAAAATTATTTATAACCAGCGCACGGGGATTTGTTCCTCTATGCCACGGCCACCTCTGTCACAAACCCATAATACTTTTAATCAAAAAAACTATGCTTGGCAAATTTCACTGCCAAAGTCAACGGTACCGTCGTTAAGTAAGATACAAATTGGTTTACAAAACATGATTGGAAACCAAAACGATGTATATCCACTTCTTATAAGTGTTACCTCGCCAAATGGAGATCTTGCTTTTTCGAAACAGTCACTCTATGGAAATAACTGGAATTACACGGTTTATCCTCAAAATTATGGAGGAGCGAATTCCCAAGAAAAAGGAACCTATACCGTTGTTTTTCAAATTTATGAACGTATTGTTGCTTGTAGCGGATTTACTATTCAATAGCTCTTGCATTCTTCATACTGATTTTACCTATACTTTCTAGTGAACTTGATTTAATCTCCGTTTAAAAGGAGGTGATTTTTATGGCACAGTATGGAAAAAAAGCTCAAGACAAACTCCATAAAGTAATGAAGGAATATAAAAAAGGGACGTTAAGGAGTGGACGGAGTAATAAAAAAGTGATGAGCAGAAAACAAGCAGTAGCTATTGGTTTATCTGAGGCCCGTAAGGCAGGAGACAAAGTTCCTTCTGCAAATCCTCAATAGTTTGCGAATTAGAGGTTTTTTCTCATTCGTATTAAAGAGAAATAGAAATTTTTGGAACGCGAGGCAAAAGTTGCGATTCTTTTTGAAGAGGAGTTGTTTGTTTTTTCTCCGGTTGTAAATGTAAACCATGTTTTGTTTTTGCCCAATAGTATGGTTCTTTTATGATTTTATAAAGAGCAAACCAAGCCGTTATACTCATACCGAGCCAATAAAAGGGAACAAGAAATGCATATTTAATAATGTTAAAATGTTTCCGTCTTGCTGCTCCGATCATGTAATAATATAAATAGAGAAAATTACCGAATACCAAGGAAAAAGTTCCCATATAAAGAATAGGGGCTGGGAAAAAACTTTCAATAAAAGTTGCTACATGTTCTCGAAATAAGAAGTATGCAAAGGTAATAATCCACATGAAGGGGTTGATTAACATCGAAAATATTTTCCCGCCGACAACTAACTGAAAGGTAATAGCATGCGATTTATTCGGTAGTTTGAGAAAGACAAATGGATTTCTCATATGGACAAGATATGTTTGGATATATCCTTTAATCCATCTCCCTCTTTGGCGAAACCAATTCAGAACATCGCTGTTTGCTTCTTCCAGTGTTGTTGAATTGACGATCGCAGTATAAAATCCTTTTTTGGCAAGTCGAATTCCTAGATCACAATCTTCAGTAACATTAAATGCATCCCATCCCTTTAATTGACGGAGATCAGAAGTCCTAAAGTGATTCGAGGTTCCACCTAAAGGAATCGGTGCTCCTATTGCTTGGAGTCCTGTGAGAATAACATCGAACCATAATGAGTATTCTGCGGTAAATACTTTGGTTAAAAGATTTTGATGGGGATTATAAAAATTAAGTTTAGCCTGCATACAAACAACATTTCGTTCTGATTGTTTAAATGCCAATACAACTTTTTTCAACTGGTCTACATCTGGTACATCTTCCGCATCAAAGACGACAGTATATTCTCCTTTCGCATGTTTCAGTCCATAATTAATTGCTTTTGGTTTTGTTTTCGGAAATGAATGAGGCAAAATAGCAATTTCAAAAAATGAGGGCAAACCAAAATTTTGTGCTTTTTGAATTGTTATCGTATCATCTTCTTCTAAAAGCAGTATTACTTGTAATTTACCTTTCGGATAATCAAGTCTACTAATTGCTTCAACAAATTGTCCTATGACATCTCCTTCTTTATATAATGGACAGAGAATTGTATAGATTGGCCATTCAATTTTTGTATGCTGTACCAGGGTATTTGCTATATGAATTTCACTGTTTCGAGAGAAACTTTTATAAATAAGTAGTAAATTAAACATTAAATCAAAAAAGTAAAGGGTAACAATAATTGCAAGAAACGTAATAAAGGTAGTATGCCAATTAATCAGAAAACCAGCAGCGATGATTCCACAAAGTATGGCAAGACATGCTTTTTGGGACCTTGTTAGTTGAAATACCGCAGTTTCCGAATGATCGAGATTTGTATACGTAACAAACTCATTTCCTTTATAATGAAATCCTGAGCCTCTTTTGAATGCAGTAACAAGATCAAAAGGAATAATTTCCGAAGGAGTTAACTTTTGTTTTATTGCAGATATGCCAATTTCAAAAGAAGTTTTTAGAATACCAACTTTTGATTTCCCTGTATGCCGTTGAGAAAAAGTAATTTTCTCTGATGTTATGGTATATCCTGCTTGTTGAGCTTTTATAAGAAATTCGAGATCAAAGGTCCAGGGAGTCGGATTTAAGGCAATACGTGTTATAATTTCTTTTTTAAATATTTTCAGTCCCGACTGAACATCACAAGAAAATCCATGCAGCATTTTTCCGAAAATATGTAAAAAGGTTTTACTAATAATTTTACGTGAAAAAGATAATTGTTTTTCATCTCTGTTTGCTACGACAATATCGGCACCTTTAATTAATTTCTGTAGCATCGAAGGAATTGCTTCAGGGGGATATTGTAAATCAGCGTCTATCATACAAATAATGTCGTATTTTGCGTAGGAAAATCCTTCAATGATTGCTTGTGCTTTACCGGGAACGCCTTTTTTTATATGTAATGAAACTTGATAGAGGTAAGATAATGCTTGGATAATTCTTCTGGTATTATCAGTCGAGTGATCATCGATAAAAATAATTTCGTACCATATATTAAGAGGGGTCAATGCATTGTCGATGCGTTCCACTAATAGCTGAATGTTTCCTTCTTCATTTTTTGCAGGAATAATTATTGAAACTTTTTTTGCAAGATACATATCTCTGTTCTGGAAAAACGAGAAATTATTGTTGTTTGTTTGTGTAGTATTCATAATGTTCTGGTCAACTAATCTAGAATTTTACACGAATATGAGAATTTTGCAAGCTATTCTAGGATACTGCTCACAAAGACATATTGAGTGATAGCAAATCACACCACCTTATAGTGTGAAATGGGCAGATTATTGATTTTATACCACCAAAGGAGAATTTTATTATTTGTACAGAATGTATGTAAAATATATATTGCAATTACGTAATAAATGAGTAATAACATACGTCTATTTATTATATAGTCCTCGAGTAAAATAATATATTGCTACTTTGGACAAGAATGATATACTAACCCGCAGTAATTATTTGTTATAAAGATATGTCTCGTAGTGAGTTAAAACGATATTATAACTCTCTTGGGTTAAAAACGTATCCTGCTGGACAAAAAGCAAATGACGTTTTTCGCTTGGCTCAGGTAGCTCCCGGGCTCGAACGTATGATTCTCCAATCAGTTCCCACCATTCGTCAATTTAATCCTGACTGTCGATATCGTAAAAGGCCTGAGTATACAAAAAAAGCTTCACAGGTATTTTCTGATGTCGAACAAGGAATTGTATCACTTCGTTCCCCAATGACACTGGATTATTACGGCTATCATCCTGAAGAGGAATCGTATCGTGAAGTAACAGAAAGTTTAGGAAATGGTTTCTTAAGTGTGCCAACATATACCCCAGGATCGAAAAAAAATAGTCATGTACCAGGTGTTTTTGTAAATGGATTTTATGAGACACGTAGGTTAGAACCGCACGAACGAGAAGGTGAAAATACTGCAAGTCCAGTTCCAAAATTAGTGAAAATGCCGGGAAATGAATTATTTATAAATAATGGATTCGAAATATTGGATATGGACACCGCAAATTTACAAAATTATCATACATCCCTCAATATGTACGAAGGAGTCGTTACTACTGAATTTGACTGGATCGATTCATATGGTAATAAAACGCATGTTAAAAAAATAAAAATAGTAAGTCAAACACGTCATCATGTCATTGCCGAAAAAACAGAAATTACCCCCGAATTTAGAGATCAAGAAAAAGGAAAATTATCGGTAAAAGTAGTAATAAATAGCGAATACGAAAATGTAGATGGACGATATTTGAAACCGTATAAGAAGGGTTCGATTGCAGAATTAACACAACAGACACAGGATACCAGTGGTATCTATTTGCTTGAAACTGGCATTGAAACAGGACGAGTTGTTGCAGTTGGAAATCGCTTGCGTATATCCCAAAGAGATATTGCAATTCACGGAGAAAGGTCAATTGATATGACAGGTGAAAATAGAGCAGCTGAGGAAGTAGCTATTGAAGTAACCTCAGGACAAACATATGTAGCAGAATCGATTATGAATATTTATACTTCGAGGGAAGCATTACATCCAATTGTAAGTATGGTAGATGAATTACCATCACTTCCCTCAATGGAAGTTCTTTTGAAAGAGCATACCGATGTTTTACATAAGAAATGGAGAGTTCCGTTAATTCGCATAGGTAGTTCAGATACTCAATTACAAGAAGCAATTAACTACAATCTTTTTCATTTAATCCAACAGGGTCAATCAATGGATCCCAATATTAGTGTTATGGCACGGAGTGCAACTGAATATTATAATGGTCATGTATTTTGGGATATGGATATTTGTGATATGCCTTTTTTTATTGCAACGAATCCCGATGTTGCAAGAATGCACTTACTGTATCGATTTATCAATAAAGCAGGTGCACAAAAAAAAGCCAGAGAATATGGTTTAGATGGCATGTTTCCTTATTGGGAAAGTACTCTTGCAACGAGTGATCGTGATGCCACACCCAGGTTTGCAAAAAATCCTAATGGTACATTTGGAAAAGTCCATACAAAAGAACAATCATATCATGTTGCATCCGATATTGCCTATGCTGTCTGGCAATATTATTTAGCGACGGGAGATAAATCATTCTTACGAACGTATGGAGCTGAATTAATTATAGAAACAGCAAAATTTTGGATTTCAAAATTAAAAAAAGATAACAACATAACGCGATCTGACCAGATCAACAAACCACTTCATTTACGCAAAGTGCTTGGACCTGATGAATATCAAGAATTTGATCCAGAGACAAAGGAACCTGGCATCAATGATAACTATTTTACTAACAAAATGGCGCAAATGAACATTCGATACGCACTTGCTCTGGCACAAGTCTTAGATTTACCCGCAGCTCGTTATCATGGTTTGAATGAACAAACACAAGCAGAATGGAAGAAATTTGCCGATAACATTGAGATTCCTTATAACAAACAATCAAAACTTTATTTGCAATTTGACAAAGTCCATATGTTACACGAATTTCCTTTTCGAGAATTTTATCCCGGGGTCGAAGAAGTGAATATGAAAATGATCGAACATGGATTTGATCCCAATGAGTACGCTGTTATTAAACAGGCAGATGTATTATTAGGCATGTTCTTATCGCGTGAGAAAGATAAAGCAAAATGGGAAGTAAATTACAAAAAATATTCAAGAGAAACAAGTCATGGTTCAAGTTTGAGCAGGTGGGTACATACTATTGCCGCAATAAAAGCAGGTGAAATGGACGAAGCCTATGAGCATTTTCAGAAAGCAGTGTATAAAGCATATAGGAAAAGCGAAGGATTAAAACGGGGAATTCCTACCGCAGCGTTAGGTGGAGTATGGCAAGCAATAGTGTATGGATTTGGAGGACTTGATATCTCTGAGCAAGGAATTATGATTGATCCCCATTTACCAGTAAGAAAAAATGGAGATGGGAGTGATGAACTTTTATGGGATGAATTAGAATATGGGTTTATATACCAAAGTTCAGAGGTTAGGGTACGAATTACTAGTGACCGTATCTATTATAGTTCAGATCGAAATATTCCGATCCGGAGTTCTCTTCCGTTAATACGAGTATTACAAGGGACTGATAGGGCGGCTTCTCATGAACAGAACAATGGAAATGGACATAGGGTCCAATCTGAGAAAGAAAGATTAGTCCATGTTTGAAGGCAATAGGGTAGCTTACTTTTTAAATGTGTAGACCGGGAAACAAAGAAAAAAAGTAAAGAATAGAGCTTACTGCAATTCCCGCGAAAGCAATAATTAAGATAATGTTTATAATTTTATTATTGGCATATTTGCCAAGCAATCGTTTATCATTCGATAATAAGAAAACAAAGACAAGAATTGGTAATAGTAATATCGCATTGATTGCTTGGGAAACAAATAATATGGTAAGTAAGGGAATAAATGGCAAAACAACGAAAGCTCCTCCTAAAAAGAGCAATAGTGCAAATAAACCATAAAATTGTGGTGCTTCTTTAAATGAGAGATTTAATCCTGATTCAAAGCCAAAAGCCTCGGTAATAACGTACGATGTAGAAACAGGAACCAGTGCTGCCCCAAAAATAGAAGCGTTTAGTAATCCGAAAGCAAAGAGAGCTGAAGCAAGAGGACCAGCTAATGGTTGGAGTGCTAGCGCAGCATCTTTGGCGTCATTTATTGATAAATGATGTGCATAAATCGTGGCAGCACAAGCGACGATAATAAAAAAGGAAATAAAATCAGTAACGAAAGATCCGAAAAATACATCTCCTCGCTCAATATTAAGATCTTCCTTTGATAATTTTTTATCAACGACATAGTCTTGAATAAAAAATTGTCCCCATGGAGTAATTGTCGTGCCAATAAGCGCAATCAACGTCAGCAAATATGGTTTGTTTGTGATTTGAAATGAAGGAGTTATTAAACTTGAAAGCGAGTGCGACCAATCTGGCTTGGCAAGAACTGCAGAAATGATATACACAACGTAAAATGCAGACGCGACAAGAAAAATATTTTCCAGTTTCTTAAAACTACCCTTGGTTACTAAGAAAAAAACGACAAGTGCACTAATCGATACTGATATGAGGGGTGATATGTGGAAAATCTCAAATGCTGCAGCAATACCCGCAAATTCAGAAGCAATTGTTCCTATATTCGCAAGAAAAAGGACAATCATAATGAATGTTGTCCATTTAATGCCATATTTTTCTCTGATAAGTGAAGCGAGTCCTTTTCCTGTTACCAGTCCCATTCTTGCACCAACTTCCTGGGTGACTGCAAGTGCAAACGTTGTGACAAAAAGAATCCAAAGTAACTTAAACCCAAACTGTGCACCTGCAATAGAATAGGTTGTAATTCCTCCAGCATCATTATCAACTGAGCCAGAAATAATGCCAGGACCAATAATAGCTAATATCGGCAGGAATCGGATAAAATAATGCTTAATGGTTTTCATCTCGTTCCTTTTGTTCTTCAACGGCTTTTAGAAGGTCATCAATTACAATGATACCAAGAGGCTTTCGCTCTTTGTCAACAACTGGGAGGGAACGTAAATTATATTCCGCGAATAATTTAAAAATAGTTGCGAAATGAACATCTTCATGGACAAATTTTTTATCTTTTACTACATCTCTCAGAGATGCTAAAGGATCGCTACTAAATAGATCTTTTGTGTGAGCAACTCCAACAAATCGTTCGTTGCCATTGGTTACAATGATAGTTTCTGGTGGATTCGTATGGAGCATAAGGAGACGGGTAACTTCTTTTACTGTTTTTTCCGCATTAACCCCAAAATAATGTGGATGCATAAGACCCCCTGCAACATCATCTGAGTATGTAAGAAGCTTTTTAACCTTTTGTGCTTTTTCTGTAGCCAATGCTTTCTGAATTTCTTGAATTTTGAGAGGATTTAAATATTGTAATACATCGACAAGTTCAGAGGTATGAATTTTATTCAAGAGGTCTTTAAACGTTAACGCGGGAAGTTCTTCGAGAATAGAAATCTGTGTTTGACTATTTGCCTCTTCTATTGCTCGTGCTGCTTTTTTAGTATCTAACGCTGCGACAATTCCTATACGTTCTTTTGCTCCAGCGTCTTCCAAAATATCAGCAATTTCTGAAGGATGTAACTGATTCAATTTATTTTGAGCTAATTTAATTTTAACATTTCCTGTGTGGTAATCGAAAGCTTCAATAAAATCCCAGGGGAGTATCACAGAAGTCGCTGAAAAAACTTGTAAACCTAGCCTTCTGAGAATTCCCCTAAATCCTATATCAATTCCGACAACTTTTAATTCACTATTTAATTCATCATTGCCTTCGAGGGCAACATCATTTACCCGTACTAATCGTTTACCGTTGACATCAATCACTTGTTTATCCAGAAGATCTTGGGCAAGGTAGAAATCATTTTTATCATATGGGAGAAAAGGAATTTGGGTTGTTGTTAAGTTATAGTGACCATTTTTAAAATTAATTGCATGTGGAGAAATGGTTAATTTTTTATTATCTCGACTAATCTCCATTTTTGAGATTGGCGGATGTGGACGATTTTGAAATATTGCTATGTCGATAATTTTTCCATATGGAACATCCTGAAAATAAATAGTTTTTCCAAGGAGTTGACTTAAATAGACCATAGTGGTTTAATTGTAGGAGCCCATCTCAAAGGTGTCAATCGGGTAAATCACGGAAAAATAATATTATTTTAAAAAAATTGTTGCATTTATTTTTCATTTAGAATCTTTTAAATTGTTATAGTTTGAACCCTTGACAATTAGCAGAAACCTGTGTTAGAGTGCTAATACAAATAAATATGGACAAAATAATTCCAGTTATACCAATTAGAGGCGATATCATTTTTCCAAATACGGATTCTGTTCTCACATTTGGAAGACCAAAAAGTTTAGCCGCATTAGAAGCTTCATTTCAAGGTGAAAGAATCGTTTGTTTTGTTCTCCAAAAAAACGCACGGATTCATGATCCTTCGGTAGAAGACTTGTATGAAACAGGAACGCTGGCTCGGATTGAACGGATGATCCGGACAAATGGTGAAATCAACGCGCAGGTACGAGGAATCTCACGAGTGAAAATTATCTCTTATGAAGATCATCAATCGTATCTTTTAGGAAAAATTGTTGAGCTACCTGATGTCGTTGAAGATACCCCAGAAGTAAAAGCATTATGCAATCATTTAACAAATGAGTTTAGAAAGGCTATGAATCTTGGTAAATCCGCCGATTTCTTAGTCTTTATGAACATTATGTCAGATAATTCTCCTTCAGAGCTTGCGGACTTAATTGCATCGGTTTTAGATTTAAAATCTCAAGAAAGACAAATGCTTCTTGAAACGACCAATGTCAGAGCACGCTTAGAAAAGATTACGGAATTTTTAGGAAGAGAAATTAAAATTCTTGATCTTGAAAGAAAAATTGCTTCAAAAACACAAGAACGATTTGAGAAAGGTGCTCGAGAAGCAATGCTACGGGAACGTATGCGAACAATTAAAAATGAATTAGGTAAAATGGGTGCTGAGGAAGACGAAGAAGAAGTAGGCGAGATGAAAGAACTTCTTGATAAAGTAAAAAAAGCAGCAATGCCAGAAGAGGTAGAAGAAAAAGTACGAAAAGAAATTAAGAAGCTGTCTCAAATGAATCAATTTAATCCTGAAGCAGGGTATGTACGAAATTATGTTGAATGGCTCGTTTCATTGCCTTGGAGTACCCAGAGTAAAGACGAAGTTGATATTAAAGCTGCAGAGAAGATTCTTGAAGAAGAACATTTTGGTTTACAAAAAGCAAAAGAACGAATTATTGAATACCTTGCGGTGAGAAAATTATCAGGGAAAATGAAAGGGCCAATTCTTTGTTTTGTCGGTCCGCCAGGAGTTGGGAAAACTTCGATTGGAAAATCTATAGCGAAAGCATTAGGACGTAAATTTGTCAGAGTCTCATTAGGAGGAATTCGTGATGAAGCTGAAATTAGAGGTCATAGAAGAACCTATGTCGGTGCTTTACCAGGAAGAATAATACAAGGGATCAAAGATGCTGGCACGAAAAATCCCGTCTTCATGCTTGATGAAATTGATAAAGTAGGAGCAGATTTCCGAGGGGATCCATCGTCAGCATTACTTGAAGCGCTTGATCCAGAGCAAAACAATTCTTTTTCAGATCATTATCTTGAAGTACCATTTGATCTCTCAAACGTCATGTTTGTCACGACAGCAAATATGTTAGATACAATTCCACCCGCCCTTCGAGACAGATTAGAAATAATTCCGTTTGCAGGTTATACGCAAGACGAAAAATTTGCTATTGCTAAAAATTTTCTCTTCAAGAAATTATTGGAGAGTAATGGATTAAATGAAAAACAGATAGCAATTTCTGATGAAGGATTAAAATTTATTATCGCTCATTATACCAGAGAGGCCGGAGTCCGCAATCTTGAGCGCAAACTTGCAACTGTTTATCGAAAAGTAGCAAAACTTATTGCGGAAGGAAAAGAAGAAAAAGTAACAGTCACCGATAAAACGGTTACAAAATATTTAGGACCAATCCGCTTTAGTTCAACGCTTATTGAAAAGATAGATGAAATTGGTATGTCTACAGGATTAGCTTGGACGGAAGCTGGCGGAGATATTCTCTTTATTGAAGTTGCATTGATGCCTGGGAAAGGGAGTTTATTACTCACGGGGCAACTCGGTGATGTGATGAAGGAAAGTTGCCATGCAGCGATGTCCTACATTCGAGCACGCGCAAAACAATTTGGATTAGCAGAAAACTTTTATCAGAAAATTGATGTTCATGTCCATGTACCTGAAGGTGCCGTACCAAAAGATGGACCATCAGCAGGGTTAGCAATAACAACAGCAATTGTTTCTGCATTAACCAAAATACCCATAAAACGAACCGTAGGGATGACGGGAGAAGTAACTCTCCGTGGTCGAGCATTAGAAATTGGTGGAGTGAAAGAAAAAGTTATTGCAGCGCATCGAGCAGGTTTAAAGACCATTATCTTACCAAAAGAAAATAAAAAAGATCTTGAAGATGTACCGAAAGAAGTGCTAAAAGATTTGAAATTTGTCTTTGTTACGCATATGGATGAAGTTTTACCAGTAGCACTCGTGAAACCCTTGCAGGTTATCAAAAAAGAAGAACATATCAAGCCAGAACCAATGCAATCGGCTGTTCTTCATGCACCACAACCTCAAAAAGTTGATTAACCTTGCAAAATACTAACTGAGGGGAAAGGTACAAGATTACCAGCCCAATACATACATGAACGATATATTTATATTTGATATTGATGGAGTCATTACTCATCCTCATTTAAAAAAACCAAACGAACTTATTCTTGGCTTTATTGCAAGCGAATTACATAAGAAAAAGCCACTTGCGATTGCAACAGGACGTTCTGTATCATGGATTATGAGAAAAATCATTCCGATTCTGCAAGAGAAAGCAAAAGATAATAAGGAATTAGACAACTTATTTATCTCAGGTGAAAAAGGTGGTGTATGGATTGAATTCTCCGAAGGAGTAGCAAGACCATATATTGATAATAATATTCATTTTCCAAAAGAAGTTGCAAAGAAAATCTATCAATTTGTGCAAGGGAAAAAAGGAATATTTTTTGATAAGGATAAATATACTATGGTTTCTGTTGAAATTAATGGGGGAGAAGATAAAGAAGAAGTAGAGGCACAGAAAAAAGTTTTACACGAAGTCAACGAATGGATAAATAAGAATATAGTTCCTCAATATCCTGATATTGTTATCGAGCCATCTGAAATTTCAATAGACATTATGGTAAAAGGAATTGATAAACGAGTTTCTGCAAAAAAGTTTTTGGAATATTTAGAGAAGAAACAGATAGCAGCTGATTCATTCGTTATGTTTGGTGATAGTCCCTCGGATGCATTAGTACCCGAAACACTCAAACAATTTGGAAAAAAGGTAACCTTTATGTATGTTGGAAATACTCCTTTACCACAAAAATATAATTTTCCAGTTATTGAAAGTACTTCAAGAAAATATGACGAGGCAGTTGTTGAATTACTCCAAAATTATTCTCAGCTAAAAAAGCAAGAAAGCACAGCTACTATCTAAACGAACTAATATCCACTCACTCCAAAATTTCTTAGAAGAATATTATAATCGGTACCATTGACTGTTCCATCGTCATTCATGTCAGCAAAAAGCCCTTTGGTTTGATCAGTGAGATTATGAGCTTTACATGCAGGACTTGTTTGTTTTTGACCATAACAATCTATCAAGATGTTATAATCAGTTAAATCGACGACATTATCATTATTAATGTCACCCATACGAAGATTAACTGGTATTGTTTTATTGGTACCAGAAAAGTATATTTGTGCTCCTGGTACTATTTGTACAGGTCTGGAATTATTCAGAATTTCTTGTAAACTCCCTTCTGGTGATTTCACCAGAACGTAATAGTCTCCCGTTGGAAGTATAGAAAGATTTATTGCAGTATTCATAAACGCACCATTGGGATCAGTTTTATCAAAGGTTACTATTTCTGGTAACTTAATTACTGGTGTTTTTGTAAAATCTTGTGATGAATAAAAAGAGAGCACAATATTCCTTTGCAGATGGTTTGGGTTTGGATTATTAATTGGGTCTATCCCTTCAAAATGTAATGAGAGTGTCCCCATCGGGGCTGAAAGAGTGGGTGTAGGACTTGTTGATATTGTTCCAGAAGGAGCTGCATCGGGTATAGTTGTAAACGTGGGAGTAGGAGTAAAGGTACTCGATATTGAAGGAATAAGTGGTTGCGTCGGACTATTGGTGATCGATACTGAAGGCGAAGGAAATCCTGTTGTACCAGTTATTGAGTTAGTAGGTGTTGGTGAAAGTACTCCTGTACTTTGATAAAATACCATTGCGTTGGTAACAAATTGTTGCCATGCAAGAGGAAAGCTTGGATTGACATCATAGTGTAGTCCTGTGGTTGTTTCGGGACCTAAATTCCAGTAAATAATACTATTATATCCATTGCTCATTGCCGCTTGATCAATTGTTTGTATTGCTGAAGCTCTTACTTGGTCGCCAATCTGGTTCACGATTCCAAATTCTTGAATATCGAGGGGTTTATTATTTTGGTGAGCCCACGTCGCAACCATAGGAAGAGAAATATGTAAATCATTACTTCCATTAACCGGGTCAAGGCGGTTTGCTGCATAGACATGAATAGCAGCAATATTTACATGGGGTAAACTAAAAATCTGTTGCCAAGGAACTCCATCAGATGGATTATTGAGATGGGTAAGCCCTCCCGCTTCAATTAAGTGGTTCGGATCTATCGCGTAAATTCCATTCGTTGTTCTCGTGTAGAAATCAATGTATCCTTGTGCAGTAGTTACTGGAAATGTTCCGGAAGGAGGAGGATTTACTTCTCCCTTAATAGAATAACTAGATATATTTGGTGCATTTTTATATCGGTTTACGACAAAGCTAATGAATTGTTGCCAACCAGGATCTTGAGCGGGGTCATAAGGGTTAATATTTTGGCTAATTAAATGATTTGCATAAGTTGAAAGATCCATAAGAATAAATATTCCTTTTGCGCGTGCTTGTGAGATGAGATAATCCATATTAGCCCAGACTACCGGATCGTATGGGTTACTTGAACTACTATTTAAATAATCGGTAACTCGAAGTATATTGAGATTTGCCTGGTTAGCGAGTGCAAGATCCCAATCAATGCGCTGTGTGAAATTTGTATTTGTCCAATTTGTATTTGGCGCGGTTCCACCCTGACTTGTGTACATTGTTGCACCATAGAGACACACTTTTTTTGACATATAGAGTAAATTTGAACCTGATTCATATAAATAGTTACCATCGAGAAATGTGAGAGGATAGGTACAAGGTGATGAATCAGCTTTTTGTTGGAACCGTTGTGGACGATGGATGAAGTAAAGCGTTAAGACAATACTGATAAGGATAAAAAGAAGTAAAATGCTAGGGAAAGTTTGTCTTGAGAGAAACGTACTGTTAGTCATAGTAGAATCCAGATAGGTAAAGTATATCTATCATTTGCTTGTTCGTCTATATAACTGAGAGCTACTTATGCATGGAAGAGATGATCATGGGTATTTACTAAGTTTTCGGTAAGTTGTTTCATGAACGTATCAGCGAGGGAAGTCTTACTGTCTTTTCGTATAAAAATACCAGTTTTTCGAAAAAAACGAAATGGCATTTTATGAGTAAATAGTACCTTTTCTTCGAGTTCATGTTCAATAAAATTTTTCGGAAGGAGTGTCATACCACTGCCTCTCATTGCCAGTTCTTTCATGAACGATGTGCTCGTTGATTCGGCGAGAATTGTTGGTTGTACTTTATGAATAAAAAAGATCTCATCAATAGCATTTCGTGTTGTCGAACCTTTTTTATAGAGAATAAATGGGATTTTTTCAATAGGTACGGTATAGTTTTTCTCTGAAGAGACAGGAATAAGTTCTTCTAGAAAATCCTTGACCAAAAGAGAATTTTTCGGAAAAAGAGTTTTTCTATCAATGACACATATACAGATATCTAAAATCCCAAATTGGAGTTCTTGGAGTAACATGAGGGAATTATCAATTTTTATATCAATTTGTATTGATTTATCACTTAATTTTTTTTGGAAAAACGGCGCTAATTGGAGTGCAGCATTATCAAACAGACCAACCGTGATCAACTGTGCAGACGATGATCTGAAATGCGGATCTTTAGCTCGTTCCCATAATTCTAAAATCCTTTGTCCAATCTGATACAGTGACTTTCCGTCTTCGGTAATAATAAATTGTTTTCCTGATCGAATAAATAATTGTGTATTCGTCGCTTTCTCAAGACGCTTAATAGAGAGAGAAACTGCTGGTTGGGTTATGTGTAAAACTTGTGCAGCTTTTGTAATTGATTGAGAGTTTACTACAGTTACGAATCGACAAATATCTTCTATCATTAATATATATTATATATCATAAGTTCCATTAATTTTACTTTTAAAAAAATATTTGTTATTATACCTTTTTATATGTCAGAGCCAGAAGCAGACAGGAAGATTAAAGTTGCGATTGTGGGAGTTGGAAACTGCGCCTCATCTCTTGTCCAAGGTTTAACTTATTACAAAGATCTTCAGGATGATCAAAAAGTGGTTGGTTTGATGCACACGGTTCTCGGTGGTTATAGACTTTCCGATATTGAAGTTGTTGCAGCATTTGATGTCAACGAAACAAAAGTAGGCAAAGATCTTGCTGAAGCCATTTATGCATTTCCTAATAATACAAAAGTTTTTGCAAAAGTAGAAAAAACTGGTGTTATTGTACAAAATGCTCAAGTATTAGATGGTATCGGCGAATATGTGAAAGATGTTATTCATCCAAGCACAAATGCAATACCCGATGCACTTACTATTCTTCAAGAATCGGGTGCTCAAGTTCTGGTGAACTACTTGCCTGTGGGAAGTCAAAAGGCGGTAGAATATTGGGCAAATATTTGTTTACAAGCAAAGGTAGCAATGATTAATTGTATTCCTGTTTTTATTGCTTCAAATAAAGAATGGGCACAGAAATTTACTGAGGTAGGTGTGCCAATAGTCGGTGATGACATCAAATCACAAGTAGGCGCAACGATTGTGCACAGAACTCTGGCAAATTTGTTTTTAGACCGTGGTATGCCAATTGATAAAACGTATCAATTGAATGTTGGTGGAAATACTGATTTCAAAAATATGTTAGAGAGACAAAGACTTACTTCAAAGAAAATTTCGAAAACACAATCCGTTACATCGCAATTAAAATTACATAATACTGATATTAACGCTGAAGATGTCTATATTGGACCAAGTGATTATGTTGCGTGGCTCCATGATAATAAATTAGCTTTTATTCGTATAGAAAGTCGGCATTTTGGCGATGTTCCGATGAACATTGAAGTTCGTTTATCGGTTGAAGATTCTCCAAATTCAGCAGGAGTAGTAATTGATGCAATACGATGTTGTAAACTGGCGTTAAATAAAGGAATTGGTGGTCCATTGATCGGTCCCTCTTCATATTTTATGAAATCTCCTCCCCAACAATTTAGTGATGGGGAAGCAAAGCAAAACGTTGAAGATTTTATTAGTAAAAATAAATAACCTTTCTCTTCGCCGTCGTGATAGTAGTATAAATTTTCTCTAATACTCGTCAGTATACCTTGTACCAACTAATATAATATCTTATGATTACAGTAGCATGAAGAATCAAGGACAATACCTTTTTCTAAAAAAGGTCGTTGGCTTTCTTTGTTTATTTTTCCTCATTCTTGTTCTGCCAGTGATACTTTTTGCGATCCATACACAGCAAAAAATAAAACAACATGCTTCAAGTCTTACTACGTATCCAGTCAATATCCAAACAAATCTTGCCTATGGGCAAAATCCTTCCGAAGTGTTAGATTTGTGTACTCCAATTGGTGCTCCTTCAGGTGAACCAGGTATTATTATGATTCATGGCGGTGGGTGGAGTGCCGGAGATAAAGGGGGATATGATAATGATTGTCAAAACTATGCTTCACTTGGGTATGTCGTCGCTACGATTAATTATCGATTGACTAGTAGTACCCCCCCAAATCAGTGGCCAGACCAAATAGGTGATGTACAACTTGCAGTACGCTGGTTACGGGCAAACGCACAAAAATTTGGACTAGATACTCATAATATTTGCTCTCTCGGAGATTCGGCAGGAGCACATTTAGCATTACTGCTTGATACCATGCAAACAATCTACCCTGCGGATGTTGCAAATATATTAGTAACCTATTCACCTGCAGTCAGTTGTGTTGTCGATCAATTTGGTCCTGCTGATTTAGCAAAATTATATACAGAAAATACCGGTAGCCAAAGTAATTATGTACGCACTTCACTCAGTAATCTACTTGATAATCAAACTCCCGCAACAAATGCAAAGCTTTATACACTTGCATCTCCAATCAATTATGTTTCCAATCAATCCGGAAAAGCATTGATTATTCAAGGAACACAAGACCTTGTTGTATTGCCAGACCAATCAACAGAGATGCAACAAGTTTTCCAAAATGCTGGGATTCCTGTACAATTTATTTCATATACGGGGGGTCATGAATATAAAACGTTGACTCCTCCACCTACTGAACAAACAATTAAAACGCAGATTCAACAATGGATACTCGCAACAGAACCACCATTATCAGGAAATATCTCTTCTGTTCCATCAGAACCGATTATTTCACCATCGATAGCAATATCACATCCTCCATCCCCGAGCCCTATGGTGAATGTATATCCTGCAAATATTGAGTATAACAATGGTGGGTATGGTATGTATAATCCTGCAGCATTGACTGATCCCAATATTGGTGCAATTGATGTTACTATGGATTGGAGTAAAGTTGAGCCGCAACAAGGGGTGTTTAATTGGACTCCATTGGATAATGAACTCAACGCATGGGGTAGCGTTGGAAAAAAGTTGGTCATTATCATACGCTACATTGGAGAAACGAGTGGAGACAAAGGGAACGGTACTGGATGTCCCACTACTGGATTACTACCTTCCTGGGAAGCAGCGCGTGTACCCACATTTTGTGATAGTGATAAATCACAAACGATCCCAGATTATTTTGACAAAACATTTAATGCAGATTTAAAAACTTATGTAACTGCAATCGCAAATCACATTACTGCAAGTCAATATAAAAATAATATTATCTTTGTCCGTCTGGGCCTTGGTGAAGGTGGTGAAGGGTTTCCCTTAGCTGGCTGTACTGGAACGTGTAATCAAACAGATTATCAAACGGATATTACACAGCTACAAAGTTGGGGGTGGACACAGCAATCATGGATTGCTTGGCAAGAAAATATGCTTGATTTTGAAAAAAGTACCTTTCTCTTTACAACAGTAGTCTATGGAATATCAAATCCCTTTACGCCATTGACGAATTCTCTCAACATAAATCCTGCAACAGGGAATTATACGACATATGATGTCGCTGTATATGCGGCTGCAAACAATATGGGGGTTGGACAACAAGGAATGAGAGGAACCTATCCAAGTGATTCACCGATGGTTCAGATAGTCAACTATCTTAGTAAGCACTATCCAAACACTTTTATTCAATTTGCCGCTGTAGAGCAATTAGCGAATACGCCACCATGTCTTACCAATCCCACTACGAACTGTGAGATAAGCATTATTCAAAGTGATATCCAAGCGTTAGAATTATACGGAGCAAAAACAATGGACTGGTGGGCACAGGATGATACTAATCCAGCGTTTCAACCATATTTCGTACAATGGCAATCTTATATTAATAAGAGCTATGGATCACCAACACCAAGTATCACGCCATCAATAACGGTAACACCATCGCCAACAGTCTCTGTTTCACCCAGCAACAGTCCGACTCCATCACCGAGTCCATCAATAGTTCCTTCTATTTCTGTAAGTCCACAGCCCACACCTACAATTCCAGCGGGAGATACTAAACTTGCCATAAATATCTGTCTACATGGTCTAGGTAATTGTGGTGACAATGCGAATTCAACTGGTGGTAATGCCAACCCATTACATCCTGTGAGACTAGTTGTTATTATTATAACTGATATCCAAAACAAACCAATTGGAACACCCCTACAAGGAACGGTTACGTATGATACGAATGCAAAAAATTTCCAGGGTATCATCGATGCCGGTAATCTTCCAACAGGTGACTATTTGATGACTATAACATCTCCTGGCTTTTTAACGAAACAAGTAGGCCAAATTATTAAGGTAACAAAAGGTACAACAGCTTCTATTCCTGAGATTTCTTTAATTACCGGGGATATTAATAATGACAATCAAATTAGTATTCTTGATTACAGTATCATTGCCGAATGTTACGGTCAAAAAATAAATACTTCTTCTTGTCCAATTCAATACCAACCTTCAAATACCTCTCCTGGTGCAGATATTTTAGATGATGATGGACAAGTTGACGGTGGAGATTATAATGAATTTTTACGAGAATTATCCGTTCAAGTAGGACAATAAAATTTCTGAAAGCTTGTACAATAATAACGTTAAAAATACCTGTATACTGGCAAAATAGAATGTTGATACCTTCATTCAATATCCTCACTCTTTAAGTACTTGATAGCATTTTCTCAAAATTTCGCGTATTCTAGTATGAGGAGAATATTTATCTTCTGTAGTATGTTGGAAGAAAATTCCATTCAGCAAATTGATAAAAAAACAATAAGAATCTATTTTGTTTTAGGTGCAATGAGCTGTTGCATTATTTTTGTTATTAGCATAATGTTATTCAATTTTTTCAATATTGATAACCTTGGGTTCGATCTTTATCAACGTATCTTTGTTTCGCATCAATTGCTTGTTTCTCCGTCGAATCTCACTACAAAGTGTCCTATACCAGCCAATCTACCTATTCGAAATATTATAGTAACGAGAACTATGGTAAGTGGAAATTTTCAGGGATTAGTTAAAAATATAACGTTTACCTTAGATAATCTTCCTGCAATACTTACTGTGACGTCTTTAGATAGTACCCAAACAGTTAGTTTTAATATGAAATTAGAAAGGGATATGTTACTTTTACTCACTTCTATTCCGCTAGCATTTCCTTTAGATATTCACAACGGACAACATATTTCCATTACCTTTCGTTGTGAAGTAAAGACTAATGGGAAATTTGTCATTACGAATTTAACTGCATTATCACAATAATAAGAAAAAACGAGTATGATACTAAAAAGAATAATACAAATAGCTATCCTTATTATATTATTCCTCTGGATTGATAGTATTTCTGTGAAACAAGCATTAGCAGCTTCTTATATTATTGCTCATGACACGTTTAATCGAGCAAATCAGACATATTGGGGAACAGCTAGCGATGGACAAACATGGACATCAGATGCAAATTCAAATACTGATTTTGGTATTTTTAAAAAAGCAGGGAGAGTAACGAATACAAATGGATCTTCTTATACTGGGCTGATTGGATGTTCTGTCACAGATGCCGAAGTATTAGTTAGCGCGCATATGGAATCAACCTATTCTAGTTCGAATTGGGGTGCAACAATACGATTCAAGGATACGAATAATTTTTATAAGGCATTTATAGGATCTGGCTTTAATTCAGGGAGTGGAGGACCTACAGATGATGGACCCTATCTTATACTACAAAAAAAAGAAAACGGCAATTATTCTGTGCTAGATTATGCAAGTTTTAATGCAATAGCTGGTACTGACTATACCATACGTTTTCAAATAGTAGGTAATACGCTGTCTGTGAAAGCATGGAAAACATCAGGAAGCGAACCGGGTAGTTGGCAATTAACTGGAAAAGATAACCAGTTTTCTTCAGGAAGTTATGGTGTCCGAATGGATGTTAATTCAAGTGATGTCGATTATACCTCCTTTACAGCATATGATCTTAATAATCCTCCGTTGGAATGTGATAATCTCATTTCAGGACAGGTGTTTTTTGATACGAACCAAAATGGGATAAAAGATCCTGGTGAAAAAGACTATACCGGGGGGAATGATTTATTAACGATATCAAAGGGTTCATTATCTCTTCAAGCAAGTACGGGTAATACGGGTTATTACTACTTCTCTGGATTGAGTAATGGAAAATGGTGTGTTTCACTTACCTCCCCTCCGAGTGGATATACCAAGTCGTCAGGAACCATATCTCCACAATGTATACTCGTAAATAATAATAATCCTACGGGATCTGCAGATTTTGGTATAGTAGCGGCAATAACTTTAACTCCGACTCCAACTCCCACGATGACCCCAACTCCATCACCGATTCCCAAAATGTATGACATATCAGGGGTTGTGTATAATGATGTGAATAAAGATGGGAAATATGAA
>CAYQEE010000021.1:0-22011 GCA_964416445.1 uncultured Gammaproteobacteria bacterium
TAACGTATTTATTAAATGCGCCATTGTTTGTGAAACATCATGCCTCCATATGGCAAGATGTCAGTGCAGCATATGTCCCTCCAACATCTCCAACACAAACACCTTAATAAGAGGTAATTTATAAGAACAAATGTAGTTTTGAAAGAAATACTAGAATTTATTCTGATCGATTTTTAAATGTAAAAAGTAGGAAAGAATAGAATTATTAACTCAGTCTCTTGAATCACAATAACAGATATATAACTATTCAAATAGCTCGTTATAATAATACTTATGAACAGCATCCTCAATTGGTCCCTATCAACCCAGCCTTATCAAATTGTTGACAGATATGATATAATCTATTAAGATAAATAAAAGCGTTGATCCGCTGCGTTGGAGGCGGGGAGCTGCACAAAAGTATGTGCCAGAGGCGAAACTGTACAAAGTCGGTAACGTGTGTCGGAAACGGAGCACGTCATGAATAAGCTTTTCTTATTATGACTGCTTCCTTCGGGAAGCATTTTTAATGGGAAAGAAAGCAAGGTGGCACCACGGATTACCGTCCTTGCAAGAATTCAGAAAATATCTGAGTTTTTGCATGGGCGGTTTTTTATTATGAATCTCAAGAAATTATTACTGTCAAAAAAACCTAAATATATAAAACTTGCTGAAGATCTTGATTTTTTTGCATTATTCAAGAAAGTTGACCAAGCAACAACTCATTGCTTTCTTCTTGAATCATTAGGCGAAGATGGATCTTTAGCCCGGTATTCTATTGTAGGATTCGAACCGGACCATATCATAAAAGGGAAGAATCATACGTTAACCATTGATAATACTGACTTTGTTGTAGAAAATCCCTATGATGCTCTTCGAGTTATTATTCCTCAAGATGCTTTATCACGTAATTATGCTGGTGGACTTGTTGGTTACTTAGGCTATGATGCAGTAATGTTCTTTGAGCCAACACTTTCTCTTAAACGGCATCCTTTCTTTGAACAATTTATCTTTGGAGTGTATACCGATGGTATTATCTTCGATAAAGTTACCGGAGAGGTATTTTATTTTTATTATGATACCAATCGAATCGCTAAGGTCAAAAATTTGGTGAAGAATACATATAAAGAAACAAACGTAAAAATTAGTAAAATAATTGATTCAATGCAAAAAAATGAACATCAAAAAATAGTACAACAGGTTAAAAACGAAATTCTAGCGGGGAATACTTTTCAATGTGAAATCGGAATTAAAACTGAATTTGAAGTAGAAGGTGATACATTTCTTCTCTATGAACGATTACGCAAGATAAATCCATCACCTTTTATGTATTATGTTAAATTTGGCGATAAGAAAATTATCGGTGCTTCACCTGAATTATTATTTGGTATGCGAAATAAAGAAATGTCTACGTTTCCACTTGCTGGGACAACGAAACGAGGAAATACGTCAGAAGAAGATCAGTATCTTGCAAGACAACTTTTGCATAATAAAAAAGAGATAGCGGAACATACCATGTTAGTTGATTTACATAGAAATGATTTAGGGCGAGTTGCAAAGTTTGGATCAGTAAAAGTGAGAAATTTAATGGATATAAAGCGTTTCAGCCATGTTCAGCATATATCAAGTGAAATTGTCGGACTTATCCGGAGTGATGAAGATATGTTTACTGCTCTCTCAACAAACTTTCCTGCTGGAACATTAACTGGTGCTCCTAAAATAGAATCAATGAAAATTATTGAGAAGTTAGAAAAGAATCCAAGAGGACCCTATGGAGGAGCAATTGGCCATTTTGGTTTCAATGGAGATTGCACATTTGCTATACCCATAAGAACATTTTTTATCTCAGGTACGTATGGCTTTACGCAAGCTGCCAGTGGTATTGTGCATGATTCAGTAGCTGAAGATGAATATAATGAAATACAAAGAAAACTTGCCGCGATGAAGGAGGTATTATTACAGTGAAAGTATTAATTTTAGACAACTACGATTCATTTACATTTAATTTATACCAATATATTGGTGAAATTTTGGAAGATAGTAAAGCAGAATTTTCAATTGCTGTTTATCGAAATGACAAAATAACCCTGAAGGATATTCAAAAAGAAGCATATGACAGAATTATTATCTCGCCAGGTCCAGGTGACCCCCGTGATAATGCATATTTTGGTGTTTGTGCGCAAGTGTTATTGACTATTGGGAAAACAACACCGATACTCGGAGTTTGTTTGGGGATGCAAGGGATGGCGTATTATTTTGGCGGTACTATTAAACAAGCACATGTACCAATGCACGGCAAAACGAGTATTATTTCTCATGATGGGAAAGGAATATTCCATAATGTTCCGCAAGAAATAGCGGTTATGCGATATCATTCGCTCATTGCAGATGAAAATAATATAGCTCCTGATTTAGAAGTAACATCACGTGTTATAAATACGCAAGAAATAATGGGATTACGTCATAAGCAATTTCCCATTGAAGGTATTCAATTTCATCCAGAATCATTTGCAACAGATGGAGGCAAATTACTATTACAAAATTTTTTATTTCAAGTGACATAATTATGCAGATACATACTCTATTACAAAAAGTTACCCAAAAAAAACATCTTACTCAACAAGAATCGTATTTACTTTTACTTGCGATGATGCATGGCGAAGTTACCCCCGTTCAAATAAGTTCTTTTCTAACTGCACTCTCTATGAAAGGGGAAACTCAGGAAGAAATAAAAGGATTTATCCAGGCCATGCGTGATCAAATGGTCACTCTCTCAGTTCCTCAGGCAATTGATGTCTGTGGTACAGGAGGAGATGGAAAAAATGCATTTAATATTTCAACAGCGGTCGCTTTTGTCGTTGCAGGTGCAGGGGTACCTGTAGCAAAACATGGGAACAGAGCTGCAAGCAGTTATAGTGGAAGTGCTGATGTTTTAGAAGAACTTGGAGTGAATATTAATATATCGATTGAAAAAGCTGAAGAAGTTTTCAAAAAAACAGGAATAGTATTTTTGTTTGCTCCGCTTTTCCATAAAAGTATGAAAGTAGTTTCCCTCGTACGAAAAGATCTTAGAATACGTACGATATTTAACTACTTAGGACCATTTACCAATCCTGGCAAGGTCACTCGTCAATTGATTAGTATCTCTGATACTACTATTGCAGAAATAGTAGCTCAAGTGACACTTTCCCTGCCGTATGATCATGTGATTATTACCGCAACTGAAGATGGGTTTGATGAAATTAGTCTTACTACAGAGACTCATATATATGAAGTTAAAAATAAAAAAATTATGAGATATACTATCAGTCCCGAAGAATTTGGATTTGCTCGAGCATCATATCAAGATCTTAAGGGAGGAGATGCTCCAAAAAATGCAAAGGTTCTCAAAGAAATATTGCATGGTCAAAAAGGCCCAAAACGAGATATTGTGGTATTCAATAGTGGAGTTGCTTTATATATCAGCGGAAAGGCAGATACCATTCAAGACGGAATTAGACTCGCTGAAATATCTCTCGACAGTGGAAGTGCAAATCAACGTTTAGAAAATTTAAAGTTTATGAGTAATCAAGAATGATAATATGCATAAAAGTAAAATAAAATTTTGTGGAATACGGTCGAAAGAAAATGCACTTGCTGCTCTTGAAGTGCAAGCAGATTTCGTTGGATTCAATTTTATTCATAGCTCTTCTCGTTTTATTAATGAAAAAACTGCTCAAAGTATCATTCCCCTTGTAAAAGGAAAAATTCCTGTTGTTGGAGTATTTATGAATCAGGACTCTGTATACATAAACCACCTAATACACTCCTTGTCATTAGATTTCGTCCAATTGCATGGAGATGAAGGTATGGAATTTATTCGATTGCTCCATGCACCTGTGATTAAGACATTCTTATTAAATAAACAAGTGAAGTTTGAAAGTATTATGAGGAAGATTGCGTTATATCAAGTCGCCTATTATCTCCTCGATATAACAAAAGGGGAAGATGATACCATCCTTTCATACATCAATGAAATTAAAAAGTTCTTATATCAAGATAAACTTTTTTTATCAGGAGGTCTTACAGTCAAGAATATTGCACCTTTGCTTTCTGAATATCAACCATTTGCTTTTGATATAGCTCGAGGAATTGAAAGTAACGGGAAAATAGATATTCTAAAAATGAAAGAGTTTATAAAGATTGTGAGAGGACAATGATATGGTAATAACGAAAAGTATTTTAGATGAAATTTTTGCATATACGCAAAAAAATCTCATTGAAAAAAAACAGCGAGTTCCCTTGAAATTTCTTGAAAGTAAGCTAACAACACGAAATGTACGAAACTTTAAGAAGGCACTCACAGGAAATTCAATAAAAATTATTGCAGAAATAAAGAGAAAATCACCTTCACAAGGGATTATTCAAAAAGAATTTGATCATAAAAAAACGGCAATGATCTATGAGAAAGCTCATGTTGATGCCATATCAGTTTTGACTGAACCGTATTATTTTGGTGGCGAAATGAGATTTCTCTCTGAAGTAAAAATGCTTACGAGTATACCAATTTTCCGTAAGGACTTTATTTTTGACCCCTATCAAATTTATGAGTCTCGTTATCTTGGTGCTGATGCATTTCTTCTAATTGCTGGTATGATTGAGAAACAGGCGTTGCAATCACTTATAAAAATTGGTACAAGCTTACACATGGATGCACTTGTCGAAGTACATACGGAAGAAGAATTGAATATTGCTTTGGAGGCAAATGCACAAATTATTGGTATTAATAACCGAAATCTTCACTCATTTTCTGAAGATTTATCAGTCTTTGAAGAACTTGCCCCGAAAGTACCACATGACAAACTTATCGTTGCTGAATCTGGTATTAAAACGGGAGAGGATATACGCAGAATGAGAAAGGCTGGAGCACATGCAGTTCTGATTGGAACTGCATTAATGAAATCTTCAAATGCTTATGGTTTACTCCAACAATTGAGAGGAGACTATGAAGAATAACGGGCATTTTGGACAATATGGGGGCAGGTATGTTCCTGAAATGTTAATTCCTGCGTTAGAAGAACTGGAACAAGAATATCAGAAGGCAAAAAAAGATAGTGCCTTTAAAAAGGAATTTCAGGACTTATTAAAAAATTTTTCGGGAAGACCTACACCACTTGTTTACGCAAAAAACCTTACTGAAAAATTGGGTGGGGCAAAAATTTATTTGAAAAATGAAGGGCTAAACCATACTGGTGCTCATAAAATTACTCATTGTTTAGGACAGGCACTCATTGCAAAGCGTCTTGGGAAAAAACGACTTATCGCTGAGACGGGTGCTGGAATGCATGGAGTAGCGACAGCTACGGTTGCAGCGAAATTTGGTTTTTCTTGCACCGTGTATATGGGCCAAATTGATTATGAACGACAACGACCAAATGTCTTTTTAATGGAGCAACTTGGTGCCAAAGTAGTTCCAGTAACTACAGGAAGTAAAACATTAAAAGATGCTGTAAATGCAGCAATTAGAAATTGGATAGAGACAGTAAAGGATACGCATTTCTTACTCGGATCAGCGCTTGGTCCGCATCCATACCCAACAATGAATCGCGATTTTCAATCAATTGTCGGAAAAGAAATTCGAAAACAAATGGATGAACAGGAGAATAAACTTCCCGATTATGTTATTGCTTGTGTCGGGGGAGGCAGTAATGCTATTGGTGCATTTAGTGCATTTGTGAAAGAAAAATCGGTAAAATTAATAGGTGTTGAAGCAGGAGGAATAGGAAAAGAAATTGGACAAAATGCGACACGTTTTCCGAATGGAAAAGTAGGTGTTGTCGAAGGATATAAATCATATTTTTTGCAAGATACTGATGGTCAGTTACAAAAAACACATAGTATTTCAGCAGGGCTTGATTATCCGGGCATAGGTCCAGAATTAAGTTATTTACGAGATCTTGGGAGGATATCATTTGCGAGCGCATTGGATACTGAAGTTTTAGAAGCTTTTACTATGCTTGCAAAAACAGAGGGCATTATTGCTGCTCTTGAATCAGCACATGCGCTTGCGCATGCAGTAAAGCTTGCACCAAAACTTGCAAAAAATATTTCAGTTGTTGTTAATCTTTCCGGACGAGGAGATAAAGATATTTTTATATTAACGAAAGCATTTAAGGATGAAAAATTCTATGAATTTATGAAATCAAGAATTACCGAAGGAATATGAAAAAATTAGAAGAAAAATTGCTTGAAATAAAACAACGAGGACGGATTGGCCTTATGACACATGTGGTTATTGGGTATCCTTCGCTTGAAGCGACAGTACAAATTGTAAAGACAATGGCTAATAACGGTGCAGATGTTATTGAATTACAAATTCCATTTTCCGATCCTATTGCAGATGGACCAACCATTATGAAAGCATGTGAAGACTCTCTCAAAAATGGAACGAGAGTCCAAGATGCATTCATGATTATGAACCAGTTAGCAAAGGAAGTTTCTGTTCCGTTACTTTTTATGGGTTACTACAATACGATGTTTACTTACGGAGTAGAGAAATTTTGTCAGATAGCAAAACAATCAGGGGCTTCGGGATTAATATTTCCCGATATTGCTCTTGAGGAAGAACCTCAAGAACATTACCGGTATTTTGCAAACAAATACGAATTAGCCCCTATCTCTGTTATATCTCCCGTTTCAACTGATAGTCGATTAGAAAAAAATGCTTACGACGCTCGAGGATTCGTTTATTGTACCGCTCGTCTTGGAATTACTGGTGCACAAAAAAATTTAGATCCAAATATTATTTCTTATTTACATAAGGTAAAAACGTACTTTTCCATTCCTGCAGCGGTAGGATTTGGTATTTCAAAGAAAGAACATATACAATCTTTACAAGGACATGCTGATATTGCTGTTGTGGGAAGTGCATTAATAGATGTTATCAATATATCTGCAAAGAATGAAATTGAAAAAAATATTACGAAATTTCTCCAAAGATTGCACTAATGTTCTGTTACGAGCTAGTTTGTTTCCTATGGTTATATTTAGTATAATCTAACTGTGAAAGATCTTACTCTTTCTGTAGTTATTCCTGCCTTTAATGAAGAAAAAACGATAGGAAAATGTTTGACTAGCCTTAAGAAGCAAAAAGTCCAACCCGATAAAATTATCGTTGTTAATAATAATTCAACAGATAACACGGCAGCAATAGCCAGAAAATTTGATGTGATTGTTCTTCAAGAAAAGAAACAAGGAATGATTCCTGCAAGAAATACAGGATTTGATATTGTAAAATCAGATATCATTGCAAGAACGGATGCTGATACCATGGTCCCCCCTTACTGGGTTGCAAAAATTAAAGAACATTTTTCGTCAGACGATATTATAGGTGTTTCAGGACCAGCATATTATTTTGATCTTCCCAAAGGAGTTCGAATTTCTTATTGGTCAACAAATATGTTTTTTCGATTGTTGAAAAAAAAATTAAAAACAGATTGTCTTTTTGGACCGAATATGGCGATTCGTCGAAGTGCCTGGGAGAAGGTACGAAATGAAATCTGTCTAAAAGATTCGCTTGTCCATGAAGATATTGATTTAGCAGTCCATTTGGCACATTACGGAAAAATAAAATTCGATCCAAAACTCATTGTTGCAACATCAGCACAGCGATGGAAAAAACCATATTCCTATATTGAATATAGTTACCGACTAGCGAAAATGTTGCGAAGGCATAATATTGATCTATAATAGGTAAATTATTCTCCAGATGAATTTTTTTATGAAATCATTTGCTTCTGTTAAAGCATATTTTTCCCAACACCATGGCAAATTTATCATGAGTAACGAAACGCAAAATGTTTATGATGTTTTAGAGAAGTCAATGCAAAATGTTTTTCTCACAGGAAAAGCCGGAACTGGTAAATCTACGGTTATTCAATACTTCAGAAGTCATACGAAGAAAAAAGTCGTTGTTCTTTCTCCAACCGGGTTGGCTGCGCTGAATGTTCAAGGCCAGACGATTCACTCATTTTTTCGATTCCCTCCAAGAATACTCACTCATCAATCAATTCACACAAAAATTCAGGTAAATCTTTATCGGGATATTGACTGTATTGTTATCGACGAAATATCTATGGTACGCGCAGATATCATTGATGGTATAGACCTTTTTTTGCGAATGCACGGAAGAGATAAATCACTTCCGTTTGGTGGTGTCCAAATGATATTTGTTGGAGATGTTTACCAACTTCCACCAGTACTCACAACCCAAGATCAGGATGTTTTTCATCAATTATATGATTCACCATATTTTTTTAGTGCGCGAGCATTTTCACAATCAGATTTTCTACATTGTGAATTATTGCATATCTATCGACAGAAAGATCCTACTTTTATTGAAATATTGAATAAAATACGAGTAGGAGATGTCAGCTCCTATCTTCTTGAGCCATTAAATCAGCGCGTTAATACGCATTCCCTTGCTTCCCGGGAGGGATACATAACCTTAACGACGACAAATACCGTAGCAAATAGTATTAATGCTTCAGAACTTAATAAGATTAACCAGAAGGTATATACATTTACCGCGATTGTCGAAGGTATATTTCCAACAGAAGAACGGAACCTTCCCGTCGATATTACTTTACAATTGAAAAAAGGTGCACGAGTCATGTTTGTAAAAAATGATAAAGGAAGACGATATGTAAACGGGACAATAGGCGTTGTGCATGAAATAGATGAAACATGTATAAAGGTGAAAATAGAAGATGTTATTCAAGAAATAGTCGAAGTTCCTCTCGAGCAATGGGAAAATATTAAATATGAATATGATGAAGAAAAGAGAGAGATAACACCAGTAGTTTTAGGAATAATGAAACAATATCCTTTAAAACTTGCGTGGGCGATTACTATTCATAAGAGTCAGGGGATGACTTTTTCAAAAGTCTGTATTGACTTTTCACGATCTCCCTTTACCCATGGTCAAACGTATGTCGCTTTGAGTCGATGTCGTACGCTCCAAGGCTTGCTTCTTACGAAGAGAATATGGCCTAATGATGTGATAGTAGATGAACGGATTCAAACATTTTCAAAAAGAAGTTTATGAAAAAAAAACGAATTATTCTTATTCTTTTTTGTTTATTAGGAATTGGTATCATTGTCAGTTTTGTAATTAGAAAACAAGGAGATGAAAAGCATCATTCTAGTTTTGCAACTTCTCACTTTGCTCCCTATGCCTATCAAATTGCTCCTGGAAGTCTTTCAAAACAAGCGAAAGCGGCTATAGCTCATTTTCAAATGAATAAAAAAAAACTCGCAAACAATGAACTCCTTGTAACGATTCGTCCAAATGGTCCTTATGTATGGAAAACATATCATCTCAAAAAAGGATATATTTTATATATGGCATTACTTCCTGATGCTGAAGGAGAGATTAATGATACGACAAATTTCGATTATCTGCGATATGATGTACCTGTTTTGGTTGATGATAAAGGATATATCATCGATAACTGAAGTATGCTGTCAAAGCTACAGAAACTAGTTAAGAGAAAGAATTATCTTGTTTTTGCAATACTTGGTAGTGTTTTTTTAGGCGTTTTTCTGATCGCAATAGTTACTAATCCAGTTATTCCTTGTAAGAATCCTCGTTCTTATATAACTCCTACTGATTTGTTAGATTCATATCATTTTATCCTGCAGCAAGAAGCGAAATCGCAAGTACTTAATACGCTTCTTTCTGAAATTCCCTATTATACGAATTGTTTGAATTTAGATCGGGGTGATTTGGATGAACAAAATTCAGGTTATGCTGTTTTTGTTCCCTATAGTTCATTAACGAGATTACGGCTGGATATTGATTTTTTGTATCGTTCAACTGATCCTGTTCTCACGGGATATCTACTTGTCGGAAAACTTGCTCGAGCAAATGATTTTATCCTTAGTCGTTCTGATATAAAACAGTCGAAGTGTACTGTCCAAAATCTTCACGACGTTCAAGCACAATTAGCATATCTTACTACATTAAATACAGACCAGAGAAATTCATTAGCTGAATATATCAATAAACAAATTTTTAGTGTCAAGGATACCATTACGAAAAAAATTCTTACCGTACAGCTGGAAGCAGTGAGTCAATGTCAAAAAAACAATTATTCGTGTGATAAGTTATCTCTTGATTTTCCAAAAACGCATAATCTCGTATTGGATTCAGAAAACCAGTGCTTTTAATGCATGAGATTGTAGAACATAACTTGTAATTTGTGCCATAAAGTTTCTACATGCGTTTGTGTTCCTGCAACTGATTGAAGTTGATTTACCTGTGGATTCAGTGCGAGTATGAGCGGAGGTCGTGGGGGTTGTGTAAAATCAAATTCACTAGTTAAATCACCAAGTTGCGAAACATTTTCTCTCACATCTGGACGAGAATCTTGTCTCCCATCGGTTTTTGGATCGAGACGAGAACTATTTAAAAAATCATCTTCAATAAATTTCAAGTATGCATCAAAACTTAAGGTTTGTTTATCAATAAATCCTTTTTTCGCGTATGCGCTGATTAATAAGCCTGGGTTTCTAATTCCGTAACCATTTTGATCTACTTGAGGTGGAGCAACATGATCAAAGAATCCACCCCAATCATCCCAGGTAAGAAATATTGCAGAAGAATTCCAAGAGGAGCTTTTCATGATAGAATTGACGATATTGGTAACATATGCTTGACCGGTTGATGATAACGCAGGTGGATGTTCACTATCTTTGCTTGCTGGCGCAATCCATGATACTGAGGGGAGTGTATTGTTATTTAATGCAGTATAAAAATTCGATAAATCTGTCACATTCCCTTGTTGTCCATCACTCACGACATCATTAAACCCAGGAAGTGGATTCCAGATTTGAGGAACTGCACTACTATCTAAATAATAATTCCATGAAACATTATTTTTATGCAACAGGTAGGTTATATCAGTCCATGCATGATTGGTATAGACATTATGCAAATCAAGATTACTGGTACAGCTCATCGGATCGGAAGAAGTACAAGATGCAGCCCATCCCGAAACAAGAGACATATGAGTGGGATGACTCCAGGTATGGAGTGACTGAAACATATGATCTTGCAGGACAAAATTGTCTGCGTATGACCAGTAATTAGGAATTTCATTTCGATCTTTGTAGCCCATGACGTCCATTGTATCCGTTGAGCATCCTGCTGACGCAGGACAAACACTTTTAATAAAACCATCCATATTCCCATTATCAATATCAGTTGCCGCATTTTGTGCCATATGCGGACCACCTTGATTAAGATCAGCAGTAAGATGGAATGGTTTCACGCAATGACCAGTCGTTGGATTTGGTACACAATAATTTGATGGGAAGCCTTCTGCGCCAGGGTATGTACCAAAATACGTATCAAATGATCTATTCTCCTGCATAATTATAATGACATGTTTAATGAGATGAATATTTCCACCACTAGGTGTTGGTGTCGGACTTTGTACGATAGTTGGTGTAGGATTAGGAGTACTCGTAGGGGATGGGAAAGGTGTTGGTGTTTGGGTTGCTTGACAAGGTTTTGTAGAAAAATGATCTGCTAAATTCGTCAATGGATGTGATGTTTGTTGTTGTACTTGTGCAATCATTGCAGATTGAGTGCTTCCATACCCTTGTTGGTTAAAGTTTCGAATTAAAAGATTATAGTCAAGGCCATCAACAAATCCATCGTCATTTATATCTGCGAATAATCCTTTTAGAGAATCACTTAAGTGATGATTTTTACAAGAATTACTTGTCGATTTTGTATCATAACAATCAATAATGACATTGTAATCTTGTAAATCAACGATATTATTATTATCTAAATCTCCCATTCGTAAATTAGTTGGATTGGTATTTGTTGTAGTTCCATTCAACGATACCGTTTGATTTGCTGTGATTGTGATTGGGTTCTGAGTTAGTAATTCTTGTAAAGACCCTTCAGGCGATTTTGCTAAGACATAATAGGTGCCATTCGGAATTGAAGAGAGATCAATAGTATTATTGATAAATGAACCATTTGGGTCAGATTGAGAAAAGGTTACTACTGTTGTAACAGTTTGCACAGGATCTTTGGTAAAGTTTTGATCAGGATAAAATGAAAGAATTACGTTACGTTGAAGATGATTAGGTAGTATAGTATTTTGTGGATCAATGCCTTCAAAATGCACTGAAAGTGTTCCTAGTGTTCCTGCAGAAGGAGTCGTCGATGGTTGTGGTGTTGTACTTATTGAGGGTTCTGGAGTATTGCTGACAGGTTGCGTAGGACTTGATGCGGAAACACATATAAATTGGGACTGATCGCAAATACCACAAGATACACCGCTTTGATCGCAGTCAGCACTGGTATTACATGTTTGGCCACAAAAATTTGTTGTCGTAGGACTTGGCGAAATTGGAGGAGTTGGGGTATTCGATATGGGGATAGTAGGACAAGGACTCGTTGGCGTTGGGGTAATAGATGGATTACCAGATGGCAAAGTAGCAAAAATACTCGAGTAACTTTGTTGAACCCAACCTCCTAACGTATTAAGGACTACAGGAAGTTTATTATGACTTGATACTAAATTATCAGGTGAAAAATAAAGGAGACCAACATTATAATTATTAGCTAGCGATGTCATAACGTTTTGTTCGTTTTGCGTATTCATTGTCCCGCCATATTCATTCACAATCGAGCCCCAGCCTTTTTGTTGTGCAAATTGAATCTCAGGAAGTAATGCTGCCTGTGTTATATTCGGATTATATGAATGATGATCAATAACAATATTTGTTCCGGTAAATGTATATGATCCATTAATAACTGAGGAAAAACTATGATTAAAAACTACAACGAGAGCATTTGGTGCGTTTGTATTGACAATGTTTATTCGCTTTTGCATGGCAGGAAAATATTGATTATCAGGCAAAAATGTACTAAAAGTTCCGTCACCTGGTTCATTCCATACATCAAAAATAATTGCTGGATCATTGCTATATAATTTAGCGAGAGAAGTGAGTGCTTGTTCTCCTGGTGGAGGATAAGAAACAAGTTGTTGAACTTCAGGACAACCAGTTGGATTTGATGTACATGCTGGATCAGCCGCATAATTTTTATTCGCCTGATCTTGTGATGAACATGGGTTAGTACTATTTCCTCCACACGGTGGATTAGGAAATTGCGGTCCAATATCTATTTCTACATACTCTCCAGCATTTTCTGCATCAGTAATTGCCTGTTGATAAACTTTTTGTATAGGATCATTATTAGCAGCGGGTAAAGCTACATTATTATTCCACCAATTTGAGTTGATATTAATTCGGGTAATATTATATGGTAAATTTTGGTGCCATGATGTTAATGCATTTGGATTATCATAACCAGGTCCTCCAGATGCATACCATCCTTGATTTAGTCCTAATAAGTGAATGACACAGTTATTAGGATCTACAATGTTTCCTTGAGAATTGACATGTAATTGGGCAAATGTATATCCACCTGCGGGGTTCTTGGTCACCCCTGTGTTATTACAGTTCGTTCCTGATGCGCGTGTTCTTAACTCTTGTTTTTTATTTACTAACAATACAGAAAGGATAATGATACAGATTAAAAAAAGAAATGATACTAAAATAATAGTTCTACGCATATTGTACTCTATGCTAAGCGTATTAGTATTATGTTCGTTCGTCAAGATTATTTTTTAGATCGTTTTGGTGAATACCTCGCATCTTAATTTTCGTATTATTTTTTTCGAAAATAAAATATTGAAATATCCCTAGGTAATAGGATAAACGATTGAATTCATAGCTAAATTATTTTTTGACAGACGTATAAAAATTATATTAAATAGATGGGTAAATAGTTTTTGTAAAAAGATTATTTACACCAATTTAAGAGCTTTACTAATCGTACTTGTATTTATTTATTTTGTAACGAAAGCGAGGCTCTTATTTTTTTGGTAAACTTCATTCCCTTTTTTCCGATAATTGTTTCATTCTTAAGCGAAGGAATTTCCAAATAATATGTTTAATACGATGGTAAAGAATAACCAAGGGTATGAATAGCGTGCCATTGTTGTTGTGAAATCTCAGCGATTTTCTTCGATCGGATGTAAAGGCAAGATGGTTTCTGCGAGAAGTAAAGCTGTTGGTATTGCTTTTTCACAAAAGACGGTAAGAGATAGCGACTATCTGTTTTATGAATACATTGTCCGTAGTAAAAATCAGGGGGACTACCTCGAAACATACGTATCCGAGCATCGGTATACTGCATAAATTGAGGCATTACTGAAGTATACCAAGCGTATTGATATGAAGAGAGAAGATTTGCTTGCCAATAAATCATATCATCGCTTCCATCGAGAAACAGTGTGTCAGTAGGTTTTGCGAGGTCCTGGAGAACCTTTCCATAGGCATAAATACTCCCATAGTTGGTAGTGAAGTTATCGGTACTATTTATTTTTTCGCGTATATAGGAATTAGGAGCAAAAAATGCATAGAGGAGCAAAAGTATACCGATGGTGCTACTGATTGCATAATAGCGAAACTGCTTTGTTTGTAATAATAATTCATAAAGAAATAAAATAGTAGTAAAAAGAAAAAGACTATACCATATGAGTTGATGAAATGCTTCATAGTACATTGTGCCAGGTTTTACCAAACGAAGATTTGCAAGGCCTAAAGCAATAAATGAAAAAATGATAAATTTTTGATGTTTTCGTAAAAATAATAAGACAACACAGGAAGAAAGAAACAAAGTGCTCAGGATAATCTCAAAAATTCTCAAAATGGTAAAAGCTCCTGCAAAGAATATATATATTGGATAAAAAAATATTTTTAATAATCCTATGAATGAATAATCTCCACTTATCAATTGTGCTTGTTGATTAACGGTAAATACATTAAAAAAGTAATCTGGTAATGGAAGTGTCATCAGTGTTAGCACGCTAAGACTAAGAAAGAGAAAAAGAGAGTAGAATATTGGTTTCGATAATTTCCTTTGCAGAAGAACACAGGCATATAAAAATAACGAGAGAGGAATATAGGGTTCTCGCATAAAAATAATAAACCAAGCAAAGAGTGAACTGAGTAGATAGTCGTAGGTAACGAGTGATTTCTGCGTTGATTTGTTCCAAATAAGTCCAAAAAGATAAAGAAGCGGGTAGGGAATCATTGATTCAGCTAAAAATCTATCTCCAAATAAATAGAATTTTGTTGATTCATACAGTAACGCAAATGCAAAACCTACAAAACCAAACCGTATAATGAGAAGGATATCCATCAGGAATCCAAAGAGAAATATAACGATTCGATGAGTTTCTATTAATTGATACAGTGAATGAATAGGGGAAAAACGTTGGATAAGATAACTGAGATATGCCATACCCATTTGATGATTAAAAAAGATTTGTGAGTATAAGATTTTACCTTTCAGCATGAAAAATGCTCCCATAAAATTGAAGCAATCATCGAAACAACCGAATGACCCGAAATGTTGACGGGCTTTGACGAAAAGAAAAACTTCAATGAGCAGTAAGCAACCAATCATAGATAAACGTTTAACAATGGTTGGTGTTACAAAAGGCTTCATGGAATTATGCTCTTTATATAGTAACCGAAACCACAATGCTTTTATAGCTCTCTTGGTAAAGGAATACAGGTAAAGTCTACTTGATATTTCGTATAATACGCATTAGGATACCATTACGTATGAACTATCACCGTTTTCAAGAGTGCTATGAGTGAATATGTTTCAAACAAAGTATTTGCATGTAGAAAAGAAAAAGGAATTACTCAAGAAGAACTTGCACAAGCAATTGGTGTTTCTCGTCAGACAGTGGTTGCTATTGAAAAAGGTAATTATGTTCCCTCGCTTTTGCTCGGAATGAAAATAGCAAAATATTTTAAAAAATCTGTTGAAGAGTTGTTTATGTACAGATATGAAAAATAAATTTATTGGTGAGACTATTATTTCTTTAATATTAATAGGCTTACTCATTTTCTTTGTTAATCCTTTTGATTTCCTTATGCCTCAGCAAATGCATCCATTAATGATCCCTTTGCTTATTATTCTCTTCATTATATTTGCTGGTCTACTTTGGAAAGAAAATCCAGGAGATGAACGAGAACAATTTCATAAGTTTATTGCTTCTCGATTTGCATATCTCGCTGGCATTGCAACGCTCATCATGGGCATTATTATCCAAAGTGTTCATCATGTTATCGATCCTTGGCTGATTATTGCTGTCTGCATTACTTTGCTCGCAAAGATTATTGGTCTTATCTATGGATATTTCAAACATTAAGACGTGAAGTGAAGAATCGAGGAATTCAAAAATTTTTTAGAACTTTTGTGGCAACGTAACGCTTCTTCTGGTGGCCTTGAAATGTAAACTATACTTGACATTAATTTTTTATCGGAGTACGATAAAATTAGGAAGTTATGATATCGTTTTTATTAATCGGTTTTGCATTTTTAGCGGGATTCGTTACAATTTTAGCTCCATGCATTTGGCCGGTTTTACCTATTGTTCTTTCATCCTCAATTGCGGGTGGAAAAGGGCACCAACGTCCATTGGGAATAACGCTTGGTGTTATGGTAAGTTTTACTCTTTTTACGTTATCAGTATCCTATCTTGTTCGTGTGTTTCATCTTGATCCAAATATTCTTCGTATATTTGCGGTGATTATTATTGGGTTTTTAGGCTTGACAATGGTCATCCCTGCATTAGCTACAAAATTTGAATTGTTCGTATCTAAGTTTGCTTCTCTTTTCGGACAAAAATTTTCTCGAGAGCAAGGTAGCGGATTTTTTCCCGGTTTTATCACAGGACTTTCCTTGGGGGTTGTTTGGTCACCTTGTGCTGGTCCAATACTTGCAACAATAGCAACGCTCGCTGCTACTGGACAAGTTTCACTTTCTGTTATTGTAATAACTGTTGCGTATGTCACCGGAGTAGGTGTGCCTTTATTTGCCTTTGCCTATGGTGGACAACATTTCATCAATAAAGCGAAGGGAATAAATAATTATACGGGACAAATTCAACGACTTTTTGGCGTGATTATGATATTAGCAGCTGTTGCCATCTTTACAAATTATGATCAATATCTTCAAATACAATTATTAAATAGATTTCCCGCATTAGGTACCATAGTGAATGGTTTTGAACAAAATCCTGCAGTTACGCAACAACTTGATGTTTTGAAAGGAAAAAAATCTTCAATGCTTGATACAAGTGGACTGTTTAATGTCAATCAGCCTGCTCCCGAATTTGTTGGCATTGATCGGTGGTTGAATACCGATAAATCACTATCGCTTGCAAGTTTAAAAGGTAAAGTCGTTTTAGTTGATTTCTGGACCTATACGTGTATTAACTGCGTGCGAACATTACCGCATGTCACATCGTGGTATGACAAATATAAAGAGAAAGGGTTTGTCGTTATCGGTGTTCACACACCTGAATTTCAATTTGAACATGATACAACAAATGTTCAGAATGCAATAAAACAATTCAATATTCATTATCCTGTCGCTCAAGACAATGAATATGCAACATGGACGGCATATAATAATGAATATTGGCCTGCGGAATATCTTATTGATGTTAAGGGGAATATTCGCAGAACTCATTTTGGAGAAGGGGAATATGATCAGACAGAACGAGCAATACAAGCATTGTTACGAGAGGCTGGAAACAAGCTTCCGGCATCTCTTGAAACTATGCCCGACCAAACACCTCATGGGCAAATTTCTCCGGAGACATATCTTGGGTCAGGTCGTATGCAATATTATTATCCCAACGGGAGTATCGGAAATGGTCAACAGAATTTTACTCTTTCAGATAATGTACCCCAAAATTCATTTAGTTATGGTGGAATATGGAATATTTCAAATGAATATGCTACAACAGGAACGAATGCATCGATAAACTATAATTTTATTGCTGACCATGTTTATATTATTCTACGACCAGGAAATGGACAGATGCATGGAGTAGTGAAAGTTTTCCTTGACGGAAAAGTAATTGATCCAACCCAATCTGGGCAAGACGTGAAGAATGGAATAGTAACAGTAGATACTGATAAACTGTATAGTATTGTTGATTTACATGGAAAAACCGAAAACCATACATTACAATTAAAATTTCTCACTCCTGGCATTCAAGCTTATACTTTTACTTTTGGCTAACTAGTATCGTGTCACTTTTTCCATTGCAGTTATAAAAAACATAAATAGATTAATTACTTAACCTATTTATGTTTACAACCTATACTTTCGTTGATCCGATTGGTGCTCCATCTGGGTCTAAACCTCCGCCGCCGCGAAGTTTCATACGGTTACACCTCCTTTCTCCTTATCACGCAAAATTTACTTTTTTTTAATAGTAATTCAATAGGAGAATGGTAAGAAAAGGAACAGAAGTGATCGCACACCTGCATATAATTGACATTTGGTACGTGAAAAATTATACTGGTTAACATAAATCAATGCATGTAAAGGTGAAAATTAACGATAAGCTTTGTATAGGCTCTGGAAGTTGCGTCATGATTGCCTCAGAAAATTTTGAACTGGATGAACAGGGGAAGGGACTCGTGAAAGAAAATAAAAAAGTTAAAGGGAAAGATGTTGTGCTCTCTGTTAATAGTACCCAGCGAAAGAAACTTATTGAAGCAGCGCAAGCATGTCCCGCACAAGCAATCAGCATTGTTGATGAAACGGATAAAAAAATTTATCCGTCTGAGTAACATCGACTTTCTTATTAGGACCTATTACTCCTGAAATTTCATTGCTTAAGAAATGAGAACAATGTACAATAGGTACAATCTCACGATATTTATAGCGCTTATGTCATTTTTTCAAACATTATTATTAGGTGCGATATCTGGTCTTACGATATATTTAGGAATGCCCTTGGCAAAGTTGCGAATTGCCCATAAAGGATCGTTAGCCTTTATAAATGCATTGGCAATTGGTATTTTATTTTTTCTTTTCGTGGATATTATTACCCGTGCGACTAGTCCCATTGAAGCATCTATTAAACAGCATAACATCACAATTGTTTTCTTACTCATTGCCTTAATTTTAGGTTTTGGAATTGGACTGATTAGTCTTGTCTATTATGGACGCATTTTCCTTAAAAAAGGAGAAAATGTTTCTTATAGTCACTTAGCATTTCTTATCGCAACAGGAATTGGGTTACATAATTTTTCCGAAGGTCTTGCAATTGGTAATTCTGCCCGGGCTGGAGATATAAAATTTGCATTGCTTCTTATCATAGGATTTGGGCTCCACAATATTACAGAAGCTTTTGGGATCGTTGGTCCGTTGGCAAATAAGAAAACTAGTTGGGGGTTTTTAGCATTACTTGCATTAGTCGGAGGAGGTCCAAATTTCATTGGAACACTCATAGGATATTGGTTTACATCAGATATACTTTCGGTGTTCTTTCTTGCTATGGCTGGAGGCGCAATTATGTATGTTATTGGCGAATTGCTTGCTGCTGGAAGAAAATTTAGTGCCCATGCATGGAACGGATGGGGTATGGCGATTGGATTTTTTGCAGGAATATTAACCGACTTATTACTTGTTGCTCTCGGCGTATGAATGTTATTTACACCGCAGTAGCAACTTCGTGAAGTTCCGCAAGAATTATTTTATTTGACTGGATAATGCTTGTTTTTGTGAATTCTAAGTCCATTTTTTTACAAATTTCTTCAATATATGGACTAATCTTTTTTAACTTATTTCTTGGAGTATTCGGAAAAAGGTGATGTTCAATTTGGTAATTTAAACCCATATAAATAAAATCGGTGAGCCAATTGCCATGAATATTACGTGATGTCATAATTTGTTGTTCCATAAATGACACTTTTACGTTTTTTGCGTATTGAGGCATTCCTTTATGATTTGGGGCAAAGACATTCAAAAGATAAAAACCGATTGAGAAATTTACAACGATAAATAAAATGATACTTTTTATTGGAGAGAAGAATACAAAAGGGAGAACAAACCAGATAATAATACTAATTCCTAATATAAGAAATTCAAGAATTTTCATTTTACTAAAGTTTTTTATTAAAAATTTAATGCCATCAAAACGTACGGAAAAGCTTACTAAAACTCCCATTGGGTAGTAGAGATATGCCTGATATCTTCTCACAATATAAGCGAGACCTTTCTTTTTTGATAACCGTTCTTTTGTAAATGAGAGTAATGGGAGTGAAACATCAGGATCTTCATCTTCTTGATTTGGATGGGCATGGTGTTTATTATGTTTGAATTTCCAACTGCTATAACCGGTTGCTAAAACAAATCCACAAATATACCCTACGATATCATTCAGTACCGTGGATTTAAATATTGTTCGGTGTCCAGCGTCATGAAACAATCCAGCAATCTGTACGGAGAAAAAACTGAATAAGATTCCCATTATAATGAGAAGAGGAATAGATTTTAGTATTATAATAAAGTATGCAGTCGTAAAAAATCCTGCGAAAATAAAAAGCGAGAAAAATGCATAATATCCGTATGACCGATCAAAAACACCTTCTTTTGTGAGTTTTTGACGAAGTTGTCCATAAAGAGTAATACCATTGATAATATTTGATTTTGTTTTGTTCTTTTTAATTAGTTTAACCATAGAGTAACGTGTAATAAAGGTGGATAATCATTTCTTACTATAAAGAATTCTGAACTAATTTGCAACGGATATCTGTTATTTTTTTAACTCGCCAAGATAAAAATTTTCAAGGATCGTATCAGCAGCGGACGAATGGCCAATGCCATTTCGAGTGGCATAGAGTATTGATGCGTCTCTACCACATGCTTTTAAAATTTCATCTGTTCCAGGATGTTGGTCAATATATGATGTAATATCGTATACTGATCCATTAATTACCGTCCAGCAGTCATTTTTAGAGTTATGTTTTTCAACTTCTTGCAAAGAAATTGATTTCGATTTATCACTAGTATATATATTCATGGTAGGGCAATTATACTAGAATTGAAAGAATAATAGATAGAAGTAATTAGCACTAGTATATTGACAATTCTTCAGGTGATAAGTACACTGTGAAAGTTATGATTGCTTTGAATATCGTTTGTTGCATGTCCTCTTCCTAGAGGAGGTATTTGCTTTAAAAGTATTACCTCCCATCAAGGAGGTTTTTTTATGTAAAAATCAACGTACATATGAAAAATCAACGAGTAAAAACAATTTGGGTTGGACCTGAAGCTATTGATGCAGTAGCATTTGCACAAGTCTTACCTATTGATGCAATTGTAGCCTTAGATTATGGGAGTGATGTACAGGAACTTGAAAAAACATATCCGGTCTTTTCTCTAGAAAAAAATACGGGAATAAAAATGCCCTGGAGCAATTTTCACCTGTCCTATTTGTTCCAAAATACCATACAACAATCTGTTCATGCATATGCTCAACAAGATTCGAGCAAGATTCAGTTTCTTTGTTATTGTGCTTCTGGATCACTCGATCTCTTTATTACAAATTTGCTTCCTCAAGCAAAAAACTTAGCAATACCAATTTGGCAAAAACTCTATTTTGATGACAAAATACTTTTTCATATCGCAATGCAATCGTTAGGAATTACAACTTTCCCTACACTTATTGAGCAACTTTGGAATGTTGATTATAAAAAATTGAAAAAAATGCTTGGAGAACCATTCGTTATTAAATCACCATTAGGAGTTTCAGGTAGTAATGTATATTTCGTTGATAATGAACAGCGGTTTTTAGAAATACAAAAAAAAGTTGGATCATCTACTGTTTTAATACAAACATACCGTAAGGGAATTCCAATAAATGTCCAGTGTATTATTTCTCAAGAGCAGATTTTTTTAGCACCACCATCAGTGCAAATCATTGGATCGAAAGAATGTTCGATAAATGTTTTTGATTGGTGTGGGAATGATTTTCATGTAAACGATTTCATACCTGCTAATCTGATAACTCAATCGTTAGAGCTTTCAAGAAGAATTGCTGAAATGATGCTCAAAAAGAATTATCAAGGCATTTTTGG
>CAYQEE010000021.1:22111-27825 GCA_964416445.1 uncultured Gammaproteobacteria bacterium
GGTTCATCATTAGTGCGTATTCAAACACGAGCAAAAGTTTTAAAAAATCCTGTTACAAGTGAACTTACTTCTCAAATTAGTGAAATATGTCGCAGCATTTATCAACAGTTTGCTTTTCTAGAAACAACAAGCATTCTTAAAAGATAGCGGTAATGAGAATAAAATGTAATAAATCGGTAGTAAATTAATAAATATTATCAGAACATATTGCAATCAATTGGAAATAATGGTAATGTTTAAATAAATTGATATGTTCACGCTTCCTGAACTTCCTTACGAATATGATGCATTAGCTCCATTTATTAGTGCAGATATTCAGCATCTCCATCATGATAAGCATCACAGAGCATATGTTGATAACTTGAATAAGGCGCTTGAGAAGTATCCTGAATGGCAAACAAAAACGATAGAAGAAATTATTTCTTCTTTAGATCAAGTACCACAAGATATTCGAACAATTGTGAGAAATCATGGAGGTGGTCATTTTAATCATTCCATGTTTTGGGAAATGATGGCGCCGAAAAAAAACCAAGAACCTTCCGGAACACTCCTTGATAAAATGCAACATACTTTTGGAGATGTCAAAACGTTTAAAGATCAATTTAGTCAGGGAGCAATAAAAGTATTTGGAAGTGGTTGGGAATGGTTGGTGTTTGATAAAGGTGAAATTTCGCTCATGAGTACGCCAAATCAAGATTCTCCATTAACACAAGGGAAGATTCCTTTGCTTGGACTTGATGTTTGGGAGCATGCATATTATTTACAATATTATAATAAACGACCAGATTATGTCGAAGCTTGGTGGAATATTGTGAATTGGGACGATGTAGCAAGACGGTTAGACCAGGCAATGAAAAAGTAAATTAACTTTTATTCGATACGACCTTAACAAACTCATTATGAATTTTGCCATTTGACGCGATAATATTCTTTGATAGTATATCCCACGGAACACCGTCGAAGTCAGTTATTTTACCTCCTGCTTCTTCAAGTATTACCTTACCGGCAGGAAGGGAAAATATGTCAGTTTTTGTATAAGCCATGCCTTCAATTCTGCCGCTTGCTATGTAACACAGTTCCAGCGCTAGGGATCCCAATCTTCGATATGTGGCGATATTGTTGAAAGTATCTTCAAAATAATGAAGAGAATCTTTTGTTCCTTTATTATTTAAGACAAGAGATACGATTGAAGATGAGAGGTTATTGATAGAGGAAACGTGAATTTTTTTGTCATTACAATATGCTCCAGCACCTTTTTCAGCGTAAAATAGTTCGTGAAAAAATGGATCAAGAACAACCGAAAAAATAAATTGATCATGTTCGCGAAGTGAAATCGCAACTGCAAAATGCGGTAATCCGTGCACATAATTCATTGTTGAGCTAATGGGATCTATATACCACGTGAAAGGTGTACTATTTTTCTCAATCTCTGATTCTTCAGCAACAAAACTGTGATGAGGAAATGCAGTTTTGATTATTTCCTTGATTTTATTTTCTGCTTCAACATCGACATTTGTGAGGAAATCATTTTTTTGCTTTAGATGGATTGTTTTAATTTGTCCTATGTTATTCATAAGGATCTTACCAGCTTCTTTGACAGCATCAAATGCTATATCTTTTATTTTCATAGAAGTATAATATCACAGAATGTTAATAGGTAAGAGAAAATTTTTCTTAACATCTTTAATCAGGAGCAATACTGCTAATAGGTCCGGAATAGTAAGGATTTCCATGTCCGCAGTTATATCCCATAAGGGAAAAATAATAGGTAACGCCATGAGTAAGACCTTCTATAGTGAAACATTAATGTTATTTTTTACGATCGGCAATTGTAAAACACCGAAGGTATAATGAATGGGAACGGTTCCATAAAGAAGATCATATCGGTATGGCGCACCATCATCACACCAGGATAGGTGTATTGTTCCCGCTTTCTGTCCTGGGGTTACGGTAAAAGAATAAGGATCATTTGGATATGCATATACGCAAAAGCCGCTCTTGTTGGAAATAGGAAAAATTGGATGATCAGTATAAATATTCCTGCAATAGTAAGGATATTTTTCATTGTATATATCACTTGAGATGAGTTATCCAGTATATACCAAATTAAAAATATCTGAAAAGAATCGAATTTTTTAAACTCAAGCCCCAAGCAGTTTTATTTTCTACCGCTTATGATAGAAATTATTTCTCATTTTGATAAGCTCATCAGGACGGATTGATAAAATGACAGCGAAGTGAAATTTAAATGTTAGTGCATGCAGACAGTTTTTTTAAAAACTTGCCCAAGAAGGTAAGGCAGTCAGCTCCTGCGCTATAAAATGGGGACAAAAGCTTTGTACAAAATAAGCTATAAGCCACTAATTCACTATCTCACTATCGACGAAGTCGATTTCCTTCAGGGTTTAACATTCTTCGCACCTGCTGCTGTGCTTCTAATTGTTCGAATGCAGTAGATCGTATTGACGCAGCAGTAACTGATTGAAATTGCGGCAACCTAAAAATCTGTAGGATGGGAGCTCCAACAACAATTTTTCGTGATGTCGATTCTGTACAAACGAGAGGAGATGTAGCATCTGAAGGATCTTTAAAATTAAATATAGCTCCGTCAAAAGAATTTCTTCTTATACCTGGCATGTCATCTACTACGACAAGAAGCCCTCCATGAGGTTGAACACTCATAATTCTTCCATTGTTAAAAATGAATGACCTATCTATGGCAAGAGGTAGCTGTTGAATAGGCAGTACATCATGATCCAAATGCTCTCGGATTCTCTCATCCGTAAGAACAGACTTGATTGCTTTAATTACTTCTTTTCGACGGATAGTTTCATTTCTCAGTTTTAATGCCTCCATTTGTTCAAACCGTCGTTTTATTTCAGCACGTCGAGCATCATCCATAGGCTCAATTTTCATTATTTTCTCCCTCCTGTTCTTCTTATAAATTGTGAATTTAGCGACAGATGAGGAGCAATTGACTCTCTCCCTTGTCCTAATTGAGGATGGAAATAAGTAAGCCAACTCAAAATAGTCTCCTTCGCTGACGTAATTACCTGCTCTGGTACTGCAGTGTGAGGAACCTTCGGTTGTTCCATTGCCTTTTGCCAGGATCTTCTGATTTGTAAGGCAGAACCAACTCGTAAGAGGCTATTAAAAAGATTTTGATCATTAAGTTGCTCAAGTCGTTCTCTCAGATCTGTTCCAGGCGACACATGAGCACTATATTCAGCTCGTGGAAAATCAATGAGTGTAAAGTCTTGAAGAAATAGCCTATCTGATGAAAAAGATGATCCTTGAGCTAACTCATCACTAACTGTACCAAAGGTAACCATAAAAACTGAAAGTGGGTTTGGCATCTTACCTATCGGATCCGAAATAATGTGGCGACGAACGACAACCATATCAGTTGTTAAATTTGGTCTGTTCTTCGCAATATGAATTAAGGCATCTCCTGTCAATTCATACCCATTTGGTAGTGTAATGTGCTCAGATTGTGCTGTTGCGAATGTTACATGATCATTGTGCAGAAGCATTTCCTTACTTCCAGAAATAATCTCAAAATGGCTTTGTAATGAATCTGTTTTAAATGCCTGTTCAATTGCTTCAATACCTGCAGTTTTAGCCTGAGAAAGGAAATCAGCGATAAAAACATCAGATGGGGTGATAACAGTAATATCGTTTCCAGCAAGTTCTACCTGTTTTGACTGGTCAAATGATGAAAAAGATTGGAGTAAGTTTTGGTATTCAGTGCTCATCAGTTTAATATTATAGGATATTTAAAACATTTTGTAAATAGCTATTCTCTACCTATGAAATTCGTTTTGATGGGAGAAAATTACCTTTGGGAATAAAAATTTACGAACACCTCAATTGGGTATGGCTTATAGGCTAAACAAGCTTTTAATGCCAAAAATCTTCCAAGTACCCCTAGGGCAAATTATTACGTATTCTTTTTCACCGAAATACTCACAAATTTTATGAAGCTTATGAAAGCATATCAAGCCGTATCTTTTAAATGTTAACTTCAATAATAGTCCCCCTATATGAATTTTAAGCTATAATACAGCCGTGAAATCAAAAACGTCTCTTCTCGGGAACCTATTAGAGAGATATAAAGAACAAATTAAAATGATTCTAGAATTTATAAGATATTTCAATAGAGTGAGAATTTAAATATTCGGTTCATACCTTCTGCAACGATCAGACCTCATCACCTCTACAGATGAGAGCGTAAGGTTAGCATACTTAAAAAGAAACGCCTGCAGCACTTCCTCAATATTTTAATCGAAGGCACGTGGGATAATAACGATTTCTGTCATTTTACTCGTATGCATTCAGCTTACGCTAAATGTTGCATTATCTCTGAATGATTACGATGCAGTTGTCGGAGACCAAAAGTCTCAGTATAATAGTTAATATGCGTTCTCCAGACCATGGGCCAATCATGACGATAATTCGAAAAGGAAGAGCAACGGGCAGTGAGGGATACGTTCGTCCACAAAATGTTTCCTATTCTAAAGGAACTTAATTATTCAGAATTCCATCGTATTCAAAAGAAACGACTGCTTCATTACAAGCACCAAAGGAAGTTTTTATATCTTCATTAGAATTTATAAAATCACAAATAAAAAAAAATCCTTTTATTGGATTGCTCATGGGAGGTGGTGCTGTGAGTGAAATATTGGGAATTTCTACAGGAGATACATTAAGCGTTGTTCTCGGAAGCATAAGCCTGGTAAGTCCGTACATTGCTGAGAGGATGGAAGAGGTATTTTTACGTCAAACTCAAACATATCCTATCTCAATTCTTTTAGATCATGAACAACAACGAATGAGACAGGAAAGCGAGACTACCAGTAAGAGAGCTGAACAAGCTGTTGGTCCCTTTACTTCTGCCGACACCAGTTATATAGATGAATTAAATGCTGAAGCTATTGCTAAAGGGAGATATGAGAATTATTTGATGGAAAAAGACAATAAAAGATAATTAAATGATTAAATTATCATCGGCAATAATATGCACAACCAAATTCAAAAACAATTTTTTTATAAGGTATTAGAGATTGTTGGGTATCAATTAAATAAAGAAGAATTTATAGAAATGTTTTTAGATATGTGCGAAAAAAAAGCACTGATTCAATATGTGGAACATCTATCAAATGATAAAAAGTACGAGTTCAAACAAAAAACACTTTGGGCGAAGGGAAACTCAAGATTTCATGAGATTGTTCGCGAATTAGTCGACAAAGACTTATTTCAGAAAGAAATGCAAACCGCAGCTTTAAGCATCTTTACAGAATTTCTCGGTAATGTTATACCCGCTCTTTCCTCGGATCAGTGCAACGCTCTTCAGAAATTTTTATCAAATTCTTGCTCTGTATCAAGTTCAAGCAACAATGTATTTGTCGGATAATGTTGCTTTGAACAAATAGGGTACATTTTGCCTGCTCAAATCTCTTTTAAGATTAAATAGCCAGTTCTTAACCTGAATTGTAAACTCTCTAGGATAAAAGAGGTTCCCTTTTTACATCTTTTTTTCGTTTTATACCAATAGTACTTTCTCAGAACATATTTGAGAAACGCCCCACTTTACAATCCAGGAATAATTTGAGAAGCTAAAAAGAGACCTAATGAATGGATTAGGTTATTTATGGTATGAAGAAAATACTATGAGGTAATAAAATTATTGAAAAAAGGTATTTATCATTAGTAAC
>CAYQEE010000022.1:0-27403 GCA_964416445.1 uncultured Gammaproteobacteria bacterium
CAAGAATTCCAACAACTCTATACCCAACTCGTGCAAAATGGAATATCACCAACCCCACAAACAACAGCAACTACGCCACCAACACCCCAACCAGGAACAACGAACACTCCAACGTCCGTCCCCTGTAATTCTCCGACTAGCACACCTCCAATTTCCGGAGGAGTCACTCCGACTCCGACACTTGGCCCAACTACAGGATCACTTTCTCTCCATTTTGAAGGAATAGACCCTCAAAATAATCCAAAACCACATCATCCACAACGTGCTATTATCCTTTCTTTTTATTTAACTCAAGACTTTACCCAAAATCCAGTTGCTGTTCTTCCTATCACGGTTACTTATAATCAGTCAGATCCCAATGGAACTTTTACCGATACAAATATTGATCTCTCCTCGATTAATCCTGGAAACTATTACATACTCGCGAAAAACCCCGAGGGTTCACTTCAAGAATTAATGAGTGCGCTACCTGTCCCTATTGTCATTGGTCAAAATAACTCACTCATCGGTAATTCTCAATCAAATCCGAATTCATCAATTCCGTTAATGAGAATGGGTGATTTAAATAATGATAATACCGTAGGCCTTACCGATTATAATATCCTTGTTGATTGTTTTGAAACAAAATCCACAAGCCCTGCTTGTAAAAAACATAACCTTTCAGATCAGACAAAAGGCTTATTTGCAGATATTAACGATGATGGAACGGTAAGTGGTATTGATTATAATATTTTAATACGAAACTATGGTGCAAATGGATATGGAAATGTTATTCAAAATACTAATGCTTTCGTAAAAACCACCAACCATACCATAAAATTGAATACTTTTGATACTTCCCCCTGCATAACTCCGACAGATACTCCGTTTCCGACGCCAACTGCGACACAACAACCAACCCAGCCACAATCTACGCCCACAGTAACTCCGCCACCGTCAACATTTAGTATTAAAGTCCAAGGAAATAAATTAGTTAATGCTGCAGGCCAAACGATACAATTACGAGGAGTAGATCGATCGGGAACTGAATATATGTGTGTAAAAGGATCGAATATTTTTGATGGACCTTCAGATGCTACATCACTTCAAGCGATAACAGCGTGGCATGCTCACGTGATACGAGTACCATTAAATGAAGATTGCTGGTTAGGAATAAATGGTGTTGGAGTTGGAGGAACAAATTATCAACAAGCTATAGTAAATTATGTTAATCTTGCAAATCAAAATGGCTTGTACGTTATTCTTGATCTTCATTGGAACGCACCTGGATCAACATTAGCAACTGCACAACAAGATATGGCCGATACAGATCATGCAATAACTTTTTGGACAAGTGTAGCAAACACTTTCAAAAATAATACCGCAGTAATATTTGATTTATACAACGAACCACATAATATCTCATGGTCGTGTTGGAAAAGTGGTGGAAGTTGTGGCGCATCGTTCCCAATCGCCGGAATGCAACAAATGCTGGATGCTATAAGAGCAACAGGAGCAACAAATGTTATTATGGCAGGTGGGCTCCAGTGGTCGAATGATCTGAGTGGATGGTTAGCAAATGAACCTTCTGACCCATTACATAATCTCGCAGCAGCATGGCATGTTTACAATAATAATGGGTGCATTAATGCTAGTTGTTTTGATAGTCAATTAGCACCAGTTGCTGCACAAGTACCTCTTATTAGCGGAGAAATGGGAGAATATGATTGTGCTCATACATTTATTGATAGTGTCATGAGTTGGCTTGATAGTCATGGAGCAAGTTACGTAGGGTGGTCATGGAATGTTTCTAGTTGTGGAGGTTTTCCCTCTCTTGTGACAGATTATGCAGGAACTCCTTCAAATTTTGGAATTGGCTTAAAGACTCATCTTCTCACCTTTCCTTAACGATTCTTAAAGATTACACTGGTAGATATTGTGTGATTTGATATAACACAATTCCAAGTGAAACCATAACATTCAGCGACTTATTAACACCCCACATCGGTATTTCTACAACTACATCAACAAGATCTAGAACCTCCTGTGAAGAACCTTGAGATTCATTTCCGACGATTAACCCAATGGGAAATTGATAAACATTTTTATTAAAAGGTTCGCTCTTTATATTTTGCTCAATCGCAACAATTTGAATATCCGGAACCGCTTCTCTCAAAGCAGATATTGCATCCTTCGTTGATGCAAAATACTCCCAAGAAACCCACTCGGTGGTATTAATAGAAGCCTTTTTAATGCGAGTATTCGGTGGGGTTTCGCTAACACCACATAAATATACTTTTTCAGCTGCAACTGCATCAGCAAGTCTAAAAATAGATCCTATGTTATACGTATCTATCACATTATCACAAATGATATAAATAGGATTCTTTTTTAACATTTTTTTTTGGTTCCCTTCAGCTATCGTTGTTCGAAGTTCTTTTGCACCAAGTTTTAACATCACTCTATTATACCAAAATGATTCATTATGAGCTTGTTTTGTTCATTGATTTTTCTTGTGCAATTTATTTCTTGCTAATTATGTAAATAACTGCGAAACTAGAATGGTGGAACTACTTAAAACTGTTAAAAGAATTTTAGTAGGCTGGTGGCCTAACATTTATCGCATCCTTAGTATATTCCTCTCAGAATTTCTACAAGAGACGAAACAAATAGGCACCGATATTATTAAAGAATTTCTTGGAAAATTTTAATCAATATCGTTATTGTTTGGTTTCAGATTTATTATCTTTCTTTAAATCTTGTAACTTCCAAACGGCAAAATCACACTTAGGATAATTCGCACAACCATAAAATGTTCGTCCCTTTTTCGTTTTCTTCGCTATTATTTTCCCTTCATCTTTTGGACACAAGAAGCTTGTTTCTTGAACAAATGCTTTTTTAAAATCACAAGTCGGAAAATTTTTACATGAGATGAACTTACCAAACTTTCCTACTCGAACAACAAGTGGTGACGCACACTTAGGACATTGCTCACCTGTTTCCTCAGCTGCAATTTGGACTCTTTCTGCTTTCTTTACTTCGGTTAATTTTTTTTCAAATGGTGTATAAAATTCTTGAATAACAGGCACCCATTTTTTACCACCATTAGCAACTGAATCTAATTCGTCTTCCATTTGAGCAGTAAATGGAATGTCATCAATATTAGAAAAATTTTTTACTAAAAAATCGTTTACTGCCATTCCAACGGTAGTAGGAAGAAATCTACCTTGATTTCGTTCAATATAATTTCGACTTTCTATCGTACCAATGATAGATGCATACGTTGATGGTCTTCCTATACCTTCTTCCTCAAGCGAACCGATAAGAGAGGCATCATTATAACGAGGCGGAGGTGGTGTTTCATGCCTCTCTGAAAGAATATTTTGTGGAAGTAAAATTTCACCGGTAACAAACGCTGGTAATCGTCTATCCTGTAATCCAAATGGATTTATTTTAAGAAATCCTTCAAAAATAAGAACCGATCCATTCGCCTTTAATTTATAAGTATTTTCAGTATTTCCTTTTGCTTCAACATATACTGTAGTAGATTCAATAAGTGCATCAGACATTTGTGATGCTAACGCCCGTTGCCATATTAATTCATAAAGTTTGCCAAATGCATTTCCCATTTGCTGAGAGACAATTTCTGACCGAGTTGAAGCTTTTGTCGGTCGAATTGCTTCATGTGCCTCTTGAGCCAATTTTTGTTTACCACTAAAGAATCGCGGTTTTTCAGGTATATATTGTTTTCCAAATTCTTTTTCAAGAAAATTACGCATTTGAGATACCGCAGCGCTTGCTAAATTTACCGAATCAGTTCTATGATATGTTATATAGCCTTCTTCATATAATTTTTGGGCTAGACTCATCGTTCTTTTACCTGAATATCCAAACCTTCTTGCTGCTTCTTGTTGTAATGTGGATGTTGTAAATGGAGGTTGGGGACTTCGTTTACTTTCTTTTTTTAAGACCTGTAATACAGTAAAGGTTTTCTTATGAAGATCGTCTGTTATCGCGCGTGCTTGCTGTTCACTAACTATAGTAGTCTTCGATACTTTATATTGACCATCGTAGAGTTTATGTATCTGAGAAGTCTCAAGTTTGTTATTATTTATTTCTATTAACTCAAAATTCGTCCCTGTCTTGAGCTTTTCTTTTATAAGAGTTACAATAATTGTCCAATACTCTTCCTTTATGAATTTTTCAATTTCTCGTTCTCTCTCAACTATTAACCGTAACGCGACAGATTGAACTCTACCTGCTGATAAACCACGTCGTACTTTTTGCCACAAGATAGGAGATAATTTATATCCTACAAGTCTATCGAGAACTCGTCTTGCTGTTTGTGCATCAACTAAATTTACATTGACAATGCCAGGATTTTTTAATGCCTCATCAACAGCTTCTTTAGTTATTTCATGGAATACAATGCGCATAAATTTCTTCTTATCTAATTTTTTATTTTCGGAAAGTACTTGTTGAATATGTGCAGAAATTGCTTCGCCTTCACGATCAGGATCTGTTGCTAGAATAATTGTCTCAGCTTCTACGGCAATTTTCTTTAATTCCGTTATCGTCTTCTTTTTGTCCTCATTTACTTCATATTGTGGCGAAAAACCATGCTCTATATCAATACCTAATTTACTTTTTGGTAAATCCATAATATGGCCCATCGAGGCTTTTATTTCATAACCACTACCTAAAAACTTACCTATTGTTTTTGCTTTTGTTGGTGATTCAACGATGACTAACTTCATACCTTATAAAAAATAATTATAACAAGGATCCCAAGAGACTGTATACTCTGAATACCTTTTACCATTTCTTGTAAACCTAATTCAATTTGGGAATTAATCCAAAGAAATGATAGTTGAGGTTTAAATAAAAATCTAAAATCCTCAAACAATTGTATCATTGTTGTCAAGTACACAAGCGAAAATGATCTACATATGCATTGAATATCATTTATTCTGTGACCCTATCAAAATAGTATGACTTATATGCCCCATATTCATGAGTAGGCTGAGAAACATAGGTAACACTTTTCCCTACAATTAAGGGAGTGAAAGGAGGTGTGTTACCAATGAGACGCAAATACAACTATGGACTCGCATACCCTCATGATTACATGATTCCTGATTACGGAAAATGGAACATTTATCGTACCGTCACAAAAACAAAACTTTCTCAAGCTGCTCAACTAAAACTTGAATGGATAATCTTCTACCAAACCGTTGGAAAAAGAAAGGTAGTACCAACAGCAAAACACTTTGGTATATCAGCAAAAACACTCCATAAATGGCTTAAACGATTTGATCAAAGAAACCTTCTTTCCCTTGAAGAACAATCCCGTACACCAAACCATGTACGTGCCTGGATGGTAACAAAAACGCAAGAAGAAGAAATCAAAACTCTGCGACAAAACAATATGAAACTTGGTAAAAAGAAATTACAAGTGCTCTACCAACAGAAATACAAACAATCTATCTCAACCTGGAAAATCGAACGAGTTGTGAGAAAACATCACTTATACCCAAATGTCATTGAACAACAAAAAAAAATTGCAAAAACAAAGGAACGCAGACAAAAGATTCGTATCCATCAAATCAAAGATACTATCAAACAGGTTAATCAGTTTGGCATTGTCTGGCATGTGGATTCCATCGTTCTCTGGTGGTATGGGACAAGAAAAATTATCTTTACTGCTTTAGAACAACATACAAGAATCGCGTATGCGAGAGTATACAAAACAAACACAGCAGGCTTTGCAGAAGATTTTCTCAAAAGATTAAACTATCTGACTTCAGGAAAGATCCACATCATGCACTCAGACAATGGATCAGAATTCCAAGGAGCATTCAGCAAAGCTTGCAAGACACTAGGCATTATCCAAGCATACTCCAGAGCATATACCCCAAAAGACAATGCTTTGCTGGAACGATTTAACAGAACCCTTCAAGAAGAATGGTTGGCTCTGAGCAAACAAGGGCTTGAGGATATTGATCAAGCAAATATCTCCTTAACTGAATGGCTAATCAGTTACAATACCTACTGCCCTCATCAAGCCCTTGACTACAAAACTCCTTTCCAATATGCTCAAGATACCTTCTTCAAAGTCTTACCGATGTGGTCAGCCAGTACAATTCATTGACAAGAGAAAAAAATGATGCAACACTCAATATATGGCTAAGAAAAAGGATTCAAAACATCGAGGTACGTCGTCTCAATCTTCAACACCAAGTTATGAAACTGAAATGATAATCGTCATAATTCTTCTGCTATTAGCATATCCGTTAGGTCTCATATTTATGTGGGCATGGATGGGTATATGGCCAAGGTGGTTAAAAATTGTCTTGTCGCTTCCTCTCATTATCGCTTTCATACTGCTTGCTTTTATTCTTTATTTTATTGCAGCTATTATTCACAATTCGAGAATATATACCTATCCTCCTCATAGGGTGGAACGAATGCAATCTCAAGAATATTGGAATAGCAATACAATTACTCCTCAATAAAATAACTGCTATTTTATTTCAAATTGGTAAAATACGATTCTAGTATCTTTTTTGCTACTGGTGCAGCAACATCAGAACCTTCACCACTCGACTCTGCTAAAACTGTGACAACTATCTGTGGATTATACGCAGGTGCATAAATCGTTATCCAAGCGTGAGCAAGTGAACTATCTCCTCCTTGCTGTGCCGTTCCTGTTTTGCATGCTATTGTTACTGAACGATAATTTTTACTATCAGGATTTGCTGATTGAGTTGCTTCAGCGGTTTGAATGAAATTCTTACCATCAATGACAAGTGATGGATTTTTTACTTTAAAATTAAAAAATGGATAGGCAACTCCACCTGGCTGACAAACACCAATCATACCCTGACGAATAATATCAACATTTGTGGGATCCAAAAAGTTACTATTTTCAATAACAGGTTTTGATGTTTTTAAAAGGTGAGGTTGATAAAGTGTCCCAGAATTTGCAATTGCTTGTGTCCATGCATTAACTTGTAAAGGTGTTGTTAATAAATACCCTTGACCTATACCATAATGATAATCATCACCTAAGTACCATGGTTCGTGAATTGTTTTTTCCTTCCACTCTTTTGTAGGTAATAATCCTGCTTGTTCTCCAGCTAAATCAATTCCTAATTTTTTACCAACACCAAATTTTGCAGCCTCTTGTGAGATAGCATCAACCCCCAACAAATTGCCTAATTTATAAAAAAATATGTCATTTGAACGAGTTATTGCTCTGATAACATTAATGGTACCCTCTGTTTTTCCATATTGTGTGTAATACCAATTCGTAAAAGAAAAATCCCCTACTTTTAAAATACCGGTATCGTCAACCGTATAATTAGCATCAATTTTTTTATCTTCAAGGCCAGCTGCTGCCACAAGTAATTTAAATGTTGAGCCAGGAGGATACTGACCACTTATTGCTCTGTCTAATAACGGTTGATTTTGTGAATCTAATAAAACATTTGAAACGCTTTGGTATGCGCTGGATGAAGCAGGAATATAATGCGTTCCTAATGTAAAAAGATTGGGATCAAATGATGGTTTACTTACTAAAGAAAGAATCTCACCATTCGGTCGAGAAACAATCGCAGCCCCTTTTGGTATTGCTTGCATTGCATCATATGTGGTTTGTTGGAGATCACTATCTATAGTAATAGTTATATTTCTCCCAGGAATAGGATCTGTCTGTCCTAATGTTCTTACAGGTTTTCCCTCTGCATTCACTTCAACTAATTTTTGTCCATTTGTTCCTCTTAATAATTGTTCATATTGTTGCTCTATTCCCATTTTCCCTACCTCATCTCCTACTGAATAGCTTGCATATTGCGGTAAGCTCAATTCATTCGTTGATATTTGTCCAATATAACCAAGTACGTGTGCAAGGCTATCTCGAAAAGGATACTGTCTTAAGCTATCTATTTGAACCTGTTTATCTCCCTGAGCAAGTAATTCAATACCCGTATTTGCATCTAACAACTCTGCTTTATTATTCACAAATTTACGAAAGCCTGGCGTATTAAATACTAATGGTTTACCATTGGTATCAAAGATAATACCTCTCGGTGCATAAATTGTTGTAGTTCTGGTTCTATTTGTATCAGAAAGAAGCCGATATTCTTGTCCATTTACGACTTGCAAATAAAATAATCTTATAAAAAGTATAACAAGAGATATAATGAGAATAATAGGTAGAAGTAACGCTCTTATACGTACTGGTTCATCAGAATCATAATTCCGTTTTGACTTTAGTAATGATGGCTTCTCCGTATAAATATAATCAGAAAACGCTGCACCAACTTTCATATTACAAGGATATTTTTGAGAGTAATAACTGACTGAGGAATTCCTCTATGAAAGGTAGTATAGCATACAATTTTCGGATTATATGCTATTGAAAAGCAAATGATACTACTTATACGCGCACTTGTAGCGTTTCTTCAGAAAAAATAATATTATAAGGTTCAATGATCACTTGCTTTTTTCCCTTTTCGACATAACCCGCTTGATAGGCATGTATATTCTCTTGAGATGCAATTTCTAAAACTTTTTTACTATCACGCGGTGAAACAAAGAGTGCAAAACCCGCACCCATATTAAGATTTCCATACGCTTCATCTATATCAATATTCGCTTTAGATACGATAAAATCTAAAACTGCAGGAACAGGTGGTATTTGTGTTATTTTGTACGTAAACTGCTTTTTACTTCTCATAAGTTTTCTCCATCCATGACCTGTGATGTTGACCATATAATGAGGAGTAACTAGAGAAGAGAGAATATTCCCTACCACATTTGCATAGATAATCGTTGGATCAAGTAACGCATCACCATACATCCTCCCATCAGAAATTTTTGTTTGATATCCATCCGAGATACTTTCTGCTAATTTTCTTGCTAATGATAACCCATTTGCATGAATCCCATTACTTTCTAAAAGAATAATTGCATCCCCTTCTTGTAAATCCTCTCCCAATATTGGTCCTCGTCCCACAGGTACCATACCAAACGCGGCACCGCCTAAATCAATCGTTTCAGGGTAAATTATTCCAGAAAGCGTAGGAGTTTCTCCACCGACCCATGCTGTTCCAGATAAATTACATGCTTTTTCCCATCCTTTTACTAGATCCTCCATTCTTTTTTTATTTTCAAACCATTTTTCACTTCCAACTGCCCAGTAAGCAAGGATACTGATAGGTTTCGCTCCAACTGTTATTAAATCATTAACAATCATGGCAATCGTATCTTGCGCAATTGAATCATAATATGTTTTCCCTGTTACTAATGCCATTGCATCTGCGACTAAATTCTTTGTCCCTAATCCTTCCTGAACAAACGCAAAATACCTATTTCCCATACTGATAAGAGAGGCAGATTCTCCGCTACTTTCAGCGTACTCAGAAAATCCAGTCCCTTGTAAATTTTTAAATGTACTTTTGCCTGCAGTTTGCGCCATTCTTTTCAATGTATCCATTACTTCATAATTAACTCCAGAAGATTGGTAAGTTAGTTTCCCCATTTATATGATCCCCACTTTCTTTAAATTTTCTTTAATTCTTTTTTCAATAGGATAAGAAAAAACATCAAATTTTTTGCCTGTTATTTTTTCATACACATCAACATATCGTTTTGACGCTTGAATTATTAAGTCTGCAGACATTGGAGGTGGAGCTTGTTTATAAGGATCAACCCGTTGCATGTACCATATTCGTATGAACTCTTTGTCATAATTATCAGGTTCTTCTCCTCTTTCAAATTTTTCAGGATAGGTACGTTTTACCCAAAATCTTGAACTATCTGGAGTATGCATCTCATCAATTTGGGTAAGCTTACCATCACATACTCCAAACTCATACTTCGTATCAACCAAAATAAGTCCTGCCTTGTTGCATATCTCTGAACCACGGGCAAAGAGAGCAAATGCAGCTTCTTCCATTTGTTTATACAATTTTTCTGAAACAATTCCTTTTTCAATAATCTCTCCTCGGGTTAACCGTTCATCATGACCGTTTTTTCCACCTCCATGAGTAGTTGGAGTAATAATAGGCATAGGTAATTTCTGATTTTTTTGCAAACCATCAGGAAACCGAATTCCATACATTACTCGTTCCCCCTTTTGGTAATTACTCCAGGGAGATGTATTAGTAACACCAGTAAGATAACCTCTGACAATCATTTCAACATTTATTCCTTGACAGTTTTTTCCTATCATCACGTTAGGATCAGGAACTGAAATCATATGATTAGGAATAATATCTTTACATTCATTGAACCAATAGGAAGAAAGCAGATTCAATACTGCGCCTTTATAAGGGATAAAACCCAAATTGATATCAAACCCTGATTGTCTATCAGTAGTAATAAGAATTCTCTGTCCATCTTTCATATAGTAGTCACGTACTTTTCCTTGATATTTTTTTCCTAGCTCGGGAATATTAATTGATTGAAATACATGAGGTATGGCAGTTAGAACTTGTTTATCACTGATCATTCGTGTAACTCTCCACCATAAGCTTTAAACCCTTTTTGCTCCAATCTTTTCGCTTTTTCTAAAACGGAATCTCTCATGGTATTTTTATATTTTTGAAGTTTTTCCTGAATCTGTTTTTCTGAAGTCGCGAGAATGCTAATTGCTAGAAGCCCTGCATTTTTTGCTCCATTAATAGCAACGGTAGCAACAGGAATTCCTGGAGGCATTTGAGCAATAGAGAGAAGTGAATCAACACCTTCAAGGTTTTTTGTTTTTATCGGAACACCAATCACGGGAAGTGTTGTAAATGCTGCTGTCATTCCAGGCAAGTGTGCGCTCCCCCCTGCACCAGCAATAATAACTTTGATCCCTCTCTCTTCAGCTGATTTTGCAAATTCAACCATTCTATCAGGTGTTCTATGTGCGGAAACAATCGTAAGATCATGGGGAATTTCGAATTCTTCGAGTATTTTTGCGGCATCTTGCATAACTGAAAGATCAGAATCTGATCCCATTATTATTGCAACAAGTGATTTTTGCATAGTTAGATTGTAATATATTTTCTTGCCGTTTCAGCCTTATCAAGTGCTTCTTTTACTGTATTCCCAACCGCTGTTATATGACCCATTTTTCTTTCTAAACGTGTTTCCATTTTACCATAAAAATGAATCTCAACACCAGCAATAACTTTTGCGTTCTCAACCCCTCGGGGAATTGCTTTCCCTGAACGATCTCCGAGTATATTAACCATTGCCGCAGCAGGAACTACCATTTGTGTTGAACCAAGTGACATTCCTGTAATAGCACGGATGTGTTGTTCAAATTGTGATGTAACACAAGCTTCAATAGTATAGTGGCCCGAATTATGAACACGAGGAGCTATTTCATTAATCAAAATTGCATTTTCTTTCGTAAGAAATAATTCTATTCCAAATACTCCAGCACCTTCTAAATATTCAGCAACTTGAATTGCAAAATTTTTAGCGCGCTCAGCAACTTCAGGAGTAATTGGTGCTGGAGCAATCACTGTGTGACAAATGTTATTTATATGTGTCGTTTGAACGATTGGATAACAAGCAATTTCCCCCACAGTATTTCTTGCTACCATTACTGCGAGCTCCTTAGTGAAAGGTACAAACTTTTCTACATAGAGATTCCTTCCTGCTAATTTTTGTATACCTGAAGAAATTTCATCTTCCGATTTAATAAGCGCATTTCCACGACCATCATATGCATCAGTCCGTGCTTTTAAGAGAAATGGATAGCCAAATATCTTAGCTGCAGAGACTACATCTTCCTTTGTTTGCACTGCTTGAAATTCGGCCGTAGGAATTCCAGCATTTTTTAGAAATTCTTTTTGTCGTAATTTATCTTTGATAATATGTAACGTTTTTGCAGAAGGATGAACTTGTACTCCTTTTTTTGTTAAATCCTCTAATACGTCTGCATTCGCAAGTTCAATTTCGAACGTTAGGACATCTGACTCTGCAGCTAAATCTCGAATTTTTTGTTCATCAGTAAAATCTCCTATTATTTGTTTATCAGCGACTTGTCCCGCTGGGCTATTGGGAGTAGGATCAAGAACTATCACTCGATACCCAAGTCGTTTTGCAGCAACAGTAAGCATTCGTCCAAGTTGTCCACCACCAACTATTCCAATTCGTTTTTCCATGCGGATAAATCATATACAAAATTAAACAAAGATTCAATTGCGAGTTAATTTTATATTAGTAATTCAAATTCTTTTACTAAATTAAGATAGCTTTGGATTGAATTATCAGAAATTTCAGACAATTTACCTTGAAAATGATTCTGAAGTTGTTTTTCAATTTGTAAACAATACATTCTATTTTTTTCTGTTTGTTTAATATTAGCGATTGGATGGTCTCTTCCTTGATATCTCGCTATCAAATCATCAAAACGTTTATCTATACTCACAATACCAAATGGGGCCACCCGTAAATCCGCATACATACAGATTTTTGCATTATATTCACCAGTTTCCAAAACTTTTGCAAGATTCGAGCTTCCCATATTTTCTAAAACTTCTTGAACTTCACAAGATATCCCAATTTCTCTTGCTATAGCAAATGTAGCAAGATGTTCATCATAACCATATTTTTGAAAAAATTCTTGTTGAATATTTTTCCAGTAAGATAATTTCTGTTGCTCTTGACCAAGAATTTCAGGAAATTTCCCCAACTCAAACTTAATGATATTACCCATATCATGTAGCAATAATGTCGAAATAATTATATTTTTATCTATTTGTTTTTTGTCATTCCATCTATCAGCAATATATGCTCCTACCGCTGCAGCTCGAAGCATATGCAATTGGAGATTTGGCATAATAGTATATTTTTTATACACTGAAAATATTTGCATACTCCTATTATATATAATCTTCCTTGCATGCATAGTTATTAGAAATTTAAGCTCGTTTGGTTTGCAAACTCTTCCTAATCTTCATATAATAATCGACGTATGAGTAAAGAACAGTACTTACCGGAAGAAGATGATAAGTCAGATAAAAGTCTTAAGAAAATGGCGAAAAAGATTGCTAAATGGGCTGCAATAATAGGAATTGGTGCACTGGTGCTTTCTGCAATTTAAAATATCGTCAATATGTACGAAAAACTTGATACGATACTTTATGATATATTGCAAATTATTCGTTACTCAAAAAATAAAGCAGATTTCATTCACACTTTTCGTAAACAATGTAGACAAATCGCAGTAATCGATCTTATTCAAACATTACCAACCTATAAAAAGGAAGAGCTAAAAAAACGATTAAAAGATATTACTCAAGGCGAGAGAGGAAGAACTATCATTTTGTCCTATTTTACGCAACAACAATACGAACAAATGATTAACAACATTTCAGTTCAAGCTTTACAAGAATATATTATGGATATACTTCCACAATTGCCATCTGAAACACAAACGAAACTGCAAGAATATTTGAAACCTATCTTTTCAAATTTTAGTTAAATAGGGAAATTTTATGAATTGATTGTTATATCAAGAAATAATCTTCTTTACTTTTAAATAAATATTTTTTACTATTGATTATAGTAGTTTCTAGTCTTATGGAATCTTCCATAACGTCTATATGAACTTGCCTACATATAGTATTTATTTATTCTTTTCTATCCTATTAACTGGCATTTTTTTAGGCTGGTTTTAAAGGATCGGGTATATTCCAAAGGCAAAATGTGAGCAGAATCATTATTAAAACATACCTTATGCTATAATTATCCCCCTTATGAAGCAAATAATATCTGCCTTTGTACTCGTGATTATTATTGTTGGTTTTATTGTTATTTCGTTTACTTTTCAACAAGTTGACCAAGAAAGAAATAACCTTATTCTCGACTTACAACATCGTTCTGCATTACTTACCGAGAATGCAAAAGAGCAAATTGGACCGTATATAGGTCCTAATGAACAGCACGTCTTACCTATTATTGTCGATAATTTTGTCAATAGACAACGAGTTAATGGATTAATTGTCTATAATAATAAGGATACAATTCTAGCAAGTTCCTCAGGTTTTCCTAAATCATTAAGTCAGACAAAAACCCTCGCAGCAACTACCATGGATGAGGCTCATAATAATTCAGAACTAGACCAAATTGGGAATCAGAAATTGTTTCTTTATGCAGTGCCTATCGAAGATTCTCAACAAAGCGTCATTGGTTCATTAGTACTAACACAAAATGCTAGTTATATTGATACTACTATTCAGAGTATATGGCAACATAATTTTATGTGGGTCTTTATCCACACATTCCTTATTTCGTTAGCAATTATTATTATTATTCTCTGGATCATTTATCAACCAATTAATAATCTCGTAACTTCAATTAAAAAAGCTCGGACAGGCAAACTCGATCAATTTCCATCACGATTTCCTGGCAATTTCTTTTTACAACCATTAATAAACGAAGTAACTCATATTAGTAAAAGTTTACGTGAAGCTCGAATGATTGCTAGTCAAGAAGCGAGATTACGAATTGAAAAGATAGACTCTCCTTGGACTGCAGAACGGTTAAAAGAATTCACAAAGAGTATTCTAAAAGGAAAACAAATTTACGTTATTTCTAATCGCGAACCATATATTCACACAAGACAAGGAAACAGAACTACCTATTATCAACCAGCAAGTGGGATGGTTACTGCTCTTGAGCCAATTATGCGTGCATGTGGTGGTTTATGGATTGCTCATGGTGCCGGAAGCGCTGATCGAGAAACTGTTGATAAGAATGATAAAATATCTGTTCCTCCAGAAGATCCAAAATATTCATTACGAAGAGTATGGATTAACCCGGAAGAAGAGAAAGGATACTACAATGGTTTTTCAAATGAAGGATTATGGCCACTATGTCATATGGCACATACAAGACCAATTTTCCGGAAAGAAGATTGGGAAGAATATAAAAAGGTAAATGGTAAATTTGCTGAAGCACTATTACAGGAAATAAAAAACGTTACCAAACCTCTTATTCTTATTCAAGATTATCACTTTGCAGTACTTCCTCGAATGATTAAAAATGCTCGTCCTGATGCCATTATAGGTATTTTTTGGCATATTCCCTGGCCTCATTCTGAAGCATTCAGAATCTGCCCTTGGAGAAAAGAATTGCTTGATGGGATGCTTGGTGCTGATCTACTAGGATTTCATACGCAACTCCATTGTAATAATTTTATCGACACAGTAAGTAAGGAACTTGAAGTATTAATTGATCTTGAACAATTTGCTATTCAGCGAAAAGATCACATATCTCATGTGAAACCATTCCCCATCAGTATTCCTGTTGTTGAGGAAGATCTTCAACAAGAAAACGAGATTCCTTTTGATAGACAAAAATATCTAAATACTCTCAATATTCGAGCAAAATATATTGGTGTTGGTGTTGACCGTCTCGATTATACAAAAGGGATTTTGGAGCGACTCCAAGCCGTTGAATACTTTCTTAAGCATAACCCGTCCTATAAAGAAAACTTTACGTTTATACAAATCGCAGCGCCAAGTAGAAGCACTATTCCTCATTATTACCAGTTTGAAGAAAAAGTTGAAAAAGAAGTTCAACGAATTAATGATGGCTTACAAACAGATGAGTGGAAACCAATAATTTTGTTTAAAAAACATCATACTCATGAGGAAATTAACAAATTATATAAGGTCGCCAATATATGCCTTGTTACCTCTCTCCATGATGGAATGAACCTGGTTGCAAAGGAATTTATTATGGCTCGCACAGATGAAAAAGGTGTTCTCGTGCTGAGCCAATTTGCTGGAGCCTCACAAGAGCTTAAAGATTCCCTCATTGTGAACCCTTATAGCATTGAACAAATGGGCGATGCAATTCAAATTGGCCTCACAATGCCACAATCTGAGCAAATAAAACGTATGAAGCGACTTCGAGAAATTGTGGTAAATTATAATGTATATCGATGGTCCGCTGAGCTACTCAAGACCTTACTGAACCTAGAATAGCCTCAACATTACTAATTTCTGCGCTAAAAGTTGCAAAATTCTCTCATTTTTTTTACAATAGAGGTCCATACTAGAATATATGAAGAAAAATACTACTCAAATACAAGCATATGAACAAAGTACTATCCTGCAAAAACTAATTCGACAGAAAACTCTCAATAAACCTCTTAAGATTGCCTTCGTTGATATTGATGCCACGCTAACTGGCCACCCAACAGTAACGAAAAAAACTCGAGCAAAATTAGAAAAACTTGGGTATGCTGTTGTTTTTGTTACAGCCAGGACTGAAGAGATGGTTATGAGTGAAAAAGAATATCAAAAATCCCTAACTTTTGGTTTTAACCGGCCTAAACCTTTACTTCGAAGGAAATTTGGAAAATGGACATATGTCGCACCTGAAAAAGCCAATATCAATCTTGTTGATCCTGATATCATTATTGGTTCAACGGGAACACAAATTTTGGTGAAACACATTACGGGCGGATATACCAACGATCGCTCGTTTGAAAGCCAATTTAAAATGAACTCCAACGAATGGAGAAAAAATGTTTTAAAAATAATTCATGAAATTGATCCTCATCACGAATTTATGAAACTCGCACCCTTTGAAAACGAACAAAACTACTATAATCATAAAACAAATATATTCCCTCCAAGCTATCGTGTACAAATTCTCTTTACAGATTTAGCAGCAAAAATTAAATTTTTACAAAAAATGGAAAAACTGAATTTGAAACAATCTATTAACAAGGGGAAAAATATACTTCCTACTTCTTCTTTACGTATTATTGATGATAGTCACCCAGAAAAAAAAACGTTTCTCATTTATATTACTCCGGCGATAGCTTATAAAGGAAGCGCTGTTGAACATGTAGTAAATAATCTTTGCAAAACATTACGTAAAGCATTACAGAATAATCATATTAAACGATCTGATATTCATGTTCTTCTTGCGGGTGATAGTTATCCTGATTTAACAATGCTCTTATATGGAGCTTCAGGAACAAAAGCTACTGCAATTGTTGTTGGAGGTTCCCGACTAACCCGTGTATTAACTCATGAATCAATGGATATATACGCCGGAGAGAATATTCGATCACTGAAGAAAAAGCTGAAAGTAAGTGCCGATAAAGTAGGTCACTACAATTTTCGTACAACTTTGGAGAATGATGAAATACAAATTAGAAATGTTATCTTTGGTGATAGCGCGTTCCCAAAAACTAAAGGCCCTGAAACTATTCTTGCTTTTCTTGAACAATTGAAATTGAATAATTAAGGAAAACTCATAATTTGCTCACTCAAAAACACCCAATCAGTAAGTATGTTTACGTTTCGTATGTTTCGTTTTATATTTCTTCTTTGTGCTCGCTTTTCCTCCTTTAATTCCTGCTAGGGCTTGCGGATGTGTCTTTATTTCTTGATCATCTTGATCTTCTGAATAGGCTACTTGCCAAATATAGAAAATTATTGGTATAGCAAGCAATGGAAGCAACCAGCGCCAATCAAAACTTGAACTATCAAGATTTGAATTTGTTGCAGTTTTATTAATATACGTTTTACCCGTAACAATCATCTGCGAGTTTGATTGAGCATGAAGAGAAAGAGGAAATGAAGAGAGCGCACCTAACGTAAATAAAAAAAGAATGCCAACCAATACAATTCTTTTACTTTCCATAGAATATTATTATTCAGGAGCACGATAAATACCAAATAATAACGCAGTAAGAATGAAGAAAGAATATTATTGAAGAATTTCGTTTATTTTTTTTACGATTCGTAACGATCGTTCAGAAGCTGTACCTACATGAGTAGTAACATCAAACAGTTTTTCAATTTCATCAGGTGATATATATTTCTTAACGTCTAGATTACTTATTATTCGTTCTTTCATTGAGTTTTGTTTTCCTCTTTGAATATCATTCCAGGCTTCTAATGAGATTTCCCGTAATATCTCATGCATTGTTTGTCTATTCGCACCTGCTCTTACTGCTTTCATTAAAATAGCCTCACTTGCAATAAATGGAGCATATGTGGACAAGTTAAGCGAAACTCTTTGCGTATTTATTTGCAATCCCTCCAATAGTTTTGCAGCACTGGTAAGCATTTCATCTGTCGCTAAGAAAGATTCCGGAGTAACAATACGACGATTAGCACTATCATCCAACGTTCTTTCTAAGTATGATAATGTTGCATTTTCAATCGCCGTTTGAGGCAAGATTGCAACGAGACGACTTAAAGAGCAAATTTTTTCTGCAGTAATTGGATTCTTCTTAAATGGCATTGCAGAAGAACCTACCTGTTTTTCACCAAATGGTTCAGACCACTCTCCAATAGTTGGTGATTGCAAGATACGTAAATCCCCTGCAAACTTACCTAATGAGGACGCAATACTTGCAAGAGTAACTAAGACAAGATAATCAATTTTTCTTGAATATACTTGTGTACTTACATCCAGTGCTTCAATGCCTAATGTTTTCATTATCTCTTTTTCCATTTGAATTGGATTACCATTTTCTTTCAACAGGGATGAGAAACTCGCTTGAGTACCAACCGCACCTTTAATTCCTTTACCCTTTAAAAATTGTTGTTTAATAACTTGTAAGAGATGAAAATCCATGAGCAGATCTTGTGCGTAAAATGCAAATCGATAACCAATAGTTGTTGGTTCAGCAGGTTGGAGGTGAGTATATCCAAGGCAAGGAGTTGTTGCATATTGTTCTATTTTCTGACTTAGCTGTTTGAGAACTTCTTTAATCTCTTCTTCAATAATCTCTAATGCTTCTTTCATTCGTAATATCTCCACATTATCAACAATATCCATACTCGTAGCACCAAGATGAATTTTTCCTCCTCCTATTGAAGCTTTTGCAGCAAATTCTTTTATTCCAGCTACCACATCATGTTTTGTTACTTTTTCCCTTTGAAGAATTTCTTCAATATCAATGTTATTTTTATTTTTTTCTAAATCTGTAAGTTCATCATCTGATAGTAAACCTGATGCATGTTGTGCTTTCGCAATAGAAACCCAAACGGTTCTCCATAGTTCATATTTATGTTGTTCGGAGAAGACATAACGCATTCTTTTCGTCCCATATCTCCAAGTAAATGGAGAGATGTAATTTGAGAAATCGAATGAAGGCATAATTCTATTATAGCTGAGCAATATCTGAAGATCAAATTAAACTTTCCAAGATCGTATCGTATTCTTCTGTGGTGATGGATGAAGAAAGGTAAATAGGAAAAATAAAAGAATTCCCAAAAAAATACTTACGAATAATTGGAGAACTATGAATACATGTCCGAAAAGATACATAAAGAGTAGTGATCCGACACAAGACATGAAGATAACAAACCAAATGCTACGCAATTCGAACTTGCGCTCGTAAAGGAAAACTAAAAGTAAAAATAATATAAAAAAAAGACTACTTTCGCCGAGTGGGCGGAAGGTCAGCCCATCCAGAAGCAGCCCAAATCCCAAACTAACTGGGAATATCCAAATATCCTGATAGGTAACGGCAATAACAAATAAGATAAGAAAAACTAATGGTAACTGAATAAGTGTTACCTCAAGTACAAGTGCTATTATCAGAAATAGGAAAAGTCCTATGAATTTCATTATGATTATTTGTTACCCATAAGTACAAAAACGATTGGAATATGCGTTATATCTATTAGACTTTGTACATTGGCATTTTGGAAAAGTGCACTCGGATTTTTTTCTATAGACGATATTTGTCCCACAATAAGACCGGCAGGATATCCTTTTCCCTCAAGTGAGATGTTACCGTTGGTAACAACAAGATCACCAACTTGAAGATTTTCTGATAAAACAACATTATTGAATTGCATTTGCCCGTTTCCTTCCCCTTTAATAACTCCTAGTGCATTCGTATGGGCAGTTTTTGCAGTAAAAGATGTTTGCTTATTTCCAACAACAGTTACTAATGAAAAATGATCATTAATTTTTGTGATTATTCCTACTAAATTATCTTTATAAATGACAACATTCCCAATATCAATTCTATCTTTTTTTCCCTTATCGAGAATTAATTCATCAGGAAAACTTATTCCTGGGAAAAAAGAAGGCATACCAATAATAGTTGCAGGTAAAAGTGTCTGTGAGGAAGGCATTGCGGTTTGGAATTGATCTCGCAAAGCTTTATTATCTTGCTCAAGTAATTGTAATTTTGCTAGTTTTGTCTTTAAGATCATATTTTCATTCTTGGCTTGCTCTTCTAATGACGTATGATGAAAAGATTGTAATAATCCATAGGCCAATTTTTCAGCAGGAGAAAAAGTAATTTGCATAATCATACCAACCGAAGATTTACCTTGTTTATTCGATAAGCCGAATATAATAATTGCTAAGATAAAACATACACCAAAAACTAATAAAAGGATTTGTCTTTTCTTCATTATATTGAATTAAGTGGTAACCCTTTCCAAGAGATATTACCAAATGTCTCTTACTGTAGACCTCCAGTTACTTTTACTCGAGAAAGTAATTCTGTATCTTCTAATACTTTACCCGTACCTCGAACGACCGTTGTTAAAGGATCATCCGCAACAATTACAGGAATATGTGTTCTATCCACAATTAACCTATCAAAACCAGGTAGTAATGCACCGCCACCTGTCAAAAGAATGCCATGTTCTAATATATCAGATGTTAACTCAGGAGGTGCATCTTCAGCAACATCTGCAATAGCCTCAACTATTTCTGCCAATACTGGAGACAATGCTTCTCGAACATCAGCTTCAGCAATTCTCAAACTTTTTGGTAAACCTGTCTCTAAATCTCTTCCCCTAACAATAGCCATTCGTTCGGCTTTTTCTTCTCCAATAACTTCTTCCTTTGATTTAGATTTAATTTTATGTTGCTTTGCATAAGCACTTCCTATCTTGATTTTTATATCTTCTGCAGTCTTTTCTCCTAACAAGAGACCATGCCGTAGACGAACATAATGGAGAATAGCTTGGTCCATATCATCTCCTGCAATTTTAAGAGATTTATTGACTACTATTCCACCAAGTGAAATTACTGCGATTTCTGTCGTACCTCCTCCTATATCAACAACCATTACTCCTGTCGGCTGAAAAACACTTACCCCCGCACCTATTGCAGCTGCCATTGGTTCTTCTATAAGATATGCCTCGCGAGCACCTGCAGATAAAGCAGCTTCCCATACCGCTCTTCTTTCAACTTCAGTAACACTCGATGGTATTCCTATTACTACTTTAGGACGTGCAATAAACTGAAAGAATCGAGAACTCGTTTGATGAACTTCATGAATATAATGCGCAATCATTGCAGAAGTTGCATCAAAATCAGAGATAACACCACCTCTTAACGGACGAACTGTTTCAATACTCGCGGGAGTTTTCCCCAGCATTTTTTTTGCCTCGCTTCCAATTGCGATAACTTGTTTTGTCTTTTTATGTCTAGCAACTACTGACGGTTCACGAATAGCCACACCTTTTCCTCTAACCCAAACCAAGGTGTTGGCAGTACCTAAATCAATACCTATATCATAGGAAAAAAATGAAAAGAGATTACTTAATAATGAAATCATGCTATTTGTGTTATATCTCGGTGCTTGATTATATACTTTTTTCAATTTTTTGTCTTGAGATATTCAGATCCATAATAACATTTCACTCTCCATATTGCCAAGAAAAGGTTACAACGATAGATTATTTTCTTTATTTCTTCTCTTATTTTACTAATCTTGTTGTTCCTTAACACTTATGGTACGATCAGATATGTCTTAATCAATGAAAATTATCAACTTCTGTAACCAAACTATCATTTGGTCTTTTTATCTTCTATTTTTTTCCGTACCTTTAGTTTTTACAAGCGATACTTCTGAATTATTTGAATTCAACAAAATGTGGTTGACACTTGGGATTACAGCAATAATCGCGGGAGCCTGGTTTTCAAAAATGATCATTCAAAAACAAATGCGTATTCAACGAACTCCTCTTGATATTCCTTTAGTACTATTTCTCCTTTCTCAAATCATTTCTACCTTTAAATCTTTAGACTCATATGTTTCTTGGTGGGGATATTATTCTCGTTTTAATGGCGGATTACTTTCAACGCTTACGTATATTTTTCTTTATTATGCATTAGTTACTAATTTAACAAAAAAACACGTGATAAATATTCTTAAGGCAAGTATCATTTCTGGATTAATTGTTTCTTTATGGGGATTACCCTCTCACTTTGGTTATGACCCTACTTGCTTCTTATTCCGTGGCACTTTAGATGTTTCATGTTGGACATCAGCATTTCAACCAAAAGCTCGCATTTTTTCTACCATGGGACAACCTGATTGGCTTGCAGCGTATTTATCAATACTAATTCCAATCGTCCTAGTTTTTTGTCTCGATGCAATAAAAAAAAGAAAACTATTCACTTCCCTTTGGTATTTCTTTCTTACTATTCTTTTTTATGTTGATTTTCTCTATACCCGATCAAAAGGAAGTTTCATTGGCCTCATTATTCCATTAATACTAATAATTCCAGGATATTTTTGGATTACAAAAGAATCGATAAGCAAAGCAAAAGCTATCGCGTTACTCTGTTTAACAATTGTTATTTTTACTTTTTTCTTAAATACACCTTTTGACCAATTAAATAAATATACTTTTGATTCGATTAAAAGTTCTTTATTTCATCCAAAAACTACTTCATCGGCACCGGTAAAATCATCGGTACCAGCAGCACAACGAAATGCTATAACAGGAGAAATTGGAGGTACAGATTCAGGAAAAATTCGGCTTTTTGTATGGAAAGGTGCTATTGATGCATGGTTACATAACATTCCTTTTGGAACCGGAGTAGAAACATTTGCATTTGCTTATTATTTATATCGTCCTGTTGGACACAATCTTACTTCAGAATGGGACTACTTATATAATAAAGCTCATAATGAATACCTAAATTATTTAGCAACCACAGGCATTTTTGGATTAGTAACTTACCTTGCTTTTATTGTTTTATTTCTAGTAATTATATTAAAAACATTATGGCAGCGAGCTAATATTCACTTTGATAAAAAACAACAGTCACAAGAAGTGATATTCACTTTTTACTCACTCATAAGCTTAGGTCTTGCGATTTCGTTCTTGACAATTATTATATCGAATTTTTTTGGATTTTCCGTTGTCATAATCAATATTTATCTCTTTCTTCTTCCGGCCTTTTTCTTTTTACTTCTAGATTATGTATCTCCAGACAATGTTCTTATACTACCTCCTAATGCTACAACACTCGCAAGAAATGAGACTAACGTTGGTCAATGGTTAGGGGTAAGTGTGATATGGCTTCTTGTTATCTATTGGCTCGCTGTACTCCTGAATTATTGGAATGCTGATAAAGCTTATGCACTTGGATATAACTTAGACAGGGTTGAACAATATCAGGCGGCTTATGCGGATTTACATCAGGCTGCTGCTGCTCGACCTGATGAACCTGTTTTTAAAGATGAATTATCAGCAAACGATGCCATTTTAGCTGTTAACTTTGCATCTCAAAAAGATACGACAAATGCATCACGAGTAGCGCAAGAAGCTATCCAAACAAGCAATGACGTAACTACTAACCATCCGAATAATGTTACTTACTGGAAAACACGTGTACGTGTAATGTATACGCTTGCAGAAATTTCCCCTCAGTACTTATCTTTTGCTTTAAGTGCAATCCAAAAAGCTCATACTCTAGCTCCAACAGATGCAAAAATTGCCTATAATCTTGGACTTCTATATAGTCAAAATAATCAACTCAACAATGCAGTAAAAATACTTCAACAAACCATTGCAATGAAACCTGATTATCGTGACGCTTATTACGCACTTGGCGTTTTACTTCATCAACAGGCAATCAACAAAGACAATAAAATAGTTAACCCTGAAAAAGAAAAAGAAGCTGTTACAACCATGAAATTTATACTTGATAAACTATCACCTGGTGAAAAACAAACTCACGATATGCTTCAATCCTGGGGAGAAATAGCTCAATAACAAACGAAAAACTAAGGTGTTAAAAATAGCATTTTAAGCAAGGTAGTCTTCATGATATAATTGCTCCATGAAAATTGTTCAAGCACCTGAGACCGTTTTATCAACAAAAGCAAAACCAATAAAAAAAATTACTAAAGAAATTAGTGAGCTTATCGAAGAAATGAAACATACACTCGTAAGAACAAAGGATCCAGAAGGGGTTGGACTTGCAGCACCACAAGTAGGTAAATCTTTGCAATTATTCATTATAAAACCAGATAAAAAATCTCCATTCACTGTTTTTATCAATCCGGAAATTATTACTCTTGATCCAATAAAAAGAGTGGAAAATAAAAAGTTAGACAATCAAAAGCTTGAAGGTTGTCTCTCTCTTAAAAATATATGGGGTATCGTACATCGTTCTCCAAAAGTCACGATAAAATATCTCGATGACCAAGGAATAAGTCATGAGGAAACCTATTCCGATTTTTATGCAACTATTGTGCAACATGAATATGATCACTTACAAGGAATACTCTTCCCTAAACGAGTACTTGAACAAAAAGAAAGACTCTTTAAGTCTCGATTGGATGAAAAGGGAGAAGAAATTTTTGAACCGTTAGAAATATAAACGAATGAAACCACGTATTATTTTTTTTGGATCTTCAAAGTATTCAGTAATTATTGAGAAATCCTTACAAGAACATTTTGGCTTAACTCTTGTAGTTACCATACCTGATAAACGGATTGGCAGAAAACAAGAAATAATAGCTAGTCCTGTTAAAGCATTTGCTATACAACATAAATTACCGATCATAGCAGCAGAAAGCTTAACACAAGAAATCATTAATCAAATAGAAACATATCGGCCTGATTTTGGCATTGTTGCTGACTATAGAATTATTTTACCCAAGCAACTACTTACTATTCCTCGGTTTGATTTTCTCAATGTCCATCATTCACTTCTTCCAAAATATCGTGGTCCTTCACCTGCACCATCTGCAATTCTTGCAAATGAAAAAACTACCGGTGTGAGCATTATCGTAATGAACGCTAAAGTTGATTCTGGAGATATACTTAATCAAAAACAATATGATATATCACCAACGGACACGACAGATACACTCCTAACTATCTTGAATTCCTATGGGGCAGAACTGCTTATACCAATTATCAAAAATTATGATTTTTATAAGAAAAACCGAAAAGAACAAAATGAGCTAGAGGCAACAAAAACTAAATTGATAAAGAAAGCCGATGGATATATTGATAGTAATAACCCTCCACCTGTTACAGAAATTGATAGAATGATACGAGCATATTATCCATGGCCTGGCGTATGGACAAAAATATTTATAAATGAAAAAGAAAGAATTCTTAAATTATTACCTTTTACAACAGTACAATTAGAAGGAAAGAAACCAACATCTTTAAAAGACTTCTTAAATGGTTATCCTAATCTAGAATCTATTATTAAACCACTATTTCTCAGAAAATAAGCTTACAAGTAAAATTAGACTAAAGACTTAGTAGGCATGTGCTTTTGTGAGGTAGCTTTTTTTACCATTCGTAAACATTTCGTACAGAGCTTCATTTTTCGAGTATGATTTCCTAAAGTAATCCTCACAGCATGCAAATTAGGCTTAAATACCTTCCTTGTTCTATTTTTTGCATGAGAAACGTTATGTCCGTACATGACACCTTTACCACAGTTCATACATTTCATTGCCATAAATTTGTATTGATATGATATCATAAATAGGTTAATACGACAATATGGAACTTGTTATTGGGGTTATTTTAGGGCTTGTTATTTTGATATTCTCAGCAATTCTTCATGAAGTTGCGCATGGATATGTTGCTGACCGATTAGGAGATCCTACAGCTCGACTTTCTGGAAGATTAACACTTAATCCCATTAAACATATCGATCCTTATATGAGCATCCTTCTTCCCCTCCTTTTGTTACTCTCAGGATCACCTGTTCTCTTTGGGGGAGCAAAACCTGTTCCAGTGGATCCATTTAATCTAAGAGAAGGCAGAAAAGATATTGCATTAGTTAGCCTTGCGGGTCCACTTACGAATATTATTATTGCCATTATAGCAAGTATTTTTATCCATCTTCTTTTTCACAATTATTCATATTCCGACTTTATTGCACATGGTATGTCATCATTTTCAGATATTCTGCCATTTTTATTCTATTCTCTATTACAGATGAATATCTTATTAGCAATATTTAATTTAATTCCAATTCCACCTCTCGATGGCTCAAAAATTTTCGCATTACTTTTGCCTGAACAAGAAGCGAGAGCATACTTGTCCATTGGACAATTTGGGGTATTTATTTTGCTTTTTCTTCTCCTTTTTCCGATCGGAGGATTTTCATTGAATCATCTTATCGTTACGCTCTTTACTTTAATGAGAAATCTCCTAGGAATAAACTAAGTGTACTTTAAACTACTTACTTTTTCTTATTGACAATAACAAAGAGATTTTCTTATACTTAGGGTGCTCTTTGGTATTGGAGAAAGTTGAGAATATTTTTCTCTACAAATTCATTTTCCTTGAGGTATTTTCACATTTTCGTGAAGAAACGAGGAAGTATGACAATAGGCTGCGGTTTGTTGTCTCTCCTTCCTATTTATGTATTTCGGGGAAATAACAACTTTCTCGGTATCTGAGAGCGAATTTATTTTAACTTTCTTACTGTTAATTCAGTTTTATTTCTTTTTGTATTCTCCTTGTGAATTATGACTTGCTGCGCCCTTGATACTTTGATAAAATCATAAAGCATTTTACCATGCCGTCTTAGCTCAGTGGTAGAGCAGCTGTTTTGTAAACAGCAGGTCGTCAGTTCGAATCTGACAGACGGCTCCAAGAACTGCAAAGAAGGATAAAAAATTTAAGCTGGATTCGCATAGCGGCAATTGCTTCTGGCTGTAGACCAGACGGTCGTAAGGCCTGCGGGGGTTCGAGTCCCTCATCCAGCACATCCGCCGACATGGCTCAGTGGTAGAGCGTGTTCTTGGTAAGAACAAGGTCGCGGGTCCAATTCCCGCTGTCGGCTCTAATTTGATATAATATGTATACGAAAGGAGGATTTTAAACATGGCAAAAAAAGGTGAACATCGAATGAAATTAGCTCTTATTTGTAAAATTTGTAAGAATCGAAATTATAATACAAGTAGAAATAAATTAAATACTGTAGAAAAATTATTACTTAAAAAATATTGTAAGTTTTGTAAAAAAGTGACTGAACATAAAGAAACCGATAGAATGAAATAATTATTAATACGAGTGTTTTGCTTTAAGATTAAGAACTGTCTTAGTTTTAAAATTTGCAATATGGGGGTGTCGGTTAATGGTAAACCAGCGGTCTCCAAAACCGCAACTGGGGGTCCGATTCCCTCCACCCCTGC
>CAYQEE010000023.1:0-27064 GCA_964416445.1 uncultured Gammaproteobacteria bacterium
ATTGATACATCATATCCATTGTATCTCTTCTGCGACAATATCTTTAGATTACCCTAAAAAACCCTCTTGACAAAAATTAAGCTTGCTTGTATAAATAGAAAGTCATTCATCGAAGAAAGACCTCGAAGACACTGAAGTCCTCAAAAATAATTTTATAGTATTATGCCAAATAAAAAAATACCAGGTGAAGCAACTGAAAAAAGAGTGAATTTTACACCTTTGAAAAATTTTCTTGAAATTCCCTATGATGAATTAGAGGAAATGAATCTTGCGTTTAAAGCAAAAAGAGATTCTGTAGATATAAAAAAGCATGAAGAAGAAGTTCGTGGTTACTTAACGAAAGAGAAACGAATAAAAGCGGTTACGCTTTGTTTTACCGATATTGAAGGTAAGTTTCACATGCTTGATTACGATAAAAAGTTTTTGTTAGTTTCTGCAGATAATTTAACTTTTGATGGATCTTCTATTCGCGGTTTTACCGCGCAAAGTGAATCAGATCTCCGTTTACAAGTTGATTGGTCTAGTATCGTATGGTTACCAGCCGATGTTTTTGGACCTGGAAAAGTTTTTATGTTTGCCAATATTCAAACTCGAGAGAAAGCGCAATATGAATCGGACTTTCGAGGAGTACTGCAACAATATACCAGAGAATTAAAAAAGAAAGATGGTCTTACTGCATTCGCTTCCGCTGAAATAGAAGGTTTTCTGCTGGACGGTATACATGCAGAACAATATTTTGATGAAAAGAAGGGATTTAACTTAGTTTCTATAGGAGGATATTACCATTCATTACCTCTGGACAGATTGCGACAATTTATTGATGCTGCAGCAGAGGCGCAACGTGCAATGGGTTTCAAAAATGAAAAAGATCATCCTGAAGTTGCTCCTTCACAATTTGAAATGAATTTTTCATATGCCGAAGCTATACGTGCATGCGACCAAATCCAACTTTATAAATTAGTTTGTCGACAAGTTGCTAATCAAATGGGATGTACTGCTTCATTTCTTCCAAAGCCAGTAGTTGGAATAAATGGTAGTGGTATGCATACAAACTTTTCATTAGCGAAAAATGGCAAAAATATCTTCTATGAAAAAGGTGGACAAGAGAATCTATCAAAAACTGCCTGGGACTTTATTTATCGAGTACTAAATCATGCAGAGGATATTTGTTTAGTATTAAATTCTAGCGTCAACGCCTATCGAAGATTAGATCCTCATTTTGAAGCACCAAACCAAATTAAAGTATCTCCAATTGACCGAGGGTCAATGATCCGACTTCCTGTTGGGAATGAGCGCACCTCACGAATTGAAGTTCGGTCTGTTGCACCCGATGCCAATCCATATCTTGTTTTATATATGTTGATTAGAACTGGTTTAGAGGGAGAAAAACTTGCCTCAGCAAAAGTCAGTCAAACACGTTTCCTTCCAGGAAATATTAGCGATGCAATTCGGTTATTTGAAAAAAGTAGTTTTATTTCTAAAGTTTTAGGGGAAGCAAATAAATCAAAATATTTGAACTTTAAAAAAGCGTCTGCTGATCGTTGTGCGAAAGATTTAGGTACACGGGTAAAATTACCTGAAGTAATCTTTCATCACGAAATCACCAATCAAGTGCTGTGGAACTCATTCTAATACTCTGAGACATTTGATATAATTCCTCTTTCAGCAAATCGTTATGCTAATACCAGAAGGTACACCTTTGGGGTGGGTTGCAGGATGGAATCTAGGGGGTGGCAATCGTGGTCTTCAACGTCTTGAGAATACCCTATATCAACTAAAAGATCTTGGAAAAAGAGATAATATTCCCGTCATTATCAATTTACAGGAGGCAAGTATACCAGCAGGACATGAATTATTTAACTCATTGCTGCAGAATGTTTTTCCAAAAGCCAAAGTATTTCCTCTCAATCAAACATCGCAAGAACAAGGAAGAAATGAGATTGAATCATCAGAATCGTCTGTAACGAATGCTTTTATTCTCCATTATAACTATTTTGATAATGATCGAATTCGACGCGAACACGGGCATACGACAATTCTCTGGGCACCTAATGAATATGGATTGCACGTCAGAAGAGCAGAAGGAATTCTCCTTCCCTATCATCCAAAGTTTAATTGGCTAGTTATTAAATCAAATCGTGAGAAACAAAGAGCAGCATTGCTAACTCTTTTTGATATGACCCTTCCATCAGGTGAAGTCGTAACGATAGTTAATGGAAATAGCCAATTTGATTTGCGTGCGGGAAAACAGCATAGAGAAATGCAAGCTTCCTTTGTCGGAAAAGAGGTGGAACGAATGTCTCAAGAGGATACTCGAAGAAGAGTCCTGCGGATACAAGAAAATGAGGAAATACATGAACCAATTAAATTGATTGTTATTGATGGAAATACCTTTGCTCTGAAACCAAGGGGAAAACGACACACTCAGCATTTAGAAAATATACGAAATTTATTTGGAGCCAATTACCAAGAAGATACTACCGATTTTGAAACAACTCATAACATTATCCGCAGCATCGGTTTATTTTTTGGAGAATCATTTTTATCTTCAATGGAACCTATCATTGACTTTATTGACAATAAAATAGTTTCGTTACCTTTTGAGCAAAGTATGGATCATATCTTTCATCAAGGGACAACGATTATTCCAGGGGAAGGTATACAAATTACCAAACCAACAGCTTCTGATCATCGTCCAATTGCAAAAAAATATTATCTGAGAAGGTAAATCGTATCTTACTGTGACTCAATACTTGTTGGATTATTGACAATGGATTGTGATACGCCTAAAGAATTCCGTAAAATGGGAAATCCGAACGTAACGAATAACAAAGCAGTAAATAAAAGAACAATCATAACTGCAAGAAAATCCATTGTTTTGTTTTCGTTCATTGTTAAATTCTGACGACTGGTTACTAACATATATCTTCTCCTTTCGATAACTTATAATAGTAAAAATTCGTAAAAGAAAAATTAGGGCTAAGTAAGAGTTGAATAAGAGTAAAAATTTTATCCAAAAATTAATCTTTGATCATGTAGCCAAACCCACGAACTGAATGAATTAATTTTTTATCATATTGAGAATCTATTTTTTTCCGTAAATACCCCATATAAACATCAACAACTCGTGTATTAACATCATAGGAGTATGACCATACTCGATTGAGTATCATTTCTCTCGTTACTACGCGACCTTTATTGCTCAGTAAATACTCAAGCAGTTTAAATTCATGCGGACTTAATGTTATCAGTTTACTTCCTCTCGTTACCTCGAATGTTTTACTGTCTAATTCTAGATCATCTGCATGAAGCTTTGTATCACCATTACTACGTAATCGCGCTTTCACTCGAGCAAGGAGTTCTTCAGCAACAAATGGTTTGGTAACATAGTCATCAGCACCTAAATTTAACCCGTTCACAATATCCGTGCTTTCTCCTTTAGCAGTTAAAATGATTACCGGTATATCAGGATATTTTTTTTTAATTTCTTGGCATACTGTTTCTCCGCTCATTTTTGGTAAACCTAAATCAAGTATAATTAAGTCAGGAGGTGATTTCTTAATATTCTGCAACGCGATAATCCCATCAGCTGCAATTTCGGCATTAAACCCGCTGTCTAAAAGAAGTTCTTTAAGAAATTCTTGGATTCCTGGGTCATCTTCGATGATTAAAATTTTATGCATAGCAATAGAATTATACCAAATAGACTTCGAAATTAAGCTAAGTGTGTCTTAATTAGTAGTAAATGTATTTAAATTAGGTAAACCGAATATGAAAATATTGTAAGAAATCAATAAGAAAGCAAGTAATTATACATTTTCAGTTGGTAACGTAATTGAAAAAAACATGTGTTTCTTATTAATTTTCCTGCAAAGGTTACCGAGATGTTTCTCAATAATTAACTCAGCAACTAAATATTTTATTTCTTCCAGAGCAATAATCTCTTCAGTGAGATCATCAGCATACAGTTTTTCAATTTGTATGGTAATTGTATTATTATCATTATTCTGAGAAAAGCGAATTTCTTGCAGATTAATCAATGAAAGAGTAAATAAGTTATCGAATGCTTTTAGCATACGGGCTCTATCTATAAAGAGCGTTATAGGGGACAAAAGATTATTCTGTTTGATAACAATATCAGGATGCGCTTTTTGGAATTGTTCAAGGCAGAGTTCCATCAGTTCAGCAACGGTTGTTCTTTCTTGTAATAATTTACAATCTGTCAGGTTATATTTAACCAAATCAGTAATATCTATGGTATTTGTGGTGAACGTTTTTATATGAGATTCAATACTTGTCAGAAACCGTTGTGCATCTGCATTTTCTGAAGGTAATCTTCGTTTCAAGAGTTGGGTATATGCTAACATACTTGTCAGCTTTGCTTTCATATCATGTGCAATGGTTCTCACAAACTCCTCTTCAAGTTTTTTCTTTTTATTCATAATTTCAATAGCTCATTTTAGCATACTTCATACCACTGGTGTGTTATTTGTTATAATGAGAAAATATGAATCTTGAAGTCCTATCTATTCTTGGATTTTTTTCGCTCGCTTTTGCCGTAATGATTTGGTTTTTTAGTAAGAAAATTTCTCAATTAGAAAACAAAAAAGCAGATCAAACACTTCTTGAATGGCTGAAATCAATGCAACATAGTATGGATACAACACAAACTTCTATGCTAAAAACGCTCCAAGATAATTCTCGATTGCTCAATGAGCGATTAGAGAAAGCAGCAGAAACTATGAATATTGTTGGAAAAGAAGTTGGACAGATGAACGAAATTGGGAGGAATATGCGTGAATTACAAGAATTTTTAAAAAGCCCTAAATTACGAGGAAATATTGGAGAACAGGTTCTCAAGGATCTGATTACTCAAATATTTCCAAAAAATAGTTTTAATTTACAATATATGTTTAAATCAGGTGAAAAAGTAGATGCAGCAATTAAAACAGATGCTGGTATCTTGCCGATCGATGCAAAGTTTCCTATGGAAAATTTTCAACGGTTAATGAAAGCACAAACAGATGTTGAGCGAGATTCCTATCGAAAAGAATTTGGAAGAGACATTAAAAAACATATTGATGCTATTGCTAAAAAATATGTTTTACCCGATGAAGGAACAATGGATTTTGCCTTGATGTATGTTCCAAGTGAATCTGTTTTTTATGAGATTGTTAACATGGACGACATGATTGAGTATGCACGAAAAAATAGGATTTATGTCGTTTCTCCTAGTACGTTATATGCACACCTTCAGACGATTCTCTTATCATTTGAGGGGAAGAAAATTGAATCACGTACTCGAGAAGTCATGCGATTATTGCATGCGTTGAAAATTGATTATGAAAAAGTAACGGACTCATTAGATATACTCGGGAAACATCTTACCAATGCATCGGGGCAATACCATAATGTTGTCAAAGGTTTTTCAACATTTGGTGAAAAATTGGGAACAGCAAAAGAATTGGAAGATAAAAATAATGAAGAACTCCTAGCTGAATAGTCAGCACGGTAATTTCTATTTTTGTCTTGATTTTTGAATATAGAACCAAGTAAATGCTACTAGTAAACAATTTCGTATAAGCAAAACAATGAAGGGTAGTGGAGTTAATTGGTGAATATATAATCGAACATAGAGATAAATAAAGGGGAAAAAGATAAAAGTTATGAGTACAATTGCTCCCCAAAAAATAACCCATTTGATTTGCATTTCTTTCTCATATGCAAGAAGTGGCGTTAACCATAATAAATATTGTGGGGAGATTATTTTCGAAGTACAGAGGAGAAGTAATAGTAAAGCGATACATGTCTGCATGAGTGTTATTCTTGATAGTATTTGTAACCGGAGAATAAGAAAAGCTCCTGTAATGAATATGAGGAAAAAAAGAATAGGGAGGATTTGCATACTGATCGAATAGAACTGGAAACCGCTTGTATTGATAGTATGTGTATTGAAAATTACATCTTCTGATCCAAATTTTTCAGAAAAAGTTATTGGCATTCCAGCTAAATGGAGTAACCACATGCAAGTTGCCTGAAGTGATTCAAATTCAATGGTTCTTTTTAGAAAATAAGTTACTATATTGATAGTTCCTTGAGTATTGAACATGATAGATGTGAAAAGCAAAATACTGCAGGAACTTATGAAGAGAGTACTGCCTTGTATTTTTTGCCAAATTTTGGTACCTGGCATTAGATGCTGTTGTTCTTGAATGATGATTGGTAGAGCAAATAGGACAGGATAAATTTTAAAAAATATTGCGATACTCAAGAGAATATATGACAGACTATACTTCTTTTTTTCTGCCAAGATGATACTAATAAGAGCTAGAAATGATGGAACAATATCAAAGACATTTAATACTAAATAATACTGTCCGAGCAGCATGTAGATTAAAAATGCTGAAGCGGCCTTCATACTTTTTACTTTTTGCAAAAACCAATAGAGAAATATTCCTGTGAAAAACATGGTTACACTAAACGTGGATACATAGAACGAAGGAGGAGCAAAGAGAGGAATTGAAAAGGGAATAAGTGATAAAAAAGGATATTCCATTGGAAAAAAAGTAAATTGCTTCATTCTTCCAAACGATAATACTTTGAAGCAATAAGGGTAGAGTAGTTTATGTTCCTGTAGATAGGAGGTTCCATACCAAAAGCCAGTACTATAGCATTGGTACTGTAAGCGATCACCGTCAAGAATAAGTTGGTAACTGGTAAAAAATAAAATTCCTATGTATATGATAAAGTAGAGAGAAAAAAATTTTCGGTGGGAATACATTATGTTATAGAAGGAATGACTTGACTGTTTAAATCCCATATTCATACAAGCTTAATATCCGGTAAATTGTTCAAGACGAATTTGTTGTTGAGGTATTCCCATATTAACGAGCAAATCTTCTGTATCAGTAACCATTTTGAGAGAACCGACAATAAAATATAATGGCTCCGATATATTAGGAATATATTTTCTGATTAATTTTTCGGAGATCCTCCCCCGTTCACCTTTCCATAATGCTTTCGGAGAAGTAATTGTATGAATGATTTGAATATTACTCTGACGATGAGAAATTTGGTTAAGTTCATTCATATAGAGTATATCCGAAGGAGTTGAAAAAGAGACAATGAGGGTCACAGGCATTGTAAGTTGTTTTGCTGCGATATATTGAATCATACTCCAAAATGGAGTTATTCCAATTCCTCCCGCCAAAAATACATGCTTTTGCATTATCGTTTCACGAAAATAAAAACCACCCATAGGACCAAAAAAATCAACTTTTTGTTGAGGTTCAAGGGCAAAAAGAGCTTTTTTAAAGTCACTTGGTCCACTTTTTGTTGTGATAATTAATTTTTCTTTCACTAATGGTGAAGATGAAACAGTAAGAAACCGAGAAGTACCTCGTCCGTCATTTGCCTGAAAAGGTAAGGTAATACGGACATATTGTCCTGGGAAAAAATCTAAATTAGTCCTAGAAAGATCAAAATGAAATGAATATGTCTCATGGGCAACAAGCTCTTTTTTAAGAAAAAATAAGGAAAATTGTTTGGGTATTACCATAGAGGTATTTCAGATATAACAAATTTTTTATCTTGAAGCAATGGCCTAAACTTGATTTTTTAAGCAAAAAGTCATATTATACAGGATATGGAAAGCATAAAATCTCTTGTTGTAGCAGGAATAATCATACTGTTGATTATTGCGGGAGGTATTTTCTTTTATAGTAGAGGGAATACTTCGACCGCAACGAACTCGTCGATCAGTCATAGCCCTGTAGTAGATAAAACACGAGGTCAACAAACTGCTTCCCAAACAATTGTTCCGACGCAGATGAGTCAACAAGTTATTTCAAGTGGTGAACAGGATATTACCATCACAAAAAATGGTTTCTCACCAAGCAATACGATTATAAAGCTTGGAACAAGAGTAAAATGGATAAATAATAGTGGTAATGTTGTCGCAGTAAATTCTTTTCCCTATCCAACACATACTTCATATCCTGCAATGAATTTTGGTCAATTTGGTAATGGTTCAAGTGTTGAGCTTGTTTTTGATAAGACAGGCTCATACAAATATCTCAATGATATGAATCAACATCAAACAGGAACCATTATTGTAGAGTAACTCTCAATACGTTCATAACCTCAAAACTCGCATCTTCGTATATACTTTGTTTAAGAAAGATATTCTGGCTAAGCTATTGCCTGGTATGTTAGAATAGTCTACTATGCCCAATTCCTCGTTAAATCCAGAACAAATAGCTGCTGTTACCCATGGAGATGGGCCCCTGCTCATTATCGCAGGGGCAGGAACTGGTAAGACGACAGTTATTACTGAACGCATTACGCATCTGATTCTTGAAAAAACTGTTTCTCCTTCAAACATTCTTGCTCTCACATTTACTGAAAAGGCTGCAGCCGAAATGGAGGAACGAATAGATATTATTATGCCTTATGGGTTCACACATATGTGGATTGCCACTTTCCATGCATTTTGTGACAGAATTCTGAGACAAGAAGCAATTCATATAGGATTAAATTCAAATTATACTTTGGCTACTGAAGCTGAAATGGTTTTATTCATGAAAAAAAATCTTTTTAAATTAAAGCTCGATTATTTTAGACCATTAGGTAATCCAACAAAATTTATTCAAGGCATGCTCCAACATTTCTCTCGACTGCAAGATGAAGATATTTCTCCCGAGGAATACCTGCAATATGCTGAGTCAATTGCTCAGGGAGGTGAAAAAGATATGCAGCTTAATGATGAGGAAATACGCGCACGCAAAGATGAGGCAAAAAAAATACTTGAACTTGCGCAAGCGTATCAAACTTTTGAATCATTAAAAATTCAAGAAGGAATTATTGATTTTTCTAATCTTATTGGTAATACCTTAAAACTTTTTAGAAATCGTAAAAATATTCTTAAACAATATCAAAATCAATTTCATTATATTCTTATTGATGAATTTCAAGATACGAATTATGCACAAAATGAACTTGGCATGTTACTTGCTGGAGAAAGGAAAAATATTACCGTATGTGCTGATGATGATCAAAGCATTTATAACTGGCGAGGTGCTGCGGTTTCTAATATGTTGCAATTTAAAAAAAACTATTCTCAAGCAAAAATTGTTGCATTAACTAAAAATTATCGTTCAACACAAAATATTCTTGATGCTTCCTATAGCTTGATTCAACATAACAATCCGAATCGGTTGGAAGTACAAGAAGGTATCAATAAAAAACTTGTTTCTCTAAGGGGTATTGCAGGAAGCGATGTCGCATTATTGCTCTATGATAGAGCAGATAATGAAGCAGAGGGAGTAGTGAAACATATTATTGAATTAATGAAAAAGAAAAAATATAAATATAAAGATTTTGCTATTCTCGTACGGGCAAATGATCATGCCCAACCTTTCATTCGGATGCTTGATCGAATGAAAATACCATTTCAATTTTTAGGTCCTGGACAATTATTCCATCAAGAAGAAATCAAAGATCTCATTGCATATCTTAAAGTTTTAACCAATTTTGAAGACAGTACTTCTTTATATCGAATTTTATGTATGCCGATTTTCGGGTTATCAGGAACGAGTATTGCTACGTTACTGAATACTGCGAAAAAGCGTAATTATACACTTTTTGCCATTTTGGGAAATATTGATACGGTAAACATTGATGATGGAGAAAAAGAAAAAATTCAAAAAATTCATACCATGATAACACGTCATTTAGACTTACTGACAACCAGTTCTCCTGGACAACTTCTTTTTTATTTTCTTCAAGAAAGTGGACTTATGCAGCAAATGATTGATGCTGCAAGTTTGGAAGATGAGAAGAAAGCGCAGAATATTGCTCAATTTTTTGAAAAACTGAAAGTATTTGAAACAGAGAAAGAGGATAATTCAACATATGCAGCAGTTGAATGGATTGATCTCTCGATGCAAATGGGAGAGTCGCCTTTAGCGGCCACGGGAGACTGGACCGATACCGATGCAGTGAATATCTTAACTGTGCATTCAAGTAAAGGTCTCGAGTTTCCTGTCGTTTTTCTCGTCAATTTAATTAAGGACAGATTTCCTTCACGGGAAAGACGAGAACAAATTCCTATACCAAAAGCATTATTTAAAGAACAATTGCCTGAAGGAGATTACCATTTACAAGAAGAACGTCGTTTATTTTATGTTGCTATGACTCGTGCAAAAGATGAATTATATTTAGCTGCTTCCAAATACTATGGAGAAGGGAAACGAGAAAGAAAACTATCTCCTTTTATTCCTGAAGCGTTGGGATTAGACGTACTTAAGAAAGTGGAGACGAGAAGACAATTGATTCAAAATCAACTTTCATTACTGGATCTTTTTAGTCAGGAAACTAAAACTGAATCACCTGAACCTGCTCAAAAACAAAGACATAAAGTCACCTATTTATCTTATTCGCAAATTCAAACATACGACATGTGTCCCCTCCATTATAAATTACGGTATATGCTAAAAATTCCCACACCACAATCGTCATCACAAAGTTTTGGTACAAGTGTTCATGCTGTGTTGCGAGAGTTTTATCAGTTGCATATGGCAAAAACTCCTGTTGGTATGAACGACTTAGATACTCTTTTTAAAAAACATTGGATTCATGAAGGGTATACGAGTGCAGAGCATGAAAAAATTGCTTTTGAACGGGCGGTAACAATGGTTACACATTATTTAGAAGCAGATTTTAAGCCGAATCATTTGCCTGTGGCACTTGAAATGCCTTTTGAATTTAGTCTTGATACACTTTGGATTGGAGGCCGAATAGATAGAATAGATAGACATGCCGATGGAACGATCGAAATTATTGATTATAAAACGGGAAGTACGATTCCAGACGAGAAAGAACTGAAGAAAAATTTACAATTAACCACCTATGCATTAGCTGCGTCATTAATACGCGAAGAACTTTTCGATAGGAAACCTGAACAAATATTACTTTCATTATATTATCTTGAAAATAATGTTAAATTGACGACAACTCGTACGGAAGAACAGTTAGAAAACGCAAAACGAGAACTTATTGATAAAGCGAAGAAAATTGAAACAAGTGATTTTCTTTGTAGTGCTTCGATTTTCTGCAAGAATTGTGAGTATAAAATGCTTTGTAAATCAGATTAATGCATTTTGCGTATCAGATGGTAATTTCCTATAATAAGTATACATGAAAAAACTCGCAGTATTAATTTCCAATGCCGGTACGGGAACAAATCTTCAGGCAATCATTGATGCGATTGAACAAAAAAAACTACAGGCACAAATAGCAGTTGTCATGAGTGATTCACCTGATGCCTACGGTTTACAACGTGCACAAACACATCATATTCCTACATACATTTATCATGCAAAATCAGAATCATTAGTAACGCTTTTACAGAAAATGTTTCCTGTTGATTATATTGTCCTAGCAGGGTGGAAAAAAATAATTGATGATTCAGTAATCGATGCTTTTCCTCACAGAATACTCAATCTTCATCCGGGTCTAATACCTGATACGCTACAAGGGAAAGTTGAGAATCCAGATATGAGTGAAGCTTTGTGGAATAAAGGGAAATTTACCAGTCTAGCAATTAAAAATTTTCTTGATTCTCATGCAACGTATGCAGGATCAACGGTACACTTTTTAACAAAAGAGTTTGATTTTGGGCCTGTACTCGCACGTTGTTTTGTAAAAATTGTACCAAATGATACGGTAGATTCATTATATAGCCGTCTAAAACAAAAAGAAAATGCTATCTATGTTGATGCTTTAGCTTCGTTATGCAATACATGAGCAAATCTTCTTACATTCTTCCTACAAAAAATATTTTGATTTATTAATCCACAATTCTAACATTAAGGTATGAATAATTTTTCTATGTTACTAGTCGAAATGAGTGTTGCAGGGATAATTGCTTACCGTATGTTTATCTTCAGAAAATAACGTGTTTTTCTTTATTTCAAAAATAATTTCGTTTCAAAATTATCAATTGTTTCGAATTATTCATTATTTACTAACAAGTGAAGATATGGTACTATAACTGTGGATAAATGGCTACACGAATTGAAATAGCGACAACTGTTTTTGATACACGAGCTGCCATACGTCAAAAAAAATTCTCTAACTTTGCTTTCTCCCACAAAATAAAGAATGTTTTTCTCCTCGACATTTATACAATAAATAAACAATTCACTGAAAAAGAGTTTCATACAATAGGTTCGGCAGTTATCAATCCCGTAACACAAACTTTCTTTGTAAAGACGAAACAGAACAAAAATTATTACCTTAACGGTAAAAATTTTTCCTGGGCAATTGAAATTGGCTTTTTACCTGGAGTTACCGATAATGTTTCCCATACAGTAAAAGAATTGATTCAAGATTTGTTAAAAAGAGATTTTTCTGCTGAGGAAGGTGTTTATACGTCACAAATAACATTTATTGAAGGAAAGCTTACCGAAAAAGAAGTTCGTACAATTGCTGAAAGCCTTTATAACCCACTTATTCAGCGAGTTCATATCAAAAACTATGCATCATTTGTTACCGATGGTGGCATGGATATCATCGTGCCTCGCGTGAAATTAACACAGACACCAACAATTTCAGAAGTAAATCTTGAAATTCCCGATGATGAACTAACGAAAATTGGAAAATCTGGTATATCAAATTCTGATGGTACCAGACGGGGCCCATTAGCGCTCAGTCTGACCTCTATGAAAGCAATTCGGGATCACTACCGTACTTTGAAAAGAAATCCGACGGATATTGAATTAGAGTCTATTGCTCAGACCTGGTCTGAACATTGTAAACATACGATATTTGCTAATCCTCTCGATGAAATTACTGATGGTTTATTTAAAACGTGTATTAAACGAGCTACTGAAGAAATAAGAAAAAGTAAAGGGGAGAAAGATTTTTGTGTTTCTGTATTTACCGATAATTCTGGAGGTATCGTATTTGACGATGATTTTCTCGTTACTCATAAAGCAGAAACACATAATAGTCCATCGGCACTTGATCCTTTTGGAGGTGCTGTTACTGGAATTGTTGGTGTTAATAGAGATGCGCTTGGATTTGGGCTTGGTGCAAAACCAGTAGCAAATTATTATGGTTTTTGTTTTGCAGATCCTCGAATAGATTCGCCACTCTACAAAGGTCCAAATTTTACTCAAAAAATGCTTTCTTCAAAAAGAATTATGGAAGGAGTGATTGAAGGAGTAAATGCAGGAGGGAATCAGTCAGGTATTCCAACCCCACAAGGGTTTCTCTATTTTGAAGAACGGTATCGTGGGAAACCACTTGTCTTTGTCGGAACAATTGGACTTATCCCGAGGAAAATACAAGGAAAATTGTCACATATTAAAAAAGCGCAAGTGGGAGATTATATTGTTATGATAGGTGGAAGAGTAGGTAAAGATGGAATTCACGGTGCTACTTTTTCTTCTGAAGCTATGGATTCAGGGAGTCCTGCTACAGCAGTACAGATTGGTGATCCTATTACCCAAAAAAAGTTGAGTGACGCCTTAGTAAAAGAAGCACGGGATTTACTGCTTTATACCAGTATTACTGATAATGGAGCAGGAGGACTCTCTTGTTCGGTTGCTGAAATGGCGAAAGAATCAAATGGGTGCTTTGTCGAGTTAGAAAAAGTTCCATTAAAGTATCCGGGACTCGAACCATGGGAAATATGGATATCAGAATCTCAAGAACGTATGACACTCTCTTTACCTAAAAAGAACTGGAAACAATTTAAACATCTCATGGATCAGCGAGGAGTTGAAACCACGATAATCGGAACATTCACCGATTCTGGTAAATGTGTAGTGCAATATGGTGGCAAAGAAATTATGAATTTGGATCTTGAGTTTTTGCATAATGGATTACCTAAAATACCAATGATCAGTACCTATACACCTGCTCAACATACAGAACCGAATATTCCAATGGAAAAGGATCTCACAAAATCCATCCATATGATGGTTTCTCGATTGAATATTGCGAGTTATTCGTTTATTAGTCAGCAATACGATTATGTCGTACAGGCAAATTCAGTATTACCTCCTCTTCAAGGACGTGGACAGATAAATGCCGATACCAGTGTTTTTAGGCCGGTCTTATCCTCAAAAAAGGGGGTAATTGTATCGCAGGGTTTTTATCCTTCATATAGCGATATCGATACGTACCATATGGCTGCATCAAGTATTGATACAGCCGTGAGAAATGCAGTTGCATCTGGAGGAAATCCGGACTATATGGCGATATTAGATAATTTTTGTTGGTGTTCTTCCAATGATCCTGAGAGATTAGGGCAACTGAAGAGAGCGGCTAAGGCATGTTATGATTATGCTGTTATATATCAAACTCCATATATTTCTGGAAAAGATAGTATGTTTAATGATTTTAAAGGATATGACAAGGAAGGAAATCCAATTACCATCTCTATTCCCCCAACATTATTGATTTCATCGATTGGTGTTGTTGATGACATTATGAAAGTAGTATCTTTGGATGTAAAAAATGCAGGAGATTTAGTATACGTACTTGGTGAGACATTCGATGAACTCGGTGCCTCTGAATATTTTGCGTTACGAGGAGAAGAAATGAGAAAAAAATTCATTGGAAATAATGTCCCGCAAGTTCGCCCAGGGAAAAACAACAAACTTTATCATACCGTTTATCAACTTATAGAAAAAGGACTACTTTCATCAAGTATTAGTATTGGAAGAGGAGGACTTGCCGTCGCGTTAGCAAAAACAGCAATGGGCGGAATGCTTGGTATTTCGGTATCATTACAGAATTTGCCAGGCAATGTTTCACGAAGTGATTATGCGTTATATTCAGAATCTCAAGGGAGAATACTGGTAACAATCAATCCGAAAAATAAAACGGTGTTTGAGAAATTATTGCAAGGAAATAGTTTTGCCCTGATAGGAACAGTCACAAAAAATACGGAATTTGTTGTAAAAGGGTTATCAGGAGAAGAAAATATTCATACAGATGTTCAATCGCTTTATCGATCATATAAACAGACATTCCAAGGATATTAAATATGAAACCTAAAGTACTTGTTTTTTCAGGATATGGACTTAATTGCGAAGAAGAAACAAAATATGCATTTGAAGTCTCAGGTGGTGATGCTGATATTGTACATATTAATGATATTATTAGTGGCCAATATGCTCTTGAAGATTATCAGATCCTTGCTATAGGAGGAGGTTTTGCTTATGGAGATGATACAGGAGCTGGGAATGCCTATGCAAATAAATTACGAAATCATTTATGGGATGATCTGAGTACATTCATTCGTAAAGATAAACTGATTCTTGGAATTTGTAATGGTTTTCAAATACTCGTTAATTTAGGGCTATTACCAGCACTGAATGCACAATATGGTACAAGGGAATTAGGACTTATGCACAATGAGATTCCTCGGTATACGGTCCGTTTTGTGGATTTGCGAGTTGATAATCCCAATTCTCCCTGGTTAAAAGGTATGAAAACACTTTCAATACCAGTCTCAAATGGGGAAGGTAAATTATATGCAACAGAGGCTGTTTTAAAGGAAATAAATGATAAAAAATTAGTTGCATTTCGATATGTTAAAGGGAAAATGTGTACCTATCTGAATTTACCAGCGAGTCCAAATGGGTCAATTGATGATATTGCAGGAATAACCAATGAGACAGGAAAAATATTAGGCTTAATGCCTCATCCAGAACGCGCAATGTTTTTTACACAACGTCCAGATTGGGAATTACTCAAAGAAACATATAGCAGAGAAGATAGAAAAATTCCTGAGTTCAACGAGGGAATTCAAATATTTAAAAACGCTATTAATTATTTTCTCGAATAACTGTTACTCATTATTTTTTCATGTCACAGAACGTAGGTCCATTAGTTATGAAAGTCATTACCCTAAATATATGGTTTGGGGGTATGTTATTTGACAAAGTAGTAGATTATTTAAAAAAGGAAGATGCCGAAATTCTTTTATTACAAGAAGTTTATGATGGTAATGATCAGTCACTTGATAAACGGTATCAGTCATTTTCTCTTCTCAAAGAAGTACTTGGTTATAAATATGCACATTTTGCTCCAGCTTTCCTTGATTCGACTGCAAATAATATACGGGTAAATCGAGGGAATGCCATTCTAACTAAGTTTCCTATTACACATGCTGAAAATATCTTCTTTGATATTCCCTATAGTACTGAGTATAAAGACTCTGAAGAAACGGCAACGTTTGCCCCTCGAAATCTCCAACATGTTACCTTAGTGATAAAAAGTATGCTTCTTGATGTTTTTAATATCCATGGAATCTGGGGATTGGATGGAGAAGATAATCAAAGGAGATTAGCAATGAGCACCATTATTGTTGACGCAATAAGAAAATTTCCTAATGTACTCTTAGGTGGAGATTTTAATGTGAAACCAAATACACAAACAATTGCAAATATTGAACGATATCTTACAAATATATTTAAAAATGAGTTAGTATCGACGTTTAACATGAAATACAAAAAAGCAAATGGATTTTCAAACGCAGTTGTTGATATGATTTTTATCAGTAAGTCATTACGCGTTGATTCGAAAATGCAACCTATTGTAGATATTTCAGATCATTTTCCTCTAAAAGCAGTCTTATCATACGTATAAAACTTCGTTGGTCCTTGACGGAGCGAATATTTCTTCATATTATCTAAGTGGTGAAAATTGATATAGAGGAGGTGATACTATGAATCCAAAACAATTTCTTATTGCAAATGGAGCTTTATTTTTTATCATAGGTATTTTGGGATTTGTTGGTATATTAGGACCAATTGCAGATAAAAGTGTTTTACATATGACCTGGTATTTTACTATGAATGAAAGTACAGCGAATGTTTTAGTAGGTATTATTTGTTTATTTGCGTCATATGCATTTCCTGAACAGTGGCAGAAATATCTCACTATTCTCATTGGTGTTGTTGCAATACTTGTTGCCTTGTATGGTTGGATATCTGGACCAAATTTATTTGGTGTGTATCTCGTAAATCCAACAGATAATATTTTCCATTTAATCGTTGGAGCATGGGCATTATATGCATCTGTGATGAATAAAAAACACGTCGCTCTCTAATCTCATTATTTATACTAATAATCAAATGATGCAATGAACAATATCAATATAAGTAATGAAAAGAGGAAAGTTATCTTTTCAGTTACAAACTTTCTTTATTATGGGGATGAATACCTTATGTTACAGCGTAGCATGGATAGAACTGTTGATGCAGGCCGTTTAAATGGCATTGGAGGGAAATTAGAAGAAGGGGAGAATTTTCTTGATGCAGCTATACGGGAAACAGAAGAAGAAACAGGATATAAAGTAAGCAAAGAAGCAATCACTTATAGTGGTCTTATTACTTTGCGCGGAGGATATCCCGATGATTGGGTAATGTGTTTTTTCAAAATATTAGTACCAAATAAAAATATTCCGAGAGGAAAAAAAATTCCTGATGGAAATCTGTTATGGATGCATAAGAATACCGTATTAACAAGTGGTTATGACCTGGTTGATGATCTTTATTATTGTTGGGAAACTATCATCAGTGAAAATACAATATTTTTTGCAACAACGGAAGTTGATAACAATGAAAAAGTAAAAAAAATTAATCTTTCAACCCTTAAGAGGCGGCTAAACAGCCTATAATTGGCAGTCTATTGACATATCTGCTAATTGTGATAATATATCTTCTATATGGCAAACAATAATCCTATTGAAGATTTTCTTAAGCCAATTAATCCTCAAGAAGCTTTGAAAAAATTTACGACGAACTTAACTGACCTTGCAAAACAAGGGAAAATCGATCCGGTTGTTGGACGAGAAGCTGAAATTAGGCGAGTTATGCAGATTCTTTCGCGACGTACAAAAAACAACCCTATTCTCATAGGGGATCCTGGCGTTGGGAAAACCGCAATTGTTGAAGGTCTAGCTGAGAAAATTATTGATGGAACAGTACCAACAACGTTAAAGAATAAGGAAGTTATTGTATTAGATTTTGCTCAGCTATTAGCAGGAGCAAAATTTCGGGGTGAATTTGAAGAACGATTAAAAGGAGTTATTAAAGCGATTGAAGAAGGTGAAGGGAAATATATTATTTTTATTGATGAATTGCATACCATTATTGGTGGAGGAGCCGGTGAAGGATCAGTAGATGCGGCAAATATTCTTAAACCATCTCTTGCTCGGGGAATGCTTCGTATGATTGGCGCAACAACAGTTACTGAATATCGAAGATATGTTGAAAAGGATCCTGCTCTTGCACGAAGATTCCAACAAGTCCTTGTTGAAGAACCCACAATAGAAGATACGATTTCTATCTTAAGAGGTATAAAAGAACGTTACGAATTACATCATGGTATTCGTATTACTGATAATGCGTTGATTGCTGCCGCTAAATTGTCTGCACAATATATTCCTCAACGGTTCCTACCGGATAAAGCAATTGATTTAATCGATGAAGCAGCTGCCGCGATTAAAATAGAAACAGAAAGTATGCCAGCGGAATTAGAAGAACTGAAACGAAAAATTACCCAACATGAGATAACGATTACTGCCTTAAAAAAAGAAAAAACAGATTTAGCAAAAACAAAAAAAGATCAAGAGGAAAAACAATTAAACGAATTGAAAGAAAAAACGAAATTACTTGAGAGTCGTTGGCAAGAGCAACGACAAACGATCCAAAAAATTCAGGAAATCCGAGCAAAAATTGACGTTTTACGATTAGAACTTGAAAAAGCTGAAAGAGAAATTCTTTTGGAAAAAGCAGCAGAAATTAAATATGGGAAAATTCCTGCATTAGAAAAAGAGCTGAAAATACTTCGAGACGAATGGGATAAAATTCCAGCAGATGAGCGGATTTTGCGAGAAGAGGTTGACGATGAAGATATCGCTCGAGTTGTTTCTCGATGGACAGGTATCCCGGTGACAAGAATGTTATCAACTGAAGCAGATAGATTAAGTCATCTTGAAGAAGAATTGCGACAACGTGTTATCGGTCAAGAAGATGCAGTGGTTTTATTAGCGAGAGCTATTAGAAGGTCACGATCAGGATTAAGTGCAAAGAATAAACCAATTGGTTCGTTTCTTTTCTTAGGACCAACAGGAGTTGGAAAAACAGAAACAGCCAAAGCATTAGCAACAATTTTATTTAGTGATGAACATGCAATGACGAGAATTGATATGAGTGAGTATCAAGAAGCTCATACCGTTGCCCGTCTGATTGGTGCCCCTCCTGGTTATGTTGGCTATGAAGAAGGTGGACAACTTACCGAGGCGGTAAGACGTAAGCCATACTCGGTTATTTTGATAGATGAGATAGAAAAAGCTCATCCACAAATTTTTAATCTCTTTTTACAGATTTTTGATGAAGGACGACTTACTGATAGTAAAGGAACTACGGTAGATTTTAAAAATGCGATTATCATCATGACCAGTAATTTGGGGAGTGATGTTATTCAAGAATATGTGGGTAAAAAAGAAGATCAAGATAAAAAAGTATGGGAAATTTTACGTAAATCATTTAAACCAGAATTTTTGAATAGACTTGATTCAGTTGTGATCTTTAATCAACTGACTGCAAAAGATATGATTCAAATTACAAAATTACAATTGGAAAATGTTCAGGAACGATTACATGAAAATAATATTCAACTTGTCATAACCGATGATGTTATTTTTTACTTTGCAGAAAACGGCTATGATCCAATTTTTGGTGCTCGGCCATTAAAACGACTTATTGAGGAAAAATTAATTGATGAAATAGCTTTGCAAATCATTGAAAATAAAATCAAACCAGGTAATCAAGTTACTCCTAAAGTAGAAAAAGGGAAAATAGTTATCTATTAATTTTATCAAAGTAACCTACGAAAATTCGTTTATATAGGTATATAAGGATAAATTACTTTTTGTAAGTTGATATCTTTTCCTTATTTTGAAAATATCTTCCTGTAAATAATGAGAAAAATTTTTCTGCATATAATTTTTAAATTTTTTGAGTAATTCAGGATAATCTTTCAGTAAATTTTCTATAATAGTATTTTCTTCCTGAAAGATGTGTAATAAAAGTAAAAATCTCTCCAATGCTTTCTGTTGTAAAGTCGTTTCAATTTTTATGTTCAATACCATATTTTCTTGTAGCGGTAAATTATTTAGTCGGTTTTGAAATGTAGCAAGGTTTGCTTCGTAAATTTTCTTGTCCAATATATTTGCTTTTGGTAATAATCCAAAATTTTCAAAGAAAAATGAGAGTGTCAAGCGTCTTGATCGGTCAAACATAGATCCACCTTTTTGGTCTCTTTCAAAAACAGCTATATTATAAAATTCACATTGTGCTCGTGAAAGACTTGGTAAAATACAGCTTATTGCGGTAAGAAGACTATTATATCCTGCAGAAACATTATTGGAAGAAAAATTTTTTTTAGCTCGAGCATACAATTGATAAAATTCTTTTGCTCTATCACAAAATACATCAATAAGTTGTCCATCAGGGGCAAATGTATTTGTTTGTCTTGCTCGTATACCATCAAAAAGATCAGTTATCATACCTGAAATAAAATAGAAGCTACGAGTTATTTGCTTTGTGGATTTTTTTGAACTATCGGGTGAACGAATTGCTTTCAATGTTTGTTTCAGTCCGATAAAGGAAATTTGATTTGGTGAATATGCTTTATCAAATAGCTGGTTTAAAGGTTTTTCTAAAAATCGCAATATCGATCTTGCAATACTATTTTGACTTAGTAAATAATATTGTTTGTTATTTTCAGTTGCGCGTAATACTGATAAAATCGCTTGAGGACCATGGAGTGTGAGCATAGTGACACGAGAATGGGTGGATTTCATTTGCGTTAAGGTATCTTTTGCTAAGGGTGTCAGATGGACTGCATATTGAGAAAGAAGATAATCATCATGCTGATGATTCATTGTGAGCATGGGTACATCAATACTTGCGTCTCCAAAACATATACCATGAATTTGTTGTTTTAGTATTCTGGCATATTTTGTTAAGAGATAGTGTACTACTTTATCTTTTCCTGCTGTTTTCGGAACAAGAATAACATCTCCAGAAAATAGAGTAAGCGAGTTTTTGAATAATAACTTTTCAGTCACAAGCACTTCTACACCTGAAGGAAACATAAGTTTAAACTGCTTCACGAGAGAAGTAAGTTGCTCCATAGAAATATGAATAAGTGTTATGCGGATAAAAAATGGATTCGAAAGTCTTATTTTATATTTAGGGAACGTTTGATTGAGATAATGTTCAACATAAGATAAAATGCTGTTCCCATTCCATTTTTCACTTGTTATCTGCTGCCTACTACAAATTTTTACTTCTGTTTCTGCTAAAACTGATTCCCAAACAGTATCTTGTTGTAGTATTCCTTTCGTTGTTCTTTCATAGAGGGAAGTACCAGCTGACGTAATAACCACATCCGGACGAGGGAGGCCGTGTATATACATTTCAAAATCAGAAACGTTACTCCAGTGGGAGCGACCGGTTATAAGAACAAGGGGAATGAAATTTTTTCGAAGAATTTGTGCTGTTTGAACATTAAAAAACGGAGCAGACACTATTTCGAAACCAGCAGTAAAAATAGTGCCGTCGATATCAGTAATTAACAAGGTTGGCTGGGAAGTTTTTTGTAATTTTTGAATTGCGTTTATCATAATGAGATATCTGATATTGTAGCATTTCCAGGATTTCTGGTAATATAATGGACATATGGATAAAGACCCCGGGAAAAATGTCATCAATGGATTTCGCGAAATATCTTCACTTCTTATTCGTCTTGGTGAAAAAATAAAAGATAGGTATATCTGGACTCATAAAGAGATAGAACAAGCAATTGGGTATCTTATCTATTTTCGTGATGCGTTAAAAAAACAAAAATCTTCAAATACTGCATACGAGGAAATATTTGGAGAAAGTGGAGAATTTTTTGAAATAAAACATTTTAAAAGAAGTTTTAATTCTAAGTCAATTACATTTAAAACAATTGTAGGACAAGAAGTAAAAAAATGGGTACTTAAAATTGGGCATAGAATTTCTCCTATTGTTGATTTTGGTGACCCCTCATCTCCAGATTATTCAAAACAAGTAAAAAAACATCTCAGTATGCTACGAAATAAAATTATGAATACGCCACAATTACAATATCTTTTACCTGAACCTCAAGAAATAATGTTCGCCGTATTAACAGAAGAAGGAAATCAAATAGGTACTACGTTGACATTACAACCATTTATGCATATTGTGAAACCAGATAAAATTAGGAAAAAGCTTACCGATGATCAAAGAAAAAAACTTCTATTAGAATTTGAGGCATTTAAAAAATTATGCGTTGGATTGCAGAGGGACCATAAATTGCAGCCAGATCTACTCGGCGAGGGAAATCTGGAGATAGTTCAGATTGATGATGAATACCATTTAATGTTACTTGATCTAGGGATGGTTAATTTACTCGCTCCACTTCCAATAACGCATACGATTATGTATTTTGCAAGCGTTCAAACATTACATAACGTCGAAAATTTGATTAAAGAAATATTGTAGATAATACTTGTTACTGTTTTACTCCGGTAAATTGATTTGAAAAGGAAAGAAAAAGGGACCAAATACCTTTACCATGAGCGACATCTGTTCCGATAGTTCTCCAATAGTTACGAAGAAGATATTTTTTGGTACGAATAGTAAATGTGTCTGATTTTTCAAGTTTTGCAATGAACTTTTTCCAATTCCCATAATAATTATCTGCTAAATAATCAATATTTTTTTTCTTTCCTTGTTGCATAATGTCTGAAGATAATTTTTGTAAAAGCTGGACTTTGATAATGTCTTTCGGTTTTATTCCAGCAGGACTTCGAAATATATAGGCGTAATAATCAGCGATAGGATTACGAGTTGTATATGCGTGATTATTCGGTAAAATAAGAGTCCATGGCTCGAGAGACTTCCGGCTTATTGGTTGTTTAATAACATCGAAGGTTAAATAGATTTGGTTATTTTTATCAACTTCTAATCCTGTTACTAATTGTAACAGAGGATTTCTCTTACCAAATTTTGGATATATTGCAGCTTCAATTGAAATAAGAGGAAACGGAGTCTTTGTCTGATATTCTTGTTTTAATTGTAATAAGTATTGTTTCAGTTGTAGTATTTTTGTTTGGTCACGAGACAGGAGAATAATGTCAATATCGCGAATAGTTCTATCCTCTCGAAGAGGTGTCAATTCATGAGTTCGATATAAATGGATACGTTTTTTTTTGATATCGATTTTCCAAGTAGTTGTTTTGGTTAAAAGTCCACCATACGATATACTTCCGACAAATCGATGCTCAATTTTATTTTTTTGACAAAAATTTTCAATTAAATCTACAATAGTGAATAACGAATTTTTCATTGCAATAGTATATCAAAAAGAAGAATTTAGTTATTGGTTAGCATCGAACATCTTGCAAGAGATACTTCTGTAAATCAACCTTTCCATCTTGGGTAAATATAATACCTTCAGATTCTAATCGTTTTCTCTGTTCGTATTCTCCGCCAAACGCATATCCTTTTGTCAATGTTCCATTGCTGAAAATAACACGATGACATGGGATTGTACGAGGATCTTTATTAACATGTAAGGCAAATCCAACGACGCGAGGTGTTGCAACATTTGCGAGAAGAGAAACTTGTTTATACGTCATTACTTTTCCTTTTGGAATACATCTAACAATAGCGTAAATCCGTTGAAATGCACCAGTATGATCAGATATTTTAACCATGAAATTCATTCAAATATGGAAGTAAATATAGTATACTATACTGTACATGCTCACATATTGGCAAGCAATAATACTTGGTATTTTACAAGGTGTTTCGGAGCTTTTCCCAATCTCAAGTTTAGGTCATAGTGTTATCTTTCCTCGACTTGTTGGTTGGCATATTAACCAAAATCAACCATTTTTTCTTACTTTTTTAGTAACAACGCATTTAGCCACTGCTCTTGTGTTAATAGGATTCTTTTGGAAGGACTGGATTCGAATTTGTGCGGGTTTCTTTCGTTCGTTAAAAGAAAGAGAAATTCGTGATACTGATCATGACGCAAAGTTAGCATGGATGCTGATAGTAGGAACGATTCCTGCTGGATTATTAGGAGTGTTATTCGAAGATAAACTAAAAACACTTTTTGCTTCACCACAAATCTCTGCGCTTTTTTTATTTTTTAACGGAATTATGCTTTTGGTAGCTGAAGTATTGAGAAGAAAACGTATTCAAACAGATAAAAAAACAGATGGAAGTACTATTACTGCTAACATCAATTGGTTTCAAGCTGTCGGAGTTGGGACCGCTCAAGCGATTGCATTATTCCCTGGTTTTTCAAGAACGGGGTCTACTATAACAGGTGGTCTGCTCGCTGGTTTGTCACATGAAGATGCAGCACGCTTTTCTTTTTATCTTGCTACCCCAATCATTTTTGCAGCAGCTCTCTTGAAAGTACCAGATCTTTTTACTAGTTCTGAACAGATGCTTCTTGGCCCAGCCATTGTTGGAGCATTATTTGCAGGGATATCAGCATTTTTTTCAGTAAAGTTTCTTACGAGATATTTTAAAACGCATAATCTATTTCCTTTTGGGATTTATTGTATTGTTATTGGATTAGGAGTTTCTCTTGTATTTCTATTTACTCACTGATTTCTTTCCACTTTGAAACCAAGCATACGCAAAACAAACAAGACCAAGACAAAGAGATGCGACACCATGCGTATAATGTTTACGGATAAGCCCTACTTGATATCCAGGAATAAAAGAAGGGAGAGCATTAGCTGGAGTTATAAAATAAATAATTGCAAGGACGATAAATGCGATACCAAGAATAATCGCAAGAATCAATAAAGCTTTTTTATTCATACAGTTATTTTCTGATAAAACAACTAGGATGTCAAGAAATAAGAGTATATATCAAAATAATTTTATGCTATGATTAGATCATTGTTTACTTATGGCAGAAGATTTACAAAGGAAAGCAAGTTTAGTACGAAAATGGTGTTTAATTTCTACAACTGAAGCAGGCTCAGGACATCCAACTTCTTGTTTATCAGCAGCAGATGTGATGACGGTGCTCTTTGATAAATATTATACATATGATCTGAAAAATCCTCATAATCTTGCTAATGATCGATTAATTTTTTCAAAAGGTCATGCAGCACCACTTTTCTACACATTATACGCTTTAGCTGGCGCATTTCCTCTTGAAGAACTAAAGACATTACGGAAATTCACGAGTAGATTAGAAGGACACCCAACACCAGAGTTTCCTTATACAGAAGCTGCTACTGGTTCCTTAGGTCAAGGATTGTCAGTTGGTGCAGGTTTTGCCATTGGTATGCAAAGAGAGAAAAAGCTCACAAAGAAACCAAAAGTATATGTTCTTCTCGGTGATGGTGAAATGGCTGAAGGACAGGTCTGGGAAGCAGCAAATTTTGCTGGATATTATCATTTAGATAATCTTGTTGCCATTGTTGATGATAATCGTCTTGGGCAAAGTCAGGAAACGATGTTTGGACATCATGCTGAGGAATATGCAAACCGACTATCTGCGTTTGGTTGGGAAGTGGTCACAATTAATGGTCATGATCTTACTGAAATTGACGGAGCGTTTCAAAAAGCGTTGCAAAATAAATCTAAAAAACCTTTTGCTATCATTGCAATCACTGACAAAGGGCATGGTATTTCCTTTCTCTCCGATAAGGATAATTGGCATGGAAAACCTTTACCAAAAGACAAACTTGCCGATGCATTACATGAACTTGGAGATGTAAAAGATGAGGTTGTTTTTTCACTTCGTATGCCAGGAGAAGTAGCACCTGACACGTCTACGACTGCTTCTGTCGTTACTATTCCGTTTGCTCTTGGTGATCAAGTTGCAACGAGAGAAGTTTATGGACAAGTGCTAACTGATCTTGGAAAAACTGATCCCTCCCTTGTAGTTCTTGATGCTGAAGTAAAGAATTCAACATATTCTATAGATTTTCTTAAGCAGTATCCGGATCGGTTCATTGAATGCTTTATTGCTGAACAAAATATGGTGAGTGTTGCTGCTGGATTATCTCGTTTTGGGAAAAAACCGTATGTTTCAACTTTTGCAGCGTTTTTTACCAGAGCCTATGATCAAATTCGAATGGCATGGTTAAGCAAAGCATCGATAAAATTTGTTGGTTCTCATGCCGGTGTTTCTATTGGTGAAGATGGTGCTTCGCAAATGGGCCTGGAAGAAATAGCAATGTTTGGTACCCTTCCCGGAGTAACCGTCCTTCAACCATCAGATGCAGTTAGTTGTATAAAGCTTATCCAAGAAATGTCTCGATTATCGGGAATGGCATATTTGCAAACGCTGCGTCCGAAAACAGCTGTTTTGTATGAAAAAACTGAAAAATTTCCTATCGGAGGATCAAAAGTTTTGAAACAATCATCACAGGATCTCTTGACTGTCGTTGCCACAGGTATTACTGTTTCAGAGGCTCTCAAAGCATATGACCTGTTACAAAAAGAAGGAATAGCAATTCGAATTGTAGACTGTTATTCGCTTGTTCCCATTGATAAAAAAACGTTGCAAACTTGTTCAAACGAAACAAAACTCAAAACATTTATTACTGTTGAAGATCATTTTGCTCATGGAGGGCTTGGTGATTTAGTCAATGCCGCCCTTGCAGATTTACCAATACGTATCGAAAAAATGGCTGTTGAAAAACATTCCCATTCGGGATTGAAAGATGAACTATTGGCGGATGCAGGAATTGATGCGAAGCATATCGTTGAAAAAGTGAAAAGTCTTCGGTAAATTTTTTTTCTTGCAAAAATTTATAGCTCTTCCTACAATAAAGTTACCGAACAAGGATAAAATATGAAAAAACTGCTCATATTGTTAGTTTTAGCGGGAATAGCATATTTCTATTTTTCACAGAAACAGCAATTTATTCAACCACAAGTATTATCTCAAGTACTCAATAAGTTGCCTCAACAGCAACAAG
>CAYQEE010000024.1:0-20940 GCA_964416445.1 uncultured Gammaproteobacteria bacterium
ATTGCTGCAGCAAACACCCTTCGTATGGTTCATCAAGCTGCAACCGAAGACGGTGTTCAAGCATTGCAAGTTCAAGATGGACAATTGATTGATGATTTTGTCAGAACGTTAACTCCAGGAGGCGGTGAGGGTAATAACCGAGCACTTGTAGAAGGTAAATTAGGTGCATTTCTTGCAACCGTTGATGAGCGGATTAACGGAGCGGAGGAAAAGGAGAGCTATCTTGCGAGGATTAGAGAGCGAAACGCTGGGTTAGCTGATTATCTTGCGGGAGCGCCCGGATTATATAACATCACTCGTTTAGTCTATGAGTATGGACCTCAAGTTCTGCAAGTTATTCAAAATGCCGCTGATGAAACGCGCAGTATTTTATCAACTTCTTGGTTTGATGAGTCGGGTATTCCTGCAGATGAATTACCCTATATTGATCGAAGTCGATTGACGGAAATGACAAATGCATTTAATTTTATGAAAAAATTAAAAATTGATTACAAAAGTCCTTTTGGTCAAGAAATTATTGCAACGATTAAGGATATACATTATTTAGATCCACTCGGGGATCGAAAATATAGTGATCGAGAATCGTTTTTTAGAGCTGTTGATTATATTTTACGAGTACGAAGTGAAGAACAGCAATTTGCAACTACAGGTGAAACAAGAATTTATGATGCCTATAATCCTTTGTTAACAGGGGAATTAATGTATTTGAACGGAAGGGTTTCGACTCGAGATGAAGGTGCTAGTCGAACACGAATAGGTAAAGTCAGTGACTCTAATCAAATACGGCAGGGACATTATCGGTGTATTAGTTATAACGGTGTCGAGTTAGCGGTAATTTATGATGAATTACACGGATATCGGTTTTTGGAACAAAATGAAGCAGCACAGTTTAAAGAATTATATACCGGAGAATTATGGCAAGTGCACCCAGAAGATCCAGCGATTCGGCAAGAAGCATTAATGATGCGTTCCCATAATGTCGAAGATGTTACTAATTATTTTTATGAACAATTTGGGATTACGAATAAACAATTACAACTAGAATTAACCATGTTGACCAATTCCTTTGCAGGAGGATCACAACAACCGGCAGCTGAATCATTTGCTCGCGCATGGAGAGAATTTATTAAGCAACAAGGAATAGAAGGACGCAGAGTGATCATGAACGGAGAACGTGACATATTTGTCAATCCGAGATTAGAAAAAGAATATGGTATGAAACAAATGGGTTTTTCTTCAGCAGTTGGGATGTTTGAATTTCAGCGAATTTCAGGAGAAACAATGCATGGAAATCTTTATACAATTTCGGGAAATGATGGTAAATCTATTTCGTTTTTAGTTGGCAGTGCAAATCATAATGGTATTCCCTACCAAAAATTCAAAGAAAATCAAACGATCGATTCACATCTTACGATGGTTGTAAGTGAACTTCCCCAAAATTTTTAACAATAACGCTCTCCATTTAAATTGACATTTTGCTCCGAACACTCAATTCAGATATACTCAATGCGTGGATGAACAAAATTTTATTTCAGCAGCGCTATTTTTTGGATGCATCGCAGGTATTTCACCTGGCCCACTCATGGCTCTGATTATCGCGGAAACAATGAAACAAGGAAAAGCAACCGGTATCAAAATTGCTTTTGCACCATTGATTACTGATCTTCCCATTATGGCACTGAGTATTTTTGTTCTCTCCCAATTAGCATTTTTACATGTTATTTTAGGACTTATTTCATTTGGTGGTGGCGTATATCTTCTGTATTTAGCATATGAAAATATCACCTTACGGCATGTTAAAATGCAGCCGCTCAAGACATTTAGTTCACTTCGAAAAGTTATTCTCACTAATTTTCTTAATCCTGGTCCGTATGTCTTTTTCTTTTCTATCGGAGGCCCCATGATTGTCAGTGCTACTCGAATTCATGGATATAACACACCGCTTTTTATCAGTTTGTTTTTCACGACCTTTATTACGATTAATGTTGCTATTGCCTTTGGTGTCCATGGATTCAAATTTTTTTTCCATAGTCGACAATATCTTTATGCACTTCGGTTGGTTGGAATCGTTTTGTTGTTCTTTTCGATTAGCCTGTTTCATCAAAGTCTTCAATATGTGGGATTATTGAAGTGAGGTGGAGAAGTTTGTTCTTCGTTACATAAAATTCAAACCAATAAATTCAGCAAAGGCAAAGGCGGAATAACTAAAGGGAATATATCCAAAAAAACCTGATATAGGCATTTCAAAATATTTATACGTAAAAAATGAAGGAAGTTTCCAAAACCACGGCTCGATTGGATATGTCCATTTGGGTATAAAATGGTTTAACGTTTCCCAGGAAATACCGGCAAAAATACTGGCTGCGGCAATACAGAGAAGAGGAGTGTAATTTTTTCGTAACGCTTCACTGAGAATGCTTCGTTTATTTTGTAATGCATTAATCGGATCAAGAATGAAAAATAAAATGAACCAAACCAACGGGAACGCGTAGAGCGATTCAATAATACATAAAATAAAACAAAGGATTCCTAGAGAAATAAAAAACACTGCTCGTTTTCGAGAAAAGGAAAGGTTTGACCATCCTAAATCCTTTTTCAGAAAGAACACTGTAATAAAATTAACCGATAAGGTAATTAGTGGCAAAACGCTACTAAATGCCAAAGTTGCAATAATTCCCCATTCGAGACCGTTATAATATTTAGCCTGTGGATAGTCCCAGCTCTTTAAATACATATTCATCCATTCATAAAACCACCAAAAAAGTGCACTTGCGATAGAGAGAAAGAAAAATTTTTTATAACTGGGAAATAGCGGTTTTTTTTGGTAATGAAAAATGACTTGGTTAAGAATAAGAAGAAAACCAAACCAAGCGAAAATAAAGTTCCAATCGATCCAGGGCCTATGTCCACTTACGCCCATCATGATTCCTCCAAAAAGAGAAATGAGTCCAACAACAATTTCTTGGAGCATAAGATAAACAGTATACCATAGAGGTGAAATGGTTCGTCAATGAGCGAATATACTAAGATTGCTGGTTATTGTTCCAGTCCAACGAGGAATACGTAAATAATTTTCCCAGGCTAATCATAGGAAGCCCCGTGTCCATTGCATATTAAATAGATCTTCCGACTGGCAGTTGAAGAGTTGTGATAAAATGTCCAAGACGTAGCCATATGGTAGCACAGAAAAAAATTACTCTCATTCTTTCAGGAGGAATTGATAGTACCACATTATTATTTTATTGCTTGTCACAAACCAGTAACAAAAATATTAAAACGCTGTCATTTTATTACGGTCAAAAGCATCGTAAAGAACTTCAGAGAGCGAAACGCATTTGTCGTGAAAGCGGAATAACGAATGAATTAATTAATATTTCTGTTTTTCAGCGGTTTCTTCAATCATCACTGACGAGTAATACAATGGTCATTCCTCAAGGACATTATGCAGAAGACACAATGAAACAGACAGTTGTACCAAACCGTAATGCCATTATGTTATCCATTGCCTATGCATATGCAATATCGACAGGAGCAGATGAACTACTCTATGGACCACACGCCGGTGACCATTTTATTTATCCTGATTGTCGACCTGAATTTGTAGCGGCATTGGATAATGCGTTACAATTAGGAAATAAAGGAGTTGGTGCAGTAAAACTTCGAGCACCGTTTCTTGAAAAAACAAAAATAGATATTGTACGCTTAGGGAAATCGCTGGGTGTACCCTATGAAAAAACATGGTCTTGTTATGTAGGAGCAAATCGACCTTGTTTACGATGCGGTACTTGTATTGAGCGAACGGAAGCATTTCTTTACAATGATTTTCCTGATCCTTTGCTTGCAAAAAAAGAATGGTATGAAGCAGTAACAATATATCGTCAAATGGAGGGAAAGCGCGGTTGATTATTGAGAACACTTCAATTGAACACTTGATGAAAGTGGTGAAAACTGTCCACTTCCTGCTGTAAGATTTGCTGCACCAGAATAGGCGTATTTAGCGTAATAAGTTGTCCCGTTTTTTAAGTTTTCAGCGATTACTTGATTTGTCGAGTTCGCAGCATTTTGCGTAATATTTGCAAGATCAGTACCTCCATCTGTTGTTCCAATTTCAAACCAGTAGGATTGTGCACCATTTAGTGACTGAAAAGAAATTGAAGAAGCCCAACTGAGTGTATTTCCATTATAGGTACCACAAGCAACAGAGATATTTGGAGATGGTGCTGGTAACGTATACGTTGAATTAATTGTCAGTAACCCAGACGTAACAGGAGGAGTAAGTGCGACGATACTTGAATCAGTAATGTCGACATCGGTATTGTTTGACTGTTTTTGTTTGAGAATAGCGATCGTATCGTATGAAGTATTTGATAGCCCACCATTCCAAAACCAGGCGGTTCCATTTGAAGGAGGTAAATTATCCACTGCAAGTTGAAAGTTTGTTGTACCAGTCGGACGTTCAAAAATGACAATACGGGAGTTAAGGGGTGCTTGTCCCGTAAATTGAATAGTTCCTGACATACTTGCCGGTTTTGATTGGGTAATGGTAGGAGATGTTGTTGCAAGTGGTGTTGGCGTTATTGTTACCTGTAATGTTGGAGTAAGGCCTTTTGTTAGTGTTGTTGTTGGCAGCTGAGGAGCAATGGCATTCGAAGTTATCGTATATTGTTGATCTATCGCAGGAGCGACGATTGTTTGCACCGACGACTCACCAATATCTGTTTGTTTGGCGTCAAAAAGTATTGCTTTGGTTGTATAGGTTTGTCCAGCTATTGCATTACGATATTGAAACGAAACTTGATTGGCTGCAGATAAGCTTGCAATGGGAGTAAAGATTGCTCCTGATGTTGTTGCTTCAACACTCACTGTTGCATTGGCTGGAATATAGCCATTGATGGTAAGCATGCCCGAAATGCTTGCTTGCCCGGTTGGATTTTCAGTTGCTAAGTTAAAAGTCAGAACTTCATTAACAATAGGAGATTTTACCGTAATGGTATTTGAATATGATTGCAATTTTCCGTTAACAAATAATCCTGCTTTTATTTGATAGGAGTTGCCTGCAATGGTTTTGGTGTCTTGCCATGAAATAAGATCTTTTGGAGAAATATTGCTTGCTATTTCAGTAAAGGTATCTTGCGATCCTGCATTTCGTGCGTAAAGGGTTAGGGTACTTCCTGCAGGAATAACTCCGTTGAGTGTGAAAACACCAGAAATGACTGAATTTTTTTGAGGAAATAAACGATACATATTAAAAGTAAGAAATCCAAAAAGAAGAATAAAGAAAACAATACCGATCACCGGGAGATAGTCTTTTAACTTTTGCGAAAGTACCATATATATACCGTATTGAGTTTTTGAATGTAAGTCAAGAAAAGTAACCAGCGTAAACTTTGACCTGCTTCCTCATGAGCACACTGCAAGTACGGTAAGATAGGTGAGTTGACAGGTAGTGGGTGAACTGTAATACTAATGATAAGCCGAAGAATCATTTCATATTGTATGTCAAGTAAAACCGCAGAGCCTTCTCTTTTTAGTCCACTGTTTATTATCATTTGCATCCTTTGCGCTGTGATAATTGTTGGAATTTTTTACTATTTCCCGCAACTATCTACAATTCCTCAAGGGACACGAAATGTGGGCATACAAGGTCAGACCCTTACTCCGTCAATGGCTACACAGAATACAGGAATGCTTTCGATTCAGGGTACGAATATCTATACTCCGACTGGCCAAGTACTCTTGTTACAAGGAGCAATGGTAGATACCTCGCTGGCTTATATGCATCAATACATTGATCAACGGAAGGATCCTCTTCTCTATTTAAATCAAAAAACGTTTCAAGCAATGCGCTCTTGGAATATGAATGCTATTCGGATTAACATATCTCAGTGGGTTCAGCAAGCGGATACGACAAAAACATATCTCACAAAAGTTGATTCTGTTATAAGTCAAGCAAATCTTTCGGGATTGTATGTTATTCTTGATTTTCATGATGACACACAAAGTGGATCACCGTATGGTGATGGGATGCTGCATAAAAGTAGTTTAGCATGGTGGGAAAGTATTGCGGCGCGGTATAAAAATAACCCAATGATTTTATTTGATCCAATTAACGAACCCAAATATGCAACTTGGAATAGTTGGTTACAAGGTGATGGAAATGATATTGTTGGTTTTCAACAAATCATCCAAGGAATCCGTTCAGTAGGCGCGCAACAAATTATTGTTGTTGAACCAGGTAACGCAGCAAAGGGAGGAAAAGCCTGGATAGGTTTTGATTCAACGAAGCTTACTGATCAAAATATTCTTTACTCAAAACATGATTATAATAAAGTAGCTACCGGTAATCCTCAAATTTGGGATGAGGAATGGGGGAGTATTCTACATGTTCATCCAATTTACTACGGTGAATGGGCACTTTTACCTCATCCAAATCATCCCAGTTTTTGTCAAGGAGTAACTTCCGGAAATGCCGATCAAGTAGTTAATACATTTCTCAGTTATTTGCAGTCTCGGCATGCAAGCTGGACTGCTTGGGATTTTAAACCAGGACATTTAATCCAAAATATAACTTCCTATCTTCCTACGAATTTTCAAACTGGTGCGCCTTGGACTTGTAATAGTCCTCAAGCAGCGCAAGCGGGTATGGGTGCTGATATTAAGCAGTTTCTTCATCAGTGAGAAAAAATAGATACTTTCGCTTTTCTTACTATTTTCTCGTATCTCTTTTATGTGTATTTACCATACTCATCTCATATGAAAGACCTTTATCTTAAATTACTAACGTTATTGAATACTATCTCTACGTTTTATACTGCCCAACTTGAATAATTTTTTGCGAAAGGAGGTGAATTAATATATGGCGACGGTAGTTAATACAACACCCGCAAATGCATCAACGGATAATGGGATGGGATTTGTGTTAGGTATCATTTTATTAATTGCGTTTGTAGGAATTTTACTATTCTTTGGTCTTCCTTATGTACGAGGAGGATATGGTTCAAACACCGGAACATCAGTGAATGTTCCTGATCATATGAACGTCAATGTACAACATTCTGGAACGAAATAAGGGTAGAAGAAACTCATGAACGAAAAATAAATTTTAAAATTGAGTTGCTTGAAAAGAAAGATAAGCAAATACTTGGTTTGAAGAATCAAGCGTTATTCTGACACCACTATAACCGGGCCCGGTGAGTGAGGTATCAGTTACGTTCGCTGCCCAATTCGAAGGTTCTGAGTTCTTTATTTGCCAGGCTTTAATCGATAAACTCGATCCTATTATTTGAAAACGTATTGCATATGGTTGAAAGTTATTTGCGGTAAAGGGTACTTCTGAGAGAAATGTCAAAGTTCCCTGCACTTTTTTTGTGATAACAAGATTACTTCCTGTTATGTAGCCCCGATAAAAATTATTTTCATCAGTATATCGAAGCACTGCGCCAAAACCGTTATAGAGAGATGTTGTATCAAACGCGTTCGTTCCTCCCGTGAGCAGTACTTGTCCATTAAGCATTTGTGGACCGAGTGTCCCATGCAAAGTTACACCATATGGTGGTGTAGCATTCACATATCCTATCTCTCCCATGTGGTTATTTATAAAAAAATTAGAATTCGTATTCACATCACCATTCCAAATTTGTCCGTCAGATGCTGTTCCCCATTCGGTTTGGTTCTGTCGATGGAAGGTGTCAGTTGCAACAATAGCTCCATTTGATTGTCCAGTATGTCCGCTGAAAGGAGTTGGCGACGAACTATTGGGTTGTTGTGTCGGTTGGATAGTTGGTGCGGCAGTTGGTGTTGGAGGTTGAGCAATGGGTGTTGTTCCATTCGTTGGATTTGGAGTATTTGTCGGATTTGATGAGCCTTGCGTAGGATATTGGGTAGGAGCGCTCGTTTCCGTTGGCTGATTTTGGTTTAGGGTCACTCCAGAGGTGGGAGTTTCAGAGGTTGTAATACCTGGTGTCAGAGAGGGAGTATCTGAAGGATTGGTGTTTGGAGAATTTGTATTTTGATCTTGTTGAATTTGGGATTGTTCTTGCTGTAATTGGTTGATGAGATTTTGTACTTGCGTAAGGGAATTACTTTCGTTGTTTACCGGTTGAATTGAAGCAAGCTGAGGAGATGGAGAGGGGAGCAATATGGTATTTGGTTCTGAGGTGATATTTGTCGTACCGGTCTGTTGTGTTTGTAAAATAACCAATTCATTTTTATAATTAGCAATTTGTTGCAGTAACTGTTGGCGTAAGGTCTGTTTTTCCTGTGGATCAGTAACTGTGTTAATCGTATCTCGTGCAGAATTAATTTGTGCGATGAAATCTTGCACTTGTGCAGTATTTAAAGCGATTGAATTATCAGAGGCGAGTTTTTTCGTTTCAGAGAATCGCTGTGCAACTAAGGATACTTGATAAAGTGCGAGCGCATTTTTATTAAAACTTTCAAATCCGGTGACGATATTTTCAATGGTTCGTTTTACGGGATAGAGCGGATTACCAGGAATACTCTGTTCTGAAAGAAACCCAAGTGTTGCTAAAGGAACCAAAAGAATCAATGATGACCATGTAAGAATACTAATAATTTTATTAACGAGCGGTGATCCTTGATACATAGCTGATAACAAGTCACTTTTATTATGCATTGTTTTCAGTAGGATGATCAAGCGGTTGTTTTAACTTGACCAAAAAGGAAGTGCTTCGTAAAATAGAGAAACATACCTTTATGGAAGATATCATTTTGCAAACAAAACATCTTAAAAAGACCTACGCTGCCAAAAAAGGTAAAACGAAAAATACCGTTGAGGCTGTGAAAGGTATTGATTTAACGGTCCATGCCGGTGAGATTTTTGGATTTTTAGGTCCGAACGGTGCGGGAAAAACGACAACCTTGCAAATGCTTACAACATTATTATCTCCTACGAGCGGTGATGCAACCATTGTTGGATATGATCTCCTGCATGAGCAGCAAAAAATTCGACAATTCATTGGTTATGTTTCACAAGCAGGAGGATCAGATTTAAGTATGAACGCCTACGAAAATCTTATTTTGCAAGCACAATTATATGGAATATCGAAACCTGAAGCAGTAAAACGTGCAAACACATTAATTGAACGATTCCAAATGACTGAATTTTCTCGTCGAGTATCATCTTCCTATTCAGGTGGACAAAAACGACGACTTGATTTAGCGATAGGAATTGCTCATCAACCCAAAATTGTCTTTCTTGATGAACCAACCACAGGGCTTGATCCACAAAGTAGGGCCCACTTCTGGGAAGAAATTCGAAGTATTCACCACGATGGTACCACGATATTTTTAACAACCCATTACCTTGATGAAGCAGATAGCTTATGTGATCGACTTGCCATTGTCGATCATGGTACAATTGTTGCAGAAGGAACAACAAGCGAGCTCAAAAAAAGTATTGGTTCAGAAAGTATTATTATTGGACTACAAAATACGAAATATGTCACCCATGCAAAAGAACTCGTTGAAAAACAGAAATTTGTTTCAAAAGTATTTGTTGAGAATACCAAACTTTCTGTATTTGTCAAAGAAGGGGAAAAGTATTTAATTGATGTGCTTCGGCTTCTCGATACCTATAAAATTCCAGCACAAACGATTGAACTCGCAAAACCGTCGCTCGATGACGTTTTTCTCCAAAAGACCGGTAGATCTCTTCGCGAGGAAGGAGAAAATTGATTGATGAAAATGCTTCGTGATATTCAATTGTTATTTCAGCGAAATATCAAAAAAACATTTCGATCTCCCTGGTGGCTTATTGGGCTCAGTCAACCGATCTTGTATTTATTATTATATATGCCGCTTTTGCAACATGTGGGTGGTTCTCAGCAACTCGGTCTTGGACAAATTGCGCAAGAATTTGTACCCGGTATGTTGGTGATCATGGGGGTATCATGTCTCTTTGCTGGTTTTGGTTTTATACCAGAAATTCGCGAGGGGTTAATAGCTCGCTGGCTCGTTTCTCCAGTCAGTCGTCTTTCAATTCTCTTAAGTCTTATTTTTAATCAGATGGTATCTTTGTTATTACAAATAATTGTTTTACTTGTAATAGCGTTGCTTCTGGGATTACGCGTAACCCCATTTGGTGTTCTTTTTGCGATTGTATTAGTATTGTTAATTGGCGCGTCGATGGCGTCATTTTCTTATGTGATATCTATTGAAACACGAAGTGAAGATGGGTTGGCTTCACTCGTCAATACCTTATATCTTCCTATTATGCTTTTATCGGGAATCATGTTACCGATTTCTTTGGCTCCTCAATGGTTGAAAACTGCTGCGTTATTTAATCCTTTTTACTATGCTGTTGAAGCAGCCCGTGCATTGTTTGCTGGTCATTACTTTGATGGAGTCATTCTTGAAGGGTTTGTCATTATGATACTTTTTGTGATCATAGCTCTATGGCTTGCTGTTCGATCATTACAAAAAATGGCAGCGTAATCTGTTCAATTATGATCGTCTTCGGATAATAATTCCCGAGGAATAGCGTGGTTCTTTGATCGCACGCGCAAACGTAATATCGCTTTGCAGTAAGTTAGTTATTTCCTGATTGATTATAGCAGGACCTACCGTATCAACCATTGGAATCTTCAGCATACCATTTTCCCTGAAAACCTTACTCCCTTTAGGTAACGTTCCGACATGACCAATCCCAAGAGGAACAATTGCTGCTGCATTTTCATAGGATACGGCACGAAGGATTTCACTCAATGAGGTCGACTGAGTAATTGAAATAGGTGCATGTTGTTTTCTCAGAGCAGTAATGATTTCTTCACTTGTTGCTCCTTGGCCCGCGTTTGCTCTGGCAAACGAGTCACCTCCAAGCGGATCAAGGAGTGATTGCTCAGTATATTGGTCCAACCCCAGAGACCGTAGGGCATTCACTCCGGCTGCGAAAAGACAGGTATTCATACCCTCGTTATTTGATTGTGCTGTCCATAGTCCGGTATCTAAACCATGTTGGGCTGTTCCGTCAGAAACTAATGATGCGTCTTTATACCATTTCTCAATAACGCCGCGTTGTTCACGCTCTGCCAAGGCAATTGATTTGAGTAATGTGTATTTATCCATTTTTAAATACGCAACGAATGAGTTTAGTGCTGATTGCATTTGAGGATCTCTTGCTACCCAGTCGGCCGTTATAAGAATATCTTCTTCTGAGACCCCTTTATTGAGGAGTCGTTTCAAGTCAAGGCTAAGCATATGCGGTGATGAGATTCTGCGGATATTGAGGTAATCATCAACAATTTGTCTATCTTGTTGATGAATGGCATCAACCCCTTCAGGTGTCGCAGCAAGATGGACCATACGAAGGGTGTTTGCTGCAGCAATGGTAAAATCACTAATGTGTATGGTTCTTCCATAGGCTGGTAATACATACTTTCGCTCAAGTTGGGATTCTATCTCAAGTACATCAAGAATTTCTCGTCTCATGGTCCAGGTTTCTTCATTACTTTTTCGTGGGACATGGTTTGCGAGTGGCATAGCATTCACCCGAGCATTGTATTCCTCAGGTGATTCGTTATGACGAGGAGGAAACAAATGAGCAACCGCGATGACTTGATCAGAAGAAAGATTATGGTTGCCTGTCCGTATAAAATATTCTCCTATTGCATAGGCTGCATGGGAATACACCTCCCCTGTTTGCATCACTTGTTCAAGAGGAGGGGATATGTTTTTTAGCCATTCGCTATCTCGTCTTGTGTAGGCAAATAATGCGGGTTGACCGACAGGACGAGGAAATAAACTGGTATTGACTTGTTGGGCTGCAAATCGTTTATCCGTTCCTGCATTCAGAGCTTGTGCCCAGCCTCTTCCTTGTTCTACTGGAGATAATCCAACGTTAATACATTGTTGAATCCCTGCATGAATTTTCCCGGTTAGCTGATGTTCTTGCGATAGTAATCGAGCTCGTGCTTCAACTGCTCGTATAATATCTGTCATAAAACTCGCGTGTTGCCTATAGCAATTGTATCAAAGTGAAAGAAGGTTTGTATGAAATTTCCTCAATTGCAAAGAAGTCATTGGTATCACTTCAAATACAAAATCAAGAACAGCAAGATTACTAAGGAGAGTGTAACAAATTTTCTATCGGGTGAGCATTCTATGTAGCAGTTAATAGTAGTGAGTGATTAACGAATGAATTCTTGGGCAATTACTTGCGATGAATTATTTTGACCATGAGTATATTTTCTTATTTTACTTAATACTATTCTTTTTGTTACGATTATCCTATTTCTTTACAAAAATAAAAAATGAGGGCTATAATAAAAAAAGATAGTTTTGTATGAAAGCAGCACAAATTACGAAATATGGAGAGTCAGATGTCATTGAAATTCGGGATATTCCTCAACCAGAAATAGATGATAATAGCATGCTTGTCTCAGTTCATGCTGCAGGAGTAAATCCTGCCGATGTGAAGATTCGAAAAGGATATTTAGCAGGTGTAGCGCCATTAACTTTTCCTGCAACACTTGGGGGTGATTTTGCAGGGGTTGTTGTTGGCGTAGGGAAAAATGTTACAGAATTTCTTGTTAATGATGAAATTTATGGATCAGCATTAGTATTGGGAGCTGGTTCAGGAGCATTTGCTGAGTATGCACAAGTTACGCCAAAGACTGTGGCAAAGAAGCCAGTCAATGCAAGTTTTAAACAATCTGCTGGATTACCATTGGCTGGTACAAGCGCACTTATGGCTCTGACAGAACATCTTTCTTTACAAGCAGGTCAGAAAATTCTTATTCATGGTGGAGCAGGAGGTATTGGTTCACTTGCAATTCAAATTGCAAAACATTTAGGGTTATACGTTATTAGCACAACCAGTGCTACTGATATGCATTTTGCCAAAGAAATGGGTGCAGATGAAGTAATTGATTATTCAAATCAAAAATTTGATGAAATGGTGAAAGATATTGATGCGGTGTATGATACCGTAGGAGGGCAAACGTACCAAGCTTCTTTTCGAGTATTGAAAAAAGGTGGAACAATTGTTTCAATGGTAGAACAACCGAATAACGCGTTGATGCTAGAATTTGGAGTAACTGCGATATCGCAGTTTACAAAAATAACTGCAGAGCGATTAGCGAAATTAACAGAACTTGTGGAATCTGCAGTTGTAAAGGTTCATATTGAAAAGGAATTTCCACTTGCTCAAACGGCAGAAGCACTGACGTATCAAGAAACAGAACATCCAAAAGGAAAAATCATTCTCACTATTCAATAACTCCTTATAGTTTTCTCATTTCTTTTTTGATCGAAATACAGTGAGTTTAAGTACTGGTGCATCCATTGCAGCAAAACGAGACAATGTATTATGGTAACATAAGAAGAGAATGCTGATGCTATTTTCGAAAATATTTTCCTATGCCTGCAATGCCTATCTTGATGCACAGATAGCCGAAGAACTGGTGTGTTTTTTACGAAGTAATAGTAAACAGTTTGCGACAAAAAATACCGTTGCACGTGAGCGTGCCGAAAAACTCGTTATGGGGTTACCGAAGACTATTCTCCAACAAGATCCAAGTTTTGTTATTGGGCTTGCCTATACACAATATTATTTAAACGGACTCGCAGATATTTTATACACTGAATTACTTTGGCCACTGGTTATTTCAAAGGAAAAAAAGAATTATCAGGTAATCTACACAAAAGAAATAACCAAATTCCGCAAGCAATTTCCAACACGCTATCAATATGAAGAATTTATGAACAATCGAAGTTTTGTATTCACCTATTGGCCATTGCTAATTGTGGATCCCTGGAGGTGGGCGAGCGCCTTTGCCAAAAATCGTTGCGAATTTACTGGCCCTGTATCTCGTGCGTCATTACAGAAAGCAGCCCTTGCAGTACAGGACCAGAATAGGGAAAATAATCGAGCGATTGCAGAAATATTAATCAATAAAATACCATCGGATGATCCAAAAGTTATAGCAATTCGTGCGATCTCCCATGCATTACAAAATGATACTATTATCCTTCATGCTGCAGAAACGCAACGTTCAGCAGCGAAATGGGATAGCTTATTTGTTTGGATGATTCACCGGTATGCATAGTTTACTGGTGATGAGAGAAAACTTTGAGAACATTAATTTTTTATGACTTCTGTTCTTGATAGAGTGGAATTTATCGGAAGAGAAAAGTAAAATGTTGAACCTTTTCCTTTATCGCTTTGCAACCAAATTTTTCCTCCATGGCGTTCAATAATTTCTTTTGATATATAGAGTCCCATTCCCAATCCTGGAAATGTTTTCTCTTTTTCTTCAGGAATTTGATAGAGCTTTTCAAAGATTTTATTATGATATGATTTGGCAATTCCAATACCAAAATCTTGGACACTCACTATTGCGAGATCTTTATTACCAGTAAGCCTTACGATAATTTCGCTGTTTTTGGGAGAGTATTTAATTGCGTTCGTGAGGAGATTCGTAATCACCTGATAGAGACGATATTGGTCTGCGTAAATTTTCGGTGTTTTTTCTTTTTTAAAATATATTTTACTTGATGTTGTTTCTTGGATACTTTCAATGATTTCTTCAATAAGATCATGTAATCTGATCAGTTCTTTTCGTAAACTTAACTTGCCTGATTGAATTCGTGAAACATCCAGTAAATCATTGACAAGTTCAGTTAATTTATCTGTCTGTCCCGTTATTTTAGTCGTTACGGTAATGGCTTTTTTTTGGGAGGACTTTTTTAATTCGTTTTCAAGAATTCGCAAATACATTTTGATACTGGTAATTGGCGTTCTGAGCTCATGACTTGCAATGCCTAAGAAGTCATCTTTTCGTTTTTCCGCTGCTATCCGCTCGGTGATGTCATGAGAAGTTATGACAACCATGGATGCATTTCCATTATGATCTTGGATAGCAGAGCCTGCAGATTCAATGGTCAGCCAGTGACCATATTTATGTCGCAACCGGTAGACTGCATGGCCAATATGTCCTTGCAACGCTTTTGCAAATTGTTTTTTTGTTTCAGCTAGATCGTCAGGATGAATTAATGAAAAACCATTTTTCCCTAAAAGCTCGAGTGGTGTATAGCCAAGAATGTTTATGTGTGAAGGAGATGCGAAAAGATAGTTACATTGATCATCGACAACGGTAATTAAATCAGTCGCATGTTCAATAACTAGTTGATATTGTCGCTGACTTTGCTTCAGTTTTTCTTCCATCTTAATTCGCTCCGTAATATCACGAGCTATTTTCGAGGCACCAATAATATTGCCATGGAGATCTTTAATTGGGGAAATAGATAACGAAACATTAATTATTTTTCCACTTTTTGTTCTTCGTTTTGTTTCAAAGTGGTTAATATGTAATCCCTTTCTTACTCTTTCAAGAATTGTTTTTTCTTCGAGATATAATTCTTCAGGAATAATAAGTGAGATATGCTTTCCGATTGCTTCTTTTGCGGTATACCCAAAAATTTTCTGTGCTGCTTTATTCCAGTGTGTTATGGTTCCAGCAAGTGTTTTCGCAACAATAGCATCGTCCGAAGAGGTAACAATTGCTGCTTGTCGAGCCTGTAATTCTTCTGCTATTTTCAGAGCAGTCATATCCTCGTGTTGAAGAACGATTTGCGTAATTTTCCCCTTGGAATCCTTTATTGGATACATGATTCCGCTTACCCAAAGGTGGGATATTTTTGCGAGGTGAGGAATCGTTTTATCGAGCTCATATTTAATAGGAGGTAAATGTACTATTTTTCCAGCGAATGCTTGTTTAATCTGAGGCATAATACCTTTTTCAACGAGTTGCTGGTCGTGCAAAATGTTGTATTGTTTTTTTATTTTTTTCGGATCGGTTTTCCATAATTTTTCCCACGCTTTATTTAAGAGAAGGATAGTACCCTCAGGATTAAATATCATCGTACTTATCGGAGACTGGGTAAAAATAACGCGAAAACTTACCTCGTCAAGAAGCGGGTTTTCTTTTTTTGGCATAAAAATATCTGACAATTTGCCAGATCATTTATACTATAATATATAAACATAATCTCTTGGTAAGAATTAAGTAAAAAAACAATAAGTTTTATGACATTTCAGGTTCTGGTGGAAGAAATTCTTCTCCACCGCTATCGATAGGTTGTGGATATTCATTTGGTCGTAACCAGTAAATATACGTGCACCCTGTTGCTTTTTTTGCTTTTCGATCCCAGCCTGCAGTGCTACATTTCTTCATTTTCTTTCCCGCATTCGTAGTAAATAAAATGAGCTTACTTTGACAGTCTGGACATTCTTCATCCAGCTGTTCTGTCGTGCCATTAATCCATTCAATATAGTCACAACCAATTGCTTTCTTTGCTTCACGATCCCATGTATTATTTGAACATTTTTTCATTTTTTTACCAAAACGGGTAACGGAGAGTACCAGTTTGCCCTGACATTTTGGACAATTCTCGTCAAGAGTTTGTGGTTCGACTTCAAGCCATTTTACAAAGTCACACCCAATGGTTTTTTTCGATTCTGGATCCCATGAAGAAGTTGAGCATCGTTGCAATTTGCGTCCTGTTTTTGTGGTAACAATCGCTGAAAGTGGTTGTCCGCATTTTGGACACATACCATCAATTTTCTGTTCCGACTTATTTGTTGGCATAAAGTATTATACTACCCGTTTGTTTAGGAGAAATCAAGAACCTATCAGAGTTCTTTGTTTACGTGGCATGTTTTAAAAATGACCAGCAAGATCTCCTTTTGCAAGGTAGAGAGAAATTTTTCGAAGTTCACCACGTATTTTATAGATACTGAAAGGAAACTCTTGGAAAGGGACTGGAAGAACTTCATAGGTAAATTCTTTCGATAACTGTTTCGCTGCGGTCAATTCTGCCCGCGGCACATGGTATCCAGAAGTTATAAAAAGAAAGATACCTTGTTGGTTTCCATAGAGTTTATTAATTTCTTCAAATTGCGTTTTTGTATTACCATGTGACCCATTACTACAATCAACAAGCGCAATAAGGTTTGCCGGAATATCGGTTTGCAACGCGTAATCAACCATCATGCTTAACTGATTTCTTTCTCCGTTGAGAATTAACTGAGGAGCATCTGCATACCACTGTTCTTTTCCGTTTCTTGCTTCACCAATCTTACGGATAACTTCTATACCAAAATGTATTCGTGCTTTATTTTCTTCAGAAGACGGATGTGCTATCTGGTAGTTTTTATCTGTATGACTAGGACCGGATAGGACAACAACGCCATGCGTATCAATTGGTAAAAGATAGTTATTTGTTCGAAGAACTTTTTGAAACGCTTCAAGGAGATCACGTACTTCCATAAAACATAGTATACAACACCAGACAGATCACGGCATGTTTCGATTGGTTATTTCAATGGTAAACTAAAAATAAAGGTTGATCCTTTATTTTTTTCACTTTCCACCCAGAGACAACCTTTATGCCGTTTAACAATTTCCTTCGAAATATACAGTCCCATTCCGAGACCTGGAAATGTTTTTTCTTGATGATCTGTTACTTGGTACAGTCTATCAAAAATCTTTTTTTGTTGATCCTTGGCAATTCCGATACCAAAATCTTGGACGCGTACGATAGCTTTCCCTCGGGATCGTTGTAAGGAAACGATAATTTCATCAGCATTTTTTGAGTATTTTATGGCGTTTGTGAGTAAATTCGTCAGAACTTGATAAATGCGAAAGCGATCTGCATAGATGCTTGTTGCCTTGTTGGAGGAAAATACAATTTTATGGTTTTTTGCAACTTCTTGTAACCCTTCGATTGTTTCTCGAATTAAGGCATCGAGACGAAACTGCTCCTTCGTAAACATAAGTTTTCCTGTCTGTAGGCGGGAAACATCAAGGAGATCATTCACAAGTTCTTGCAATTTTTCTGTTTGATTCTCTATATTCTTGAGAATTTTGATTGATTTATTATCTTGGGATTGTTTAATTCGTTTAGTTAAAAGGTCAATATAGATCTTCATACTGGTCAACGGAGTTTTTAATTCATGGGAAGCCATGTTTACGAAATCGTCTTTTCGTGTTTCCATTTCTTTTTGTTGTGTTATGTCTGAAATGATTGATGCAGCGGCAATGAGTTTACCATCTTTATTACTTATCGCAGAGGCATTGACTTGCAAATGCGTTTGTTTACCATTTACTCGATCTATGACATATTCTTTTCCCACAATAGGTTTTCTAGTTCTCAAAACCTGCACTAGGGGAGCTTCTGATGGATTCACAATTTTTCCATCATGTCTGCTTTGCATAATCAAGTTATCTTTCACAGAAGTTCCTTGAGATATCTTGGTTTGTAAAATTTCCTCAATTTTTTTATTTCCTTGTGTTATTTTTCCCTGTGCGTCAGTAATGAGAACTCCGACAGGCAGTTGATCGACAATTGCTTGCAGTCGGCGTTTTTCGTCGCCTTCATTCACAATCAATCCATCGATTGTTTGCTTAAGCCATCCAATAACTGCTGCAAGACAATAAAAGACAATAGCCAAAACAATGGTGGTTGAAATGCCGGCCGAGAGTTGTGCTCCTCGATAATGCCGAGTGTACATAATCTCTGCATAATAAAGTATCGTTATTGTTGATGCGATAATGCCTCCAAGAATACCATCATGAAAGGAAAAATAGATAATTAGGCTTGCTGAAACAAAAATAATATAGACACCGACAATAAGAGGATTCTTTGCAATATTATAGGCGTAGAATTCAGAAATAAAATAAAAGAAAAAAGTAACTAATGTAGGAAGAAGTATAGAATATTTTTTTATTCCAAGTCGTTTTATAGGATTAAGATAAGTAAAAATATTTTTCATGTACTTGTATTCTACCATGTGTGTTCTGTGGCTAATTTCACAACAACTGAGGCAGAATTCTCGTTAGTTTCACGATTGATTGAAACAGAGTATACCATGTTTTCTGTTCACGTGGCGTGCATAATTGCTGCTGCAAATAGGTTAATTGATTTCATTCGTTTCGGTTGAGGAAAATAAAGAATAAATTCTTGGATGCCCACTGTAGTATATGCTTCGATTTTTTCTTGAATTGTTGTAGGGGTACCTATCAGTGAACGCTGTAACATATATTCCTCACCTCCAGCGTTCCGGGAAAAGTTAGCTTGTTTCGCTCTTTCGATTGCTTCCATTTGTATCAACCAAGCATAAGCTGTTCTGTCATAAAGAAAATAAAAAATGAGTAAGAAAATGCTAAGAACTGTATTTTGACTGCAGAGGATAATGAGTTATAATACACGACTATGAGACTTCCAGAGCTTCCCTCAAGGCAACAACTTTACCATCAATATCAACAGATAGAGAAACATGAGTTCAGAAAAGCAGCTCCGATGGCATTTTGGCTCATTGGGAATACTGCTGCGGGAGCTCTTGCCATTAATGATGGTCCTACCTTTCAGTTTATTACGCAACATATGCTTCCGCTTGCTCTTGCTGATGGGAGTGCACTTATTGCGTCCATGCCCAGCGCGTTTCATGCCATGATTATGGGAGAACGACGAAAAAATAGTATTGTTTCAACGATTGCGGCTGTTGAAGGAAGGCCAATTGATAATTTTGAAGCAGAAAAACTTCATGCAAAAGCAATTGTTGACGCAGCAGATATTTTTTCACCAAAAGGGAGAATAAAAAATCTCTTTTTAACTGCAGGCCGTCGATTACGAAGAAATCAATATAATGATTTGTCAGGCTACGATCAAGCACAAGTGGATATAACTCATCATATTGGGCAAATGCGAGAAGAGATATTACAGACACCCCATGTTTCTCACGATCCAATCAAGGGCGTAGAAGTGGCCGTTACTGCAATGCAGCTCATTGTTTACCAATGGGAACAGATCCTCTATGATGAAGGAAGACCTGATAAATTACGTCATTACGCACAAGCAATGATTAATGATATGCAGAGACGAATATCATATAAAAGTTTAGGATTTGAATCACTCTACCCAGAAATATCGGAATAGGAATTTTTGTAGTTATTTTTTACGTTTTTCGTGGTCCATAACATACCAGAGAACACAAACAAATGCATAGCTAACAAAGTAATTGACAATAACATATAAAAGAAATGAAAGAATAGGCAATACTGTATTTGCATTTGGAACAACAGTACTGAGTAAAAAAATTATAGGAAGAAAAAGATAGGTAAAAAGTGCAGCAACTGGGAGAGAGCCAAAAAAAAGTATTGATACGACTAAGCCAATGAGTAATTTCTTTTTTGAAAAGCGAAACGACTTTTTAAATTCCTTCACTTTTTTATCTTAAGGTAATTTCTTTGGTTCGTCAATAAAGAGAAGTTGCAAAAAAGTAATACGTTTAGTATACTACAAGATATCTCAAAAGGATTACTACATTATGTCACAACCGCCTGACAAGGAGGGAAAGCTTTATTCTCTTGACGAGATGCGTCTGAGAAAAAAAACTACCAAAGTAGGTGGTGAAATCCAGCCAGATCGGTTTACTGACGGCGTTATTCAAATCGAGGGATCTGATATTTATGATGAAAATCATATTATCTATGGTGGGATGCGTTTCACTGATTATCGAGCCCAAATGCAAGCAGAATCACAATTGGGGATAGTAGCTCAAATAGGATTAGTTGCTGCTGAAAAATTTATTCTTAATGCACGAGCACGATACCTTCAAACAACATTGAATGATCCACAAAAACGCGCTAACGCATATGTGCAATTAGCTGAATATACTTGGGATCGTGCGCTCGAATATCAATCTGAGGAGTTGCGAGCAGAAGTTGGTACTTTTGTCACCCAAGTATTTACGACCCATCAAGCAGGGAGTCTTTTAGAAAAACTCAGCCAGAGAACCATACTGACGCAAACACCACAAGTAAATCAAGCAGCCTCTAAGATACATCAGTTTCGACCCCGAAACAAACCTAGTTAAATACGTATTTTTTCGATAAAAAGCATGATACGATAAAGAGAAGT
>CAYQEE010000025.1:0-19069 GCA_964416445.1 uncultured Gammaproteobacteria bacterium
TACGTTTCAGCAAGTTTAACGTAATTGATTTTGCCAAAAGTTCTTATGCTGCGGAAAGACGTAGACGACGTTAGAACTTTTTACGCTCAAAATCCGCAAAGTTATTATATACCTAATTTCAATATTTCGTAAGGTTATTTTCAATTGAATCTTTATATTCATAAACTTATACATATTTGTAAATTAAGTACTTGAATAAAACCCTTCAATTCTTGTTACAATGACAATGCATGAGTTTTATTTTTATTCTCTTTTCAATTTGGCGAATAGTTGATTTGGTTATTGCTAATATTGCAAAACTTTTTGATATTTATCACGAGCAGTTCCATTACAGATATCAGTTATACCATAATAATCCTTTTATTCCACCTTTTCTTCTATCATTTGCAAACTACGACGGAGCAAACTATCTTCACATTGCACATGATGGGTATGGAATGTACCAACAAGCCTTTTTCCCTTTATATCCATTATTAGTACATATTCTCGCACCGTTTTTTGGAAACGAATACTTTTTACCAGGATTTTTTATTTCAAACATCAGTTTTTTGTTTGGTTTTTACCTTTTCAGGAAATATTTAGAGACTATTGGTAAAAAGCAAAGTAAAATTGTCTGGATAGTACTTTTCCTACTTACATTTCCAACTTCTTTCTTTTTTGGCGCTGTTTATACTGAAGGTTTATTCTTTCTCCTTGTTGCTGGCGGATTATATTTTTCGCAGAAAAGACAATACACAAGAATGGCTGTTTTTTGTTTTCTTGCTGCTTTGACACGATTAATGGGCGTATTTTTACTTATTCCCTTATTCGCAACTGTTATGCTTGAACAGCATAGATTTCGTCTTCTTGGCAATACATTTTTAGAGAAAGTAACATCTACATTTCTTTTTTTCAATAAACAACGCCGGTTATTAGTTCTGATTCTTTCTCCAGTGTTTGGACTACTCTGTTATATGTTCTACCTCGATCAAACAGTTCATAACCCGTTTTATTTCTATCATGCACTCTCCGGATTCCATACCGGTAGGTCAGTTTATCATGTGATTTTTTTGCCACAAGTTTACTACCGTTATATTCATATCTTTTTCAAAGCACCGCATAATTTTACTTATTTTGTTTCGATACTTGAATTCGTTATATTCAATTTAGTATTCTTTATCCTTTTGTATGATTTATGGTCACTGTGGAAGAAGAAAAATACTCCTGGAAGGATAAGTCTCCTTGGTCTCAATCTGTTTTCATTAGTTAATGTAATCCTACCATCCTTAACTGGTACAATGACATCTTTTCCTCGCTATGCGCTATTTTCTTTGTCATTCTTTATAAGACTTGCAGAGATTAAAAATGTATTTATCCGTAGCTCTTTTCTTATTCTTTTTATAATATTTCATATTGTTTTACTCACCCTTTTTATTCAAGGATATTTTATAAGTTAACAAATCAGGTATAAAATAAAAACTAACCATGGCATTTATCGACATACAACAAGACGAACAAGCAACACATGTTCATATTACCCATAGGAATTTATATTTTCTTCTCTCTTTTATTATTTTTATAGTCATAATTATTGGTGGGATTTTTGGGTACAAGTACTACTTGGCACATTTTTATGATTCTTCTACAGCAAAAAGTGAGTTGCAAGATTTTAACCCTCCACAACCGCCACCTGATATTAAAAAACAAATTCAACAGATAGAGAAACAAAAGACATCTCTACCAAACAATATGGTTACACCGATTACAACCAAGCTCAATACTGCCACTGTCTCCGCAGCATTGCCAAATCCCCAATACGCTTCTATTTCTGCAACTATTCGAGTACCAATTATTATGTACCACTATGTTGAGTATGTACAAAATAAAAATGATAAAACCAGAATTGCACTTGATACTACACCGTACATTTTGGAGAATGAAATCCAAACACTTATTACTGCTGGATATAACTTTATGACTAATAGTGAACTTTCGGATGTATTAGATGGAAAAGCGAATCTACCACCCAACCCAATACTCCTTACCTTTGATGATGGGTATAGAGACTTTTATACTGATGCCTACCCAATACTCAAGAAATATCATGTAAAAGCAACAAACTATGTCATTGCAGGATTCTTAAATAGACAAAACCATTTAACAACAAGCCAGCTACAGGAAATTGCCAATGATGGACTGGTAGAAATAGGAGCACATACTGTTAACCATACATGGCTTAAAGGGCTTCCTCTGAAAACAGTTAGCGATGAAATATTTCAAAGTAGGGAGATCCTTGAACAGCTAATTTACAAACCAGTAGTTTCGTTTGCTTATCCTTTTGGAGCATTTGACGATCAAGCCATCCAAGTTGTGAAAGATGCAGGATTTCGTTCTGCTGTATCAACGCTTCCTGGTGTTAATCAAAATCAAGTTAATAGATTTTTTATGTTTCGGTTAAGACCAGGAGGACTTATAGGAAACGGATTTCTTTCTCTTGTGCAACAGTCAACATTTTGACGGCTTAAAAATATTTATTGACATTCGAGAAATTTAGATAGATAGTAAAAATATGAGGTTTTTCTTTCCTACTTGGGCAAAAATACTTTTGACATTATTATTTGTAATTTTAACCTCGCCTTGGTATTTCCACCATATTAATTCATTATTTAATCCTCATCATCTTCCTTCCTGTTGGTATACCTTGCCAGACGGCAGTATCCCTCATCCTTGTGCCTCTCCATTTCGAAGTTTTACCTATGGAGTTCCCGTGGCATTAGTAACAACCCTTTTATATTATATTCTTGCGTGTGCAGTAATTTTTCTTATTCAAAGGAATACTCCTCAGAAACGTAAAAGGAAGTAAATGTTATCTACGTCTACTAATCAATCAAAAATCCACTTCTTAATCAGGACAGTGGATCTTTGATTATTTGCATTATAATGAAAATACTTAATGCTTTTTAGTTGTTGCTTTCTTAACGATTTTTTTCGCAACAGCTTTTGGTTTTGCAGCTGGTCTTGCCGCAGGTCTTGATGGTTTTTTTAATGTTGCCATAGTTTCACCCCCTTTCATAACGTACCAATTGATCAACTATATTCAGTATAGAAGACTTTTTTGTCTGTTTACAAGACCATTTATTGGTGATCCTTATTAAGGATAATATTAAGTACAATCTAACCAGTTCTTACTAAAAGGTTATAATATTTTGGATGCTTCAATAATTCATTATGTTTTCCTGTATGAATAATTTTACCCTCGTTAATAACAATCACTTGATCTGCTTTTGAAATGACATCGACAATATTGGTAACAATAATAACTGTTTTGCCTTTAGCATGTTGCTGAATATTCTTCCAGACTCGTAGTCTTGTTTCTAAATCAAGAAAAGAGAGCGGTTCATCAAGGATAACTATTTTTGCTGGCTTTACAAAGGTTCTGGCAAGAAGAATTCTCTGGCGTTGTCCGCCTGAAAGAAAATTTCCTCCTTCACCAACCATAAAATCATACCTTAGAGGATGCTTTTCAATAAACTCGTGCGCACACGCAAGTTTCGCAGCTTGGATGACATCTTGCCGTGATGCGTTTGGATTACCAAAAACGATATTGTTATAGATCGTATCGTTAAATAATATTATATCTTGGGGTGTATACGATATTGCTTCTCTCAACGATTTTACTGAATAGTCATTAATATCGTGATTACCAATATGAATCTTACCTTCACTTGGATCATTAATAAGACGGGGAATAAGAGAGATAATAGATGATTTTCCTGATCCACTTACCCCAATAAGAACGGTCAAGGTATTTTCATCCAGAGAAAAAGTGACATTTTTTAGAATGGGGTCATTTTGTTCTGAACGAAGAGTTACATTACGAAAATGAATACTTGGATTTTCTATGTTTGTTATTGATCCTTTATCTAGAAGATGAGATTTATTCGCAAAAAACTCATGCATTCGTGAAATCTTCACATGCGTTTGCCTAATAATAGAGGTTGCAAAAATAATGGAAAGAACAGGACTGGTAAGATTATCAAGGTAAAATATAAAAACAACGAGAAGACCTGTGGTAATTGCGCCAATATGCACATCTGTTATGCCATTTGCGATAATAATGGAATAGCTCAATGCTATTATTACCCCTACGAGAAGGTTTAATAGAAAGTTGAGTCTATACATGTGTATGTCGCTTTCAAGAGATGTGTGGAGTTTGCTTGCAAATCTTTTCCCTGTTTTTTTCTCTTGCGTAAATGCTTGAATGACTCTCAATTGGTTTAATGCTTGATCTATATAGGAAAAAACAGAGCTATTCCACCTTTCTGAATATTTTGTTGCCGTATCTAATTTTTTGTTAAAGAAATACAGTCCAACGGTGAGAAAAGGAAGTGCAATAAGTGAAAGAAGCGTTAGCTTTACACTAATAAAAAACATAATGACTGTGGTTACAATAAGGTACAAAGAAGAGGTAATAATAGGAAGAACTCCATCTTCAATATACTCACCTAATGCATTCACATCATAACTTAAGCGGTAAATATAATCCCCAATTGATTGTTGTCTATAAAACCCGATATTAAATGCTTCAAGATTATTAAAGGCAGCCTTTGAAAAATCAAAAACAATATCACGGATAACTTTTTTCATGATAAATGACTTAAAGTATTCAAAAATACTCAAAAGTATCTCTGTAATGAAGTAAAGAAATACAACAAAGAACCCAATTGCAATTGGATCATGAAGCCATTTCACTAATATTCTTCCAACAGAATCACTGGTAATTGGTTCATTACCCAATACATTATCAATTAAAAACTTATATGGCCACGGAGAAAGTGCTTCAAACCCTACAGTTAAAAGCATAAGAACAATAACAAAAAGCAAGTGAGACCTATGAGGCTTAATTTCTTTGTAAATTACTTTGTCTATGAATTTCATATACCAAATATTGGAGAGCTTTTTTAGCGTAAAAGAATTTTTAATACAAGTCAATGAAAATTTTTCCTATTATTGACTTGGTTATCTTTCATTGTTATGGTAAATATATCTCGTTATATGACTAAAAAACGATCTTATCTGAGAAATGGTCTTATTTTTCTCCATATTGTCTTTGCCATTCTTGGTTTTTACATCTATATTTTTAACTATCGTCTCTCGGAGAATCTCTTAATTCAAAAAACTCTGAGTAAACAGGCTATTCTTGCAAAATCAGGTTCTTTATCGGTTGAAAATCTATTAAAAAATGTCCAGAGTGAACTTACTTCTTTTGTTTTTACATTTGCAAAAATCAATGATTCTGCCTCAATTGATACAGGTGTGACGAGAAAAGCGTTTATAGCATATATGCAGCGAGCACAATTGCCCATTAATGGCATTGCGCTTTATGATGCGCAGGGAAAACTGAGTATTATTGAGAACAGATATGATATACGAATTGGTGAAAATCAGGATTTCTCAAAGACTGCGGTTATTTTGTGGTCAAAAAATCCTGCCAATAGAGATAAAACCTTTATCTCAACCCCATATATTGGTACAACAGGTGCGTCTATTGGGAAAATAATTCTTATTCTCGCAAAACCAATCTACTTTGGTAACACATATAAAGGAACGCTTGCTATTAGGTTGTTGGTCAATGAATTTAGAAATTCATTCGTTACTCCACTCACTGCTGATAACGCTGAAAACAGTTTAATTATTAACAGTGACGGGGTTGTGCTTGCTGGCAATGCTCCTTTGCTTAATCAAAACATCTTCACATATGCACAAAAGCAAAAATGGAACAAATATAATGATTTTATCAGCACATTGAGGATGGCTTTACAAACCAATACCACCCAAGCTACTTGGACATTTCAAAATCCAAAAGAAAAACCAATAGTTTCGCTCGTAGGTATCAGTAGAATTGATATTCCAAATTCTGACAAAGATTTATTCATGATTGTCACAACGCCACAAGACAGCACTATTGCATCCCTTCGACCTGTACGTGGGTATGGACTCGTATGGCTTGGGTTTGGAGTAATCGCAACCATCATTGGAAGTGCATTGGTGTTTCTTCTCCAGTCTCGCTGACTATATTCTCTTGCGCAGGTATAAGATGTAGTCTTTTTAAGATCTTTGCTAGTATCATTGAACCTATAGCAGATAAACAGAACGAGATAATAAGATCAATAAAGGCAATATTTCGTATATCAAAAAAATCTCGTATTTGTGGAATAGAAAGACACACGATAAAAATAAAAAAAATACCACTTAACAAACCTACGACTATCTTTCGTTTTATAATTTCTCCTATAGAATAATGCTGTAAATAAATAAGGATAATATTATTCAGTCCGGTAAAAATGAACGAGGTTAAAAGAATACTCTGCGAGTAGAATAATATCGGACTGGTAACGTCATAAGAGGTATAAAGAATTGTGAACATAATAGCATTGCCAAACCCGATAATACCTGAAAACAGAAGAAGTCGTCTTATAAATCCCTCATCAGTTGTTGAAAAGTTATGTTTCTCAAAAGCGAGCACAAAAGAAGGAACACCAATAATCAAAAAGCTTGCGAGTTCAACGTGTTTTGGATCAAAGGGGAATCTGAGTCCTATGAATCCAAGCATAAGAATTGCAGCTATAGAGGAAACATTTTTTATTAAATAAATATTTGCAATTGTTTGTATGTTTGTGATGATTCTTCTACCTTCATAGAGAAGTAGTGGAAGTGTCGAAAATGAGTTATTCAGTAAAACCACATCGGCAACATCTTTTGCCATGCTTGAGCCGCCATTCATGGCTACACCGAGATCAGATTCTTTTAGCGCTAAAACATCGTTTACTCCGTCACCTATCATAATAGTGAAGAGTTTGTTTTTCTTGAGGGTTCTGACAATCTCTTGTTTTTGCTGAGGCTTAATTCTTGCAAAGATATTGTGCTCTAAAATTGCTTTAGCAAGCTCATTTCCTTTTAACTCTGCAAGTTCATCTCCGCTTATTGCATTTGCTGGATAATCTTTATTTATTTTTTTTGCAATTGCGCTAACGGTATCTGCAGAATCGCCTGAAATAATTCTATATTGAATATGTTCTTTTATCAGTTGCGAAAGTGTCCCTGGAGTTTCTTCTCGAATCGGATCATCGATAGCTATGATAAGCAGTACATGGAACTTCTTTTTTATATCTCCATCTGCTTCTTTGTATTGTCCGTCAACCTTCCCAAAGGTAACAACCCGATATGACTGTTGGGTATATGTATCAACGAGATTGTAGGCTTTTGCATTTTTCTCAAGGAGCATTTCTGGCGCACCTAAAACGAGTGTCGTATCTTTATATATGCATGCACTGTATTTTCTGGCTGATGAAAAAGGGATTTCACTTATTATCTTCATTGATTCTATTGAAGGAGTATCGTTGAGGTATTTCTCAAGCGTTTCATTCATTTTATTTTTCTGTGTCACATCTCGCAAAAACGTTTTTAATAATTGTCGTGAGTTATTGGTTTTTACTTCCATACATTTTATACCTCCTCCATTTCTTTTACTTCAAAGGCATTTTTGGTAAGAGTTCCTGTTTTATCCATACACACCACCTTTGTATTTGCCATTGCTTCAATACTTGATAACTTTTGGACAATTGCCTGATTTTTTGCCATCTTTGCTGCGCCATATGCAAAGGAAATCGTTGTAATGAGTACAAGTCCTTGTGGCACAAGTGAGCTTACAAGTGTTGATGCGTTAATAATAATTTCTTCTTTCTGGTTTTCTTGCACCAATCCTTCTGCAACAAGGAGAGCAATAAAAAAGATAGTCATGTAGGTGAGAGCTTTAATAATTTGATTAATTTGTGACTGGAGTGGAGATTCAGTTATACCTTGTTTTGCGATTTGTTTTGTGAGTGTTTGAATGTACGAATCTCTGGTGAATTTTGTCATTTTGTAATAACAGGCTCCTGCTGCTAAAAAACTGCCTGCTCTAATTTCTTCTCCTTGCTTTTTTTGAATATATTTTGATTCACCAGTGAGAATACTCTCATCAAATTCAGCGTACTCTGAGAAATCAACTTGTCCATCAACAGGCACTCTATCACCAGATTTAAGCGAAATAATGTCTCCTATTACGAGATCTTTGACAGGAATTTCTGTTATTTTTCCTCCTCGAACAACTTTTGTTGTTTTTTCTGAAAGTTTATTAAGTTTTTTGACAATAAGTCGTGCTCGAATTTCCTGAATTAGTTCAATTGTTGTATTAATTCCTGCTACAATTCCAATAAATTGTGCGCTTGATTTTTCACCAATAAGGAAAAGAATAACAATCAGTACTGCCATAACAATGTTGAATATACCGAATAAGGTTTTGCAGATGATTTTTAGCGTGGTAAAGTCGTGGGTTTTATCAATATTGACTCCATACTTTTTTTTACTCTCAGTAATCTCAGTTTGTGTTAATCCAGTTGGAGTGGCGTTTGTTGTTTCAGTCATTGTGGAATTACTGAGTTTGTGACTGTAAAGCAAGGGCGTTGCTTAATGTATAGTCAGGGTCAGTCGGATGGATTGGCTTATCAGGATATACATAAGACAACTTGTTATTTTTTATTTCATAAACAATTCTTTTTGCAAGTATACCATTTGCATAAGTAGCAACCCGCCATTGCCCTTCTCTGGTGTTTATAAACAAGCTATTAATTGTCCAATTAAAAAGGGTGTCTTTTATATTATCTTTTGTCAGTGTGATTTCTCCATGGTCGACATACCTTCCTTTCTTGTACCGAATGTAGTCAATGACTGTTCCTTTTGGAGCGCTATTAAAATCAAGCTCTAAGTAGACTGTTTTATCTGTTGGCGTAAAGATACGCGCTGCTGCAATAATTTTACCGGTATTAACATCGACTGCTTTCCCGGTAAGACCTCTGTTAATTAATCCATTATCTTTAGAACGTTTCATCAATACTTGTTTCATAACAGTTTTCTTTATGTACATTGGTTGTTTTTGCGGCGGTTTGTAGAGCTTCATACTAACTGCAACTAGAATAACAAGCATTAGAAGCAGAAATATAAGAGCGAATTTTCTGTGAGTAACTGCAGTTACAAACGAATTAAACGGAGTAGTTTTTCTTCCTGGATTATTCTCTTCTTGATGAACCTGTTTCTCTTGCGTTTGCTTACTATATTTATCCATATTTTATTTTTTGTTGTGTAATTATTTACCTCCGGTAAATATATTTACAATCTTATTCCAAATTCTATCTATCAGATTAGGCTGTTGACTTGTTGAAGCTCCTTGTACAGATCCACTACTATTGTCTCCACCACTGTTAGTATTGCTCGTATCACTACCTTGCTGCGTATTATTACTACTTCCTGAGTCATTTGAAGCAGGTGGATTTGATTGTTGTTGCTGTTGATCGGTATTACTACCAGTTGTATTATTTCCTGAAGATTGAGGGTTATCTGCAGGTTGCTGCTGGCTAGAACCATTATCAGTACTTGCGGGAGGGTTTGTTTGTTGTTGTGACTCTAAGGGTATACTCTGCTGCTGTTGCGAATTATCAGTTCCCTGTGAGGTATCTGGATTTACCGCTGGTGCAGCACTGCTCCCGGAGTTGTCAGTAGCAGGTTGACCTCCGGATTGTTGCGAATCAGGTGAACCTTGATTCGTATTTTGTGATCCGTTTTGGCTGTTATCTTGAATCGCAGGTTGTGCATTATCCGTTGATCCTGTAGGGTTAGTTTGTTGTTGATCAGAGGGAACGGAATTGTTCGATGAATTATCCGTTGCTGGTGGTGGAAGATTTGGATTTGTTGAATTATCAGCTGGTGCAGCATTGTCATCAGGCGCAATAACATTTGTACCTGGCACGACGTCCCCACTTCCCGGTGTCCCTGTTATATTGTCCTGTTGATTTACTGTTCCATTATTAACATCTCCATTTTGCGATTGATCACCTGTTGGTTGGTTCTGATCCTGCGATTGATTTTGGTTATCACCTGAAGGGTTCACCGGTACGTCAATAACAACGGGTGTTGTTACTACCTGTTCTGATGTGGTCTGGTCAGGATGAATTGCTTCTTGTGTAGATTCAGTCTTCACTTGTGGAGCAACGGTATCTTGTGGTTGTACCGTAGTAACAAAACCTGTGTTTGTTACTAGTTCTGCTTGTTTTGTTTCAGAACTCACTATTGCTTGTTGATCTGGAGCAGGATTTTGTTGCGCGAGTTGTAGATCAAGAGATAAGTCGGAAGGAATTTGATTTCTGGTTGAGGGTTGTTGGGCGTGTGTGCGATTATTCAAAGCACCTGAGAATAAACCAATTATTAGTGTTGCTATAAAAATGAAAACTCTTTTTTTAATTTTCATAGAGTATTCAGAGTACATATTCAGAGTAAGCAAAAGGATAGAAATTGTCAATAACAACAATAAAACAAATTGAATATTAGATTAAAATTATCGGAGATCTCCTTAAAAGGGGAAAATATCCTTCACCTTTACATTCAGCACATGAGCAATTTTGTAGAGTAAATAAAGAGATGGATTTCTTTTACCCCGTTCAATATAACTGATATAAGTTCTATCAACTCCCAAGTCAAACGCTAAATTTTCCTGCGTAATATCTTTTTCGCTACGTATTTTTGCTAAATGCTTGCCAAATTTTGCTTGGACAGTCTCTTTTTCCTTTTGGTCCCGATTTGATAGTTGTTTACCCATACAAGGAAAATGTAGAGTAAATGTGACTGCCTGTCTTGCGACTGATAGTCACTTTATGATATAATGCACCAGATAGATCTACTTTGAGGTAGAAGAAGTAAAAATATGAAATTATTTGGAATAGCAGCAATTATTCTGTCACTCGTAGTGGCTTGGTATATCATGGTCTACATACCCGGACAGGATAAAGCAAAACAAACAGTTCAACAAATGCAGTACATAGAGCAATCTATGGCAAAGGATGCACAGAGACAAAAACTCCAAGATTGTCTAAAACAAGCAGATACTAAATTTCAGGATTATTTTCAGGCAAACAGTTATCCTAATCCGCAACCTAGTCAACCAGATACCAGAACATGGAACAGTTGGCAATTGGAACAAGATGCTATTCAGCAACAAAATGATGATAAAACATTATGCTTGAAATTGTATCCACAGCAATAATCAGTTAATTCACATCCTTATAACAATATGATCAATAAAGAGACATTAGAAGCAAAAGCATGGTGGCGAATGAGTAAAGTCCTTTATATTGGACTATTCCTTTTTGGTATATGTGGTATTGTCTTTTTCGGTTGGTTTATAAATGCCGGCAATAACGATACAACCTTGAATACTCTTGTATGTGCAGATGGTCATACTTATCAATTTGGTAAATTCACGACTTGGATACAAGATTTTGGTATAACATCCTTACAAGATTATACGTTCAGATATGAGTGTCATACAAATAGAGGAATCTCACAGGAGAACGAGGATAAATTAAAAAACATAGTAGACTATGCATATACGCAGAAATGGAGCAACGAACGAACAGCAGCGTTTCTACAAAAGAATGGCTGGTTTTCCAATGAAACATACAAATTGAAAAATACACCCAATACAATTGAGCAAAATCAAGTGTGGGGATCTGTCATTCTTTTTCTTTCTGCTTTTGTTGTTGCAATGATTATAATCAGAAAAACTGCTATTTATATATTAGGGATTAATACGTACAGATACCTTACAAATTAGAATATAGCGCTAGTCACAATAGTCTCCAAAGCAACCAGAATGAGCCACAACAAATCAATTAGGCAAGAAAGAGTATTGGTAGTGGTAAAATATATCCATGGATACCAATGAAGCCACAGCAAGTCTTAGTGAAGAAAGCGATATTCTACCTAACAATAGTTGTTCAAAAACTTTTAATCTAACGGAATATAACGAGGATACGGTTAGAAAATTAGAAGAAATTTTAAAGTATGATTGAGTATCAAAATAGCCTGTGATGTTGCAAATATTACTCAGGAAACCTATTACAATTGGATAAGCAATTATCCTGAGTTTGCAGAGAGAATGGCAGCTGCAAGAAATTTTCTTACACAGGCAGCGCTAGATGTGCTTCGAGAAAAAGAGATAAAAACGATGGGACGAAAATAGTTTTATGTCACTACCGAGCGGACGGTAACTACCTAGCGCTTGATAATTTTCTCCTAGAGATTGTTAGCGATTTATAGTATATCGAATGTCGTGTTTCAAAATTATTGTGTTAAAATGCAAGGTATGTTCAATCCATATAAGTATAAACAACGACCAACAGTTGATGGAGTAACCAGAATAGATTGCACTGCGCTTATCCGCAAGTTTCTTCAAGAAAGAGCAAGTAAGTATGATGCAGATTTAGCAAAATTATTTGTTATCCGTACAGAAGAAGATGCAATACGGTTACGGGATGAACTTAATCACGGGATACCTTATTACCAATCCTTACATGTTCCAGTACATGACACCGCCTTACAATTTGATTTTGTAAAGTCAAATCTTGACAAAGGATTTATTTTCTATTTTGTATGTACCTCATGCGAAAGAAGAGTAAAATATCTCTATCAACTTATAGATGGAAGTGAACTTCGTTGTAGGAGTTGTCACCAACTTACATATACGAGAAAAAAGCAGGGAAATAATACAGATAAAGAAGTACGGCACCTGCTACGGAACCCACAAGCATTAGTAATGTATTTACAAAGTATACCGCAGCATTCAGCGATTGCAGAACGAGCGCTCGAAACAATTATTAGTTTCACCAGTAATAAAGGATAATAAGAATTCAGAATAAAAATAAATATAAATATCAATATGCTTGAACTCATTCCGTTAAATTATAGAGATGATTTATATCTAGTTTGGGAAGAAATTAGTAAAGTTATCTTTTATATGAATAGATCTGAACAGGAAAATTTTATTTTTGATACAACAGTTCTTATTAAGAAAACGGGTTTAAATTTTCAAGCGATAAACAAATGTATGCATATTTTTCAAGCCGAAAATGCAGTTGAAATTATAACAGTACAATCAAATTCAAATAGGTTTGTTTTAAAAAAGGGACCACGGTTTTATGATATGAGAAAAGAAATTGGGTACGATAATATCATGTCTCCTATCCCTTTATTAAGTAGTACGCAGGTTATTGATGGTTCTAAAGATCGAGCTACTTACGATATAAGTTCGTGCAAACTGCATTTTTTAGGAGAACATATACAAATTCCAGCAAATTCGAATCAGGATGCTTTATGCAGGATTATATTCAAAAATAAGGACTCAAGGAAGAAACAATGGTCAACAGACGAAATACTTCATAGATGGGGAGGAAATTATTTCCAGCCTGACAGTTGGCGGAAAGTCTATAATGCCGCTCGTGAAGTAAATAAAAAAGTAGCTATGTATACAAAAGTTAAGAACTTATTAACTGTTAAGAAGTACTCCGTTGAATTAAATCCACAATACAGATAATAGTTATATAACTCTCATAAAACTTTATATAACGACCTTTGAGGTAAGCTCTTGATGCTTGCCTTTTTTATTGGCAATCAGAATAAGTATGGATAAGAATGAGTATCGTACCCAATCGCTTTGTTTGGCGGCTGCAATCCAGTTAGTTTCAAAGAGCAAACTCAAGGCGATAGAAAAATCACCACAAGACTTCAAAGCCACTTTTGTCTTTGATTACGCAACTGATATTCAAAACATCGTAGAACAATTCTTCCAAAAACAGCTCCAGCACGATCTTTTTTCTTATTTTGAAAGTTTGCGTTATATCAAATCCCGTTTATACGAATCGAAATAAAATTATGTTATCTAAACAAGCGATTATAGATTTCCAAAAATGCTGGAAAGATCAATTTGGTGAAGATATATCTGATCAAAAGGCACAGGAGGAAGGAATAAAACTATTACGGTTATTCAAAATCATTTATAGACCAATAAGTAAAAAGGATTGGATAAAGAATGGAGGTGAAAAATAAATGCCAAAGTTTAATTTGCAAAAATATATTGTACCAAAAGCAGGAAGACATGCCGTAATACTAAGTGAAGTACGAGAAATTGATAATCAATTTTACGATCCTGAAAAAGATAAAGATACACAGAAAACACAGTTTGAATGGATCTGGACGTATGTTGATATTTCCAATATGTCGATCCATAGTTTTACGTCTACTTCTCCGAGATTATACAAAGAAAACAATATAGAAAAAAGAAACCTTGCGTTACAAATTGTGGATGCATGTTTAGGAAAAGAAACTACAGAGAAAGATTTAACAAAAATTGCTGGTACAGACCCGCTTTTAGGAAAGAAAATTTATATTACTGTTGAGCATGTTTCTGGAGAGAATAGCGTCAGAGCAAAGATAACAAAATATGAACCTTTTATTGAGGAAGGATCCTCTGACAAACAGAATACTGCAGATTTCCCTGCGTAATCATATGCTGGAAACAAAGTATATTTGTTTCCAGAAATGAATACTGATATGTAAAAAAACCGCGTTGCTTTGGGAGCTAAACGGTTTTTGTGATTTGAATATACAAAATTTAGTATAGAAAATCAAGATTTATGAATACTTATCAAACAGCAGAACAGTTTTTTCAATATAAAAATATAAACTATCGTATAGAAAGCAATGGTAGAGAGTTACGAATCCTGTGCCCATTTTGCAATAATCCCAAACAGAAATGTTATGTTGAAAGCACTACAGGTAGATTTTATTGTCACCATTGTGGTGAAGGTGGGGGTTGGAAAGGACTTGCTGAACGACTAGGAAATCCTGATGCAGCAATTCCAGAACAACCAATTAGAGATAAAGAAGATGAACCCGACTTGCCACCAATCAATCCTGAAATCATTAAACAAAATCATCAAAGACTTTTTGAACCAGCTCAGAAACCTATACTTGAATATTTACATAACAGATTACTTACAAATGAGACAATCAAAAAGTTCAAGCTTGGTTGGGATGGGAAAAATATTACTATTCCAATATTCGATGCAAATGGTGATTGTATGAATTTTAGATTAAAGCGTGATCCAACACTGAAAAGCGGGTCAAAAGGAATGTACTCTATTTTAGGACGTGGCAGAAAACGGTTGTTTAATGAAGTTGTTCTAAAAAGTAAGCCAGAAAGCATTATTATTTGTGAGGGTGAATGGGATTGTATGTTATTAACTCAATATGGGTACACTGCAGTTACTTCTACTGCGGGAGCGAAATCTTTTGACGAGTCATGGGTTGATGCTTTCCAAGAAATTGAAAAGGTTTCTCTTTGTTACGATATCGATAGAAACGGTAGTGGTCAACAAGGAGCAGTAAAGACAGCACAACTATTTTATGAAAAGGGTGAAGAGGTATATATTGTTAATCTGGAAAAACCTAGTGATATTGAACAAAAAACTGATGTTACTGATTTTTTCGTGAAATATGGAGAGAAGGCGCAAGATAAGTTTTCAAAATTACTCCAAAATGCAAAAGTTTATAAACCAAAAGAAGAAGTTAAAATATCATCTGGAAAACCTACTGTTGCTAGTAAACTGATTAAATTAACCCTTGATTTACAATGTGATATATTTCTTGATGAATTTAGCGAACCACATATTAGTTTCCCTGACAAACCAATTATTGGGTATCCTGTTAAAAGTTCTGAGCTTCGATGGTTTCTAGCAAGTTTATTATATGAAAAAGAGAAAAAGGGATTTAGTGGAGAAACCTTTCAACAAGTTGCCAATACCCTTGAGGGATTTGCATTCCATCAGAAAAAAGTACGGAAACTCTATAATAGATTAGCAAGGATTGATGATATAATTTATTATGATTTAGGAAATAACATCAACGTTGTTGCAATTGATAAAAATGGATGGGAAATAATATCCAAGTGTCCGGTAAAGTTTAAACGCTATCCCCATCAAGTACCACAAGTTATACCAGAGAAAGATGGAAATTTATATGAACTTGCTCCTTTTATAAATCTTACTCACGAAAAGGATTTACTTCTCTATTTTGCCCATATTGTTGTTACTCTTGTTCCAAACATTGGAAAGGCTGCTCTTGCCGCTATTGGAGATTACGGATCAGCAAAAACAACTGCGTTGCGTATAATTCTTACTTTAGTTGATCCAAGTAAGGATTTACTTAAATTAACAAACAATATAGATCAGATTATTTTAACTGCAAATAAACATTATTGTTTGTATTATGATAATCTTTCCTATCTGTCCAATGAAATATCAGATACATTCTCTGCCTTAGTTACTGGAATTTCCCTGGAATCAAGAAAATTATATACCAATAATGAATCAGTTATATTTTCGCAAAAAGTAGCAATAGGTTTCAGTTCTATTCCACTAGTTGCAAATAAATCTGATCTTTTAAGTAGATTGCTTATTCTGCGTTTTTCAGAAATTCCAGAAGACAAGCGACTACCTGAAGAATTATTCTGGGAAAAATTTAATTTGGTAAAACCAAAAATATTGGGTGCAATATTTGATTGTTTATCCAAAACATTAGCGATCCAATCGACACTTACATTGTCAAATCTTCCTCGAATGGCAGATTATGGCAAATATGGTGCTGCAGCAGCAATTGGATTAGGAAAAACAGCAGAAGATTTTTTAACAGCATTTAATGAAAATATTCATAGACAAAACGAAGCGGCAATAGATGCTTCTCCTGTTGCACAAACAATTGAAATATTTATGGCAGATAAACAAGAATGGTCTGATTCCTCCACTGGTTTACATGCAATTCTTTTTAAAATTGCAACAGAAAACAATATGGAAATAAATAGTAAAGATGGATTTCCAAGACATGCAAATAAACTATGGCCGAGAATTTCTCCAATCAAACAAAATTTAAAAAGAATAGGAATCCTAATAAGCCACAGTAGAGCAAGTGGACACGCGACAATCACCATTTCAAAAGTGTCTAGTAATAGCAATAAAGAATACACTGGCTACACTGAAGATAATCAACCTACATCAGAACCTACACCAACCTACACAAAAAAGTAATGAACCTACATCAACTTCTGAAGCAGAGATGCAAGATATGCAAGCAGTGCAAGAAGAAAAAGAGTCCTTGGACAATATTCAACATGAGGAAAATATAACTATATCGCCATGGGAGCAATATATAATAAAGAATCCTGTAACAGAATTGGATAATGAAAACTTAATAGCATTACTAGATTTAAGTAGAACTTATTCAAAAAGTGACGAAGTACCATTAGATTATAGAAGAAAATTTTATGCCCAAGCTATTGAAATTGAAGAAGAATGTAAAAAGAGAGGCATATTAAACGCAGCTTGATATAGATGAAAAGAAAAGTATATAATTACGCTGCAACCAGAAGAACCCGTGGAGTTTTTTAATGCCCTCATTTGGGGACAGAACTTCACGGTTCTGGTTGCACCCCGGTGGGGGCATTTGAATGTATGTATATACCAAATCATTTAAAATTATTGCCATCAGGAGATTATGAACGTAGAAGTTCTGACGATGTAGATCATCAAGTCAAATCACTTCCGCAACAGCGTGAAAGTAATAAGAAACAGCATAAGGAAAATAATATGCCTGATCCTATTAACATATATTCAGAGTCTGGATCAGCAAAAAAACCGGGACGTCCGCAGTTTAATCAAATGCTTGATGATATTGAAAATGGCATAATACAAATCATCTTTACTTGGGATTTATCACGCTTAGCTCGCAATCCCATTGACGCTGGAAGACTTAGTTGGTTACTGCAAACTGAAAAAATAAAAGCAATTATTACTCCATTTCGTATTTATCTACCTGAAGACAACGTATTGCTCTTAAATATTGAATTTTCGCAGGCAAATCAATATGTTAGAGACCTGTCAAAAAATGTAAAACGAGGATTACAGAGCAAAAATGAGAAAGGACAACGACCGGGTGTAGCACCGGAAGGTTATTTGAACGACAATTCTGAGGGTAAAGGGACCAGTAAGAATATTATTGACCCCTTACGTTTCCCTCTTGTTCGAAAGATGTGGGATTTAATGCTTACCGGTAATTATACTGCTCCCCACATACTAAAAATTGCGAATGAAGACTGGGGGTATAGAACTCGGAAACACAAGAAATTAGGAGGCGGTCCTTTATCCAGAGCCGGTATTTACCGCATTTTTACCAATACATTCTATTACGGAGAATATCTTTATGGTGGAATTTGGCATGTTGGACAACATGAATACATGATAACCAAGGACGAATATGATCGGGTGCAAGCATTATTAGGCAGAAAAGGAAAACAACGACCAAAAACAAGAGAGTTTTCTTTTACTGGAATGATCCGATGTGGAGAATGTAACGCAATGGTTACCGCAGAAGAAAAAATCAACAGGTATGGAAGCAGATATATTTATTACCGCTGTACAAAACGTATTAATCCAAAATGCAGGCAAAAATCAATAGAAATACATGAACTGGAAAAACAGATAGATTTCATCCTTTCCAATATTGAAATACCCGAGAGTTTCAAGGAATGGGCGATTGAATATCTCAATGAACTGCATGATAAAGAAACAAAAGATCAGGCAAACATCGCCACAAGCGTAGATGAAGCATATAAAGATTGTTTGGCAAGAATAAATAACCTCATCAAACTAAAAATCTCTCCGCAGAATTCAAATGGTAGCCTGTTGTCCGATGAAGATTTTGAAGAACAGATGACACCATTAAAGCGTGAGAAAGCACAACTGAAGCAACAAATAGATACCCTAGACGCCCGAGCAGACCAATGGCTAGAACTTTCCCAAAAAACATTTACCTTTGCTTGTTATGCACGGGTAAGGTTTCAAAATGGTTCATTTCTGGAAAAGAAAGAAATCCTTGCAACCATTGGTTCACATTTTATTCTTGAGAATAAAATATTAAGGCTGCATATACCAAAACCATATTTGATCATCGAAAAAGCGAAAAAAGAGATAGATGAAATAAAGGAACGGTTAGAATTCAAAGAAAAGATTGATATAGCAACCCAAATGAAGTATTATTACGCTCAAAGTATCAGTTTGCGGAGAGGGTGGGATTCGAACCCACGGTTCGGTATAACCAAACGGCGGTTTAG
>CAYQEE010000026.1:0-18595 GCA_964416445.1 uncultured Gammaproteobacteria bacterium
CGCTCTCTAGGTGATAACTGAAGGTTAATGCATTGTTGAATCCCTGCATGCATTTTGCCGGTTAAACGGTTTTCTTGTTGTAAGAGTTTTCCTCGTGTCTCAGCACTTCGCATGTAATCTGACATAATACTCCTTTAATCTACTAGATTTATTTATTGAGCGCAAGAAACATATACATGCTTCTTGTCTTTTACCCTATTCCCAAAACGTATTCAATTATTTGGAAAGAGAAAAAGCACAAGCATTTCTGCATCTCGCTGTTGAATTGCTGCTAATCCTTCCGCAGTTGCTGCCTCATGAACCATTCGTAAGCAGTGTGCGGAAATTTTGGTAAGATCACGAATACTGATTGTTTTTCCAAACGCTGGAAGCAGATATTTTCTCTCAAGCTGTGCCTCTATCTCAAGCATATCACTAATTTCCCGTCTCATAGTCCAAGTTTCCCCTTCAGTTTTACCGGGAACCATGTTTGTTAACGGCATAGCATCGACCCTGGCATTATAATCTTCTGGTGATTCATTCCCCCTTGGAGGAAACAGTCTTGCGACGGCAACCATTTGTTCGGGGTTTAACTGGTGAGTGCCTGAATTGACAAAATATTCAGCAATGGCGTATGCGGCGTGAGAATATACCTCGCCGGATTCTACGACGGCATCAAGCAACGGTGACGCTTTTTGCAAGTATATTCTATCGTTCTGTGTATAAGACAAAAGAGAAGCTTGCTCCGCTGGTCTTGGTAGCAACATGGATTGCATGAGGAGTGCTGCTTGCGACTTGTCAGTTGCTGCATCAAGAGCACTTCGCCATCCCATTCCTCTTTCTGCAGGTGAAGAGTCAGTATTCATACATTGTTGAACACCAGCATACATCTTGTTGGTTAATCTATTTTCCCGTTGCGTTAAATATTTTCGCACTTCAGTGGGTCTCATTCGATCAGTCATACTTGACCTATAGTATATCAGTATTTTATTGCTTTCGCAACTTCAAGGAGAAAACAGCCACTGTATGCAGAAAATAAAAAAAGCTTTTGACAAATAAACACAAATATGTTTATTATTAATATATGGTAGATCCTACACAACAATCTGGCCAAGTTATTAACCCACCACAACCATCTGATCCTATACCACCAACAGATATTCCACCGACTCCAAAGCCTACTCCTGATCCATTACCAAACCCTCAACCGACGCCAGTTCCACAAGAAGCAAGTCTACAGACAAGCTCCCCTGCTTCCTCTGCACTAGGAGTAACTTCTGGTACTGGTGCCTCTTCAAATAAAACTTTATATCTAAGCGGAGCAGTTATGGCAATACTTTTAATCGGTATGGTTGTCTATATTCTCCTTCCTCATAAAAAAGCGGTAACTGTCTCAAACCAACAAATTAATGCAGTAACCCAAACTCCTTTAGCCAAAGGAACACCCGTTAGCCCGACAATACAACCAACTATCGGTATAACTCCAGTAACTGCAGGAAACGCTGATCAACAATTGAATGATACTGCAAACTCGATAGGTCAATCATTAACACAAGTTAATACTGATTTAAATAGTTTAAATTCTATCGATACTACCCAGGATAGTGCAAATAATTTATAACCATGAGACATACTGCTTTACCTGCTTTTCTTATGTTAGCGCTCCTTGTAGTCGCGAGGCCTGCTTTTGCACAAGATTTAGGAGGATCATCATTGGTTCATGACGTAAATGGCTATCAAAATAGTGCTAGTAAAGCGGCCGCAACACAGCAGCGAAGACTTTCTGATGTCATTTCTCGATCAAATACACTTATTTCTTCGCGTATTACGTCTTTAAACAGTCTTCTTACGAGAATACAAAACGACAATCGATTAACGAGCGATCAAAAGAATTCTCTTATAACAAATGTTCAATCCGTCATTGCAGGGTTAACAACGCTCAAAACGAAAATTGATGCAGACACCGATGTGCAGACTGCGATTACCGATGAGAAACAAATTATTTCAAGTTACCACGTCTATGCAGTACTTGAACCAAAAGTGAGTTCACTGATTATTATTAACAATATGCAAGCAGTTGTTACCAGATTGCAAACAATTGTTCCACAATTACAAAATCTTATTACCACTCTGCAAACACAAGGGAAAGATGTTTCACAATTGACTCCCCTTTTAACAGATATTTCTGCACAAATACACACGATTACGACGACACTTTCGACAGATGCTACCACGGTACAAAATATTCCCATCACGGCGGATCCTTCTCAAAATGCCTTCGCTACAATTAAACAAGATATGACAACAATTGTGAAAGCAGATTTTACAAAAATACAACAAGACATGTCGCAAATGAGACCTTTGTTTCACCAACTTATTTTAGGTAAATCAAAAGAATCAATCACACCAGATATTTCAGGAGCAGCGCAAACATCTCCAACAAGTCAGACGAGCCCTGTTCCAACAACAGGTACTTCCACCTCTTCAGGGACAACAAATAAGTAAACTCTCCTTAGCATGTTTGATATTGTGACACGTCAAACCCTAAAGCTTTCGCAATTTGATCAATTTGTGATAACCGAGTAAAGGCTCCCTGTAAGATGCTAGATATTGCATTAACTCCTAGTACGTGTTGCATCTCGCCTTCGCTATAACCAAGTTCAGGGAGAGAGAATAACATGATTACTAAATCCCACGCATCAGTTCGTGCATCTTTCGCAATAGCAGATGCATACCGAACACTTCTTTCATATGCTCTTCGTCTCCTCGCAGTGAAATCTTGTTCTTGTTGTAAAGTACGTAAACTTCCTTCATACGTTTCAAGAGCACTCAACTCACCTGAGACCATTGCTTGACGAGCTTGCTGATCGACAATACTGGCAACCTGCGTATGAGCAGAAGCATTTTGTTTTTTAGCCTGTTTCATTGTTTGAAGAAATTCTGAGAGCGGCACCTGCAACCTGAAACCATTTTGTGTCGCTCGCTCATGAACATATCGTTCTTCGGAAAATACTCCCGTTGCAACTATTGCTTGCGTGTGACCAGCGTTAAAACCCATGAGCCGAGAAGCCCCCCGTAATTGTTCGGGAATACGAAGAAAGGAGATACGCGATTGGTATTCACGAAGCGGCATATCTGCATTGTAACGACAATTATAGCATACGTCAATCTTATAGTAATAACTCCGTGATATAGCTTTATGAAGTACCTGTGTCACTACTTGGAAGGAGCTGTTGTAATGAACTACTCTCGATGATGAAGTATCGAGAATCCCCACTTTTTGTTACCAGATATTCATTATTTTGAGGACCAAATACGGAAAAGGTAATTGTTTTGGTACTGGACGTGTTAGATTTGTTTTTCGCACTTCTCACCGAGAGAACAAGTTGGAGCGAGCCTGCATTTTGGGTAAAGGCGGATGCATCTGCTTTTGCAAGTAAATGATCAGCAGTGAGTGTAAGAAAATTTTGGAGAATTGGTGATATTTTACTATCTGCAATTTGGTTACCATTGAGTATCCACCCGTTGTTACTTTTCGTAAATATACTCGTATTCCCATTTACATCGGTCAGAGTAAAACTGATGATATCCGAAGTATTATAGATATGAAGCATCGTAACATCTTCCCAACTTTTCTCATCCACCGAGATAGTAATGGGATTCGCTAGTGAATAGACCGTTGACTCAGTATTTTCTCGTACTACACTTCCATCGCTACTGATAAATAGGGTTGGTGGTTGCTGCGCGTTATGGATTGACATGGTCACTTGTGTGGCTTTATCTGGACTTATATTTAAACTACTCCAACTACTTTGTTCTGATGAAGCAATACCTGTTACCTGCATACTCGTTACATTTGCCAGGAATGCTCCAATTTTTTCTGGATCTGCAGGAAAGCCATTCACCCTCCATGATGTATTTTGTTTTGCAATACTGAGCTGATGTGAGCCATTCTTCAAAAAAAGTTTATTGACCGTATTACTTTTTACGGAATGGAATGCCTGCTGTAACGGATAAACTTGGTTTGACTGATAATTTTGCCAGAGCAGTTTGGTAATAAGAAGTATAATTAATATTCCCGCGATGCTTGTAAGCACGAGTAATTGTTTTTTATTCATACAGTTTAAGCTGAAGGTTGATATGTTCGCTGTTGTTTCCGTTTCCTATTTGCTAAATAGATAAATGCTCCAATGATGATTACGAGAGGCACACCAAACATATCTATATATTCAACAAGCACTTGTTGGTTTGGATCTGAAAAATGAAAGACTGAAGTAACTCGCTGTTTACTTCGAATAGCTATAAGGCCAGTATCTTGGGTTATATAATCAATAATATTTTCTGCAAGCGTTAAGTCGTCAGGATTATTTTTGGTAAATTGTTCCAAAGCAAAATTTGAATCCGCAATAACGATAAGTTTTGCTGATGATTTCGTATCTACCGCCTGCGCACCAACATACATTGTTTTCTGTAAATTAGTAAATGTTCCTTGGGTTGGATCAATAGTAAACGAGCCTGTCTGATCTCCTGCTCCTCTACTAGTTTGTAATATTGGATGTACTTGCCAACCAGGAACAGATGAAAGGGTCAGTGATGATGGCCAAGGCAACAAAACAGTTTGTAACCCTGAAGTCGGAGCAAATTGCCTATCACTTGGTAAGGCACGTATCCACAATGGATAAGGGACAAGCAAATTAAAACCTCCATTTCCACTTAAGGAGACATTGGTATTTAACTGCGTATCGTAGACGAGATCAGGGTGAAGGGTCACTCCATAGTGTTTTAAGAAATCTTCATAACCTGTAACGGTTTGTGTGGCCGAAGGCACGGGTTGCGTAGTAATTGACACAGGGTTACCAAAAAACGCAACTCGTCCTCCATTTTGAAGATAATGCTGTACAACAGCACTATTAGTTGCGTTCACTGGACCGACAACAACAAGACTCGTGGGAACTTGTGATAGCTTGCCATCAGAAATAGTAACATCGACAACAGAATATTCGCTTTGCAAATCTTGTGACAAGGTTGGCATATCAGTAAATGGATCTTTTTCTCCATCGCCAGTCAAAAATCCAACTGTTTTATTTTGTTTTCCTGCAACTTTATTTATTCTTCGAATCAATTGATATTCAAGATCATTCGTCGTTTGAATAAAAGGAATACTATCTATTTTGGTACCACTTTTAATACCAATTGCGAGATATCCTTGCTGAATAGAGAAATTGCCAGTTGCAATGGAATTAAATTGAACAGGTTGAATACCAAAATTCGCAGCAAGTGATTGTGCTGTTGGATCTGTATCAGGATATTTCGTTTGAATGATGACCTTCCCATGAGACGTCGCTGAAAACTCCGTTAATTCATCTTGTACTGCCTGAACAATTTGAGAAAGCTGCGTTGGAAGATTATGGGATGCAAAGAATGTTATGGTTACGGTATCAGGTAATGTTTGTAAAATATGTGCCGATGCTGGCGAAAGGGTATACAGTTGATCATGCGTCAGATCGAGTCGAAGCAGTATATCACTGGTAATCCACTGAATTAAAATTGCGATCAGAATAATAAGGACCATACCAAATGCTAATTTATTCTGCTCAGTTCGTTTTTGTGCAACGCGTGAACTCATTAATTTCCAATAGGCAAGGGATAAAAAAATGAGCGATCCAAAAACAAAATACAAAATATCTCTCAAATCAATCACTCCCCGACTGACGCTATTGACGTGATTTACTACCGAGAGATCGCCCACTACGGCACCTAAGGTCCCACCAAATGCCAAAGCAATGAAATCATTACTTAAGAATACTAAGACAAAGCTTATGAAAGCAGCGGTTAAAAAGGATCCAATAGCATTTTTAAAGAGTGTCGAAGCAAAAATACCGATACAAATTAAAAATCCTCCGAGAAAAAGCATACCTAAGTATTGGGCAACTAAGACACCAGGATCAAAGGAAACAAATGATGCTATGGTAAGGGGAAGTATTAATGTAATTGCTAAGGTTACAAGATAATAAGCAAAGCTTCCTAGAAATTTACCAAGAATAATTTCCCATTCATTTATCGGGTGTGTCATGAGTACTTCAAGGGTTCCTCCTTTTTGTTCTTCTGAAAGACTCCGCATGGTAATTGCAGGAATATATAAAATGAGCAGCCAAGGCAAGAGGGAAACATATGACCGGAGACTGCCATCATTATTTGCATACGCTACTCGAAAAAAGAGAAAATAAGAAACAAGGATAAAAATAGCCAAAGGAATATATCCTCCCAGCGAAGTAAAATTATTGAAAAAATCTTTTTTAGCAATGGCAATTATTTGTTTTATTTTCATTGTTCCGTTGTTAATTCGTGGAAGACATCCTCAAGACTCGCTTTTTCAGGGTAAAACTCTAACAGCTCTGCTTTCGTTTTTTTCAATATCGCATAGATTTCTGCTCGTACATCTTTTTTTGTATCCGTCGATCCGGTTAACTTATAGACATTTTGTTGTAGTTTCTCTTCCTGAAAGGTTATATGTTTTTTAAGAGAAGCAAATTGTTTTTCAATAGAAGCACCTTTATAAACAAGTACAATTCGTTGTGCCCCCGTTGCTTGTCTTTGTAAAGCATCAGGCGTACCATCAGCAATTAATTTTCCTTTATTAATGATCATAATGCGTTCACATGTTGATGCAATTTCGCCAAGCACATGAGATGAAATAATAACCGTTCTATTCTTCCCGAGTGTTTTCATTAATGTTCGAATTTCAACTCGTTGATTGGGATCAAGTCCTTCAGTCGGTTCATCGAGAATTAAAACATCAGGTTCGTTGAGAATCGCCTGTGCAAGTCCCGTTCTTTGTCGATATCCTTTTGATAGCTCACCAATTGGACGATAAAAAACATCTTGGAGTCCTACTTGTTCTACAGAACGAGCAATGGATTGTTTTTTATTATTTTTTGTTATATTTTTTAATGACGCAAAAAACAAAAGAAATTCTTCAACCGTCATATCTTCATATAAAGGATTGTTTTCTGGTAAATAGCCTATGTTTTCTTTAAGATTTTCATTCGTAGAAAGTTTTTTGCCATCAATAAGGATTTCACCAGAAGTCGGAGGAAAGAACCCTGAGATGAGCCGCATGGTTGTTGTTTTACCTGCACCATTGGGACCAAGGAGACCAACGATTTCACCAGATTTTATTGAAAAAGATATATCATCTATCGCACGTCTTGTATCAAATGACTTGCTAATGTGCTCGACTGAAATCATGCAAAAAATATATCAAAATTTTGTAGCTATTGTAAAGACCCTTCAATTAATTTGAGGAGGGACAATGCACCATATCTCGTTGTAACATCTGTCGTAAACCGTCGGCAGACGCCAAAGTATGAACCGTTCGTAGTGCATCAGAAGCAGTTCCAATAAAACTTCTCATTTCTATCGTTCTATTTTGTATGGTAGCTCTGATCTGCTGTTCCATCTGTTCTGCTATTTCCAAAACATCAAGAACTTCTCTTCGCATGATCCAATTATCGGCTGTATTTCTCCCCGGAACAAGATTATCAGTTGGTTGCATTTCTACTCTTCCTTTATATGCTTCAAAATCTTCTCCGTCAATTCGTGGAGGAAATGCTCGTGCCAATGCCCCTTGTTCCTCATCTGTTAAGTTTTGATTACTGTGACGTATCGTATATTCTGCTATAGCAAATCCTGCTCGATCGTAGATAGTATTCGCGTTCACTAATGATTGTATCGTTGGTGAAATATTCGCTAACCATTGCGCATCATTGGATGTTCTTGAAATAGTGTCTTCTCCAGAAACTGACGCACGCATATTTCCCCGAAGTTGACGAAGAAAGATTGCTTTTTGAGGAATCAATGATAACGCATGTTTCCATCCGTTACCCCGTTCTTCCGGCTGGAGACTACTGTCCATACATTGTTGTACCCCTGCATGGATACTTCTACTTATTTCTGATTCTCGTGTACCAAATTGTTGCATTTCGTCAGCAACTTCTTGCAAGAATGTCTCTTTTTGTTGCTCGTATAAATTAAATCTTGTCCCCTCTGCATAACTATATTTAGGGGCGTGACCATACCTTACAATAGCAAACTGAGCAATGCCGACGTCATCAGGTCCTAATTCCTGTAATGAAGGATCGGTAATAAAAGCAACGCCTAAATATTTTACCCGTCTGGTATATTGTTTTGTTATTCTTCGAGCACCAAGTTGTTGCTCAATACATCGTTCGTAGATATATTTTGGGGATTTTTGCGGCTGATATCCATAAGTTACATCCGCAGGATCAGGCAACGGTTCATCCCGATTAAGGACATCTTCTATAATCCGGAACGTACCATCAATTGCAGCTTTTGTTCCCTGAATTACGCCAATATCTTCAGCAACATACCATAAAGCTGCATCCCCTGTTCCATTTTGTCGACTCGATCTCGTGAGAAACGCACTGGATACCTTCGCTGCGGTAGCTTCATCAGGCTTATACATCTGTACCTGGGTATTTCCTAATATGATCGGTTCAGTTACTTCATCAAGATTTTGCTTTTTCTTTTTTTCAAGTGCTATTGCATATTGATGTGCTCTTGTCTGCAGAGAATGCGGATATGAGGGCCGATCAAAATGCTTTATTACAGGATAGAGCATACTCGCAAATATTCGAGAAGGACCCGATGATCTCATTTGGCTTGCTTCACTTCTTGGCATACCCGCTAGTATAGCAAGATTAGGAATAGAAATCAATTAATATAGGTCTATTAAGCAGACAGAGGAATTGAGGCTAATAGAGGTTGTCACGACACATGGTCGCCTCGACACGTAGCGTATGAACATCTCGTGTCCGTGCGCGTATTTTCATCGTATAACATACCGATAAACTGCTATAATAGAGATATGAAAATAGCCTTCATTTCTTCCTATATCCCCCGAAAATGCGGCATTGCAACATATACAAGAGATTTGACCAATGAATTGAAAAAACAAGGACATGTAATAGGTATTTTCGCCATGGAAAATGCAGCAATGAATATTCAATATACGAAAGATGTTGTACAAAAAATTCATCAAAATGAAGCTGGTGAATATGAAGCTGTTGCGGAAAAGCTCAATAGAAGTGATTTTGACATTATTCACATTCAGCATGAGTTTGGTCTTTTTGGAGGTGATGACGGCATATATCTCTTAATGCTCGTTCACTTGCTGCATAAACCCTTTGTCATTACCTTCCATACTATTTTACAAAATCCAAGCAGTAATCAAAAATTTATTATGCAAGAGCTTTCGCGACAAGCGCGTGGTATTGTCGTTATGGAACCCATCGCAAAAGATCGGTTAATAACGATTTATGACGTCGCACAATCAAAAATTCATATGATTTACCATGGTGTCCCAAGTATTGCGGGAATTAGTAAACGAACCGCAAAAAAAAAGTTAGGACTTGAAAAGACATTTGTGATTATGGCAAATAATTTAATTGCTCGAAATAAAGGATACGAATATGTTATTCAAGCACTTCCTGAACTCATAAAAAAAATACCATCTCTTCGTTTCTTGATTATTGGCGAAACCCACCCCTTAGTAAAATTATCGGAAGGAGAAAGTTATCGCGAAGAATTACGTACACTTGCATCTTCGTTACACATGAGCAAGCATGTACAATTTATCAATCAATATATTTCTCTTGACGAACTCCGAGTGTATTTATCAGCAACTGATATTTACGTCACTCCTTATCTTGATCCCGAACAAATTACCAGTGGAACACTTTCCTATGCAATTGGTGTAGGAAAATCATGCGTGTCGACTCCATATATTTATGCTAAAAAAATGCTTTCAGATAATCGTGGTATACTTGTTCCTTTTCGTGATAGTACCGCAATTGAGCAAGCAATAAGTAATTTGTATGAGAATACCGAAAAACGAAACGTTATTGAAAGGAACGCATTGCTTCTCGGAAAGAAAATGCATTGGGATAAAGTCGCACAAAAACATAGTATTTTATATAAAGCAACTATGCTTGAGACACATAAAATTTCTGCGTTAGCAAAACGGCTCATTCGTAAAAAAGTTAATTTGAATCATCTTGAATTTTTGACAGATAATATGGGGCTTTTACAACATACGCACTATGCTATCCCAGAAAGAAGGTATGGGTATAGTACTGATGATAATGCCCGTGCGTTGATTATTATCGCAAGTTTATATCAAAAAAATCCATCCACAAAATTATTTCAATTTATGAAATTATTTATTAGTTATTTGCATTTAGCTCAGGAATCAAATGGAAAATTTCATACATTTCTCAATTTTCAACATAATTGGATTGACACAGAAGATATTGCGGATCCTTACGGAAAAGCCTTGTGGGGACTTGGTTATTTTTTATACACCTGCCCAGAAACCGTATTTACCCAGTCAGTTGATCTCATGTTTCAAAAAAGCTTACACCATAGTGAGTCCATTACTAATTTACGTACGGCAGCATATATGATTCTTGGATTATATTATTATTACAAACGATATGCAGGCGAAAAAGAATTTGCAGATATCGTTCTTGAAAAAATAAAAAAAGTAACTGCTTATTTAATCACGTATTACCAAAAAAATGCTGACGATAAATGGGAATGGTTTGAGTCAATTGTTACGTATGATAATTTTCGAATTCCTCAGGCATTATTTGCTGCGTATTTAATTACGAATGACGAAACCTATAAAAGAATTGCAAAAAATACGATTGAATTCCTCTATAGAGCAAATTATAATCGCGAATTATCTTGTTTTGATTTTATTGGCCAAAATGGTTGGTATGCAAGAGGAAAAGAAAAAGCATACTACGATCAACAACCCTTAGAAGCTGCTGCTGCTGTTGACGCATTCTTATTCGCATATAAAGCGACAAAACAGAAACGGTATATTACGCTTGCTATAGGAGCATTTGAATGGTTTATTGGACGGAATAGAAATAAAGTATCCTTAATCGACTCTCGAACCGGAGGCATTTTTGATGGATTAACTCCACGAGGAATTAATCAAAATGAAGGTGCTGAATCCTTAGTGTGTTTTCTCATAGCGCAATTTAATTTGAAAGAAATTCTCAATAAAGTAGCTGTTTAAATGAGCGCGAGTATCTCTTTTTTGGGAACCGTAGCAACACCAATAACTTGATCGGCTGCCCCGTAATATACAAAATAATGATCTTGAAAATCAATAGCACCACACGTAAAAACAACATTTGGAACAAAACCTACTTTTTCATAAGCTGTTTCTGGTTCAAATATTGGCTCGTTCGATCGATAGAGTATTTTTGTCGGATCTTGAAGATCAAGGAGCATAACGCCGAGACGATAAACAAGTTTTTCATCAATTCCGTGATAAAAAAGAATCCACCCCTTCTCTGTCTCAAGAGGAGGTGCACCTACTCCTACTCGTTGACAGTCCCATGATTCCGTACGACGATCAAAAAGTGTTTTTCTATCAGTCCAACTTACTAAATCATCTGAAACAGTAACAAACGTTTCTCCAACACCTGCTCGATAAAGGAGATAATATTTTCCATTAATTTTTCTCGGAAAAAGAGATGCATCTTTCCCTAAAACATCTCGAATAATTATTCCATATTCATGATAAAATTCGAAATCTTTCGTTGCTGCTAAAGCGATTTGCGGACGTTTCGATATTTGTTCACTCCATTTTGTGCCCGATTCTATTTGAATATCCTCTGTAACTGCAGTATAGACAAAATAAAAAACACCATCAATATACACCATTCGAGGATCCTCAATTCCCTGCTTTTCACTAATATGGTTATCTCCAAAATAAACGGGTGCTGATCGCCTATCAAAATGAATACCATCAATACTTGTTGCTAAGCCAAACCGGGAAATTTTATCCTCTTTTCCCTTAGCACGATAGAGGAGATAAATAATCCCATCTTTCACCGCCACACCAGGGTTAAATACTAAAAAATCTTCCCAGGGCATATTTGTCGGAGAGAGTATTGGGTTTTCAACAGCTCTGGTTAACATAACCATAAATTCTATATTATTCCTTTTCACAAAAACATTCAACTGAAAAACATGAGAGAAATGATACAGCGACAACGTTAGAGAGATGCATCAACGAAGGTATTTGTTTTGAATGTTCGCGTGAGTACCTGTGCTATCTGATGAGCGATCGTTTCTCTAATTTCTTTGCTCTCTGTTTGTACGGCTGAAAGAAATAATGGATGAAACGAACGATATCGATTTGCAATACTTTCTTTTTCAATATTTTTTGCTTGATCGAGTTTATTAAAAATAAATATTTGTTCTTTTGCATCAATAGCAAGTTCATGTAAGACATCCCGAACAATCCGAATTTTCTTTTCCATTTCAGGATCTGAAACATCAATCACATGTAAAAGAATATCGGCATGTAATGATTCCAATAACGTTGAATGAAATGCATTAATGAGCCTTGTTGGCAAATTGCGAATAAAACCAATCGTATCCGTTATAGTAATCTCTTTTTGTAAAGCTTTAAGATAAAAACTTCCAACATGACTATCTAATGTTGCAAAAAGTGCATTTTCAACAAGCGTGTTTTTTCCGCTGAGGATATTAAAAATAGTAGATTTTCCTGCGTTCGTATATCCAATAAGAGAAACTGTAATAAGACCCTGTTTTTTTCTTCGTTCAATTTGGTTCTCTCGTTCATCAGCTAACTTGGCAAGCTCTAGATTCACTTTTTTCATCTCACTCCTCCAATGTCGTTTCATCAGCTCGGTATTGGTTTCACCAATTCCTAATGTCCCAATTCCTCCACCTTGTTGTGACATTACTTTTCCTAATCCATAAATACGTGGTCCCATATGGGCCATTTGTGCTAATCTAATTTGTAATTTTGCTTCTGCAGTATTTGCATGCTGCTGAAAGATATGCAAAATAAGATCAACGCGATCCCATACATCAATGGCATTATTAGATTTCCAAAAAGCTCGTTTCAGTGCATAGACTTGTCGCTGCTTAATGATTGCATTCACGACAATAACGTCAATCTTTTCTTCATGGATTCGTCGAGCAATTTGTCCTACTTTTCCAGAACCAATAAAGGTCGTTTGATGCGGTCTATCATCCCGTTGTAATAGTAAGTCTACTATTTCAACATTTGTTAATGCTGAGACAAGTGCATAGGTCTCAGCCAAATTTTTTTGGACTTCGGATAAAGGATCATGTGTGCTAGCTAAGTGAACAATAATAAAGCGTTTTGGCGTATTTACGGAAATCATACGTGTATTATACTCTATCCAATTAAGAAATTTTCCTGTAAGAAATTTCTACAAGCTTTCTTTGTTATGAAAGCATCTATTGTGATTCTTATTTTTCTACTTTACACAACATACTGAGCATATGATTAAATAAATATCCGATTATTATGAAAAAATCGAAAAAGAAGCTTGTTACAAAACAAAAGTCAAAAAAAAGAAAAAGTAATCTTGAGGCATTAGTGAAAGCTTTTGTAAAAGTCTATTCATCGCCTGATTGATAAAAACCATTATTACTAACTCAGAATATCGTATCTACTTCCTTTATCAGTTTGGTAAATGTATCTTCCCCATGTATAGTAATCAGAATTCTAAAACTAATTATCGAGGATTATTCCTTTTACAGAAACAACAATATCTCCTACAATACCTAACGAACCGAGGGAAAATATAAAACATTTGGAGTATCTCGTTTTATTGCATGCAATCGAATAGTACTTATTTTACTCACTGCAACTGGCATTTTTGATGTATATTTCGGTAAAAGTTATTCTGTATACAATTGCACTGTTACACATTGTAGATAGAATAACTGCACTAAGTAATAGTATGTCATAACTATATTCCACGATCTACTCACATCCTATGTCTTTTTTTCTGTAAAAAGATTGTGTCGTTTACTGTTTACGAATCATGAGATAATTTATGCATAAATGCTTCATAGATTGCGTTCAGATATGAATCGTTATCTATGAAATAAAAATTAGTGTTGTCCACCAATTCTTCCAGCTTCAGCGTGTTCTTCTGAATCACCAGTATGGCCTGAGCTTTGTTGACCTGCCCTAACATGCTCTTCGTGATTGACAAAGTTTCCTTTTCCTTGTCCACTTTGTCCTCCTTTTGATCCTGAACTACTACTATCATCTGAGGTGTATTGATTTTGATTGGAATGTTGTCCGCCTCGCGCTCGATCTTCATCAGTTAAATTACTTCCTCGTCCTGAATTTGTTGTCATACGCTATTCCACCTCCTTTCATTATAGGAATCATACTAACAGGCGAGCGTAGGATGGTAATAAAAAAAGAGTAAGAGACACTTAAGAAGATGCAGAATTCATGAATTTAGAGAGCAAAACTTTCAAGAAAACCACACTTTTTGCATCGGTAGGTCGTTACTGGAGTTGCTTTATCAAGTCCTGTGCCTAGAAAGCTTACTCCTGTCCCCCAGTCTTCACGAACTTCTTTTCCCGACTCAGTGCGTACGGCAATAAATCCTTTTTCAAGCTCACCACCACACCGATTACACACATGTTTTTTTTGCATACTCTCCCTTTCATTCGTTTATACCCTATCATTTCTCAAGATACAAGAGGAGAATAGTTAATTTGATAAAAGCATTTTCAAGGAGACAATGAGAAGCGTTACGCCAAATACCTTAGATAGCATTTTCGTCGGCATAAGTATCGCAAGTTTTGAACCAAAAATACTGCCAATAAGAAAACCAAGAATGATAAAAAGTGCTACTCTGACATCGACATAACCTTGTTTATAATATTGCCACGCAGCAAGTATTCCAATCGGTGGGACAAGCAATGCTAATGTTGTTCCTTGGGCTGTCTGCTGCGACATCCCGAAGAGATAGATAAGTGCAGGAACTATAATAACGCCTCCTCCTACTCCTATTAAACCACTTAATCCTCCAGCGAGAAGGCCAAGTAAAATGTATAAAATAATAACAATCATATGGTAAAACTCTTGATTATTGAGTCATAATCATACAATAAAACTTATAGTTTTCTCATTATCTTTATTGTAGTAAATTTCCTTCCTCTATTCAACTAAAGTGAAGTTTTCAACACGAAAAAGGACAATCCTTTTATACAATCACGTAAACTTACGGCAACAGGAGCATGAGAAGTGCCATAATTGCCATACCAAAGTCTTCAATAACCGTTACGTTCGTTAACGGTACGTTTAAAAAAGTTCCAAGACACGCACACTGAAATTTTTCCCGTTTTGCAATTTTTATACCAACACCGATGCCACTGACTCCCATAAGAACCGCAGTGCATATATTTACGAAAGGCGATACAACTCTTGCGACGTACAGAAGCCCAAGCAATAATTCAATGAATGGATACATATACCCATACTGAGGTATCTTTTGTGCAATAAGATCATAGGTGCGATATCCTTCAGCAAATCCTTTTACATCAATCAGTTTAAATCCTGAAAACACTAAAAAGAATCCAGCCATGAAATAAGTCATGGACTGACCGATATGAAACGATCCTTTATAAAAATCATGAACAGAGAGAACAAGTGTGGTAACCAGAATGAGCAAAATAATGATAATAAGCGGCGTATAACTGTCTTGCGTAGTATGTGGTACATTTTGTCCGCCTTTGTTTTCTACAACTAATTTCATACCACAAACCGCACAAGTTCCTGGTTTCTTCGTTCGTATTTCGAGGTGCATTGGACAATGATACATAGCGTATTTTCCCAAAAAAATCCCGTTACAGATTCCTCTTTACCGTATCAGTACACCCTCAATTATAGCACGACACCTTCCGCTTTCATTTCGAACAAACAACACGAGGAGATTACTTTCTTACTGTTGCTCCTTTATGCTGGGTGATGTATGTTGTTATTTTCTCTTGTAACTGGCTATGCGTAGATCCCATATGCAGAATATCATATATTTCATGAATACTTGGAACAAGCGCGTTAGGGACATCATAATCAATTCCTCTTCCTTCATTCCACAGTGATAAAAATTCTTCTAATCCCTCTTGTTCCCAACGAAAAAAACGTTTTCTTGTAAGCGAAACTGGGTCATTTGGATCGTTAGAAATTACTAATTGGCCGACAATCTTGTCAGTTTTATTGAACCATTTCAGAATTATTTTTCGGAGATTCTCATTTGTTGGTAGCTTTTTCCCCGTATCACCTTGTTCAATGAGTAAATCCATACTTGCATCCTCATTAGTCAATGTTATAAATCGTTCGTTCTTCCATACATTTCCTTGAGGATACGTGACCTCCAGTGCATCCTGGGAAAGCAGTTGGCTGCAAATATCAAGCGCTTTATGGGGAAACTCCGCTTCAATACCATACGGAAAAAGATTAAATGGCGTAATTGCTTTGTCAAATATGGTCATAAAATCAGTAACCATATCATACGCATGTTTTACTTCCAGTGGCGATAACCAGGGAAACTCATTGGGAGCGCCGGGATTTCTCACGATTCTCGCAAACCACTTTTCACTTTCATCATACATAAAACCACCACTCTGAATAATATAGTTTATGGTAGACCGTGGATTCCAAGAGTATTGAATAGTAAGGGAACCAGGATGCTCTTTCGCAATTTTTCGTTCGATACGTTTGAGCAAAGGAACATAAAAAGAAGGAAGTTCTGCAAGTAGGGCACCACCTTCTTCAAGCAAGCTATACCAAAACGATACCTCATCAAAGAGACTATAGGGATCGTTTGGTAAGACATTTCTTGCTGCTCCTAACCGTTCAATAAGTAATCCCACTTTTCTTCCCTTAAGCCAATCTCGAATTTTTTTCTTTGCTTTCCCTTGTTTAGAAAATGCATCGCCTGGGAGAACGGTATGATGATTTTCAACGTCTTCTCTTTTCATTTGATTGCTTCGCTTATCAACCAATGGCACTCCTGCAGTTTCAAGAAAAAATCCTGGAGTAAAACCTCGAAATAAATTTCGCCCAGGTCCGCCAATTTCCAAGGCGATATGTTCACCCGCTTGCCCCGGGAATAAGGTATTTTCAACATATGACTGTAACCCTATCTCCTGAGGAGGAAGAATAACCCGCATATCTGCTTGAAATGAGTAATGATCAGGTACCGTAAGTGGGTCTTTCGCATATTGGTCACCAACTAATAATTCATCTTCAATACCCCAGGCTACCCTTCGACGAGATGTTCTTTCTATTTGTCTCACCTGTCTAATGAGCTGGAGACTTCTCTTTTTTTCAACGAGTCGTTGCGGATCCGATGGCCGATATAACGAAAGATATTGACGAACCGATTCTGCACTCATAATTTTTCCTGCTCAGAGGTAACCTATAATACTAAGTGTGCACAGAAAAGTCAAAGTTACCTTACAGGGAGAGAATTCGTGCAAAAAAATAACAAGAAAAGTGAAAGTACTCGTTAGGGATTTATTTCTCTATAATGCGTATCAAAAAATCGTCGTACCGTCCGTGTTATCGCAACAGCAGGTTTTGGTTTTCCATTGCTATCATATATTCCATAGTCATCTTGGGAATTTGACGAATGTTCTTGCCCTTCATTCAGCAATTCGTATAAAAATGCTATTGCAATGAAAGGGAACTCAGTAAAAATCTTTTTATACACTTCCCTAATATACACAGCTTGCATATCGGGAGTAACTCCCTCTTGATTGTTTGCTGTGGTCCATCCAACTTCAGAGACAATTATTCCATTCGTATTCCCATATTGTTGAAGCATTTTATTAAGATCTTGCATAATCCTGAATCGTTCACTATCGGGACCATCAGGTTCGGAATACGGATGATAGCCAAAATAATCAAAGGCTGCTCCGCCGCCATTTGTATAGATACCTTGTAACCACTCAAGAACATGCGTTCTATGATCACCCGGAGTAATTCCCGAACTTACCACTTTGGCATCAGGATCAGCGCGCCTAATTGCCTCTCTGGCAGCTTTGAGATATTTCGTATAAGTAGCAACATCCGTCTGTAAATCTGCTTCATTACCAATTTCATAAAGCTTTATTTTCCCTTTAAAATGTTTGGCAACGCTACCGACATACAGAGCATAATTCTCTGGTGTATCGATTAAGGCTTTATACCCAGTATTAGTTTTGTCACTTCTATGCCATAGCGGAGCAGCATTAAGATTCAATAATGCCATAACCTCAATATTTTTTGCGTTTGCTGCATCGACAATCGCATCAAATTGCGAAAAATCATAAACGCCTTCTGCAGGCGATACCGCTCCCCATTCAAAATCAAATCTCGTCCGTCTGATTCCCGCTTCCTGCATTAAGGTAAGTTGACGATCCACTTCACGCCGATCTGCATAATTTAAATGCGATACTACTCCAAGGGGATTTATTCGTTCTCTTCTCGTTGCAGTCGTTGAAACACCATCTGAAGTCAGCAATCCGCTCAGTCCTGATCCAGCAAGAAAAAGAGCGACTGTACGTCCTATGAATGCTCTTCGTGTTATTCCCCTCTTCTTTTTTTGTCTATCTTGCGTTTGAATGGCTTGCATGCCTTCATCAGAAGCAGCTTGATGAACCATACGAAGTGTGTTTGCTGCAGCAATAGTAAAATCACTAATATGCATGGTTCTTCCAAAGGCAG
>CAYQEE010000027.1:0-18081 GCA_964416445.1 uncultured Gammaproteobacteria bacterium
CACAAATTAGTTAAGTATCTAAATCATAGTATAAGAGAACTATGCTATAAGATGCAAGGAAGTATTTTTTAAATTGCCTTCATTTCGAACGTTATACTTTGATCATGAGTACTCACTATAAGTATACAAATCAATATTAACGGTTTAGTTTGTAACAGTAAATATATTGAAAATTTGTCTTCTGAAAAAGTAATTCGTTGTCAAGATAAAAAACCCTTGACAAGATTCGCATATTTTCTTTATTGTTAAGGTAATGCCCAAACAAGTAAAAAAGAAACTTCATGTACACGGAAAAGGTCTTTTAAAACATAAAGCGCACAAAGTATTCATGCATCGTGGCTTCATTGCAACTTCAATGTTGCTCGTCGGTTTTGCTCTTCCTTTTGCATTTCCAAAACCTTCACAAATGAGTACAAGTAATGGAAGTAATTTTTTTCAGCAGTGGCAGCAAAACGGAGCTATTACGGGATTCCCACCTCCTTGTCGACAAAATAATCAAACAACTCCTTGTCCATCCGTGGCAATCCATCAAGGAGTACCTTTGAATGAAGGACAAGGGTTTGATCAAGAACAAGTAAATCCTCAACAACAAAATCAAGATTCCCAAGAACCAACTAATTTTCAATCGACAAAAGATGGTTTTTTCCAACAAGAACAAGAAAATAACAGTAATTCGACGCTACCCCCGTTTCCATCGGTCACCCAATCAGTACCAATAGTAACTATTTCAGTGCCTTTACCAAACTTACCTTCATTTTGCCATTATGAATATACTGGTACTCAACCACAAGTAATTTGTAGTAACCCGTTACCATCAAATAGCCTCCCTATAAACCTTTCACCGCAACCAAGCATTTCAGTAAAATTACCTCCTCTTCCTTCTAATTGCCAATACTTGTCTGACAGTTCAAAAATTACTTGTCAGCCACGTATACCTTCAATACCCCCTTATCCCCATACCAGTATTACGCTCCCTGCCTTTTTAAATAATGAAAATCACCTAAATACTTCGCAAATTCCATCACAAATACCGACAGTAAGTCCTGTTCCAGTACTAAATAATGGAAACTTCTTTTCAGCGCTTTTCCACCCCTTTGGTTCCTTCTTTCATTCATGGTTTCATTGAAACCAAAAAGGTGAGGATTTTTTTTTAATAAAATGCATGTCATAATAATACTATGGTAGTCATGGATGCACCGATAGGAACGGATACGAGGGTTAACCAAGAAGTGCGTCTTGGAAATGAGCATAGTCGAACTGACACAATCCGCGATGGCGTTAGAGCATGCATGAACACATCTCTAAGTCATGAAAGACGCAGCAATGGTTGGAAATTAGCATTACAAACAGCCTCAGAAAAAGAAATAATTAAGCAGACATTAGCAAGTGGTGAAACGAATCGAATGGGAAACGAGCCTCTTGTTTCCGTTACGCAACAGGACGAGCTCATGCTTAACAAAATTTCCTCTCCTCTTGCCTACGAAGCAGTCAATAACCGAACTGATTTGATTGCTGGCTTTGCTATCGGTGAATATTTTATGAAGAATGGTTATCACCAGTTATCAGATGAACAAGCAGTCAATTTAAGCCATCATTTTCCGACGCGAGGAACTCAGGAATCATTTGAGGCATATAAACAACGCGTCGAAGCATCGCCACCCGATAATTTAATTCCAGGAAGGTCACTCAATGAAAATTGGTTAATGCGTCGCGAAATTTTAGATGTTATGGAAATTGCTGACCATTTAGCTACGTATGTTGCGAATGAGCGAATTGGAAAAAAAGTGAGCGTTGTTGCGTTGGTAAGTGCGGCAGCAAATGGACTTCGATTAGTTCATGAAACAGCAACTGATACCGGGGTAGCGAGCGTGAAGGCCCGAGACGAACAATTTATCCAACATGGACAAATACCTCAAGAAGTGAAACAGGAAGAAGTACTCTCCTCACGGGACGTGAATAAACAAATGAGTGAGGCAGTGAAACTGTGTATGAACGATCGTCAATCTCCTGAAACTCGCGGTAAGGCTTGGAAACGCGCGCTTGCCTTAGTCGCAGAAAATAAATCAATTGCATTAACCTTGAAGGCACTCCAAATCCAAAGGAAAAACCAAGATCCTATCCTTTTTCAACAAAACGAAATTGCTTGGGTACGTGCATTAGCACCACAGTTGGCTGAAAGAATGGAATCAAAAAATGTTGATTATGCATCGGGATTGATTATTACCGACTATTTTCTCAACACTGGTTACCATGGCTTACAAGAAGCACAAGTTTTGGAGCTTGCCTCACAATTTTCTCCTTCACAAGAAGGTGAATCGTTTGACGCATATAAACTGCGGGTAGAGTTAGATAATTTAGGAAAAGCAATTCAAGGAAAAACAGCTGAAGAAAGCTGGGTTATGCGCAGAGAAGTATTAGATGTGTTAGAAATAACAGCGAATATTCTGGAAAAACAATTTCCTCCAAACGGAAAGCATGCTATAGCAATAGGCGATATCATTCATACTTCATCTCTGGGACTCCAAATGGTACACCTTGCAGGAAAACCCGATGGTGAACGATCACTGAATAAAATTGATGACCTTCGCGAAGCTGCTGAGTTGTCCCTAACAAAACCTGCTGAAGTCCCCATTGCAAATAATATGAATGAGGAGAGTCCCAAGACAATTATCGGAGTCCCTGAAACAGGTATCGCGGAACTTCGAGAATTACAGTTATCAGCAAGCGAGAATGACCGGATATTTAACGCGATCGACATTCACGCTCCTCCCTATTCTCCTCTTGAAAGAGAGGATATTAATAAGCTTGGCAATCGTCAGCTAACAGCGCAAGAATTAAAAGACGCTGGTCTTATGCCGAAATACCAAGTAAAAGTTGAAGATGCTGATATCCTTATCTCGCCAGCATATGCAATTGAAGATAGAATAGCATTTGTTGGGTATGTAAAAGATGGTGATCGGTACGTTGGACGAACTTATTATTTAAGTCAATCTCAAGGAGTTTGGCGTTATCTCCCGGCATATTCTCATATTCCCGTACCAGGAATTCCTCGGTTTAATAAAGGCCATACCGAGGAAAGTATTACGCTCCCTATCGCAATGCAATATTCTTTAAATGCAATACTTGATAAACAACAAACGCCTATTACCGTACCAGGTAATCCATACTTTTATTTTGAAGGAACAGCCCGAAGCATTCTTGAAAAAGAACAAGGGACGTACCTTGCAGAGGTTGGAGAAATCCCAACACCACTTGAAGGGAATCTGCATCCCCCTGAGAGATTCAATAAGGGTTTTCAAAAAGTACCTCCTGAAGAAATCAAATTGGCTCATCCTGAAAAAGATAGTCCAGAATTTTCAAAAATTGTTGCCACCTGGGAACAAACTACCAATCAATATGGAAAAATACAAATTGAAGTATATCAATCAATCGATAAAAAATTGCAATATATGTTTTGTCGTGATGTCAAAGGAAGAGTTTGGATTGGTGGAGTTGAAGATGTTTCAGGAAAAATTCAATCCGTCGGTCTTCGCTCCCAGTGGATAAACGCAGGAGACCTTGTTACTCCTGCCTATGAATATGCGATACAAGTAGGAAGAGACGAATGGGCAAATCCAAAAGACAGCAAAGGACAATATGTTGATATGTATGAAAACTATATTAGTAAAATACCAATGATTCAAGATTACCTCACGTATCAGCGCACCCATCCTAGAAAAGCGGCATAGTTGTTGCAAAATGAAAAAAGAGAAAAACAAAGAAGGTGCTTCCGCTTAAACTGATAAAACGATCCGTGAGTCCGCCATGACCAGGAAGAAAATTACCCCACGAAACAATACCAACACGACGCTTCGTATAACTGTTCAGGATATCTCCAGTTGTACTTCCCATTCCAATAGGTATCCAATAGAAAAGTGATAGAGAAGGAAAGACAAAGTGCTGTAGCAGTATGATCATAAAAAAAGCACCTAGAAATTCTCCAATAATACCTTCCCACGTCTTTTGCGCATTAATCCATGGAGCCAAATGATGAAATCCGCAAAATTTACCCAAAAAAAATGCACCAACGTCTGCGAGAGAACTCGCCATCCCTAACACAAGGAATATTTCAGTGAAATGTTTTTCAAATAGCATAAAAAAAATTAGAGCAAAAAATCCTAATGCGCAAGGAATCCATGAGAAAATAAGCAATGAGAGCACATAATGTTTCTTCTGCAAAATGACATATTGTTCCCAGAACATACATAAAAGTACAAGAACGAGCGCACTTATGATCACAAATCGATTTGCAAACGAAAGGAGTAAATAGATAGCTGTTATAGGTATCCACATCAATATTTTTATAAAAATTTCCGCATGGATAAACTTTACAACATCTGCGTGATATACCAAAAAAGTAAGTGCAATACCAAGAATATAAAGAGGAATAAGCAATAATAACACGTGGAACAACATAGTTAACTCAGCTTTTTCTCTTGACCTACGAGTAGTCGATCAATATTTTGTCTATGGGTAAATATTCCTATGAGGAGCAGTCCCAAAGAAAAGAAAAATAATTGGCGAGCAATAAAGAAAGCAAAAAATGGTAAAAAAGCGATCATGATAATTGAAGCTAATGCATTAAGCTTCGTACAGGCAAACAGCACAATCCACAAAAGTCCACTGAGCAAGGTAAGGAGGGGACTCAGCAAAAATAACACTCCAATGCCAGTAGCAATACCTTTTCCTCCTTTAAATTTTAACCAACATGGAAAGATATGACCAAGTATTGCCATAAACGCAACAAGCAGTGATTGTTCAAAAGAGAGAGTATGAATAGCAAAACTCATCGGTATGATCCCTTTAACAATATCTCCAAACAAAACAACTAACGCAGGCCTCAGTCCAAGAACACGAACACAATTTGCAAATCCAATATTGCCACTACCCTTTTTTTGGATATCGATTCCATAGAGGTTTCCAACAAGTTTTCCAAAAGGAATACTCCCGAGGAAATAACTCAAAAGAAGCAAAAAGAAAAAGTGCATTGGATTGATTATAGAAGCAATTGACAATATTTTAAATACTCGCAATAATACAACTATGATACCGTTTGCCACCATTGGATTTTTGGTAGTCGGTATTCTTTTCCTCGTTTTTGCCATTACCTTTCAATTCTCTATTGGAAGAAATATTCCAGCGTTAGAAAACTTTGCTTATGCATACGGGGCAGTCTCAATGGCATTGCTGCTATGGGGAATTACATTACTCACGCTAAATATGCATATTATGAGTGAGTCAATTGTCATCGGGGATATTTTCCTATTAAGCGGGACTGTTTTTTTGCTTGATATTCTTGTCCAACAAAGGAAAAAAGGTGATCGGTGGGGCATCATTATCGGTGAATTACTAACGGTTGGGTTTTTAATCCTTCGTGTCTTTTTTTACTATCCTCATCCACAACTGCAATCAGGGATACTTTTTTTTAATACGCAAGCACCGATTAGTATTTTTCTTGGATGTCTTATTGTTCTTGTTTGGTTACCTTCAGCTTTTTATGCCTCAACACTGATTGCGCATCATTTGCGTCATGAAGAATTTTCGTATGTCTATCGTTCGCTCTATATCATGGCTGCCTTCTCATTATTGTTATTTCTGATCGCAAAAACACTATTACTTATTGTTCTTTCTTTTCTCTGTATCGGTATCTGTTTTGTTCTGTTGATTTTTTCAAATATCATTGGAGGAAAGGTAGGAAAACAACGTGACGGATAATCAACAAGAACCTTTTATTATTGAAGAACATACGGTAACTCCACCGATTAAAAAACAGGAAGTTCGCACAAGTTATAGGGTAAATAATATCATTGCGTTCGTTTTTTTCATTGTATTACTTTTAGTTATTTTTTTCCCGGAAGATCCCTATGATGGTGGTATTCCCTTTACGCAAGGATTACAATTAACCGACATCCTCAACGTGCCGTTAATAATTCTTGGGTTTGTAGCAGGCATTAGCTTTATTGTGCGAGTATTCAAATTAACAAGACATGGGCCAAAAGTTTTACGTATTTTTGCTTTCGTTACCTCAATTGGCGGAGGTGTTTTCATCGTTCTTGTCTCTCTGTTTGGTGCCCTCATTGGTCAACTTCGTGGTCACCCAATCTCTACTTAGGTATCTATGTCAACGAATCATGTAACTGCATATGTTGAACTCATTCGACCATACAACGCAGTAATCGCTCTGTTATCTTTCTCTCTTGGTTACTTTTATCCTTCGCCTCATAAACGCTGGAGCGATTACTGTTACGCACTGATGCTTTTATTGCTTCTTCATTCCATTGCAACCATCCACAATGATATCCATGATTATGCAATAGATAGGATTAACGACAAACAAAAATCACTTACTTCCCATAGTGTAACAATTAGTCATGCAAAAATTTTTATGGATATTCTTTTAGGTATTCTTATTGTTTTGTGTTTCTTTTCTCTATCCCACTTCCTTTTTATTAGTCTATTAGGAGGTGGAAGCGTTTTGTATAACAAGTTCTTTTCTCGCATGCCTTTTTTATCAATTATCAGTATAGGATTACTTTACTCAGCAATTCCCATGCTTTATGGATTCTCGCGTAATACATCACTACGCTTTTTGCCAGTATCTTTTGTATTTTTCGTACTTGGTTTCTTTCTCATCCGAATGGGTATTTCAATGCTTAAGGACTTTAAAGACGCTCGAGGGGATGCACAATTTCATAAAAAAACTTTTTTTCTGACGTTTGGATATAGGCAAACCGTTGTAACTAGTCTTGTGCTAACAATTTGCGGTTATTTTGTTATTTTCTGCCATGCATGGTATTACCTTCATGCGCATGCTTTGCTTATTTTTCCCCTTTTATTTGCGCTCCATGCATGCATGCCACGAATATCATTACAAAAAGCAAAAAATCTGAGCTTAGCGAATACGTTATTTCATCGTATTGCACTTCGAGAAAATAGATTTGAAGGAATTTTTCTCTTATGGCTTATTTATTTCAGATAATTAGTAACTATTGTTTTATTCAATGTGCTATTCTTCTTTTTATTGCACCATTTTACGGATGGTATCTGAGAAAACGACATCTTTCACTCCCTAAAGTCCTGTTTGCAAATGAACATATTGCTGCATTTTTCACCTCTCCCGAAGGAAATATAATGATATTTTGTTGGGCAGCACTTGAAGCTCTCAACTGGTTTGTTATTCCTGAATTTTTACTACTTCTTATTGTCTTCATGCGAATACAAAAAAAAGTATCATTATTACTCTCCGATATCGGAGGAACAACCGTTGGAACCCTGGTTGCTATTCTTTTTGCAAAAAATCTGCCTGTTCATTTAGAAACTGTTGCATATATTCATCCATCCATGATCCAACAGGTTGCTCTCTGGTACAAATACCTCGGTGTTTGGGGGTTGCTTTTCCAGCCATTTTCAGGAATTCCATATAAAGTCTTTACGTTAACGGCATACCAATTTCATTTTCCCTTTTTATTTTTTCTTATCATCGCACTTCTTGTTCGTCTTAGTAGGTATTACTTTTTCTATTATCTTTTTAACCTCCTCTACCCATTGCTTCATCACGTTGTCTATAAAAATTACCTCAAATTATTTTTTATTGCCTGTTTTCTTTTTACTATCGCTCTCCTTCGAGTATCAAATTATTATGGGGACAATTACCATATTGATTACCTCTCGCTTCAGCGAGTATCTCATTGGCTTGTGGTTTTTCACCTCCATTAAAATAGTTACTGTCAAAATACTATAACTAGAAATAACAATACTAATAAAAAAAGCAAAAGATAGTTACATGGTTTTTCTTTTTTATCTTTTCAGCGATTGGTTTTTTCGTCGTATTAGCATAATTCACGCATGTTTTCTCTGAAGGTCCATATTTGCTTGTTTCGTTATGACTCATGAGAATCGTCTTTTTTTTCGTACCACGGTTTATTTTTTAGTCTATTAGCAAAATACGAGCAGGACAAAAGATAAGCAATACCAATATCTGCAAGAATAAGCATATGAAAAATGAGATGTAATATAGCTATTGCCTTCGTATCACTTGGCGATACGTAACTTGAAAAAGATACTAATAATACGTTTTCAAAATCATACAGAACAACAAATAAGCCAAGCGCTAAAACAATTTTTTGCCAGGTAGGTCGTAAGAATACGTTCATGATTTTCCTTTATATTTTATCCACGAGTATAATTTGTAAAATAGAAAAATGAGAAAACATGCCAGAAAGTAAAATTGTATCATGGTTACCACAAGATTCATAAAAAAATCGATGTTATAGTTATTCGGATCACCTAAGGCAAGGGGTAATTGGGTAAATTTTGCGTCAAGAGAAAATAATAATAACGCAAGTAAGATATTTCCCCAAGCAGGTTTAAATGCTTCCATAAATTAAGTATTACGGTGAATTAAAAAAAAGTCAAATACTTGGATTATGATTGGTATTAACTATTCGGGTTTAGGAGGGTTCTCTCGTATAAGTCTCTCGATAGTTGCTTGATCTATATCTGGTACCTGCATCCCTCGTCTACTTCTCGTATCTGCCCCTTTATCTCTCCTTGCTTGCTCCCTTATTTTTCTATGTGTACTTCGCGTCTCGAGAGCATAGTTGTAGGCATCAAAAGTTTTTTTTGCAGTAATAAACGCAGGAGAATCATACTGGTCTGTTGCTTCATAGTCATCTTCAAGCGGTCGAGACTGTAACACGTCTAGTGCGGTTGGGTATAACTTACAGCGTTCATAATACGCTGCTAACGCTTTTTGAAATGCAGGTGCTTTTTCACCGCCAAGATAATCTTCACGTTTTGGAGTTTCATGTCCTATTCGCTCTTCAATAGCGGTACGAAGCCTCCCTAACGGTGTTGCCATTTGTTGGAGAAATAATGTTTTTCGAGAATTAATACGAAACACTTTATCTGCATCAGCGCCAGCTTCAGCAATTTCTTGGTCATACGCAGAAGTATCAGGTGCTTGATTGATAAACAAGTGCCTTATTTCAGTTGGAGTAAATAAATTAGAAAGTAACTTCATTGATTCGTAATATCGATATTCTTCCTCATTGGTTAAATAATTTGATTCGATATCATAAGCACTCCGAAGCATGGTATCAGTCAGAAAAATTGATGCAAGCACATCAGGATTAAGGATGGCGTGAATGTATATTGCGTCCATATCAATCTTATTAAAAGTTTTTCCTTCGATCGTAACAGTTCTCGTATCAGTTTGACGTAAGTCATGCAGTATTTTTTGCATTTCCAAAGTAGTTGCTTCATCATGTTGTTCTTGTGCGTTATTTAATTTTCGAAGGATATATAATAATGGTCTGACTTCAGGATATGTTGCCGATAATTCAATGAGCTGGTTGCTATATGCTTGTAAAGTTTGTTGCGTATACCGGGTAGTATAATCGAAACGTGTTGCAGTAAAGTCTGAATCAATTAATGCCTGATATTCATGTAAACTTGCAATAGTAAATTTATTTCTTGTCTCGGCGTGCAACTGAAGTTCTTCCTGAAGAATTTCAATAATTCCTCGTTGATAAAATTCTGATACTGACATAAGGAAACCGGTACTTACTTCTGGATCATCACGAAGTAAGGGTAAAGCTGCATTTACAATATCTTGCACTACTCGATATGACACTTCCGTTGCTTGTTGCATTGGGATAAGATTATTTACCGACATTGCGGGGAAAACCGTAGTATTAAATTCTTCAAGCGTTGCGACCCCAGTTTTCATGGCATTTCGATCTACCATGGTATATTTACTCACTAATTCTTTTGCAACTGCTTCTTCATGATCTGAACTTGTTTCATTCAGTGGTCGAACAAATCCTGAAGGAATGAGTGATGCAACAACTGCACGATTTCCCTTTGAATCTCGTTTTGCTGCCTCTGCTTTAATTTCACTGACCCAATCACTTGCTCCATAATTTGTAGGATACATGAAACCTGCAATTCCTACTGATAATCTATTCGAACCTGAATACCCTGCTCGCTTGTCAGGCGCAGGTGTTTTTCTTAACGCTCTCATATCTTCAGCTAATTGATAAAGTCTCGCAAGAGGAATTCCTGAAACAGTACTTAACTCACTAATATGTTCAGGAGGTTGATATCCCGCTTCTAATGGATTGCCTTCAAATAAATCCAGCGGGCTAAATTTCTCTGATCGTGAATCAATGACATACGCCATTGCAGTTTCACCTTGTGCAACAGGAACTGGTGTTTGGAATACCGGTGTTTCTTCAAAACCTTTTCGGGCATTAAAACTTTCAATAGCTTGAACAAGAAGATCGTTGCCACGCCCTATGACTGCACGCAAATTATTTGGATGATTTGTTGCCCCTTTCACAATAGAGGTGCGTCTAACAATTTTCCCTTCGCTATTTCGATGGGTAACATATGAAAAAGTATTTTTCCCTAAACCATGCGCAATTGCACGCACCGACTCTTGATCGGGAAGCGAACGAAGAAAAGGATCACCGTCAATGTAAGACTGCACTTCAAACAAATTAATAACTCTATCTGTTTCTTTGGTTTTTCTTTCCTGATTGCTTGGACGTTGCTCTGGACGTTGTCCTTTTCCTTTGTCTTTTCCCCTTTTCTTCCCGTGTTTACCTTTGTCACGCTCACTCCGAGAAGTTATTATTGGAGGAGATATTTTTTGTCTACTTACTTCAGGAGGAAATGCCGCTTCTGGTGGCGGGATGCTTATCCCTTCCGGTTCGACTGGAGCAGGAACTGGTTTTGGTAATAAATACTGTGGTAATACAGCGTGACGCGTTGCCATATACTCACGGTATTGCTCCACTGAAAGTGTCGGGGTGGCTTCTGGCTGTGCCGTTATTTCTGCCTGCGGAACATGCACGATACGTAATCCCTCAGAAATAGTATCGTATGATTCAACCGGCTTCACTGCAATTGCTGCTTCTTCAACAACTGGCTTTTCTAACGCCTCAACGGAAATACCACTTAACAAAACTGCTTCATGCATCACCGCTTCCGTTCGTTCGGTTATTTCTTGCTCTGAAATAGGTAACGCAAAAGCACGAAGCTTAATTTCTGGAATACTGGTAAGGCCTCGAGAGTCAGCGTAATCAAAAAGAAATTGATGAAACTCCTCTTGTGCTTTTGCAAAAGTTTCTTCTACATAGGGGTCCGTGGGTAATAGGAGAGTAAAATATCCTGTATTGAGCATATGGCTCAAATTCATCGAATCCATTAAATTTCCTAACGTTTCAAACATCGCACTTTGTTCGTAATTGCGAATTGGAATAAGCATATCTTCGATAAGACCTGGATTATCACCCCATTCCGCTTGGGGTACCACTCCTGCTGTTGGAGGATTTGTTGAACGATCAAGATTGATAGGACTTGACGATAAATCTACTAAAAAACGTGTTGGTAAATCTGAAGCTATTTTTCCTTCCATATCGGTAATATGCATGAGCGGCTGCTGGGTATATCGATTTGTATCTGGTCTCCCAAATTTAAAACGTTGTTCATTAAATGTTTTTTCTCGAGGATCAGTAACTGAGACGCTCACTTCTGCTCCTTCAGGTATATCTACACTAAAGACAGGGAGTGAAGGGAGGAAATGATTTTGATAAAATTGGGGATCATTTGCAAATAACCGATTGATATACGTTTTATAGATCCCATCAGCAACCATTTCTCCAATATCATCATGCATTTCTGCAAATTGCTCTTGCGTTGTTACGGTTTTGAGTGCTTTTGCAATTTCCGCGCGTTTAATCCCTTTTGCAAGAACTGCTGAGCCAGGTTTAAACTCCGTATTAGCCGTTTTACGAATACTGTCAAAAAGCACTGGCTTATGCAGCATCCATTGGCGCAACGGTCTGTTTCCAGCCCAAACAGCGACTGCTTGAAATTGCGGCGCTTCGATATTTCTTTGTAAAGGCATATGACCTATAGAGTTGTTAACTCGTAAGTCATATATTATAGCAAGAAAAGGTAATTTGCTCAAATTATCATTTTAAACAACACAAATAATGACGTTATAGTAAAGATCCTGAGAGAAGTGTAACAACTTCCTCTATACTCATGGAGCCAAGAGTTACCTTATTCCCTTAAGTTACAGATTGAGCAAAATTAAAACACTTTTATCAAGAAATCCTTGGATGGAACGTATCAAAAGCAAGTCAAGAAACTGTTGTTTTTTTATAACTCCATAATGTTGTCTTATCGTTTTATCCAAAACATTTACTTGCCGAAGACGGGATAGTACCCACGAATGGAAACAGTATTTTCCTTGCCTATAATGCAAAAAGTGAAAGCGAAGTAAATGAGATTTTTATCGCTTAAAAGAGAAAGCGTCACGATCAGTATCCTCAAAAAAACATTTTGAGGAACTTAGGATATTTTGCAGATCCCAATGGTTATCTGTGGGAAGTTACGCATAATCCCTTTTTCAATGATCAAGGAAACTTGCAACTTCCCTAAACGTTCCTTCTTACGAATATCTTACACTTTCTTACTGAAATTTATACATGCCAAAAGTAAACTCTACGTAGATAAGGTAACAATTACTCAAATAGATAAAATATACCAAAAGGTAGATAAAGATAGATGGCTACGTACCATCTATTTTTATTTAATGCACACGCTTCTGCTTCTTTCCTCTCCCAACGAAAACACGGTATAATGCTAGCTATAGCATGACAAATCAAAAACGCAAACAGGTAGTGCTCTTGCTCACCGTAGGTCTACCGGTATTTATTTTTTGTCTTTTTGTGTGGGCTGGAACAAATCTTTTTGGAGTTACGCTTGCAAATGTTCGATTAGGACAAACTATTTTTCCCTTCTTACTCTCCTATGGATTGCCGACAACAACAGTCAGCGAAGCGGCTACACTCGTTTTTACCAATCATATGACGGGCGAAGTAATTTCGCTTACAACCAACAGTTCTTGTACTTTATGGATTTGGTGTCCCTCAGTTCATGTTGTATCAATCACGTTATTTCCTCCAAAAAACAAGTCATGGGATATTCCTACTGCTCGAGCAACATGTAAAAAGTTCACGCCACCCGATAGTCAGTTCATGGTGACTATTCCCCCGAAAGATATTCTGAAAGGAGACGATCTTCGCGATATTTATATCAGTAAAACATTAGCGCACACCTTTACAACCGAATATTTTCGTGATGAAAATGGAATGACTACAGAACCCGGAATTTATAAACTCGCACTACGTTTTGGCTATGATATTAATAGTCCAACCCCTATAGCTATGTGTTGGCTCGCGCTAGGGAAAAGTGTCAATTAAGATAAAATAAAGACTTGCCTTTTCCGTTATCAACACAATTTGATAAGTGCCAACCTGATAGCGAGAGCAAAAACCTCTCAAAGACTTGCTTATTCAGGCATGGAAGTGTAAAAATCAAACATAAGCTGAACATATTTTAAGGGGGTGCGTCGTTTCTTTTTTGTCGTTCTTTTTTGACTCTTTTTTACAAGTGTGGAACGTCTCTCTTTGCCAGACATCTTTTTAGTTAATCATATGTTGATCGTTTTTGTAAAGATTTCCTGCAGAAAAATCTTCTGTATGATTACCAAGCAATTTATCTAGGATGGTATTTCTTTCTTTTTATGTAAAGTTAAAACATGCGATACGCCTCTTTTGGAGGATAATCTAATTTCTTACCCAATTCTTATACTCATCACTATACAATATACTAAGCAAGTACTATGTCAGAGAACGCTGCCCAATCTTCGACAAAAAAATTGCATTTTTTGTTGATTGATGATGATAAACAAATTGGTGAATGTCTGTCAATGATTGTTGCAATAACGGGACATGAAAGTAGTTATTTCTCGAATCCGTTACAAGCCCTTACTGCATTTCAAACACATCCCGATACCTACCATGGTATTTTTACTGATTTGCGAATGCCTGAGATGCATGGCGACGAACTGATTGCAAGAATTCGAGAACTTGATACACAAATACCCATTGTTATTGTAACCGGAACAATAGTAACTATTTCAGAAAAAAATCTTCAGGCGTTACATATACCAAAAGTAATACAAAAACCTTTCGATTTACATGAGATAGAAACGATGATCCGCTTTTTTGAGGAACGAACCATTTTTGGACAACAATACGGAACATTACTGAAGGAAGTCCATACACCGTTTCCTCAAAAGAAATTTTTTTAATTCTGCCTATTCTTTTGGACAATCAAATGAACAACCGATTACGTTACCAACAATAGATGATTGAGAAATAAATCCCCAATCACGAGGATCAATACTATATGGTCGATTATCTTCTAAGACAAAGTATGTTCCTTGTTGCACCGTTATTACTTTTTGTTCAGGAAGAAACGTTCCCTGCTTGGAGCATAATGGAATCCCCTGGTACTCCGATTACTCATTGTATTGAAAATGTTTGTTTTGTCTTTGGTGTCTGCAAGATAACGACATCACTTCGAATTAATCCACGAGAACCGTAGCGCACGATGACTTGTTCTCCTGAAATATAATTTGGGTACATGGTATTTCCTTTGATCTGGAAAGGACGATACCACGTGCAAATTCAGCAAAATATCACATTGACCCTCAGAGGATTATTGCGTGGGGATCAAGTGGTGGAGGTGCTCCAATTACTGTTCTTGGTAATGTGGAAAGTAGCGAAACAAGCCAATTTGATCCGCCGAATAATTCTGGAGTTTCCGATCGTGTTCAGGCAGTTCTTGATTGGTTTGGAATAACAAATCTATTGCAACCGCAATGGATTGATAGTAATGACTCTCCAACGCTTATACAACAAGGTACGCAGGATGTTGATGTGCCTCCGCAGACATCAATTACATTATTTAACGAATTGAGCAATGGGGGTATTTGCTGAATTGCAAATGGTAGCGGGTGCTGGTCATAAATTTGCCGGTAATCCCAATCCCGATTATAGCGATATTGTTGCAACAGCGATCCGGTTTTTAAACGCGAAAGTGCGTGATAATCCAAACCCTCTTCCTCAATAACAAGATCATTGAAATCCTTGATCAGTTTTATGGGTTTGCTTATAATCGTCTTTTTCAACAGGTTGTAAATTACCAAGCTTATATTTTGCTTTTATTTCTCCTGCTATTTTTTCGGCTTCTTGTTTACTACTTGCCAATCGGGCAACAAATTGGGGAGTATTCCCTGCACTATCTCCTTGGATTACTACTAAATCAGTTGCTCCTCGCGTTATTTGATTGAGGATCAGAATTTCTGGACCAGAATTTCCAGGGAAAAAGCTTTGTTGTTTAAAGATTGGAGTATCTGATTGACTTCGCTGTTTTCGCCAATTTGTTAAATCATCTTGAGGATCGTTTGGGTTACTTTCTGGAAATACGCCAACATCTTGATTTACCCCATGATCAACATATAAAACGAGTGATTGTCCTTGTGGAACCGTTACGGTTAATGCAACATATTGTTGGTTGCTATTGACATTTGTTAGTGTTTCAAGCTTCGTCTGTGCATTGGGCAATTCTGTTCCTTCAATCCTTATTTCAGACCTAACAGTTGGTGTTGTCGGTTGAGTAAATTGCGATTCTGCATGGGGATATCCATTAACAAGATAATCGACTGCACCAACTCCTGATGCAGTTAACCCAAGTGCTGCAAGCCATGCAATCATTGTTCGTCTTCTCAATCGCAAATCGGGACGAAACCAAGGAATTCCAAAATCTCGATCATATTCTTCAACCGCTTGTTTCCATGCCTCTTTTCCTTTCATTTCTTGATTTTCCCCTTTTATTTCTCGTGTCCACTGAATAAGAATTCTTCGAATATCTCTGATTCGATGACTATCATCAATCGGTTCTTGTGGCGCAGGACGTGGTCGTGCCAGTTGTGCAGATCGAGTATCATGTGATGTGTCTCTCGTACCAATTCCTACTTCAACAATTTGAGGTTCGACATAGTGCGTTAAATAGCCCCATTCTAAACCTTGCTCTGTTGGTAGTTGTACGTAAAACCCCCCTTGAGGAACTCGTTCTCTTGGAATATCATGTTGTGTACCTCGAGTATATCCCATGTCTTTTCTCCGAGTATTTTCAATATACAAACCTTGTTCATGCGCAATAACTGTTCCCCGTCGTAAATTTGCATTTGAACTATATGGAGAAAGTTTTTGGTAAATACTTTCGGGTAATTGATTGGGCGGGAAATATACTAAATGTTCGGGAACTCCATTTGCTAAAATTCGAGCGTTTCCTCCACTTTCAGGTCTAAAGCGTAATGTCATAAGGTGTTCTTTTATAACATGATTGCTATGGGATGTCAAATCAGTATAACGAATTCTTACTGGTGATACACTAAAATGCAAGAAGAAATTGCTATAAGTTATCAATAAACCTACATATTAGTAAAAATAATACGAAAAGAATCTTACTTTTTTCTGCCAAAAATCATGTCGTTCTTCTCTTTCCTACTGGTATACTTTTGAAAACTTACAGAGAGGAGGTGAAGACAATGAACGTAAAGAACGCATTACTCGCAGGAACACTAACAATTGTAACAGTGGGTGCACTATTTATAGCACCTTTAGCAAGTGCAGATTATAGTAATTCTTATGGTCAAAATTATCATGAGTATCCTATGCAAGGATATAACCAGAATTACGGTTACCCATCGAACAATTTTTACAACCTTAGTAGTAGCAATAATAACAACCAATCATTTTATAGTTGGTTAGTAAAATATTTTGAGAGTTTGTATATCCAGTATACCCAACAATATCAAAGCCAAGGGAGTGGATATTCACAAAATTATAACCAGAACCAAAACGGATATGGTTCTAATATGAACTACTACGGGATGCCTATGCAATATGGAACAGGATACTAAGATATTTTTGCATAAGTATACAACTAAGAGACGATAGATTTCGTCTCTTATTGTATTGTCCTTGCTTATTGTTCAAGTGTAGAACTTTTTTAATAATCTTCATCAGTATGGTACGAGGAACAAATGGAATACTTCTATTTGCTTGCTATAGTAGTTCTACAGGTACCTGCATTGTAATCACGTAGCACAGTATGTATCAAATATTACTAGACATGGCTTATTTCAGGTGTTTTTTTCTGCGCAATGAATCCGATACCTCCATCAGCAGTGTAGAATTTTTTTATGTTTTCAAACCCCGCAAGTAGCAATAATTTATATCTACTCGCATAACTCACATCAAAATCAGTAATCAAACTCTCACCAACAATATTAGCAATATTCGCAAGTTCCGCAAAAAGTTCTGTTTCTGTTGTTGCCATGCTGATACCTGGATACTTTAACATTTGCATACGCTTGATAACAGTTACTCGTGGATCTTCATTTTCTTGATCTGGGTAGACATCGGCACTTTGAGGTTCATTTGTTCGGTAGACAAACACGGGCGGATCAGTTTTTAGAGGTTCTCTTGTTGTCAAAAGCTTTGTTCGAACATAATCAGCTGTTGCTACAAAATCATCGCCAATTGCCAAGGCAATATACCCGTTAGGACGAAGAATATTCCCCAGCGCTTTTGCTGTGGTATCAACATCCAAATAATGACTCGCGCTATAAATATCAAACGCAAGATCCATTTGCGGCCAGTCCTGGGGAAAACCGTTTTGAATATCTCCTACTGCAATAGTTGCAGGAATGTTCAATTGCTGAGCTTCTGTTTGTGCAGCAACTGCGTGGGAAGGTGTCATGGTGATTCCATAAAAATGCACTTGGTTTTGAAAAACACTGCGAAATTTAAAAAGAGTATCATTCATACCCACTTCTGCAATATTTCTTGCATGGGTTACTTCCTCAGGTGATATTTCCCGTAATACATTCGCATAAGTTCGAACGCGTTCGGTACTACTTCCTTCTTGGACTATCTGTAATAGCATGTTATTAATGGATGCTGGCGTAGTTGACTTTGTCCGCCTCCGCTCAGGATGTAAGAAATTATGTGCATATCCTCGAGCATGATGTATTGCTTTTCGTACACCTTCCATAAACTTCTCTTTATCGTATCATGCTTTTTATCGAAAAAATACGTATTTAACTAGGTT
>CAYQEE010000028.1:0-17853 GCA_964416445.1 uncultured Gammaproteobacteria bacterium
ATTGTTTCCTTGGCTGATGAGCAGCTTGCTTTTGACAACGCTTCACCGAGGAGTTGCAAGAAACTCATGGTATTCATTATAAAATCCTGCTCTTTCGTTTCGCATGGATGCGCAAGGTACGTTACACCTCATATATGCCAGGGATATACTAATTGATTCTCAGTTTCGCTACCGATGAAATTCTCCTCCATAAGCTCTTTGCTTTTCCCGTTGCACACAGAAGCGATATCTATTCAAGCTTATAATTCAGTTTCTTCGTAGCTTTGACCTTTACTTAAATATAGCTTATAATATTAGCCTCATGAGTCGATTTGAATATCCTAGCCTGCAGCAACGAGAAGTATTACCCAGCGTTCCGCTGACTCTCTACCAGATACTAAATAGTAAGCCAGTGGTTGTCATGAAAACAATGGTATTAGCCCAGGAACCAGGGTTGAGAAAATTCCAATCCTTTATTAAAAGCAGACATTCCTTTCAACAAGTTGAACCATTTCTCTTCGATCCATATCCCAATATCGACCGACAACGGTACCTTGCACATGTCAATTTTCCCGGAGAACGAGGCTCGCGATTTCTGCCACAAACGCCTTCCATGCAAGACGTACTTCGGAGAGGAAACTCGCTGTTAACTATACCGTTAGAAAATCAGTTGTATCGATGGCTTGATTTTTATGAAGTCGAAGCCAATAACCAGGTAAATATCCACAGAAAAATTGATACAGTGCGCGTTGATAAACGAACCAATAAAATAATTTCTGATGGTTGGTTTGGACCAGAACGAGAAGCGTTCTATGATCATCTTTCTGGGTTAGCTGTTCCAGAGTCTTTGTATACACAACCATTCGTCGGCTATGTCGGAAATGCGACCGATTCAATTTATCTTGGTGTCTATCACGGAGTTATCAAGTCATATAGTGTCCAACATCAAAATCTCCATACCGGTGATATAGTCCAATTTCGTAAAGCAACGGATGGCTCGGTACATTGGCTGGAAGGTAGATTACTTGAAAACGGAGTACCTGGACGATCAGTTTTTTCACAACAAATTCTTTACGATGCTACGGGCCGTGGACAGCTACAAGAATGGTATATCGGCATCCGTGACGCAGCAGAAAAACCAAAAATCCATGCATTAGTACAAGGAATTTTGGGAAAATCGTCCGTACCCTTTGATGAATTACCACAAGTTACGTTAACGGTACCTGAAGGGAAAAAAATTCACCTTGCCAATGCTCGCAATTTTCCCGATCGTCCACCCGTTGAGGAAGAATATGCTATTAACATTAACTTAGCTAATTATGATGTACAACCAGGGGAGAAGGTCGATATTATCCCTCGCAGTCATCCAAGAGGTTTTTATGATTGGCTATCGATTCAAAAAGATGGCGTTGAACTCGGAACAAAACGAGTAACCCGCTGGAAAAAAGACAAACTAGATGGAAGATGGCTTGGACCAACACGGCAGGCTTATTCAGATTTCATGATGCAAACAGAATTTCCTCAAGGGACATTACAACTCAGCGATCTGAATGCATTAGATATAATGGTCGCTGAAAAAGGGGTAGTCAACATTTGTAAAACGGTGCAGCAAGGAGTAGGAAAGCTTCGAAGCGTTATCGTCCCACACACATCGAAAGGACAAATTATTCATTTCGTTCCTTTTCTCAATACCAAGGAGCAACTTTCCTTTATGGCGTATGACAAAGCGACCGAGGCATATCTTGCACAGTACGAATTTAATCAAGCACTTGATCGATTTACCAAAATCGCCTCAGGTGAGGAGTACGAAGCAATACTGCAAAACCAAACAATAGGTAGTTTATTGGCTGGTGCAGAACCAAATCCACATTTTGAGGGATACGACGAATAATATGGCACTACACGAACAGAAACAACAACCACGAGAGCGACTATTTCCATCGCCTATTCCAATTCGCGTGGTTGATCGATATGGCGTACCGCTTACTACCCTTATGGCAGCATCGCAATCGGAAGGATTTGTCCGAATCGGAAATTATTTAAAAACACCTCAGCTTTCCATTACGACAGTTGCACCATTTTTGCTCGAATCATATCACGGAACGACCAACATGAGTGCGTCATTTCCTGTCGCACCTGAAGGCAGTCGTCGACAAAAATATGTTCGTTGGGAAGTGCCTGATGATGTCTCTGAACTTCTGAGACAAGGACAACAGTTTTTAGTTATTCCGGAAGAAAATGACTATGATGCATGGGCAAAATTGTATCAAGTCGGAGAAGCAAATACCGTTACACTCACTGACAAAGCGTTTTCTGAAATTCATATTGACCGAAAAAAACAGCGAGTGACGAGTAATGATTGGTTAGGTGCGGAAAAAGCAGTTCTGTTTCGTATTCTCAGTGGTGAAATTACCGATCTTTCACAAATTGTTTCTTTTTCAGCAATTCTTCAGGCAAGAAATCGAGCGTTCGTTGGAAATGAACTTCGGCTAACTGCGAGGTCAACCGATCGAGTACCCTTACAAGTTGGAGATGAGATTCGGTATGTTCCGACGGTACAAGAATCATATGTTGACTTGGATGGCTTTCTGCAACAGGAATCACAATGTATCATTGTTGAACCGGTATCTCGGTATCGAATTGTAACACTCCCAACAGGGGAACGAAAAATAGAGTTTCGAAGACATCATAATGCTGTCTACGATCTGAATGAATGGGCACACGGGAGGTTACCTATTGAACAAACACAGCCAGTTGACGCACAAACAAAACACAAACGCTATGTTATGCCAAAGGACGGTATGTACCGAGATTTACGATTTGACGTAAACAGTCCGCAACTTGCAGATAATCCTTCATTACAACTGATTCCTTCGCATGATCCGCATCATCTCTATGAATGGTTACGCATTGACCGCGAAGGTACGGAACTCGCGTTATTTCGAAAACTGCAAAAAAGCACTGGGGAAACTTTTTTACGGGGAGGCTGGCAAGGGTATGAAATGCAAAGTTGGCACGATTATTATACGAATACTCCCGTTAATGGGAAGCCAGTTGCTTTTGAACAAATCTATCCACAAAGAGGAGTCGTGCCACCTCGGGGAAATAAATTGCGGATATGGAGTGGAGAGAATGTGAAATATACCGTGTTCATAACAAAAGGAATTGATTTAGATCCAGAAAAAACTTACGACCTTTTACCGGTACCTGATGATGTTGAGCGATTAAAATGCGCCATTTATGAATCAGGAACGAACATTTGTCTCGGGGTGCTATCTATTCATAAAGAAAAAACCAATTATCCGAAGCGACGTAAGGAAGAGCAGTCGCTTGATGAATTATTTCAACAGGCTGAACGAAACGAAAAATTTGAGGGATATACGCTATGACACAACGATTTGACAAAGAACAACGAAAAGGACCAATTATTTCGCAACCAGAATTTCTTTGGGATAGTCCTCCCAATGCGGCAAAAATTACCCAGTTTATTTCGGATCCAAATCGTTTTATTACGAGTATTTATAGACGAATCAATATTGCCACACAGTATTCAGAAAAATATTCTCTCGCCATGGCCATTGCGAAACGACCTGAAGCTTCGCCAGCTCTGCTGAAGAGTCTCGTACAAGAATTCATTCCAGAGGACGTACAGCCAACGGAATTACAAAAAAAATTAAAAAACAATCTCACGTTAACCGTCGTCGGTTCGAACAAATTATCACTGAATACCCCTGAAGCGAGAGAAGCACGATCATGGCTTATTCATGAAGAATTACAGAGACCTGATTTACAAGCGTATGAAGAAGATGGGATAGATGAGGGATTACTCGGACTCTTCATTGCCTCATCGTTATTGAATGAATCGACAGATAGTTTCCGAGCTTCAGAACGAATAAGTTGGATTTTGCAAGGCATGCTTCGTGATCGTTTAGGAAATTTATCAGGGAAAAAAAGAAAACATGAAATGCCTATTATGGATGTTATTAATAAAACTCCTGAAATTCTTTTCGTCAATCCAGAGTCATATCAATATAATCTTCTTCAGAACGCGTATAAACGAGAACTATTTACAAAAATTGCACTCCACGGTGTACAGCGAGGAATTGCTGAAGCACGAGCAGCAGCGCAAGGTGCAAATTCACCAAACAAACAACGGATGATGCAAGGTCTTGTACAGTATTTAGAAGGTATTGATGCTGTTCGAACTCCATCATCCCTCAAATCAGAAATAACAGTCAAAGGAGAAACAAAACCATTTCCTTCCTTTGAACAAAAAGGGTTTTGGTATGAATATGATAACTATGACAATAGAATTTTAGCAGCAGAAACCGGGCTTGGCAAAACAATGACTGCACTTTTTACGATGGAAAAACTTGTTGAGCGATCACAAAGGCGCAGTGCTCAGGGAGTGAATCGAGTGCTCATTATTGTTCCTTCAAAAGGAAGAGATGTGTGGGAGCAGGAAGCAAATATGGTTTTTAATGATCCCACGAATAAAGTATTTACCGTAAAATCAATAAACGATTTATCTGATGCAGCAATGTCAACAAGTCGATATGTCGTTGTCACAAAAGAAATGATTTCACGAAGAGAAAACTTAGAAAAAATATCCCAGTTTGTAAAGGATGCAAATTTTGATGGAGCAATCTTTGATGAAATTGACGACCTGAGTAACGCTGAGACCAGTGCAGCACAAAACGCGTATCACATTACCAAACTTGTATGTGAGAATTGGCAACAACGCCGTTTTCTAACACATCCAAATCTGATGACTGATCCAGCAGAAACACCCATTATTGGTCTCACCGCAACGTTGGTGAAAACAAATGTTGCTGATTTGAATGTTCCTATCGGACTCTTGTATAGAATACAAGATAAACGAAAAGGATTTGTTCCGTACTATGAACATGGAGATGATATTTGGGGAAGAAAAACATTTAGTGATCGCTTTCTCAATCGTCCCGACCTTGCGTACATGGAACTTGAAGGAGGTCATCGAATATATCGTTGGGAATCAGCAGAAGGAGTACAAAAAATGGAATATCGAGTTGAAAGTATTGAAGCATCGGCGTTTGAAGAATACTTTTATACTTATCTTGTTCAACACGCAAAAACAAATACTTTTCATAAAATCCGAGTATTAGGTGATGCACTTCTCAACCAATATCTCGCAAAAGCCTCTGCTCGAAGTATCATGGACACAATTCCAAATTTTGATCCTGAAAAAGCAACCGATTTACTTCGTCGAATAACGCACGAATGGGTAAAGAAAAATGGTTCACAAACCTTAAATGAAGATCGTCTCGTTGAGCTCGGACTGGGTGAGTTACTTGTTGCTTGTTTTTTACAAGAAGCATACCCAAAAGGTATTTCTACCTTTATTCAACAGATTCCGAGCGAAACTACTGATCCAGAACTCATCATGTTAAAAACATTATGGCAACCAAAAGAATTAACAAATAAATATATTCGATTACGTGAAATGATTCGATCAACGCTTACCTGGCATGCAAATGGCAATGGAACTAAAAATAGACGAAAAGTCATGTTAGTATCACCTGTTCGGAAAGAAAATATTACCAGTCTCGTCACCCCAAGTTCACGGATAAATCCTGAAGACGGATCAGACATTGCCATATACTCAGAGGAAGAATTAGCACTGATTAATCATCATGCATTAATTCAGTTGTTGCCGAGTTTTGTGGAAGGACTTATGGATCCGAACGATATTCTCATAATTGATGGCAATGTCAAAGGAAGAAAAAAACGGCAAGAAATTATTTCTCAATGGGTATCCGATCCTGATGCAGCTCTGTTAGTCGTTACCATGAAAACAGTCTATCAAAGTATTGATTTGATGCTTCGTGAAATTGAGGACGGTCAGGGCGGAGTTATTGAAGGAGTTCATAAGATATTTCTTGAACCACCATGGTATTGGCAACAACTGAAACAAATGATTGGCAGATCACAGCGACGAGGACAAATTGTTCCTGTTGAAAACACACTGATGGTTGCGAAAGATCTGATTGATGAAGGAAAAGAACGAGCTGTATATCTGACAGGACTTCTCTCAAAAATGATGCTCTCAGGCATGATTCATTTAACGGCTGAGGAAGCTAGTCTTATTGATTCATTACGGACAGGGCCACACGTTCCCTATCATAGCGATCTAGCTGTGCGAAACGCGCTTGTGTGGATGAAAAATATTGGAGAAGATGAAATTGTCAAATTTTATGAAGGGAGTAGTCCTGATAATCCTATGCGAAAAACAATGAATGGTGAAGAATTCGCTCTGAGGTATTATGATAACGGTCGTGACATTATTAGTAAGCCTGGACACATTGCAGAGCTGATAACTCGATATATCAAAAGCCATAATCTGTATGAGGGAACTATCTTAAGTATTGGGGCAGGGACACTCGCACTTTCTCGTAGACTAGGTCGTCCTATCCATAATGTTGATTTGAATAGCTACATGATGGAACTAGGGCTTGCTGAAGTCAATCAATTTGATCAATCGAGATTTGAAGGGAAATACGTTACTGGACGAGCTTCACGGCTTTCGGAAGAAGAATTTCCAAGTGGCACGTATGATGTTATTGACTGTTCCAATGCCTTAGATTTTTCGAGTCTTCGTGATTTTAAAGGTTCCACAAGTCCGGATGATTCTGAACGGTGGCGAATTATCCGACAACTGCACCGATTGCTCAAACCAGGAGGAACCGTTGCATTAGCATTACCTGAAAATTCCGTCGATCCAGCAGTGTTTCAATCCTATATCCATGTCCTTGAAACCTATGGAGGATTTACGGTCGATCGAACAAATAGCGGTAGAGGGTACGGTATTGCAACAGATACTGATTTAACAAAAGAACTTGGATGGATTATTTTTGCACAAAAGACCGGTCCTATGCAAGAAAAAAATTTATCGTTAGATATGCTTCAACTGCTCACCGATAGCGATACCTGGACAAGCAATAGCTCACGGAAACGGTTACAATCAACTGTTTTTCAACGAGATTACCCTTCGTCAACAGTTTTTGGTACGTATGATGAATACCGGGTTATCCCACCGGACGCCCCTAGACGAAGAAGGCAAAAAAATGTTATACTAGGCGGCGTTCAAAATCTAGAGGATTTTCCCTATGCAGAGCACGTCATTGAAGATGCAGAATTTAACGAATATGTTACGTCGTTACTTCGAGGAAACGAAGTACAGCAACAATTTGCAGAGGAATTTTTAATTCCGTTGTATCACTTGACGAAGTGGAGTCTTATGGAAAGTGAACTCTTTATTCAAGAAGTTATGAAACAACAAGAAGCAGCAAATATCTATCCTGAAACGCCAAGTCAATTATATGCAAGTGTGTTAGCGGCCGCAGAGAGAGAAATGGGATTAACCACATCTGAAGGAGGGGAAGAAGATGCCAGTTAGAGGAGTAGAGAAAGCATTTCAGCCACGCGATAATAACCATTTTCATATAAGTACCTTTTCTGAGGCAGCACTCGCACAGATGGGTCCGGTTAATTTCCGTGGGCAATACCGTTCAGTCGCACAACAAATGATTGGCGCAACCGTTCGAGTAGGGGAGCGAACATTTCAAATTATCGAGACGTGGGGATTTAAAGGTGAAAAAAAATATGGAGGATTATATGGACAAACACCAGGAACCGTCTATGCAAATCCTAACATGGGTAGCCACCTTGCCTTAGTTCGCGTTGGTGAACCTGGTGAAGATATTGGTGATTGTGTTCTCATTCGAGGAATGCAACTTACTGAAGGACCAGACATCACCATAAAAGGAAAGGGTATTAAACCAAGAAGCGTTACCGACGCCCCAGGCAGTGTTGCAAAAGTCATGGATCTAACGCTCAATGGCCAAAGAAAAACTCTTCGGGTCGTTGATGCTCGCGCTCGAGCATTTGAACTTGTTGATTACACTGAGGAAAATACCACACGAAGAGAAAGCTAATAGTTCTCGTTTTTTGTTACCGCACACTAGATAACATACGAAACGCAACGTGTTTGCGGTCAATCGGTGACTGAGCATGGTGAAGTTCAAACCGAAAATCACGTGGAGGACTGGTTCGCTGTGGGAGGAGATCTCTAAATGCTCGATACCCTAAGTTGTCCCCATGCGTTACCATACCAAGAAAAATATCAGTCGGAGAAATTTTCCAACTAGTATTAGATACTGCCGTGCTATGAAACAATATGTCATTAGCTTCGGTGCTTTGTTTTGCCTGTAGGAGAACACCATATGCTTGTTTGGAAAATTGAATTCCCCCATATACATCAACTCGAGATTCATGAGGTTCTTGAAATGCATAGGCAAGTTGATTCGAAAACAACCGTGCATTTGCCATTTGGATTTGCTCTTTTTGATTCGGCTGTTCAAAGGTATTATTTTTTCCAAGAACAATCGTATATTGCTGAAAAATTCGTGATAGTTTACTATCAACTCTCCTTTGTAAGCTTAATAATCCAACGAAAATGTCACCGGCGTGTACCATCGTTCTCCCCTCATTGCGTGCATTTTGTCTTGCTGCAATAAGGCATTGTAAACTTTCATCATCAAAGGGAAATCGTTCCATGCGATCAAATCGTGGTCTTTCTTGGTTTTTGATCGTGATATATTCGTCATCATAGGATAAATGTCTTCGCGAAGATTGGAGTTTATTTTGTTCTGGTTTATAATTTTTCTCTACTATTAAATCCAACAGAGCATCTGTGAGAACAGATTTGGAAATATTTTCAGTTTTGCTTTGCATTTGTTATTCCTTTCTTCAAATATATTACCCATTCACTGCGATAGCATGTTCGTGGTACAACGACTCATATTATTATAGGTCTGTTATGAGTGTTTTTCAAGTCTTTTGCAGGCAAATGAATAAAATGAAGCTAAAAGAATACCAACAACGAGAAAAAGAAAGAAAATGCTTTGTAGACTTTTTATTCAGAAATGTGTTTCTTTTTTCTCTTTTATAGCGAATAAACTATTTCTTTTATCCTGTTAATAGAGCGTAATCAATAGTTATTAAATCATGATATAATAATCAGATGAAATTAGCAGTTGGTGAGTTTATCCAACCTCCAATAGTAAAGCAACGAGTAAGCATGCAATCTATTATAAGACCTGTTCGCAGAGCAGCCGAAACGTGTATTGTTGTCACTCGAGTTTTGTCACCTTCCGCTGGACTTCCTCTTGAAATGTCTGAATCTGTTATGCTCTCCACACCACCTCCTCTGGTAGTTTATGAAATTCCTGCAACAACGGGTGAAAGTTCAAATCCCTTTGTCCAACTTGCAAACTTATCGGATGATGCTTTTGCGCTCGGAGGAAACAAACCACCCCAAATTGGTCACGCAACTCGATCACAACCCCCACATCCTCCTGAACATTCCCAATCCCAAGAGGGAAACTACCCCGATCCAACTTCCCCTGTACCAGATTATAAGCAACAAATTCTTGCAGTCAATCGTCAACGAAGAATGACGAAACAAGAGAGACGGCATGATTCCCATGAGACACGAAGAAAAATGAGAAATGAATCGAATTGGAACACTCGATCATTTCAGGGAGCATACCCCTATGGATATCGATAATTATTCAATACATTGCACATTGTTTGATACTCTTGGATGAGAAGAGAGAAAACGCAGTCCAGTGAGAAAAAGAAATCTCTGCATCAGTTGAATCAAAGCGTGTTTATACTTCATACTTAGCATAATTTTCGCAGTAAACTAGTTGGCACCGATGCGTTTTCTTTTTATCATTGGAGAAATAATAGAACGGTATCTATTCCTCTCTAATTCTCAGGTGGGTAGGATACCCCTCATGGTGATATGGTTGGTATCGTGCATGGTGAGGTAACAAAACGGGAAGTATGCAACGAAACCGTTTGCGTCGGTACGGTACCATAGCCTTGCATGCCAAAATTGCGAACCAGAAGATTGTAGTCTATACCGTTTACTGCCCCATCATCATTGATATCTGAAAAATTGGAAACATACTGATCAGTGGCTTGGTGTTTTTTACAAGCTGGACTTGTCGATTTGGTATCAAAACAATCGACAAGAATATTATAATCGGTAAGCCCTACGGTATTATCATTATTTAAATCCCCCATGCGTAGGGAAACAGGCGTATTTGCTGTTCCAGAAAAAGAAATCAGTTGTCCAGGTGCAAGGGTTACCGGAACCGCATTATTCAGAATTTCTTGCAGTGATCCTTCGGGAGATTTTACCAATACATAATAGCTTCCTTGAGGAATAGTGGAGAGATCAATAGTGGTGTTACTAAATGATCCGTTCGGATCTGAGGCAGAGAAAACGACTATCTCTGAGAGGACGGCAACAGGCTTTTGGGAAAAATCCTGTGAGGTATAGAAGGAAAGAATAACAGAACGTTGTGGATGGTGCGGATTTGCATTATTCTGCGGATCAATCCCTTCGAAATGTAACGCTAATGTTCCTCTTGCTGGACCAAGTGTTGGAGTAATCATTGGCGAAGGGTTTCCTGTTACTGATGGCATTATTGTTGGTACAGGCGTATTTGTCGGTGTTACGCCGCTTGGAAGCGGAAAGGATGTATCAGTAGGAGCAGGAGGAGAGACCGTAGGTGTTGGAGTTTGTATCACGGTTGGGCAAGGTCCGTTTGTTGGAGTTGTTGGTAACGAAATCGTTGGATTCGGTGCATTTGTCGCGGTAACTGCTACCGTCGGTGTAATCGGGACCGTTGGCCCACCCCCTCCGCCCACGGTTATTGATCCGAGTAAATAACTCCCATCTGATTGTTTTCCTTGAATCGCCAGATTCAGTGGATGGTAATAGGTATTTGGGTCAACGATTTGTACGGTCACTGTATATGTTCCGTTGGGAACAGAACTTGGTAGATTAAACGAATCAGTAACTTGCAAAGGAGTATCAACAGAATTATTCGTTGTAGGCAAGAGTTTTCTGAGATCGAGACTTGACTTTCCCTGCCAAACAATAGTTGCATTGTTGCGTAATTGCACCATAACATTCCATGGAATATAGGTCGGAGCGACATTGACATTGGACCATTTACTGGTAACGGTAAACCCACCCCCTGCAGTAATTGTTGATGGTAAGGTAAGATTATCTAAGACAAAACGGTATCCTGATACTTGATAAATCTGTTTTATCAGGGCTTGATCGGAGGAATTATAGGAATTGAATGCATTAATATTTCCCGCACCGTCACCAATCATTGAGGCATGTCCACCATAGACATCAGATAATGCTTTTTGAAAATTTGGTCCACCACAAAATTCAAAATATACCGGAGCCTTTTGCCATAAGGAGTTTGTTCCGAGATTTTCGACACCTAAGCAGTCGCGACGTAACCCAATAGGGTAGAGACGCTGCAAAGACCATGCATAACTTGACGCAAAGGTATTTGCGGTCAAACTAACAAACTGTTTATTGGGAAAGTCCTGGGTTTGTGCATCAATGATTGCTTTCAATGTTGCTTGTGTGGCATCAACTGCTCCAGTTGCCGCAGGATAAGAAATATTGCCATTACTTGCACAATATGTATGCCACTCACTCCAGCATCCATATCCACTCATATCGAGCCATCCCAATCGAGGATCATTGGCATACTTTGCACTCAATGCTTGAAAAAGTGCTTGAAATCGAGTAAGATAATTTGGATCATTCCAATCAGGAACATAATATTTCCCATCGAGAATAAATCCTTTTGGCATCATGGCTTTTAAATAATCAGGAACACAATTACCCGGACCATCAGAAATATCTAATGTCATAACACGAAATCCACCTAAACCGTTATGCGCCTTCGCATTATTGAATACTGATTCTAGCTGGCTAAAATCATAATTTCCCTGCGTGGGTTCAAGTGTTTTCCAACATCCTCGCCAGTAATAGTCGGAAAGTGGCCATGATGGTGGTGGTGCTTCGCTCCCATAATATTGTGGTCCTCGTTCAGGATTGGCTATTTCCGGATCGGTCAGAGGAATTGCGGTTGGGGTAAAGGTAATGATATTGCCTGCAGCACGTCCTCGAATCTCTTGACGATATTTACTATACCAAAGCGTAAGAAAGCTGATTAGAAACAACACGAGAACTCCTCCGAGAGACACTTTGGTAATACGATTGATTGTCACGGTATTTACGTTAGTATATCTGATTTTTAAAAAAGATAGTACCTCGTTATCGGAAAAAAACGCTTTTTGCTTCTTTTATATTTTTTCAAGATAACCATACTTGTCGATACCTACGGAGTGTGTTAAAATGCCCTATAGTTAAACATTCGTTCTTTTTGTAGTTTTATGAAGAAACAGAAGAAAAAATCCAACCGATTTGCAACCATCACGCTCGCGGTACTGTGCATTGTCTGTCTCAGTATTGGTGTCGTTACTTTTTTGTTAATCAACGCTACCACAGCCAATGAGCAGAATCATCATCCTTTGATTATTACCTTACCAACAAGGAATTTGCCATGAAGAATGAAAAGAAGAAACTCAAAAAAAGTACTGCGAAAAAAACAAAGAAAAAAGTTTATTTTTTCCAATGGATTATCGTGAGTTTCCTCTGCTTTTTTTCGTTTGTTTTACTCATGTTGTTCCTTCTGCTGTATTTTAATTCTTCGTTTGCATTTCAAACCGCAGTAACGGCAAAATGTAGTTATTTACGGCAATTTGCGCAAAAAAGTGAAACCATAACAACGCTTGTTGCCATAGAAAGTAATCGGTGTGTTCCGGTATATTCCTTTACCGAAAAAGATGCAACGGTGTATTACGATACGTATGTCAAACAATGGGGTGAGGATATTTTTGTCGTCAATGCTTCGCCCAAAAATCCACGATTGTATGTCTTCAACACAGTAACCCATAAAACAATGTTGTTATTTGATGGATCTGCCAAAAATTCTGAGGATGCGCCACAAGTGCCCATACTCAGTGCAATTATGCACAACACCTTGTATTTTTTTACAAGTGGTTATTATAACAATAATGTTGAGTATAAAACGGTTTTGTATCGCGTCGCGTTACAGAAGACAAAACCGATGCATGTTACCAATGTTTTAACAATTGATGGAGGAGGATCATTCCATCAAAAAGAAACGAACGCCTACATTGTTGCAAACGGACAGGGAGTATGTGCGTCACAAACGTATACGTTTTTTGATACGAAATCACAGACGCTGGGAAGCCAAATTGGAACGTTTGCGAGTTGTTTACCAGGAGAACAATTGATTGCCGATAGTGTTGCGCATCATTTTCTTGTTGCAACAACAGTTTCATCGGATCCGACACAAAAAATTACTGATCCAAATTACTCAGCATATTTACTCTATACCTCTGTTTCCTTAATACCCGTATCTGATCCCACAAAACGAATACCGCTCATCACCTCAGATACGATGCCACCAAATATCAATTCATTACACTATAACCCGAAAACAAACAAACTCTACTTAGCAGGAAAAGATTTATATGTTTATGATTTAACCACCCATACCTTTACCAAATTAATTGCATTACCGCAAAGCGATCTCAATCGATATGAACTCGACTATATTGCCGGAAATACCGTTTGCATGGATCGGGCTTCATTACAAGATTTCCAAAATACTCCCGTGGCTCCTGTGTTTTTTGATTTGAAAACAAAGAAAATAAAAGTACGCACTATTTATGATGCCTGTTATAACGATAAGCAGTATAACCAAAATTCTGATTACCCACCAACAACTGCACAATCGATGCTTCGTAAATTGATCTTGCCCTCCAATTACGCAATCGTCGTTTCCCGCTAAGACATCCGTATGCAAAGACCTGAATATTCCTCTTTTATTCTTCTTCAAGAGCATTCGGTAAGTTACCGACAATCAAGAAACACATGGCTTGCTGAAAAAGCACGACAAACACTTGATAAGGGCTATTCGCCATATTTTTCATTATGGCGTGACAAGAATATTCTTCAATTAGGAGAAGTTGTTCGTAGAGGAGGATTAATCCAAGCAAGTTATCCAAATGGCACTGATCAAGATCCAGAAAATATCCGGGTTGTCGGGATAGGACCAGAAGCAATACAACAGTTTTTGAAACAATATGGCGCTGCGGGAAAAACAATGGAGCGTATGGGTAACATTTTTCTCGGTAATTTAGGTACAAATCCGGCTGAACTGATTGTTGGGGTCAAACCAGAACTTATGGGCACAGAAGAACAGGAATATCTTTATTTTGATAATACCTTTTCTCCGTACTTTGACCGATTACGAACAATGATCACCGTGGGTGTTCGTGAAGCAAGTCAAGCATATCAACCAACACTTGTTGCCCAAGTTGCACCATTACCGACTGGTGATGATGTTATTATTGCAGCGGCAGCTTTGAAAACGAACGTCATTCCCACACAGAAGCGAAATACTGAAGAAAGTATTTGGATAGCTTCTGTTCCCAGCCGGCGAGAAGATGTTGTCGTTTCGCAACAAAAAGATCTGATACCCTTTCAACCACCTGCAGTACAGGTTCTCATTGAAAACCTCACTGCTTCTGTTGGTACTGAGACGCTATCCTTACGAGAGCGATATCAACGATTTAAACAATTACAAAGTCAACTCTTGTTTGAACGGAAATCTGCACATGTTACTCCTTGGGAAACCATAGGACTTCCGAGTCCTGGCCTAGCGCTTGAGGATGTGGTTTCGCGGTTACCTATTGACCGTCCGAATGTTGTTTTTACCAGTCAACAGATGCTTATAGAAATAATGAAACAATATCAAGAAAACCCATTACAAGGTGTCAATATTGCAGCAGTTGCTCGAGCACTGGGTGTTGTAAAACATTCTGTACAATTACGACACGCACGACTCATGGAGGAGTTTGGCAACCTCATACCTCCATCGGTAACGGATGAACGATATCAAATGGCACGAGCAATTGAAGTGTTTGCCCAGTATGATCGACTGACAAATACACAGATCGCAGATCTTCTCCACATGAGTCAATACGATGTAGAATCAGCAGTTGCACTCCTTGCAACAAAACAACTCGTTCTTCGGCCAGATGAAATCATTACATTAAGAAATGAACAAGTACAAGCACTTCGACGAGAACAGCGACTAGGAAACAATGAAATTGCCACCCAATTAGGTCTTACCCGAAGTCAAGTTGTATGGTCGTTACGACAGGGAGAACTACGAGAAGAAACAGCTCAAAAATCTCCTACGCGATTGCGAAAGAAACGATTACCAACTGAGGAAGTAACGAAAATGACGAATATATTAGATCCATTGATTCGAGCGAATATGAAACGAAAAGATATTGAAGCATATTTGCAGCAATCCCAAATCCCTTTTACCACAGACTCACTCACTCGCGATTTGCATAACGCTCGAGTGAGAATAGCAAAAGAGAAAAAACAAAGAGGTAATGCAGGGGAAACAAACTAAAAGTTATCTGTCAGCCATTGTTCCTCTTTATGGTAACAGGAGATTGGATCTATCTCACCTTTTCATTGACATTTATTCCAAAATGTCATAAAACTAAACAAGTATATGCATTGTACTAACTGTGGAAAATCGCTTGCATTAGATGCGATTTTTTGTAATTCGTGTGGTACAAAAGTTCATATAAAAACGAACTCCGCAGCAAAGTCCCATCATCATCAAACCAATCTGAATGAAGAAAGAATAGAAACGAGTGAACCTGTTTTGCGTCCGGCCGTGCATCCATCACAAACCATTATGACAATTCTCGCAGCGTTGGGAATTGGCTTCGTATATATTCTTCTCAGACGTGTCTTTATTTATGTTCTTGTTCTTGTAGTTTTGGGTATTCTTTTTTTCATATTTAATCTTATTCATCCGAATCCAGTCAATGAATCAGCAACGCAACTGCAAACTCTGTCATGCAAAGATTTTCTTGCTTTGAGTTCAAGTGACCGTATGGAAGTGGGAAATAAACTCTATGCAGCAAAATATAATCAAGTTAATGCAATGGCCGGTGCCTCAACGATGATGAATCTCGAATATAGTTGCAATAACCAATTACCAAATATAACCCTTGGTCAATTGAATTATTAACTTGTTGTACACTTGTGCGTGGATAGAGAAAACGGTAAAATTAATTGAGTAAAATGATTTGTAACACCTGTCGTAATCATAATCCTGAAGGGAGTATTTTTTGTGGACATTGTGGGAAAAAAATTACACATACTGAATCAGTAACTGAAACGCCACTTTCACAAAAACCTTCCCGCATGAAAAATTCGGTATTAGGAAGAGGGAGGATTATTGCACTTTTTAGTATACTTATCCTCTTTGGCGCTATCTTCTATATTGCAAAACCAAACACTTCTTCTGTTATGAATAATGGACTCGACAACATAGTTACCTTGAATCCTCAGAATGGTGATACAAACCAAAATTTGTCGCAACCTCCAATACAAGAATTTAAAGGCATTATCACTGGGTTAGCGGGCTTTAATAACTGGACGCTGAGCGCATATAATCCAATGAGTGGTCTTACTGCTACCAGGCAGTTTCCCACAACAGGATTTACAACTGCCTCTTTTTCATTGGCAACGAGTAATGAAGCAAACAGGCAGCGGTTTAACAAAGATTATACCGAAATGGCAGTATCGCAAAGCAACGCTGATGGTAGCTCAAGCATAGGATATGTTGATTTATCTGGCAACTTTACGAATTTGACCCCACAAACTGCAAATTACGCTGGCACGCAAAAACAAACTTCCCCTGTGTTTAATCCGGTTACCGGTCGCATTTGGTTCAATACACCGACAAAACTTGGTTCAGTAGACCCGAACAAGGGAGCAAACAGTTCTCAGTCGGAGTCGTTTGATGCATTTTATGGGGATGTATGCTTTCTGTGCAGTGGGCAAGAGTTAAAAAGTTTCTACCTGACTCCAGACGGCACAACGCCAGTTCGCAGTGATAGTCTCGTATCGCAAATTTTTTCTCCTGATGGAAAGACGGTTGTAACCATGCATGATTTAGGAACATATAATCTCGTTATCGGTGATACAGGAAAGGGAAATACCGATTTGCCAGTAATAACGAATAATTGTAAACCTGAGCGATTTATTGATAATACAAGTTTTCTTTGCATTCAAGGATCACCTACCTTAGTCACTGATCCAAACAAGCAATTATATAAAATTACGATTAGTGCTGATAAGAAATCAATAACGAGTACGTCACTTTTGCCAGCGAGTGATAGAACAGTGGTTGACGCATTGGCAGATCAGTCAGGAAAGAACGTAGCTTTTATTGCACAATCGGGCAGTGTTTATTCGCTTTATACGATTCCTATTTCCGGAGGAAGTGAACCACACAAAGTAGCTGATTTTGGTGCTACGTTGCCCTTGTTGCTCAGCTGGGAACAGTAATTATCTCTAAGCTATACGGTTTACTGTGGCATTCGCGTACTTAATAATAATACCTTGCTTTTCGTAGAGATATATCATTATAATTTATTAGCAAGTACATAAAGTATGAAATGCCATAATTGCGGAACAGAGAGTCAAGCAGGTGATAAATTTTGTCTTCATTGCGGCACGCAGTTAAAGCCATCTGTTTCAACGACCGAAGAATATCCTACAAGTCTCCCTGCAGAACAAGCAGAAAAAATTCTTAATGATGCACGAAAAATGGTTCGCCATTTATCTACTCCTGAACAAGTTATGGGTGGCGCAGCAGTAGTGGCTTTTATTTCTTTTTTCCTTCCTTGGTATTTTAGTAACTTGGGAATAGAAAACGGATTGTATGCAGCACAAAATGTGAATAATTGGTATTACCTAATTCCCTTGATAAGCCTTGGCTCAACAGTGTTACTCTATTTTAGTCAAGGAAGTAAACACCA
>CAYQEE010000029.1:0-11883 GCA_964416445.1 uncultured Gammaproteobacteria bacterium
TTCTCTAATTTATGTACTTATAGGTTTTGTTGAACTATGAGAGATTTTTTTGACAACTTGCTATAATCACTGCATGAATAATATTGACAACCAATTAGGTTTGTTTAAACGCAAGTCGTTCAATAAACTTATAGCTACCCAGAAGTTAGAACCTATCGCCCCAACCAAAGAGAGTACAGTTATGCGAACTTTACCAGCTTTTCTTGCTTTTTTGCGAAGTTATGGTTATTCAGAAAGTACGATTGAAAAATATTTTATTGACGTAAAAAAATTTTCACTTTTTATTAAAGAAAAAACATTACAAGAAATATCATCCCATGACATTCAGCAATGGATTAGTGAAATGGTATCTCCAAAAGGAGAACATTTAAGTAGAAAAACAGTCAACAGGAAAGTGAGTGCAATAATTAATTATTTTACTTGGGTCATGCAACTCAAAGTTCTCGAACATAATCCAACGTCATATATTCAAAATAAACGAATTCAATCAAAACTTCCCGATTATTTATTTGAAAATGAAATTAAAACCCTCTATCAAGAAGCAAGCAAAAACCCACGGTTATACCTTTTAGTTTTATTACTTTTAGAAACAGGAATGAAAAGTAGTGAACTCTTAACCATAAAAGCATCTGATATTGACACTTCTGACCGTTATGCACCAGAATTATGGATCAAACATACGGGAAAGGATGTCAAAAAAGATAGAAAAGTATCACTGCCCCCTCAATTTGTTGATGCGTATCAACACTACAGACAGGAATATGAGATCGACGAAATTCTCTTTCCTTATACTGATCGATTTATCCAACTCTTATTTGCTGATTTAAAAAAACAAACAAATATTCATAAAGAATTAACACCAAAAACATTACGACATACCCATGTGGTTCGCGCATATAAACGGGGAGAGGATATTGATAGAATTTTTGATCGTATTGGACTTGCACCAGACTCACGTGCTGAAGCAGATGAAGTCTACCGCAGATTAACTGCAAAGGGTTTTTAATTCACTAATTTCCTTGTAGTTTTAAAGAAGAGATTTATTAAGCCCACCATCAATTTGAATAGTCGTCCCCGTAATATATGCAGCTTGATTTGAAGCGAGAAAAGCAACAAGCGCTCCAAACTCCTCAGGTTTTCCTAATCGTTTCATCGGGATTTCTTTAGCAGCTTCCTGAAGTGCTTCTGTTTCATTCATACCTCGTTGTACTTTTTCATCAATGCGGAAAAGATGACGAATACGATCAGTAAGAAAATGTCCAGGACAAATATTATTCACCGTAATATTAAACGGAGCAAGCTCAGTAGCCAATGTTTTTGCCATACCTACAACCCCAGGACGTATAGCGTTCGATAGAATCAAATTATCAACAGGTTGTTTCACTGAGATACTAACCATATTAATAATCCTGCCTTTTTTTTGCTTCTTCATGGAAGGAAGGACAAGTCGAATCATCCGAACAGCACTCATGAAATTTGTTTCAAATGCTGTTTGCCATTGTGTGTCACCAAAGAGTTCAAACGTGCCTGCGGGAGGTCCACCTGCATTATTTACCAAAATATCAATTTTTCCAAACTCTTTGAGTGTTTTTGTAACCATTGATTGCAAATCCTCAGGATTAGTTACATCAGCTTCTATGCCAAGGATCTTGCTTTCGCAAAGTTTTTGTATCTCTTTTACCGTTCGTTGGAGTGGTTTTTCGTCTCGTGCAACAATAACAACTGAAACACCTTCGTTAGCCAAAGCTGCTGCTGTCGCTTTTCCAAGCCCTCTGCTTGCACCTAGAACTATAGCAACCTTTTTTTCCAATCCCAAATTCATTTTTCCCTTGCATCCTAGCACATTCTTTTTATGATAACTAGTAGGAATGTCTGTCTGAAAATAGATCACTTATTCTCCGGTAACAGAAATAGGGTTCCTTCGCTTGAAGTAACAAGGAAAATAGTTTGATAGAAAGTATCGAACTAAAGGTAAAAAAAGCAATGGCACAAGTTCTCAAAGGAATCCCCTCTGAGGAATTAAGAATATATATTAATGTACTTCTTACCATAGTTAACAATACTCACCTGGAGTGATTTTATAGAGCTCTTATTTAAGTTTTGTCATTAAGGTAACATAATTAAAATAGTTAGCATTCAATTTTTCGTTAAATTTTTAACAAATCCTAAAAATGAGGTAATTACTTTACACTATACCATCAGAAAATATCCTGACTATCAATTTAAATGGTTAATAGAATTTTTATCTTAAGTTTATTTTAAATTGTTTGATAAGTTTTAAAACTTAATATCCAAAAGGGAAGTAATAGTTAATTTATCTACGTCGCACAATATTGGTTTTGCGACTAAAATCTAGCCTCAATTCAATTAATAAAAAATGACATCGAGGCTGGAGGAATAATTATAGGATCCTAAATCGGGAATAAATTGGCTTTTTGGAAACCTAAAAATATAAAAATTGCTATTTACAATTACATAGACAAAGAGTTATAAATTTGGTTTTTTAATTTGGCAATATATACAATAAACACAAGTTGTACCAAATTATAGAACATGATATAATTAATATAGGACTAAATATGATTTTCCGACAACGTCAAGAAGGATTACGCATTCAGCCGACACATGAAATTATTGCTGGATATACCAGGCAAACTGCTCGCCTTCTTCTTCCCAATGGCAAAACACCATTAGAACCACTCCAACCTTACAAGCAAAAAGTAGGAATCTGTTTTTTTGCTACTCCTATCGCACTCGCAAGAGCTGCTAACGTCACAATTAATGAAGAATTATTTGAACAACACGCGATTCAAGCTGGAGTATCCGATCCCACAGGAAGAGGAGTAAATACTCTTGTAAACCCAGCAATAATGCAAGAATTTATTCAGCGAGAGACACAAGGAGTAGTACATGCTATTTCAACGAGAGAAGAAATACCTTTTAATATTGATAATCCCCTTCTAAGAGGAAATATGTCAAGTTTGGATCCAAATTTCGACGATAAATTACTTCTCCCTTCAGAAAGGGTATTAAAACTCCTGGCCAATGGTATATATACTGGTATGATTTTGCCAAGGAAAGTTGTCGATGGTGGTAGCGGTTTAGAGTGGTATGCTATTGACCAAGCAGTAATCAAAGAAAATGGTGAACTGTATTACAAAGGTTTTTTTGCGGGAAATGGACGTAAAATAGAAATATCGTCAGCAAATATGGCCAAGGGTATTGTACAACTTGGTAATGGAAGATATGTTTGGGGATGGTCAATGCAAAAGAGTGAACATACCATTACGAGCCGTGAGGATTCCTTAACTGATTCTATCCATGCAAGTATTCAACAGTGTATTAACCCTTGGTTATCCGCTGAGGAGCGAGGAAGAGGATGGGCACAAGCGCTTAATGCAGGGACAGATAAACGGATTGCCGCCCAACAAGTTAGGGGTAGTTTATTTCCACGACCTGATGGACAAACAACAATATTTTCCTATCCTCAGCAAGATATTCAGTGGTTACGAGGATTATCACCGGAACTAGAACAACTCATGAAAACAGGAGAAGTGTATTCTCATGCAGCCTATGCTATTGGAGAATACTTTGTTCGAATAGGAAAGCATAACCTTTCACCTGAACAAGTAGTAGCTGTAGCAAGACTGTTTCCCCCCCGTGGAAATGAATCACCAGAAGATTATAATGCAAGAGTCAATGCTATGCCTTTATCAAATTTAGTTCCTGGAAAGAGTGAAGAAGAAGTATGGACCATGAGACGAGAAATCATCGATCTGCTTGAAATAGAAGCACAACTTGAAAGAAAGTATGTCATACCAGCTTTTGGAAGAACAATCAATATCAATGATCTTACTGTTGCAGCTGCTAATGTCTTACATTTGATCCATCAAGCTGCTACCGAAGAAGGTGTCCAAGCGATCAAAGATTGGGAGAAACAGATATAGTTAATTTCACAAGCTAGAACTAACAGCTTCAAAAACTACTTAAATTCTATAATGATAGAATAGTATTCAATATATTTAAGGTTAATTTAAGCTTGACACAGGATACTCCCTTCATATGAAAATCCTTGTTATCGAAGATGAACATAAAATTGCAAATGCTATCAAAAAGGGCTTTGAAGCTGAAGCATATGCGGTTGATGTGGTGTATAACGGTACTGAAGGATTAGATTTTGCACTCGGAGAAGATTACGATTTAATTATTCTTGATCGCATGTTACCAGGTATTGATGGGTTGAAAATATGTCGTGAAATTCGAAATAAACAAATCCATACCCCAATACTTATGCTTACGGCAAAAGGTGAGACTGATGATATTGTCGAGGGATTAAATAGCGGTGCTGATGATTATGTTACCAAACCGTTTGCATTCCGAGAATTATTAGCACGAGTCAAAGCATTACGAAGAAGGCCAAAAACTTCTACTGGAAATATTTTGAAAGTTGGTAATTTACAACTCAATACGGTAACCTATGAAGTGTTTAGAGATCAGAAACAAATTATCCTTTCGCATAAAGAGTTCGCACTGCTTGAATATTTGATGAGTTTCCCCAATAAAATATTTTCGAAAGAACAAATATTAAATAATGTTTGGGATTATGATGCAGATGTAGTGCAAAACTCAGTTGAAGTATATATCACACACTTACGAAATAAGATAGATAAACCGTTTCCAAACTTTCCCCCACTCATTAAAACACTGAGGCGTTTCGGATATAAGATTAGTCAAGGACAATAGCGTATGTTTACTTCTGCACGCATTAGATTGACTGCATGGTATTTACTGATCATTATGTTCATCAGTATTATTTTTAGTGTTTCTATCTATAAGATTATTTGTCATCAATTTGAAGGACTCATTCATGAGCAAAATGACCGAATTAGACATTTCCAACTTATGCCCCCACCTCCCGATGGTGATCATGGTAATCTCCAACTCTTTTTTAGCCCCCAAGATTTAGAAAACCAAGAAAAGCAATTACTTTACACATTAAGTTTCATTAATCTTGGAATTTTTGTTGTTGCAGGGGGAGCTGCATATTTCTTAGCGGGAAGAACTCTCAGGCCAATTAAAGTGATGATGGATGACCAAAGTCGTTTTATCTCTGATGCTTCTCATGAATTAAAAACACCCCTTACCTCACTACGTGCAGAAATTGAAGTCTATTTAATGGGAAAAGATCATAGTACAAAAACCTCTGACGCCTTATTACAAAGTAGTCTCGAAGAGGTAATAAGCCTACAGACATTATCAGAAAATCTCATGAAACTGACCAAATATGAAAAACCGAAACATATTCCTTTTCAAAAAGTTGTTTTACTTGAAGTGATTGAAAATGCGCTAAAAAAAGTTGTACCTCTTGCCCGTAAAAAACAAATTAAAATCGTCAATAATGTTGGCGAAGAATTTATTGATGGTAATCACCATGAATTAACTGAATTATTTATCATTCTCTTGGATAATGCAGTGAAATACAGTCTCGACAATACCACCATTACTCTTTCTTCTCGCAAAAAAGATCATATGGTGCAAATTACTGTTGTTGATCAGGGAATGGGAATTGAGAAAAAAGATCTCCCTCATCTTTTTGATCGTTTTTATCGTGCTGATCTTTCACGATCAAAACAGGAAATAAATGGATTTGGCTTGGGACTTTCCATAGCAAAGAAAATTGTGGAACATCATCATGGATCTATCCAGGTTCACAGTGAATTAGGGAGAGGAACAACATTTACCATTAATCTACCTACGCTTCATAAAAAGAACTAACAAGTTTTCAGGTTTACTTCAGATCGTATTGATACATTTACCCTATGAAACCGAGTAAATATCCCATGATTCCAAAAAATATAGTGCAATCATTTTTTACCATAACTATTTTATCCATTGTACTTATTACGATAGTTAAATTTCTTCTTATCTCAACCCCTATTTCGTCCCCGCTAGCGCTTGCTTACCTTTTCAAATAATTTTAATATTCATTTAAGTCATGATTGGTACTACAGGTATTATGAAATTAGTATTTTTTACGGTAAAAAAAAGTTATGAGAATTTTCTTTTAGGAGGTATTCTTCTCATCTCTTCTGTACTTGAAATATTGTTTATTGCTAAAAATGGAACTGGTAATAGCTATTATGCTGCGGCGGTGAAAAGTATGCTACAAAGCTGGCATAACTTCTTTTTTGTTTCGTACGACCCAGGTGGGTTCATTTCAGTTGATAAACCTCCTGTTGCTCTCTGGATTCAAACACTTTCTGCAAAGATCTTTGGATTTCATGGATGGGCACTTCTTCTTCCTCAGGCAATGGCACAAATTCTTTCTGTATGGTTACTCTATCACTTAGTCAAACGTACTTCAGGTTCACTTGCTGGCATCATAGCAGCTTTTACTCTTGCAGTTACTCCGATAAGTATTGTTATGGGAAGTACCAATAACGTAGATAGTATTCTTGTCCTATTCCTTTTGATTGCTGCGTATTTTCTTTATCAATCTCTGGAAACAAAAAAATTATCTCATGTATTACTCTCTTTTCTTTTCATTGGTATCGGATTTAATACCAAAATGCTTCAAGCATATATTGTATTACCTGCATTTTTGGTAACCTATCTTTTTTGTGTGCCAATTTCTCGGTTGAACCGTATTCGTAATCTCACTATTGCACTGTACCTCTTGCTCCTTGTTTCCCTTTCCTGGGCTACCATAGTTGATTTAACTCCAAAACAAAACCGCCCGTATGTTGGTTCTAGTCAAACCAATTCAGCATTGCATCTTGCATTAGGATATAACGGCATACAACGTCTTACTGGTAATATGTTTGGTTTTGGAGATCTTGCTCAAAAAGTAAGGTATTCATTCACTACTAAATCATCAAAAATGGTAACTACGAATTTACCAACAAATCAAACAATAGTAAGTAACCCCGAAGGAAACAGTGGGTCTGTGTTTGTTGGTGCAGCTTCCCTCAGTCGTTTTTTTGACCAAGATTTTGGAGGACAAATCGGATGGCTTATTCCACTCGCAAGTATTTCCTTACTAGCACTACTTCTTAGGAAAAAACTTGCTTTCACCATGGTTACATCTGAACAACGAGCAACGTTTTTCTGGGGAATTTGGTTATTGAGTTGTATTGGAGTTTTTAGTATCGCGGGGTTTATGCATCCATATTACACAGTTACGCTCGCTCCGGCAATAGCAGCATTGGTAGGGATAGGAACTTTTGCTTTATGGGAAACATTTCACCATACTAGTTGGAAAATGTGGCTTCTCCCTATAGCGTTGCTTGGAACAGTCATGGGGCAGATATCAATTCTTTCGTTCTATCCCGCATTTGGTTGGCTTATTCCGTATCTTATGGGAATGTTACTTTTGGGGATAGTTTTTTTACTTTTGACAAAAAAAAGATTTTATGTTTTTAAAATAACGACCTATATCGTTATGCTTAGTCTTCTTTTCATTCCTTCATTCATTTGGATTGGATATTCAATGATTCATTCAGTAAATCAAACAATTCCTAGTGCAGGACCCAATAATAGTATGGAGCCTGGGGGAAATGGTGGACCTAGCAATGACAATCAAACTAATGGAAAACTTATTTCTTTCCTTATAAGTCACCAGGGACGCGCAAAATATCTTGTTGGTACCGCAAGTTCTATGGAGGCAAGTAACATTATTATTACAACAGGCAAAGCAGTAATGACTTGGGGCGGGTTTAGTGGAACAGACCAAACGATAACGCTCTCTCAACTAAAACGAGATCTACAAAAAGGAGTGATTCGCTATTTCTTTATTCAACCAATGAATACTACCATGTCTCAATTACCAGGTGTTCCTGGCAGACAAAATAATATTATTACCCAATGGATTACACAAAACTGTACTGCAATTCCTCCCTCAGAATGGCAGGTAACCGGTGGATTTGGGCCACAAAATCAACTTTTTTCTTGCATCATAAAATAATCTCTCGCTCTAAGAAACTTACTTTACAAAAATTTATTTTATTAAAGATCATCTATTATATTGGTTCGCTTTTTCAGATTGGTTTCAATAAAAAACTGTATGGTAGAGCAATGAAAGAAGGTGAGAAAAATGGATAGTAAAAAATGGATAGCGACGGGGATGGTTGCAATTGCACTACTCGTTGGTGCAGGAGTTGGAAGCGCAATGCAAAGTAGTGTACAAGCACATGCACAAACAACTACTGCTACTACAGCAACAATACCGAGTACAACAACAGGCAGTTCAAACAGTACAGGAAATACCGGAACTTCGGTAAACAATCCGCAACCGAGTGGAACATTCCATTCGAATGAAGATCCGACTCACGAAGCTCATGAAAGTGCAGCTCGTGAAGCACAGGAAACTGCTGGACAAGTTCCAACAGTTCAGTAGATAGTAATGCTTGCCTTAGGCAATAGTATTGTCTCTGTTCACTTCGATAAACACTCTTAGCTTCCCTAAGAGTGTTTATTTAAATTTTATCAATAATACCTAACATCTTTTCTTTTTACAAGATTTTATTCAGTTTTTTTTAAGAAAAATTATCTATAAATACTAGTGAAAAGAGAAACTATATGTACGAATTATCACTTATTGACTCTTTCCTTAATTATTTTTGTATTAGTAAAAAAATGAGTTTCAATAAAATTTTATATACTATTCCACAAAAAATCTGTTCCATATATGATTCTGTGTTAACCGTATTTGCGACAAAAACAATACAATTTCTTGATAATATCTAACACGTAATTATTGAGTGCTGCAAAGTTATATAATTTCCTAATAAAATTAATTATCTCTTATTACCTCCTCTTGTGCTTGAAATGGTATCTTTTCTTTCAAGTTATTTTAAGGTTTACTTGTTTAAATCTCTTTAGATATTTGATTTTCAAATATACTTTTTAAGAAAGGAGTACCAAACATGAAAAAGATACTTGTAGGAGTTATTTTAGTAGTCGCAATATTTGCTTACTCCTATTTTTCAAAAGGGGGAAGTCAAACTGCATTACCAAGTAAATCTAGCTCGACTCAGAGTAACGGATCGAATACCAATTCATCTGCAAATAATTCGAGTGACAGCTCATCACCAACTGCATCTACAGGATGGAAAGATGGTGTGTATACTGGAGACTCTGCAGATGCATTCTATGGGAACGTTCAAGTCCAAGCAACGATAAATAATGGGAAAATTACGGATATCAAATTTTTAACCTACCCAAATGATCAAGGTCATTCCGCCGAGATCAGTAATCAAGCAATGCCTTTACTGACACAAGAAGCGATCCAAGCACAAACTGCAAATGTGAATGTAGTTACTGGAGCAACGCAAACAAGTCAAGCATTCGTTCAATCATTGCAATCAGCTTTGGATAAGGCAAAAAGTTAATTTTATGAAGCGAATACATACCTTTATAATACAAAGTATGTATTGAGACAAATTATTCTTCGCTTATTTCAATTTTTTGAATGAATATGTAACAATCAAAAGAAACGAAATAGGCGAAGATACGTTTGGAACTTATTATGAAACTTATTGATAATTTTTTAAATACAATAACTATGTACCGGTTGCTCCTCTATTATTTAATCGGACTGTTGGTTATTGCTTTTGGTTTAAGCATCTTGCATCAGTTCTCCTTTACTCCAATGGCTCTTATTCTTTCAACAATTCTTTTTGTTATTTCCAGTTGGTTGACAAATACCATCCTTGCAAAAATTTTTCATGCACAAACAAACATTGAATCAGTCTATATAACCGCACTGATCTTATCACTGATCGTTACTCCCGTAATTACTCTTCAAGGTTTCATAGCTATTATATTTATTGCTATGTTTTCTATAGCTTCTAAATATGTTTTGACGCTTAAGAGAAAGCATATATTTAACCCTGCTGCGTTAGGTGTATGGATCGTAGGGCTCATTCTTGGAACAAATGCAAGTTGGTGGGTGGGAACTGCGTGGATGTTACCATTTGTTATCATAGGAGGATTGTTAATAATAAAAAAAATTCAGAGAGAAGATATGGTTTTCAGTTTTTTTGCTGCTGCAGTTGTAACCTGCGTTGGGTTGAGTATTGCAGCAGGACATAACGATCTTCAGACTATTTTTATGAAATTATTTCTTGAGACTCCTCTCTTTTTCTTCGCTTTTGTCATGCTCACCGAACCATTAACTACTCCTCCAACAAAACAATTACAGATATTTTATGGCATTCTCACTGGTATTCTTTTTGCCCCACAGTTTCATATTTTTGTAACTTACTTTTCTCCTGAAGAATCATTACTTATTGGAAATATCTATTCATATTTCGTCAGCCCAAAAACGAAATTATTTCTTCAACTCAAAGAGAAAATTCAAGTTGCCCCTGATATATTTGATTTCATATTCCAAGCACCAAAACAGTTTTCCTTTGTACCTGGCCAATATATGGAATGGACACTTGCACATGCTCATCCTGATAGCCGAGGTAATCGTCGTTATTTAACAATTGCTTCCTCACCTTCAGAAGATACGGTACGGATTGGAGTACGTTTCAATACTCCTTCAAGTAGCTTTAAAAAGAGACTGGCAAGCTTATCTCCTACTGAGGAGATTGTTGCTTCACAAATTTCTGGTGACTTTATGCTCCCTAAAGATCCAAACAAAAAACTTGTTTTTCTTGCAGGCGGTATTGGTATAACACCGTTTCGAAGTATGATAAAGTATTTGCTCGACACAAAACAGAAAAGAGATATTATTCTTTTTTATACAGCTAAAAATCCTAACGAATTTGCCTATAAGTCAGTTTTTGATGAGGCTGCAGAAAAGCTTGGGATAAAAGTTATTTATACGATAACGAATAAAACAAATAACGCAACTTGGAAAGGAAGAAAAGGAAGGATCGACACAACAATGATCGAACAAGAGGTCCTTGATTATAAAGATCGGCTGTATTACTTTTCTGGACCACAAGCCATGATTACTGACTTTGAAAAAACATTAAAAGATATGGGAATTCCTGCAAAACAAATAAAAAAGGATTTCTTTCCAGGATTTGTTTAATGGAGTCTCTTTGTCGCCTTTTTCAAGGCTACACTACGCAATCTTATCTGTTCTTTGCTAGCAGAATAAGCATCGAAACACGTTTAAGACACGATTTGCAAGAAACAAGTTAAAAGAAATGTCTATTTTGATGTTACGACTCGATCATTTCTCCTATTAGAGGAAATCCATCTCTCTATACCAGTCCAAAAATAGCCAAATACCAAGAAAACAAGTTACTTTTTCTTTCTCAAAAGGTATTTTCTACTAATATCTAAAAGAATCAAAGTATATCATAAGCTAGTAATTTTACAGCATGTAAAGCTAGTAATAAGGAAAATCTCCTGTTTTCATGAAACTGATGTCTTTTGATCTAATAAAGCAAACTACGACGCAATAAAATCATCTTTACAGGATATTTTAGTTTTGGTGTACTTAATACTAAGAACGGCAATAGTTCAAAACAAAATATTGTCATTTTAAGATAATCTACAGAGTAATCCTTTCATGGGGTCTCGTGTACATTAAGAAAAGAGGATATATCTCCTCTTTATATAATATGGCTAAACAACAAACTTTTCGAAGTTATCTTTTTTATTCCTGGAAAGAAAAATTGCTCAATTTATTTGATGCTTTATATCTTCTTTTTTCTTCCCCCCTTGAGACAGAAGTACTTATTGAAAAATTTGGCAACAAGAATAAAGTATTCTCTGTAACTACCTTTATTGCAATTCGTGCAACTCGCCCACTTTCAATAAACAATCTACTATTTACGAAGAAATCACCTTATATCTCACTTCGTTCTTCGCAGAGATCAATCTTTTCTGAGTAACCACATTGTGCATAGTATATACTGTATT
>CAYQEE010000030.1:0-6540 GCA_964416445.1 uncultured Gammaproteobacteria bacterium
TTGCAAGGGCGAGACAACGATCTCGTTTATTTACCCTTGCAAAAGAGGAGGGCTTCGCCCTCCTTTCCTTAGAAAAAGACTAAGAAGTAAATAAATACTTAGGAAAAACAAATAATCATAAAGTTAAGCGTGGTTTGGTTGTTGCTATTAGCGTATAATATTGCTCAGTTAACAATATATCTATATGAGTTCACGATTAGAAAAAGTTCACCGTAAAATATTTATCAAGAAGATTTTAAAATTCCTGTTTTACTCATTCAGCCTCCTTATTCTTACGCTATTATTTCTCGCTATTCTCTTTTTTATGTTTTTTTCAACTCAAAAAATATATTCTCTGCAAAACAGGGTTGATGCACTGGAAAACCAGCTTAATCAGCAGTCAAAACAATGCAATATTAAAGATTCTATCTCGAAATTAAGTAAATCTATAGTCAGAATAATAGGAGGCGAAGCAGAAGGATCCGGCTTTGCAATAGACAAAAACACAATTCTTACAAATTTCCATGTTATTCAATTTGAAGCAAGCCCGAAGGTAGTTCTCTCTGATAATACATTCCAGACAGCACAGATAATTCTTGCCGATAAGGATGATGACCTTGCGCTGTTAAAAATTGATGCAAACGTACCAGTAGTTCAGCTTGGTGATTCAGACAAGCTTTTGCAGACTGACTCGCTGTATTCGATGGGTTTTCCATTCGGTGGCGATCTGCCAGGTGAGATGACAGTGAAAAAGGGTATACTCTCTGGCAATAGGTTTGATAAAAGTTCCGGCATAATGTATATCCAGACTGATGCGACGCTTAATCCCGGCTTATCAGGAGGCCCGATGACTGATGAATGCGGTGAAGCAGTCGGCATAAACACACTTGGTGGATCAGGCATGGGAATGGCAATTTCTTCAAATTCAATAAAACAAAAATGGGATGATATGAAAAGTTCCGGTAAAGATCCGCTGAAAGATATTACAGTCCTTGATATTCAGCCCAATACAGATCCACAACATACAGTTGAGGCTTACTATGATTACATCAAGCTTAGAAGGCTCGATAAGGCGTTTGCACTCCTTGGGGATTATAAAAAAGATTTTAAGTTTGAAAATTGGGTAAAAGGATATAAGCCTAATCTTGATACTTCAGTAATTTCAATTACACCTGATGATTCAGATCCAAATAAGATAAAAGTTAAATTGTCGACTAAAAACCTTGTAGATGGAGATATAGTTTATAAATATTTTGAAGGGTATTGGCTAGTTAAAAAAGTAAATGGTAAGCTACTACTTAATGATGCTCACATTAAAGAAGTCAAAAACCCGGATTATATTTGGTTTGATTAAAATAAAATGTTAATTGAGTATTTGTAACTCCAGAGATATAATTACAAAAAGAATTTAGATATTAATATGGCATTGTTTAAAGTTAGCGATAAAAAAGTTAAAAAATTATTACTTAAACCAGTGGATTTAGAAAAAAAACTTCAAGAGCTGTTTGAAAACAATCTGGAGGAAATACTGCAAATTACTTTCCTTGCAAGTGAATACTCAACGAGTTTTGGTGGAAGAATTGACACTCTTGGTATAGATCATAACGGTTCACCAGTAATTATCGAATATAAAAAAACTCAAAATGATAATGTAATTAATTAAGGCCTATCTTATCTTCGCTGGCTAATTGATCATAAAGCAGAATTTGAAAAGCTAGTCATTGAGAAAATACCAAAAACTTATAATACTCCCATGATGACTTATAATGGAGAATTTACAACAGAATCATTTATTGATTGGGATTCTCCACGAGTTATATGTATTGCAGAAAGTTATAATAAATTTGATTTAGACACAGCAGATATTCTCCCAATAAATATTGAACTTTTAAAATATAGAATTTATGAAGATAACTTACTTTCTGTTGAACCTGAAAATTATCAAAAAATTAAAATTTCTACCACAGCAATTATTAAAAGAGCAAAACAAATTAAAAGTGAAGGAATAGAATTACAAAAGACTTATACGATTGAATATCATCTAAATAAAGCATCTGATTTTATAAAGTCACTTTTTAATCAACTTCGAGAAAAAATTACATCGCTTGATGAATCCATTAAAGAAGAACCAAAGAAATTATATATTGCTTACAAAACATCTACAAATTTTGTTGATGTGGAGGTAAGAAGTAAAGATATAAAAGTATATTTAAATGTAAAAAGTGGAGACTTGAAAGACCCTACTCACTTAGCACGAGATTTACTTAATCCTAAAAAAATAGGGCATTGGGGAAATGGTGATTATGTATGCAATATAACTAAGGAAAATGATATAGAAAAAGTAATGCCACTCATAATACAGAGTTATGAATATAATAAATAACTAATGATATATATGAGAGTTTAAAATGTTAATAACTCTTTATTAATAAATGATAATTTTATTTTTTCGATAAAATCATTGTTTTTATTTAATTCTTCTGTAATTAAATTAGCCTTATAAAATATGGAATCGATATCATTTTTCTCAAGCAAATTATTAATTGGGATTTCAATTTTGCAAAGATTATTAAAATATAGTCTCTTTCTAACTGAGCCTACAGTATTTGAAGAAATTTGAATTAATCCCTGTTTGGACTTTAAATACTTTAGTAATAAAAAAGGAGACAATTTTTTGCGATTATCTATACTAAATACTACGTAATCAGGACTTGTGATAGCAGGAAGATCTGATAAATATAAACCTATTGATCCTACGTCAACTCTCATTGGATTATAAATAAAATCCCATTTCTCAACTTTTTTATAATTTGAAAAGTCCATTTCCTTTACTCCTTTTAAAGGAACTATACCTAGAATATTATTCACTCCAACTTTTTTGGCATTATTAAAAAAATTTCCCACTCTTTCTTTTTTCTCTATAATTAATTCTTTTAAAGAAACTGGTGATGCATTCCCTCTATTAAGTAGAGAGAAGGGTAATTCATCATTAATTAATTGTTTAAGTTCATCGCTTAAGTTTTTTACTTGAAAAAGTTTATCCTTAACTGATGAATATCTATTTATTATTTTTAATTGTTCTTTTATATTAGGTAATGGTATTTGGATGTTCAAAATAGCATTAGGTCTAATTGAGGAATAATTTGTGCTTCCCTGAGGATTTATTTGTTGTTGAATAATATCCGTTTGAATTAATAATTCTAAATAATTTCGTAAAATTAAAGAGTGATTTAATTCAAACAAGAAATAATGACTACTTACTATAGCTCCATCTAATTCGTCGGTAATAAAACCATAACCACCTACTTTTGCATCTATTTCCGCTACAATAAAATCTCCAGTTTTGCAAAGTTGTTGTTTTTTAGTCTTTAAATTATTACCTTTAATAATATCCCGCAAAACAACTCCTTTTCGATCAACTTGTACACGACATCTCTTATAACTTTGATCGTTATTTATATATATAAATTCTTTTCTCTGTTTAATTAAATTTTCTAATTTGACATTATTCATTAATTTCGGTAGAGATTTCTTTCAATAAATGAAGAATTTGAGTGTTTTTTTCTATAGCCTCTATAATCAAGGTTTTGGGTTCTTTTGTAACAATTTTTGATGACAGATTAGGTCTCTTAATATCCAAGTTATAATTCATATTTTTAATCTCTTCGAAAGAAATTCTCCAAGAAAATTCATTTTCAGTTCTTTTATTCCACCAATTTCTTTCTAATTTAAACTCATCTATTCTTATTGGATTAGATTTATTGTATGCTTTAACACCATCAGGATATGGATGTTCAAAGTACCAAATTTCTTTAGTAGGATTACCTTTATCAAAAAAAAGTAGATTAGTTCTTATACCAGTATAAGGAGCAAAAACACCATTTGGAAGTCTAATGATAGTATGTAAATTACATTCTTCAAGCAATTTTTCTTTTATTCGTGTTTCAACACCTTCACCAAACAATACTCCATCCGGTACAACAATTCCTGCACGACCACCCTGTTTTAGTAAATTCATAATGAGAATTAAAAATAGATCTGCTGTTTCTTTGGTTCTTAAATTTGAAGGGAAATTTTCCTCTATTCCATCTTCTTCTACTCCTCCAAATGGGGGGTTCATGAGAACAACATCAACTCTATCATTTTCAGTATAATCGCGTAGTGGTCTAGCAAGAGCGTTATCACGTTTAATATTTATTGGTGACTCAATTCCATGCAAAATCATGTTTGTTGCACATAGTAAATGTGGTAATGGTTTTTTATCAAATCCATAAATTGAATTTTGCAAAATTTTTTCATCTTCAATGTTTTTTACATAGTTTTTTCTAATATGTTCTATTGCACATGTTAGAAAACCTCCAGTTCCACAAGCAGGATCAATAATTTTTTCTCCCAATTTAGGGTTTACCATTTCAGTAATAAATTCGGTTACTGCTCTTGGTGTGTAATATTCACCTGCATTTCCAGCACTTTGTAAGTCGTTTAAGATTTTCTCATAAATATCATTAAAAACATGCCTATCCTGAGTAATATTGAAATCAAAATCTTTATTTATCTTATTGATTACCTGACGCATTAGTGTTCCTGATTTCATGTAGTTATATGCATCTTGAAATACTGCTTTTACCACAAAACCTCTAGGATCGTCACCTTCTTCAAATGATAATTCTTTGAGTTGAGGAAACAGCTTATTGTTAACAAAATTTAGAAGTGTATCGCCAGTCATACCCTCGTCATATGCAGCCCAATTCCGCCAGCGTAATTCTTCAGGTATTGGAGATTTATAATTTGGATCTTTTAATTCATATTCTTTTTCTTTATCATCGTAAATTTTCAAAAATAACATCCATACTTCTTGAGAGATCCTCTGTGCGTCTCCATCGACTCCAGTGTCTTTACGCATTATGTCTTGTACTGCTTTTATAGTTGCTGTTGTTACCATATATTATAAATATAAAAATTGGGATAAATCTTTTATGGCTCTCATATATTGATCCCTTCCGCCAAATATTTTATTAACAATCTCATAAGGTGTTCCAAAATCTTGAAATGGCTGGACATTCAATATATTTATATCTTCTAAATTAGCTATTCCTTCTTCAGAATACTTATCAAGTAAAGCATTCAGTACTGCTCGTGCTTTTTCGCCATATTTTGCAAAATAATGTCTCTTTTTAACATTATTTGCTCGTTCTTGTCGAGTAAGAGGTGGTTTATCATAAGCAATATGACATATAAGATCGAAAGGATCTAAGTCTTTGTCAATTTCTTTTTGAAGTTCATCAAAAAGGACACCTTGTTGAAGAAGTTCATCAATTATAGCTTGCTTTTTATTAGATGATTTCCATTTTGTTAAAAATTCGTCAAGAGAGGCATACTCTTTGAGAATATTTTTACGAGAATAATCCTTTAATGATTCCGTAATTAATTTTCCATTGTTGTCGAGAAATTGAACACGTTGATTTATCACATTTACATTAACACCATTTACATAATATTTATGCTGCTTGCCATCTCCGCTTTCAGATTCGTCAAGATAGGTATTGGTAATCGTTTGTTTTCCATTTTCATCAGTAACAATTTCAAAAGTGTTATCTTGTTCATCTGGGGGAACAGGACTTTCATCAATTTTCGGTTCATATATCTGAACAGGCTCTCCATCAAAGTCTTTATCCGCAAATAATTTTGTGACATTTCTGAAATCCATTATTGTAAAGTATTCTTTATTAAAATCTTCTCGTACTCTCGTACCCCTACCGATTATTTGTTTGAATTCATTCATAGATTGAATATTTGCATCTAAGACAATTAATTTGACTGTCTGAGTATCTACGCCGGTTGAAAGAAGTTTTGAAGTTGTTACAACAACTGGATATCTACTTTCTGGTGTGATAAAGTTATCTAACTCAAGTTTGCCCTCTTTATCATCACCTGTAATACGCATTATGTACTTACTATTCTGAGCAACTAATTCTGCATTACAATTTATCAATGCTCGTCTCATTCTTTCTGCGTGATCAATATCAATACAGAAAACTATAGTCTTATCGTAGGGATTAGTTTCATGAAGAAATTCAGTAATTTTTTTAGCTACTAACTGAGTTCTTTCATCAATTACAATTCTTCTATCAAAGTCTTGGCCTTCATATACCTCATCCGGAATTTCAAAGCCGAATTTATCTAATTTACCTTTTTCTGGTCTATATCCCTCTACATCTTTATCGATAGTTATTCTCACTACCTTATAAGGAGCAAGAAAACCGTCTTCAATCCCTTGTCTTAACGAATAAATATAAATTGGTTCATTAAAGTAATTGATATTAGAAACAGATTTTGTTTCTGTTGGAGTTGCAGTCATCCCAATTTGCGTTGCAGATGAATAATAACTAAGTATATCTCTCCACGCCGAATCTTCTGATGCGCTTCCTCTGTGGCACTCATCGATAATAATCAAATCAAAAAAGTCAGGAGAAAACTGTTTATATATATTTTTTTCATCTTCTAAACCTGTAACACCTTGGTATAACGCTAAGTAGATTTCATATGATTTATCAACTTGAT
>CAYQEE010000030.1:6640-8880 GCA_964416445.1 uncultured Gammaproteobacteria bacterium
CCTGTAACACCTTGGTATAACGCTAAGTAGATTTCATATGATTTATCAACTTGATGATTTGTAATTTTAGTCATTTTATCTTCAAACTGCTTAAAATCGTTTGTTTTTGCTTGGTCAACAAGAATATTTCTATCAGCGAGAAAAAGTATCCGTTTCTTTTTACCTGATTTCCACAACCTCCAAATTATTTGTGATGCAACAAATGTTTTTCCAGTGCCTGTTGCCATAACTAGAAGAATTCTATTTTCTCCTTTAGCAACAGATTCAACAACTCTGTTAATAGCAACTCTTTGGAAATAGCGAGGTTCTTTACCATTAGCTTCGTAAAAATATTCCTGATTTATAATTGTTTCTTGCTCATCTGATATATTTTTCCATTTCTTGTATCTAGCATAAAGTTCTTCAGGTGATGGAAAGTTATCAATTGATAGCTCTTGTTCAATAACTCCTTCTTCTTTTGTTCGGTCATGTTCAATAAACCCATCACCATTGCTGCTATAAACGAACGGAATATCGAGGATTTCTGCATATCCTAACCCTTGTTGCATTCCAGCACCCATTGAATGATTGTTATCTTTGGCTTCAATTATTGCTAGTGGAAATTGTGATTTATAAAAAAGTATGTAGTCTGCAAATTTAGCTTCACCTCGTTTAACTGTTTTGCCCTGAACTATAATTTTACCCTTTGTGAAATAAATTTGTTCTCTAATTTGTCTTTGGAGATTCCAATTTGAGCTCAAAAGTGCAGGAGTAATAAATTTACTACAAATATCACGCTCTGATAACGCTTTTTTATTCATATTTTGTAAAATAATTATACTATATTCATTCATTAAGAATAATTATGTAAATGACTTATTGACTGCTCAGCTTCTTCGTGATATAAATTCAATCACTTCTATATAGTTACCTAAACTGCCTTTCGGGCAGTTTTTTTGTATTTAAAAAAGGAAGGAGGTGTTTATGAGAAAACTTATTATCACTGAAGCTGTAATCGCATCATTATTTATTACTACTCCGGTTTTTGCTGCAACTGCTGATATTTCCCAAGTCCAAAACTTTATTCAAAATGTCATTCAAGTATTAGTCGGCTTAGCAGGCTTAACAGCAGCAGTTTTCTTTGTAGTTGGCGGATTCGGGTATATCACAAGCTCAGGAAATCCTGAACATTTGGATAGATCAAAGAAAACTATCGTCTATTCCGGAATCGGTTTAACAATTGCATTTGCAGCAATGGCTCTCAGTAATATCGTGACACAACTTGCGACAAATGCTTTCGGAAAATAGTCAAATATGAATTTATTCTCCTTATTATTAGGAGCGGGATTATTGTTATCCACTCCGGTTTTTGCGTATGCAGCAGGAAATGGAGCTGTGGCTCAGTTTACCAGTAATACGTTAGGTGTTTTGATAACACTTGCTTCTCTTGCATCAGCATTTTTTCTCATCAGAGGAGGATTTCAATACATTACTTCCACAGGTAAACCGGACGAGATAGAGTCTGCTAAGAAGACTATCAGAAACTCTCTTCTTGGGCTTGTACTTGTCATAGCAGCCGGTGTTTTCTCCGCTCTTCTTCAGAATGCCTTTACAACACCTTCAAACGGCACTGCGTCATCTATTCTTCAATTAAAACCTATCCAGCCGGTAACTCCTTCAAATGGACTTGTTCAGGCAATCATTGATGCAGTAACCGGATTTATGCAGGCAATAGTGCAAAGTGCGACTAAACCCTTAGTTGATGGGATAATCAGTTTTCTCACCACAACACCCTCTCTTCTTGGAAATTCAGTTGTGTTTAATTTTTGGCTTGTCATTGTCGGCATTGTTGATTCATTGTTCGCAATTGTAATAGCGCTTCTTGGATTTCACATAATGAGTGCTTCAACTTTTGGATTTGACGAAGTAGAAATAAAGAATTTGTTACCTCGAATCGGACTTTCGTTCCTATTGGCAAATACATCGATTTTCATTATTGATTGGGTTCTCTCAATTTGTAATTTACTGATTCAGGCAGTCATTAACACTACCGGAGGTCTCGATCACGCATGGGTACTTCAGGCAGTAAATCCGGTTCTCATAGTAAATAGTCCCGGCTCTGCAATGCTGATTACTCTTATATTCATGATTTTATTTGTCATCCTCGCTGTTATGCTTCTCATTTTTTATATAGGAAGATTAATAATAATTTCTGTTGGTGCTGTTCTTTCTCCTTTTATTTTTCTTCTTTGGCTACTTCC
>CAYQEE010000031.1:0-7644 GCA_964416445.1 uncultured Gammaproteobacteria bacterium
ATTGATACATCATATCCATTGTATCTCTTCTGCGACAATATCTTTAGATTACCCCGAAAAAAGTAGTTGACTTTTTTGATTTTTTTTTGGTAATATAAATCGTGCCACTTCAGAAAAATAAACAAACGAAAACAAAGTACATTTTTGTCTCAGGAGGACTCATCTCAGGTATCGGTAAAGGAACTACCTCTGCCTCAATAGCACTTCTCCTCAAATCAGCAGGATATAAAGTTTCCCCGATTAAGTTTGAAAATTATCTGAATATGGATGCAGGAACAATTAATCCCATTGAACATGGTGATCCATTTCTTTGTGAAGATGGAACAGAAGCAGATATGGATATTGGAACGTATGAAAAATTCCTTCAGGAAGATATGGATAAATATAATTTTGTCACGATGGGAAGAATTTACCATACCGTCATTGAAAGGGAACGTCGCTTTGAATATAACGGAGAAGATGTTGAAGCAATTCCTCATATTACGAATGAAATCTCTTCACGAATTATCGAACTTGGAAAACGGAAGAAAGCTGATGTGGTTATTATTGAACTCGGAGGAACAGCCGGCGAGTATCAAAATATTTTTTATTACGAAGCATCTCGAATTATGACATGGAAAAACCCCGGTGATGTCATTCATATCCATGTAAGCTACGTACCAACCCCAGCGCATCTTGGGGAACCAAAAACAAAACCAACCCAATTGTCAGTTCGAACGCTGAATTCAATGGGTATCCAACCTGATTTTATCGTAGCTCGTTCTGAAAAATTTTTAGATCAACGACGCCGTGATCGGTTTGCACTTTTTTGTAATATGCATGAGGGGGATATTATTTCCAATCCAGATGTTAAATCTGCTTATGAAATTCCTCTAGTTTTGCATCAACAAGAATTTGAAAAGAAAATTCTCAATAAATTAGGTTTACCGGTGAAAAAAGCTAATGTTACTGCATGGGAAGGCTTATGTAAAAAAATAGAAGCAAAGAAAGAAATAGAAATTGAAATTGCGATTATTGGTAAGTATTTCGGTACCGGAGATTATCAGCTTCGAGATTCTTACGCAGCTCTTTTTGATGCAATCGATCATGCCGGTTGGGCTGAAACGGTTTCGATAAAAACACACTGGGTTGATGCTGAAAAAGTAGAAAAAGAAGGTATTGAGAAACTTATTGGTAATCCCGATGGAATTATTGTTCCCATTGGATGGGGTGAACGAGGGTCAGAGGGTATGATCGCTGCTGCTTCGTATGCGAGAAAAAATAAAATTCCGTATCTTGGACTGTGTTACGGGATGCAATTAGCAGTGATTTCATTTGCTCGCGATGTTATTGGGTGGAAAGATGCAGATACCGAAGAGAACAATAAAAAAACAAAACATCCTGTTATTCATTTAATCCCAGCCCAGAAAGAGTTTATGGAGAAACGAGCCTATGGGGGGACGATGCGACTGGGAAAGTGGGAAGCAATTGTCAAACCAGACACGAGAGCATTTCATGCGTATAAAACCTACGGTGGTGAAATCGATGTCAAGACGGGATTAACGAGTGAACGGCATAGACACCGATACGAATTTAATGACGAATTTGCCAAGGATTTTGAGGCTAAAGGGCTTGTTATTAGTGCTCGATCTGTGGAAGAAAATTTAGTGGAGATTATTGAGTTGCCAAAATCAATGCATCCGTTCTACCTTGGTACACAAGGTCATCCGGAATATAAAAGTAGGCCACTTTCTCCCCACCCCCTCTTTATTGCGTTTATTAAAGCCTGTAAAGAAAAGAAAGATTGAGATTTAGCAAGAATTACGCTATAATAGAGCAACATTATGCAACAAATATCATTTAATCCAGGTGATACCATTCGCGTTCATCAAAAAATCCAAGAAGGAGATAAAACAAGAATTCAAGTATTTGAGGGGATTGTTTTAGCAATTCGAGGTCGAGGAGAAAATAAAAGTTTTACTGTTCAAAAAATGGTAGGAGATATTGGTGTTGAAAGAATTTGGCAATTAGGATCACCACTTATTGAAAAAATTGAACTCAAGCAGAAAGCAAAAAAGCGGGTAAAACGTGCAAAATTATATAATCTTCGGGTTCCCAAGTCGTAAACGTGAACTCAGAAACGAGCTAGTAATATTGACTTATCCTATAGTTTATGATAGGATGATTTGATGGCATTCCTTGAAGCTAAAGCAAGATTTTTAAGAACACCTATTCCTGTTCCGTTTGTGGGAGATCCTATTCATACGTCAAGAATGAATATGCCAAATCCATTACAAGCCGTAATTCGTGAAGGTACAGTACCTCAGATTGCAACGACAAGAGATGCAGTATATAAAAATCCACGAGTGGTAATAGATGAAAAGTCACAAAATGTAACCATTGAAGGAATCGCTGAACCGAGAGGTTTACGAAGAATTTTTGGATTACAAGCTCAAGATCGACAAGTTAGTTTAAAAACGATTGGAAGATATGAATTAGAGCGTGAAAAATTGACTATTAGTTATACAAAAGACGATAATAAAGGTCTCAGGCGATTTATAAGATTCCAGCTTAGATTCTTTGATCCGGTAGAAGCTGCCTTAAGAAATCAGTTTTAATTTTCCGTTATTTTTCAATGAGTTTAATTTTATCACGAAGGACGGCCGCTGTTTCAAAATCGAGTTGTTTCGCTGCAGTTCTCATTTCAATTCGTAATCGCTTAATTAACGATTCTTTCTCATCAGGAAGCAGAACATCTTTATCACTTAAGTGAAGAAGTGTATTCATTGATTTATTTTTCATATCTTCCTCCTTTTCTGTTTCTTCATAAAGTCGTGCTCGGATACTTTTTTCAATATTTTTGGGAGTTATCCTATGTTTTTTGTTATACGCGAGTTGAATTTTCCGTCGTCGTTGTACTTCTTCGATTGCTGCTTTCATGGATTTGGTTTCCACATCCGCGTATAAAATGACTTCTGAATCGATGTTTCTAGCAGCTCTTCCCATGGTTTGAATAAGGGATGATCGACTTCTGAGAAATCCTTCCTTATCAGCATCAAGAATAGCAACAAGTGTTACTTCGGGTAAATCAAGCCCTTCGCGCAGTAAATTAATACCAACGACGACATCAATATCCCCCTTTCGTAGTTTATCTAAAACATCTTGTCTATTGAGTGTTTCGATATCTGAATGAAGGTAAGCCACTTTTATTCCGTGTTCTTCAAGATAAAATGTTAATTCTTCTGCCATGCGTTTTGTAAGCGTGGTAACTAAAACTCGTTGTTGTTTTTCAACCCGTTTAGTAATTTCTTTCATGAGATCTTCAATTTGACCTTTTGTTGGTTTAACTGTAACTTCAGGATCGACTATTCCTGTCGGACGAATTAATTGCTCAACAATTGCATTTGCATGCTCTGACGCAAGCGATAATTCATATTCATTGGGAGTCGCGCTTACATAAACTATTTGATGGGTACGCCGCATGAATTCTTCGAATTTTAGTGGACGATTATCGAGTGCTGAGGGAAGGCGAAATCCGTAATCAATGAGTGTTTCTTTTCGTGATCTATCGCCGTTATACATACCTCGAATTTGCGGAAGTGTGATATGGGATTCATCAACCAATAAGAGCCAATCTTTTGAACACGCTTCCATATAATCAATAAGCGTATAGGGAGCATCGCCTGGTTTTCGCCCATCAAAATATCGTGAATAGTTTTCAATACCATTAACATATCCGACCTCTTGAATCATTTCTAAATCAAAATTTGTTCGTTGAAATAACCGTTGTGCTTCGACAAGTTTTCCCACAGATTTCAAAAATGCTACGCGTTCTTCCATGTCATGTTTAATTACTGCAAAAACATCGTGATAGGAACGGGGATCAGTCATATAATGTTTTGCTGGATAAATAACTGTTCCTGCAAGGGAATTCACCAGATCACCGGTAAGCGGATCAAATTCTGTCAGTGCTTTTAAAACACCATTATGAATTTCCATGTGAATGCCGTTGTCCATATATGCAGGAAAGAGATCAATACTTTCTCCTCGAATACGAAACGTACTTCGATGGAATCCGTATTCATTTCGGTCATATTGTAAATCCGTAAGTCGAACCATAATGTCTCGTTGCTCTATTTTCATTCCGACTTTCAGTTCCATAACAAATTTTCCGTATTCAATCGGCGATCCTAAGTTGTATATGCACGATACCGAAGCGACAACAATGACATCTTTTCTCGTGAGTAAATTTGTTGTTGCCGCGAGTCGCAATTTATCAATCTCTTCATTAATTTCCGCTTCTTTTTCAATGTAGGTATCAGAAGTAGGAATATACGCTTCAGGTTGATAATAATCGTAGTAGGAAACAAAATAATTTACTGCATTATGCGGAAAGAATTCTCGGAATTCTTGGTACAATTGTCCAGCGAGTGTTTTATTATGTGAGATAATTAGTGTTGGTTTTTGCACGTGTTCAATAACCTTTGCCATAGTCATTGTTTTTCCACTTCCCGTAACACCAAGAAGAACTTGATTAGGGACATTATTCTGGATATTTGCTGTCAATTTAGCAATTGCTTGTGGTTGATCGCCAGCTGGTTGAAATGGTGACACGACTTGAAATTTCATCGGATCTATTTTATCATAGAATACCTCAGAAAGGGCAGTAAGAAAGATTTTAGTAATATTGATCAGTTTTGTACCAGATGTATAGTAGATTGTTTTATTGACAAAAATATGCGAATTTCGTATAAAATAATAGTATATATTTTTAGAGAAAATAAATACCTTTACTAAACTTATGCCCGGAGTTTTATACAGGAAAGAACGAGAAGTATTAGAATTTTTAGCACAATTTCAAAATCAACATGGTTATTCTCCGACGCTCTCTGAGATAGCAAAAGCAACAAATCATCGAAGTAATTCAACAGTGCATGCATTAATTCGCGCATTGGTCGATAAAGGGTACGTACAGAAAGTTCAAGGAAATGCCCGAGTACTCAAAATTATTGATCCCAATGTTACTGTTACCATGGGTACCGGCTTACAACCCTCAGTTGAACTGCCTCTGATGGGTTTTATCGCTGCAGGAAAACCATTAGAACCGCATCATGATCCTAATGCAACGTTTCAAGTTTCTGCATCGTTATTAACGGGAAAAAATACGTCCTACGTTTTACAAGTAAAGGGAACATCGCTGATAGAAGATGGTATTTTGGATGGAGATTACGTTGTTATTGAAAAAGCACATGATATTACCAATGGTGATATTGTCGTTGCAATTGTTGATGATAATTTAGCAACTTTGAAAAAATTTTATAAAGAAGATGGAAGAGTAGTACTAAAACCAGCAAATTCACAAATGTTACCCATTTACCCTAATCATTTAATTATTCAAGGGAAAGTGGTAGGTCTTGTCCGAAAATTTCTTTAAAACTTTTTTCGCTCACTAGTAAGTAAAAAATGTTTCCATTATGATAGCATTATGTTGCTTGAACAAAGTGGAGCTAATGATGCGAACGTGATAGCAAGAAGAGACGAGCAATCTCCATTTGCAATAAAAAAATTCAATCAGGCGCAACAATTTAGTCGAAAACATGCAATACAGCAGACATTTCAATATGACCGACAACAACAAGCATTATTTAATCTCCATTTTGCCCGAACAAAAGGGCTGAAAGGTAATCACCGTCAAATAGTGGATTTTGCAATTGCAGAAGCTGAGCAGATTGTTCGCGAACGTGCACAAAGTCACCACGAAAATCCTATAGATCGTCAATACTTTTCTCCTGAAGCAATTGCTCGTCTAGCTGAAGATTAAGCAGTTTTTTTCTTTTTGTCTAGTTTGATAATTTGTAATTTATGGTTAATGTACCACAAGACAACAATAACGAGAAGAACAACAATAACCAATTGGAATTTCTTGAAATATGGTTCCCAACTGTTCCATTTACTTCCGAGATAGAACCCAATCCAGGTTAAAAATGTTGACCAAATAAATGAACCGAGAAACGTATACAAAGAAAATTTCCAAATATTCATTTCAGCGAGACCTGCAGGAAGAGAAATAAAGGTTCGTACCGCAGGAAGGAGTCTACTGAAAAAAGCGATAGGATTACCATATTTTTGAAACCAGTGCATTGCTCGAGTATATTCATGTTCAGAAATGAGAACAAATTTTCCATATTTTCTAATGAGCGTCACAATAACGCGTTCCTCTAAAAAATAACCAAGCGCATAGGCAATGAGTGATCCAACTAAATTACCAACGGCACCGACCAGAACGACTAACCAAAAACTTAAATGACCTTGTTGTGCCAAAAATCCTCCGAATGGCATGGTTACTTCAGAAGGAATAGGAATTAGAACTGATTCTAAAGTCATAAGAATAAAAATACCTGCGTAGCCAGCAGTTTGAATGAGGTGTATAATGAGTGCAGGTATTTGTTGCATAAATTACTTGTATGGGTACATTATACATTATTGCTACACCAATCGGCAACTTAGAGGATATAACAGTACGAGCGGCAAAACTCTTGACTGAGGTTGGGATTATTGCTTGTGAAGATACGAGGCATTCGGGAATGCTACTCGATCATTTACGAAATACCTATTTGCAGAATCCTTTTCTTGCAAATAAACCACGGTTAATTTCTTTTTTTGACGATAACGAAGAAAAACGAATTCCAGAAATCATTTCTCTGCTTTTGTCTGGTAAAGATGTTGCGCTTATTTCAGATGCAGGAACGCCAAGTATTTCTGATCCTGGTTTTACCTTAGTTCGTGCATGTGTTAAACAAGGAATTCCTGTTACATCAATTCCTGGTGCATCGTCAGTTACTGTTGCATTATCGGTATCAGGTCTTCCTACCGATAAATATACTTTTTTAGGTTATTTACCAAAAAAAGGAGGAAATGCTCGGAAGCTTTTAGAAACGGTGAGAGAAATACAAGAAAAATTACCAACAACCATTGTTTGTTTTGAAACACCTCATAGGCTTCTTACCAATCTCCACGTATTGAAAGATATTTTTGGAGACATGGAAATCGTTCTGTGTCGAGAATTGACGAAAATACATGAAGAAATAATTCGCGGAACAATTAATACGGTTTTGGCTATGTATGAACAGAAAGAACCTCGAGGTGAATATGTGTTGTTATGGCATGCTTCGTGAACAGTCAGTAACTAGGTGAGGAATATTTTTCTTTCGATTTCTGCAAGGGTATTGCGAGCCATGCTGATTTGATCAGGTTGAACAACAATACTACTAATTCCCCAGCGAATTACTTTTTCTAAAATCTCAGAACTTAATGGTTTTTCAGAAATAAGCGAACTCGTTACTTTATATTTTTGACAAAGGGTAATAATCCGTTCGTATGCCCAAAAAACTGATTCATCTTGTGGATTAAATTCATTGTTTATTTGCGTATTATCTTTATCAATTCCAAGGAACGCAGTGGTAAGTGCATCAGCATCAATACTTACTCCATCAATACCGAGCGCGAGATATTTTTCAAGAGAAATAACATTTGTCGGAATATCAATCATAATCCAAAGCTTTAGACTTGGTGAGCGATGTAATCCATGGGACGCCAATACTTGTTTCATGTGTTCAAGATTCAAACTATTGGTGAGATGCGGTAACAAGATCCAAAGATTTCTGA
>CAYQEE010000032.1:0-7365 GCA_964416445.1 uncultured Gammaproteobacteria bacterium
CTTAATAAAAATACTGCCTATCTTTCTTCTCCTCAAGCAAATACTATTCAAAAACAGATTTTAGGAATTCAACAGCAAGTTGGACAACTCAATAAAAATGATGTTGCCTCAGCCCCTCCACAAATACAAGATATTCTTAAACAGATACAAAATATTCCTCAGGGAACCATTAATCAAATTAAGGAGCAATGTATCAATATATGCAAGAAATTGTAAAGGATTTACTGACTGGACAGGAAGAAAAAAAAATAGAAAGAAAATTTAATCGATTTCTTCGAATACTTGGTCCTGGATTGATAACAGGAGCAGCTGATGACGATCCTTCAGGTATCGCAACCTATTCCCAAACTGGCGCGCAATTTGGATATGGACAATTATGGACCGCACTGTATATGTTGCCATTTATGGCAGCAATTCAAGAAGCTTGTGCTCGAATAGGTCTAGTGAATGGAAAAGGCATCGCTGCAGTTGTCCGTGATAATTACAGTAAAACGATACTGATTCCGGTAGTTATCTTGATTGTCATTGCAAATACTATCAATCTTGGAGCTGATATTGGTGCCGTGGCTGCAGCAATGAATTTAATTTTACCTATTCATTTTGTAATTTGGACACTGTTATTTACCGCATTAATCTTACTTCTTGAAATCTTTACTTCCTATTATCTCTATTCTCGAATTCTAAAGTGGTTAGCGCTTGCTCTTCTCTCGTATCCTTTAACGATTTTCATTATTCATATTCCATGGCCAACTGTGCTCATGGTAAGTATTGTTCCTCATTTTGAGTTTACCTTTGCTTTTCTCTTTATCATCACAGGGGTACTTGGAACAACGATTTCACCATATATGTTTTTTTGGGAATGTTCGCAGGAAGTAGAAGAAGAAAAAGCACATCACCTTCTTCCACGAGATGGTAAACCGAAAACAAGTTGGAATCATATTAAAAGTATGCGACTTGATAATATGGTCGGAATGATTATTTCAGAAATAGCTACTTGGTGTATTATCTTAGTTGCCGCTTCCACGTTACATATACATGGTATTACTAATATTAACACGTCTTCGGATGCAGCAAAGGCACTTGAGCCGCTTGTCCATACCTTTCCCAATTCAGGATATCTTGCCAAACTGATTTTTTCGTTGGGAATTATTGGACTTGGTTTGTTATCGATTCCTGTTCTTTCAGGTTCAGCTTCCTACGCAGTATCGGAAGCTTTTAATTGGAAAGAAGGACTAAATCTAAAGTTAAAAAAAGCTCATGGATTTTATGGAGTAATTACCATAGCGACCATGATTGGATTAATAATCAATTTTATTGGTATTGATCCGATAAAAGCGTTAGTCATAACAGCGGTTATCAATGGAATAGTTGCTGTGCCGTTAATCTTTCTTGTTGCAAGAATTGCTTCGAATGAGAACATTATGGGGGAATTTAAAAGTGGTTGGTTATCAAATGTATTGGTGTGGTCAACATTTGTCGGAATGTTTCTCTCAGCAATTGCAGTTGTTGTATCGCTTATTCACTCATAAGAACTCTCCCTGAATAATACGATAAATCATTGTATAATACGCAATATGGATTCAATACAGGATCGGATTCGAAAAGTTGTTGAAAAACTTAAGCTTGATGAGAAGCGGATAAAAGTGCGTGAGATCGAAGCAGAAAGTACACACCCAGGATTTTGGCAAGATCATCAAACTGCTGCCAAAAAAATGAAAACAATGTCTGTTTTACAAAAAGAAATTGAAGAGGCCGAATTTTTACAAGAACTATTACAAAATGAAATGTTTGAAGAGGCGGAGGAGAAATTAAATGAATTAGAAAAACTGTTATATTTTTCGGGCACTCATGATGAAAGTAGTGCAATATTAGCAATTCACGCAGGGCAAGGAGGAACCGAGGCAATGGATTGGACTGAAATGTTATTTCGAATGTATAGTAGATATATTGAAAAAATGGGATGGAAAGCAGATTTAATTGACCAAACTCCTGGTGAGGAAGCAGGTTTTAAAAGTATTACCATCGTTGTTACGGGAAGATATGCGTATGGGTTTTTGAAATTTGAAGCTGGAGTCCACCGGCTGGTTCGACAATCTCCCTTTAATGCTGATAATTTACGACAAACATCATTTGCTCTTGTGGAAGTTCTTCCACAAATAGAAAATGATACAGAAATTGCTATTCGAGATGATGATCTTGAATGGGAGTTTTTTCGAGCTGGAGGACATGGTGGACAAAATGTCAATAAAGTATCAACTGCTGTCAGGTTAAAACATAAACCATCAGGAATCATTGTTACGTGCCAAACAGAACGCTTTCAAAATCAAAATAGAGAATATGCATTGAAACTCCTGAAAGCAAAACTTTGGGTTATGCAGGAAGAGGAACGTAAAAAAGAAGAAGCAAAATTAAAAGGTGGTTATAAAACACCTGGGTGGGGGAACCAAATACGTTCGTATGTCTTGCATCCTTATCATATGATTAAAGATCTGAGAACAAACTTTGAAACATCGAATACTAGTGCTGTTTTAGATGGGGAATTAACCAATTTTATTGAAGAGGAACTTCGTGTTTTATCGTAGGAATGCCTCTCAATTACAATTAACTCCACATAAGAGAATTATTATTACAATACATGCATTAGTTAATATACCGCTGAGTTTGCTATAATTACTTGGTGTGGATAAATGGACGGACAATGCAGTAAAATAAGAAAAGTTACGTTACTAGCTCCATACACAAGAATTATCTTATGATTAAATTTGCTTTAACGAGTAGTATTCACGGGTTTTCTTTAGAAGAGCTTTTTTTGTTTGGAAAAGAAGCGGGGTTTGATGGAATAGAATATGTTGCATATATGCGGGATCTTTACCGAAGTCCTAAAAGAATATACAACCTCAGTAAAAAATATGATATTCCTGTTATTAGCCTCCATCAACCTCCTCCACTTGTTGTCTATACTCCGTATGTATTATACCCACGAATGGCATCGCTTGCTAATTATTTTCCTGATGTCACGCTCATCAATCATCATCTGAGTGGATTAGTAAACACCTATAGCACCCGTATTTCATTTGTTAATCGATTTTTGCGGCATGCAAAAAAGGATGGCATAACTGTTACCTTTGAAAGCAATCCCAAAAAGCCACCGACGTTTGGTTTTCATCCCTTAGTCACGCGTAATCCAAAATTATTTGGTGACTATTGTATAGCATATGATTTACCAATAACATTGGATACCAGTCATATTGCTGATAATAATTTTGATATTGTAGAATTTTTCACTCTTTATAGAAATAAAATAAAATTAATTCACATTAGTGATTATAAACCACATAAACAACACTTACCGTTTGGACAAGGAGATCTCCCGTTAAAACAATTTTTTAAGGAGATTAAAAAAACATCTTGGAAAGGACTCATAACATTTGAGGTATGTAAATTTCCCGGTATGATAAAAAAAACTGAAAAGCTTAACGCAATAAAAAGCAGCTTGGAGATGATCAAAAAGCAACTTTCTTAGCCGCCTCATTTTTCTTACACACGCTACGAAAAAGGTGTGCTATGCTAAAACATATGGTCATTGGTTTTATTAAAGAACTTGTGATTTTAGGGATAGCTTTTTTGTTCGTATTTATTGGACGAGCAATCCGCGGACACTAGTAAAAACATAAAATTATTCTTGCTTATTCGAAGGAAATATGTTTAACTAAAAGTGACCTGTCTTTCATAGGTATATCTGCTTAGGTTGTTTACTATTTTCACACGTCTCAAAGGAAACGTAACAACAAAACCAGTAGAGATAGGTATGTAGGTATGAGTGAAAACCAGCAAAATACTTCGGTATTTCATGATTTTTCTAAAGAAAAGTCACCATCGTTTCTTACGCTGAAGTCTTTTTTTGTTATTCTTATTGTTATCATTCTTGCAATTGGTACTGGCTACTTTTTATCGAGAAGAAATACCACATCGGTACCAACTCAAACACAAGGACAATCAAGTAGTGCATCATCAGTTTCGAAAGGAACGGTAATCGGATCAAATGATACAAACACATTTAAGGATTCTGCGGAGGGTGTTTTACAAAGTGGAGGAATTAATGGGGAAGGACAATACCATTTAGTTCGGCCAGGAGGAGATAGTCAAAATGTCTATTTAACTTCGTCTATCGTTGATTTATCCCAGCTTATTGGGAAGAGGCTATTGGTACACGGTCAAACACAGAAGGCGAAATACGCTGGGTGGCTTATGGATGTAGGAAGTGTGGAGGTAGAATAATGATTAAACTAGAAAATGTTACAAAAGTGTTTGGGTTAGGAAATTCAGGATTAGTTGATTTAACTCTTACCATCGAACCCGGTGAGTTTGTTTTTCTCGTGGGGCATACGGGTTCAGGAAAAACAACATTATTACGATTACTTTTGAGACAATATATACCATCAAAAGGAAATATTTCAGTAGCAGATATTGATTTAGTAAAGTTACCCAAACGAAAAATTTCTCATTATAGAAAAAAAATAGGGGTAATTTTTCAAGACCTTAAATTATTGTCAGACAGAACGATATTTGAAAACGTCTTTCTGCCACTTGAAATAACTGGAGTAAACAAACACGAAGCACATAAACGAGTAGAAGAACTACTGAGCCAGGTCGGTATGATAGAACATAAAGAAAAATTTCCTATTCAATTATCGGGAGGAGAGCTTCAACGTGTCGCTATCGCACGAGCATTAACATTATCTCCTGCTATTCTTCTTGCAGATGAACCAACAGGAAACCTTGATGCAAAAACCGCATTCGAAATTGTAGAATTATTACACCAAATTAATGCAACCGGAACAACGATAGTTATGGCAACGCATAATTTAGATATATTGAAAAAGTATCCTAAAAATCGCGTAATTGGTTTAGAAAGTGGTAAATTAATACTTGATAACAAAGCTCCTAAAGGGGATAAATCTACGAAAAGCACGGTTCCTATAATTGAAAAAGGCGAAGAAATAAAGCAGGTTATCAAAGAATCGGAGAAAAACAAAGCGCCGCATTCATCAATTTTTGGTTTTACAACCATCCAAATGAATCAGCAGCAAGCAAAAGACACAAAAAAAGAAAACGATAAAGAGCAATCAAGTAAAGAAGAAAAGAAAGATAAGAAAGAAAAAAAAGAAGAGAAAGATGAAAAAAAGGAGGATAAGAAATAACTATGGCAGCGCATATGAGTACAACTTGGCATCATGTTCGTCGTTCACCTTATCAAACTTTAGCGGCAATACTTATTGTTGTCTTAACCTTTTTAACGGTATCAGTTTTTGCTTTTCTTATTCTTGGCTCGTATGAAGTAGTAACGTTTTTTGAATCGAAACCTCAAGTGCAAATATATTTTAAACCAGATACAAAACAAAGCGATATTGATGCGATCAAAAAACAACTTGTAGCGACAGGTAAGATTTCAAAAATAAGTTTTGTTTCCCAACAAGATGCCTTAAATATTTATAAACAACAAAATAAAAATGATCCATTGTTATTGGAATTAGTTACTGCTGATATACTTCCTCCTTCACTTGATGTTTCCACCTTCAATATTCGTGACCTTCCTTCTGTTGTCGATGCAGTTAAAAATTTGCCAATTATCAATACCATTGGGTATCAACAGGATGTTGTACAAAAATTAACGAGTTGGACAAATGCCATTCGAAAAATAGGAATAATCATTATCATTGTATTAGCAATTGAGTCAATTCTTATCATGACTACCATTATTGGTATTAAGGTTTCACAAAGAAAAGAAGAAATTGAGATTATGCGACTTATTGGTGCGACCAATTGGTATATTAGCTGGCCATACATTTATGAAGGTATCTTTTATGGAATTATAGGGACAATTATTGGATGGGGTATTTCAAGTGCAGCATTAGTCTATTATTCACCTACCCTAGCTTCTTCAGATTTCCTCAAAGGCATTCCGTTATTTCCCGTAAGTCCGATCTTTTTATTAGAACTACTTGGTGCTGAGATACTGATTGCAATAGGACTCGGAATATTTTCCAGCCTTGTTGCCGTTTCTCGTTACCTTGATTAATGTGAAAGGATTTATGTACTATGAGGCACAAGAGGATAATTATTTTTACCATACTTATTAGCATCTTCCTTTTTCACCTATTGGATAATACTTCACTTACCTTTGCGCAAACGGCAACGCCAACCCCGACAGATACTCCCACGGCGTCAATGACACCAACTCCTGGAGTAAATACATCGCAAGTGGCACAAGATTTACAAAATAAGATTAATGATTTACAGAACAAAATTAATGATCTTCATGGACAAGAAACAACACTTTCATCTCAAATTAGTGTTATGGATAGTCAACAAAAGCTTACCGAATATAAAATTCAACAAACAAAACAAGATATTCTCTCTGTGGAAGAAGATATCGATACAACTTCAAAGAAAGTCACGAATCTCGAAAATTCACTATCAAATTTAACCCACGTTTTAATGAGTCGTATTGTAGCAAATTATGTCGCAGGTAATCAAAACGGCTTGCAAGAATTATTGTCTTCTTCATCTTCAAATGATTTGCTAACTAAGTTAAGTTATTTAAAATTAGTACAAAATCATGACCAACATTTACTTGTTGATACAATGCAGGCAAAATCGGATTATGCTAATCAAAAGCAAATATTTCAAGATAAAAAGAATAAAATAGTTGCGTTAGAGGCAAATCTTGAAGCATACACAAATCAATTACAGCAAGAGAAGAGCGCAAAACAAGATCTATTAACGGAAACACAAGGGAGCGAAGCGAATTACCAAACACAGTTAGCTCAATACAAAGCGCAATTATCTTCGCTTTCGAATTTTGCAACTTCTCGAGCTGGTTCTGGAGGAAGTATCATTTCACATCAGGATTTATCTGATAGTTGGGGAAAATATTACAATCAACGAGATGCAAATTGGGGAAATAATATGATTGGTCTTTCCAGCGAACAAATCTGGCAAGTTGGCTGTCTGATGACGAGTTATGCCATGGTTTCGTCACATTTTGGAGCGAATATGACACCTTCAGACGTTGCTGCTAATTCTGACAATTTCTCGATTGGTACTGCGTATTTTAAGTTACCCGGACCAAGTGCAAATGGCCATTCAGCTGAATATGTATCAAATCCTTCAATATCATCGCTGAAAAATTTGGTAAGTAATGGTACTCCTGTGATTGCCGGACTATCGGCAAATGGCGGTCCTTATCCAACACATTACTCTGATCACTGGGTCGTTTTGCGAAGTGTCAATAGTGATGGCAGCTTTAATATTAATGATCCTTGGGAGGCGGGAGGAATGAATGTGAATATAAACGATCACTAT
>CAYQEE010000033.1:0-7082 GCA_964416445.1 uncultured Gammaproteobacteria bacterium
GATGATGCGATAGTCAGTAAAAATCTTGATGGGATTATAATGAGTTGGAATAAAGGCGCAGAAAAAATATTTGGCTATTCAGCCAAAGAAATAGTTGGAAAATCTATTCGGACGATAATACCTCAAGAGTTACAGCATGAAGAAGATAGAATTTTAGCTAGCTTAAGAAAAGGAAAAAAGATTGACCACTTTCAAACCATGCGTCTTGCCAAAGATGGAAGAAGAGTTGAAGTCTCAATTACCGTATCTCCAATGAAAGATAAAACTGGAAGAATAATCGGTGCTTCTAAAATTGCACGAGATATCACAAACGAAAAGCGGTTGGAAAGACAAAAAGACAACTTTATAGGAATAGCAAGCCATGAACTTAAAACTCCAGTAACAAGTATTAAAGCATATGGTCAGGTTTTACAGACAATGTTTAAGAAAAAAGGAGATTCAGATGCAGTAGCCGCACTTCAAAAAATGGATGCACAAGTAAATAAACTGACAAATCTTATTGAGGATTTACTGGATGTAACTAAGATTCAATCTGGAAGACTTGAGTTTCATGAAGATTTTTTTGATTTTAATGAACTAGTAGATGAAACTGTTGATGAAATGCAATTGACCACAGAAAGGCATACTTTGCATAAGAAGCATCAGAAGATAAAGAACATCTACGGAGATAGAGAGCGAATTGGTCAGGTTATAACAAATCTTATCTCCAATGCAATCAAATATTCTCCTCATACCAATGATATAAATATTATCACTACAGTTGATAAAGAGAATGTTACTCTATGCGTACAAGATTTTGGGGTCGGCATTCCTAAAGATAAGCTTCATAGAATCTTTGAACAATTCTTTCGAGTTAGCGGTCCGAATCACAATACGGTCCCAGGTCTTGGTTTGGGATTATATATCTCAAGTGAAATTGTAAAAAGGGAAGGTGGAAAAATATGGGTAGATAGTATCGAAGGAAAAGGCTCTACATTCTGTTTTCGCATACCTGTAAAACACAAAAAAAACACTGAAAAAAACAAATTAGCAACTCAAGATATTCAGCATGAGTAACTTACTCTTACTATTTTCTTAATTGCTTCAGGTATACTTATTTTTCAAGATTATGAAAAAAAAAATACTTATTGCTGATGATGACCCTTCTATTTGCGATTCAGTAAAAATGATGCTTGAGCTTGAAGGCTATGATGTGGATACAACGGTAGATGGTGAAACTATCTATAAGATGGAGAAAGAGTATCCAGATTTGCTTCTCCTTGATATTTGGATGAGTGGACAAGACGGACGAGATATATGCAAATACTTAAAGAAAGAAGCACATACAAAGCATATTCCTATAATAATGGTTTCTGCAAGTCGTGACATTAAAACTAGCGCTCAGGAAGCAGGAGCGGATGATTTTTTAGAAAAGCCTTTTGAACAAGAAGAGCTATTAAAAAAGATACTTAAGCATATTGGTAAGAGCCAATAGTAAGATTAACATAGTGGCGCATGCTGTCATACATTGTAAAATAAGCATCAGTTAATGGTTCGAACATTTGGATTACTATGGATTTCTACGGAATTTTATGATTTGCAAAATATCTTCTAACTTGTAATACTAATTTAGTGAAGCTAAAAAAAGAACTGACAACAATTACTCCTCTTTCAAAATGCCTTGCAATGATATTTTTTATTCTTTTTCCTTTCATCGGCTTTTATCTTGGGATGAAATACCAACAAATGATAACTATATCCAACCCTATACGGGGAAAACAAACTACTGCTACCTCGCTGACGCCTATGATCCATATATCATTACGTGATAAAGATCAAGTCTTTTATGCAAAAAATAATGGGAAGATAATGATATTTAATGATGGTTTATATTTCTTGGAAGGACAACAGTTAACGTCCTACCCCAACGCTTATAGTATACAGTGGATGCCTTTAATACATGCTCCTCAAGGAGTACAAGAGGATAATTTCAGGCAAGTGTATAGCATGAAACAGTGGTCATCGCCTATTTACGATTTTGGTTTTGTTATGAGATGGGATAGTAATCACTACTACGTTTATCTTCACCCGGTCAACCCTGTCAATCAATTAATACCTATTAGCTCATTTACTTGGAGCTTAAACACTATGGAAAAGAATGAAGCTAATGTTCCGGAAATTGATTCATTAAGCCCGGATGGACAATATCTTTCCCTAAACATGTATGGTTGTGCAAACTGCGGAGCTGCTGCAATAAAAGCGGATACACTTCTCCTAAATATAGCAACCCATAAAATGAAGAGAATTGGAGATACTATTTTTTTCATGTGGGATAAAAATGGTACTTATACATATAAGCCTTATAAAGCTTTGCCCTGTGCAGACACTACAGAAGGTAACGAATGTCCTGCTGATCAAAGCATGCCATTACAGTCAGGCAGTTTATAAACAAAGCTAAATTTTATATTGTTGTAACGTAGCATAGGTCCGTTCAAAATGAGCGTAAAGGTGTTCCACATTAAATAGATTAAGTTCACTTATGCACAAATACATAATGCTTTAACTTCCCGCAAGGTAAAAGTGTTCCATTCCTTCTTATCACATTTCTGGATGGTTAATAACATTGTGTTATACTAACATTTAGACATGAGAAAAATTTTCGTTCTAGAATTTATTACTATGGATGGTGTTATCCAAGCACCAGGAGGCTCTAAAGAAGACGCAGCCGAAGGTTTCAAATATGGCGGATGGATGGGTCCTTACTTTGGAAAAGATGAGATTGCTGGTCAAGAAATGGCTAAACAGATGAAAAAAACAGATGCGCTTCTTCTTGGACGCAAAACATATGACATCTTTGCAGGATTTTGGCCACAGCATGCAACAGAAGCAGAAGGATGGCCGCAGATAAACAACATTACTAAATATGTCGTCTCAAAAACTCTCCAAAAACCCACATGGGAAAATACTGTTGTGTTGAAAGATATAGATGCATTAAAAAAGCTCAAAAACTCGGATGGACCAGACTTTCAGGTCTATGGAAGTGCAAATCTTGTTCAGTCCCTGATGGAGTACGATTTAGTTGATGAATTTTGGCTGAAAATATTTCCTCTTACTCTCGGTTCAGGAAAACGATTGTTTGAGAAAGGCACGATTCCTGCTTCCTTTAAGCTTTTCGGCTCTAAAATTTCTTCAAATGGTATCATTTTTGCATACTACAAGCGCTCAGGAGACGTAAAAACTTCTGAAATGTAGTTTTGATAAAAAGTCTCTCCATTGGTCCAAAAATGAAATAAGAAAAATTAGAATAAAAGAAAGAAGACTTTTAGATAGGATTGGAAAACAAATAGCTCTATTTGAGGCACCCCTCATTTCGAACTCATAAATTATCAGGTACTCTCAATAACATGCGGAGCATATCTTTTACTATGAATATCCGTATGGTTTATATCATTATCGACGAAGGTTATGCTCTGTTTATTAATATCGGAACTCATGATGAAGTATACAGAAAATAACTTTGTTATTAGACTTCTTTAAAAATATGATACATCGCGATTAAGTTCTATATGGTTGCAATCCAAATTTTAATTTATTCTCTAAAAACTTTCTATAATCACTACTTTACCGTTATAATAGGTAAAACCGAGCTTAGTGAGTTTATAGTAGGTTTGCGTCAATGAAGTAAAGATTTGGTTCCACCTGTCACCGTATAGCTCACCTACTATAGAGTCTTCTTGATATTTATTCCATAGTGAACATAGGCTCATGTTAGCAAATTACCATAGGATAATAAAAACCTCTTGACAGATGATTTCCATAGCTATACATTATTTATGAATTCGTAATTAATATATGGATGATTTTAATAAAAAAATTGTAGAAGAATTCCGGTCAAGTCAGGGGAAAGTTGGTGGCGTGTTTGCCGGTATGGATCTTTTACTAGTGACAACGAAAGGAGCCAAAACAGGAAAAGAAATTGTTATACCTGTTGCGTATACAAAAGATGCTGACCGATTTGTCATTGTTGCTTCCAAAGGGGGTGCACCGACAAATCCAGGCTGGTATTATAATTTATTAGCTCATCCTGAGGTTACGGTTGAAGTAGGGAATGAAAAATTTCATGCCCGTGCAACAAATATAACTGGTGACGAACGAGAACGATTATTTAATCAACATGCACAGAAATATCCAACGTTTAATGAATATAAAGCAAAGACAACTCGTGTTTTACCAGTATTTCTGCTTGAACGGGTTTCATAAAGGGTACCAGATCCCTTGAAACCTATTGAAAATACGGTATATGCGCTATGACAAAAAAGGAAAAAGCACTTGAGATTATGAATAGACTGTACACAGTCTATCCGCATCCCAAAATTGAACTCGTATTTAACTCGCCCTTTGAGCTTCTTGTTGCAACGATTCTTGCTGCGCAGACAACAGACAAATTAGTAAACACAATTACCCCAGCATTATTTGAAAAATTTCCCTCTGTAGAAGCTTTTGCCAATGCGTCAGTTGAAGCTATTGATAGCATGATAAGTAAAGTCACTTTTCATTATAACAAAGCGAAGAACATCCAAGCATCAGCAAGGATTATTGTAGAGAAGTATCACGGGGAAGTACCCCAAACGATGGAAGAGCTTGATGCTTTACCAGGTGTAGCTCGGAAAACAGCAAATGTTGTTCTCGGGAGTGCATTTGGAAAAGCAGAAGGAATAGTGATTGATACCCATGGAATACGATTATCGCAGAAATTAGGATTAACAAGTGAAAAAACTCCTGAAAAAATTGAACAGGATCTTATGGATTTTGTTCCCAGAGAAAAGTGGATAGATTTTGGAAATTTACTTACACTCCATGGACGTCATATGTGTACTGCGCGACCTCATACCTGTGATCATTGTCCACTTGGAAATCTCTGTCCTGAATATATACATAAATAGAGTAATGGATTACGAAACTATTTCTTCCAAAACAAAAAGTGAGAAATCATAGAATATGTCCAAAAAAGGCAAAATTTGTTTAATATTGGTTACCTCAATTCTGGTTGACAATGATTAATTTTTTGACATAATGAATCTATGTTCAAAGATGCTAAAGCATTTTCAAGTTTTTCAGTAAATGATATCCAGAAAGCCAGGAGCTTCTATAGTGAAATTTTGGGTATTGAAGTAACGGACGGAGAACAAGGAATATTAACCCTACATCTCGGTAATGAAAATAACATAATTGTCTATCCGAAATCCAATCATACTCCCGCATCGTTCACGGTTCTTAACTTTCCTGTGGACAGTATTGAACAGGCAGTTGATGAGTTAACAAAACGAGGGGTTGTGTTTGAACACTATGAAGCAATGCCTGAAACTGATAAAAAGGGTATTTTTCGAGGAGGGGGTCCACTGATTGCGTGGTTTAAAGATCCTGCAGGGAATATTTTTTCCGTAATTGAATTGAAACGCGAGAATAAATAGTGTTTTTTCACCTTCGTTAATGTATTACTTACGCAGCGCGAGTACCTTCGGCCGATAGAATGTGGAAAATAAAAAAAGGCAAATCGAGGCACAAAAAGCAATCGTTGCTCCGAAGTAAAATGGTGCTGCAGGATTTATTCTATCCCACAAGTATCCTGCAATAATACTCGCTGGCAAAGTTATTAACCCAATTAAGGCGTTATACAATCCATATGCTTTTCCTCTGTGTTCAGGAATAATTAAATCAGCTACAAATGCTTTTGCCACTCCCTCAGTTGTTGCATAATATATGCCGTAAAAAGCAAATAACAACCAGATAGTAAATGCTGAGTGAGCAAGTCCAAAACCATAATACGCAAGGGCATAAGCAATCCAACCTAAGAGAATTACTTTTTCGCGACCAATTTTATCTGACAAGCTTCCTAATGGAATTGATGCACCTGCATAAATAGCATTAAACAGAGCGTATACCAGAGGAATTGCCAGGAGACTTACTCCAACATTTTGTGCACGAAGAATAAGAAACGTGTCAGAAGAATTTCCCAGGGAAAAGAATAATACAATTGCGAGAAAAAGATAAAATTGCTTCGGCAAATGGTATTTAAGTTCACTATGAGTTTGTTCTTTTTTTATGGGAACTTCTTTAACAAAAAACATGAGAATACCAAGGGTAAAGATAAGGGGAACAGCACAAATAAAAAAAATATAATAGTATTTAAGCGTATTGTTTTTCAGAAAGTAAAGTAAGATAAAAAGAATAAGTGGTCCGATAACTGAGCCAAAGGTATCAAGTGCTCGAACAATACCAAATCCTTTTCCCCGAGTTTTTGTTTCAGTTGAATCAGCCGTTAAGGCATCTTTTGGACTATCTTTAATACCTTTTCCGATACCATCAATGAAGCGTAAGAGAAGAACGACGCCCGCCATATTGGTAAGTACGAGTAACGGTCTTGAAATGAAAGAGAGAAAGTAGCCAAAAAAAACAATCGGTTTATTCTTTCGAAATTTATCGGAGAGAAATCCCGAGACAATTTTAAAAATACTTGCACTACTGGTTACTAATCCTTCCGTGAATCCAATAAATGACTTATCAAGATGGAGGACATTTGCTAAATAGATGGGTAATATAGGAATAATAATATCTTGGCTAATGCCTCCAAAAAGACTGATAAGGCCAATAAAAAAGACATTATTATTTTTTTTCTCTACTGTTTTTGACATGTTCTTATGTACTAGTATACTGCATTTAGTATAAGAAAAGTTATTATCGGTATGCCTATATCGCTTAATGGCTTTATCATTGATCGACATGGAGCTGTCAGTATCTTTCAGAAATATCTCAATGCATGCTCAGAATTATGCCTGTATTTCTTCAGGATGGGCAGCGATTATGGGAAAATAGCATATATCACGAACTACGGTTAACAAACATAAAAGTATATAATTCCACCGATGAAAGAACCGATATTATTTTCCGCTTGGTAACATAATCTTCTGATAAAGCAAATTCTTTTATGGTAACCCTCAGTTGCATAATAATGCGAAATAATGTATCCTATAGGTCTGTTTTTATATGCTAGATCTCATTCGTGGTTCAGAAGGACGAGCAAAATTATTAGCCCAGGAGCATCG
>CAYQEE010000034.1:0-5672 GCA_964416445.1 uncultured Gammaproteobacteria bacterium
GGGTCACCAAATCAATATTAGAACCACCTAATGCTCCAATTAGATTGAAGGTGCTAGCTAAACCATTAGTTCGAATTTTTCCATTTTCTACAAAGATGTTCTCCGGAAATACTTCTGTTTGTAACGCTTGTTTATGAGAAAGTTCTATTTGCATCCAAAGCTTATCTATATGTAATAAGAAGTTTTCTGTAAAGCTCTTTACAGCTTCTTGGTCATATTGATCAATCCGGATTTCACTTCGTTCAACTCTCAAAATAGCGATCTCTTTTCGATATTCTTCTGCTCTTACTTGCGCTTCTTCATCTGTCAAAATATGTTTCATATTGCTCTCTGCAACCCCTGTTAATTTATCCTCTAATCCGTTAATTTGTGCATCAAGTATTTTTGCCTCTCGTTTTTTATCTTCAATACTCTTATCCCACTCAGAAAAGACAAGGTGATTGAAGATTTTTAGAACCCTCTCAGAAGGCTGTATAGAAGCCAAAAGCTTAATAAACTCTTCATGTGCAATATCTACTCTAATTCTTTCTTTCTTGTCGCATTTGCGATTGTAACACTCGTAATAAAGATAATTTTTACTCGTACCCTTAGGATTACTTGAGGTCATTGTTTGAGAACAATTTGAGCAACATAAAGTACCCTTTAATGGAAATATAGTGTTATCCTGATGCTTATATTTTTTCTTTCTCCCAAAAAGATTTACATTTGCTCTTTCCCAAATTTCTTGAGTTATAAGTGGTTTGTGTTTTCCCCATGCATATTCTTTCCATTTTGGTCCATACATATAACCATAATAAAAGGAATCACTTATTAATCTGCTAACTGTTCTACCATCAGCATCATTCCCATACAATTCCTTAAATCCCAATTTATTAATATAATCAGCTAAATATTTCTTACTACATGGAAGCTCTGAAGCTTTGATAAATAGTGCTTTAACAATTTCTCCTAACTCTCGATCAATAATCATTGGTTTCCCTTTATTTTCCTCTTTTGTCTTAAATGGTCTCTTGTAACCAATTCGTGGTTTCCATTGCCAAAATCCATTTCTAAAACCTGTTTTCATGTTATCTCGAACTCTTTCCCCCTTTAATTCGTTATCAAGTTGTCCCATCGTCATTAAAATTGTTCTTACAGCCTTTCCTATTGGGTTTTGTTCTGTAATTTCTGTTGCTGGAATAACGGCAACACCGTATTTCGCAAGAAGTGATTCAACAAGAAGACCTTCTTCTACGTTTCGTGACCAACGATCCATTTTGTATAAAATAACTGCGGAGATTCTATTCTTTTTTATTGTGCAGAAATCAATGAGCTTTCGCATTTCAGGACGAGTCTGCATATGTTTTGCAGACATACCTTCTTCACGAAAAATTTGAATTATTTCGTAATTATTGCTCTCTGCGTATGCTTTGCATGTTTTTAATTGTGTTTCAAGGCTATTATTATCAATTTGGCTTTGATCTGATACACGAATATAAATAACAGCTCTAAGCTTTTCCATTGGTAGTTCCATTATGACTGGAAAGTTGATTAAAGTACAGAGTTTTTAGCAACTCTGCTACTTTAATTTCTTTTTCAAGTTCTTCGTCTGAAATATTTTTTGCCGCTTTGCCAAGAAATTTTCTTGCTTCATCTATTGTCATATAAATTCCTCTATTTTTTTTCCACAAAAAAACCCATGACTTCTTGCGATTTATTCGCGTTCGTCATGGGAATATGTTCCCTTAAGTGCTGACTAGCTTCCCTTTTCTTTAAATAATTCCTTTTCATACAGGTTAGGCCTATTAAGGCAGGACCCTGTATTTCAGGAATAAATTTAGTTTACATCATTTTTTTAAACTTTACAATATTATCATTAATTAATCCCGTTCAACTGGCAGATAGATTATTGGAGTTTCAAATTTCTGGTTTTCTGTTGTTACGTCATTTCTCATTCGCCAGCCAAAACGATTAGCCATGTTGAATTCCCAACTCTTTGCGCTAAAACCTTTTAATTTGCCAACAGTGCCCAAAATACCAATTTTTTCCCAAAACATGCGCCTGATGCGCTTTGAACGGTCTACGTCGGCACCGAAAACTTGGAAATCATCTGGATATTCAGCCATATATTTTTTCAGAGTATCAATGTCGCATTCTGGGAAACTTTCATCACTGTAACCTTTTTCAATGTGTTCACAATACTTTTTACATAAATCCTTGCGTTCTTCAGAAGTCTTAAATTTCAATGCGAATTGATTATCTAAAGGAGCTGACATGAACATATTTTATCACCTTCAAGCAAAAGATATTAAAACTAAAAATAGTAATCTATTTCTAATTATACTCAACGGTGAGACTAACCCATGGACATGCGGCACCAGATAATGGACTTAAGCTAACAGTATATGAACCGATATCATTAATAGCAATTGAACCAGACCCAGAAACACTTTGTTGGGCAAATACTGTATTTCCTCCATTCTTTGTTACCTGTAATAAAAGTGAAGTTACATTTTGAACTGGAGTTATTTGATATTTTAATTGTCCAGGTTTATTAAATGGAACATCATTAGAGCTTTGAGCACAGCCATTACCTGATGCTGACCAAACATTTTTTGGATCACCAGTTGGAGTAGGTGTTGGGCTTGGTATAGGGGTTGGAGTTGCCGTCACTATTATGATATTTGTTGTATTTTGTGAATTTATGTTTTGACTTGGTGTCGGACTTGGTGATATTGAAGTGACAGTTACTGTAGGCTGTGTATTATTAACCATACGTTGATTAAGGTGATTTCTAGGCACAGATGTAGGAATTAGTGTTGGTGTGATAGATGGAGTTGGAGAATATGTAGGCATAGGGGTATTTGTAATATGTGCAGACAAAACTTTCTTTGATGAAGCTTTATTCGCAAGCATAAAATAACCAGCCGTTCCTATAAGAAGAAAAATTGTAACACTTCCTATTAATATGTATTTAATGGACAAGTTGTAAAACCAACCTTTCATATTATAAGTCGAATTATAACTCTAATCCCTTGCGACTTCAAGCATAAATTTAAGGCTAATTGCTCGCTTTAAGCTAGTGGAGTTATCGCTTGTAGCTATTAATAATAGCCGTATGGCTACAAGTAAAGAAAAACTTGGTAATAAGATACAAAAGCTGCGAAAAGAGATTGGACTTACTCAAGAAGAATTTGCCGAAAAATTAAATATAAGTAGAACTCACATCGGTCATATAGAGCAGGGTAGGAAATCACCTTCAATGAAGCTTATGGAAAAAATAGCAAAAGCTTTAAGAGTAAAAGTAAAAGATATTTTCCCTTTTTGACTTATAGTGGTTTTACTTTCACATTTCTAAAATGAGCATGTTCATTAGGTGCGCTTCTGAATCCAATACGCCCTAAGTTATAGTCTCCAAGAATAACAGGTTCGTTAATTGTTCCTTGATGTTCTACTCCATTTTCTAAAAATGTAAAATTTCTTTGAATTGTTGTTCCAACTCTACTAATTAAATAATGCAAGGCATGCACATCATCCAAATAAACATCTACTTGATTCCCTTCAACTACAATTTTTACTTTTATCCATTGAAGTAGTCTAATTGGATTTTTTAGAGGTATTGTTGATAAATCTATTGATCTTTCGTCATCAGGATGCCAAATTATAGCAATTCCCTCTCTAACATGGTGATGGGGTCTTAATGTTATAGTATCTCCAATGTGAAGCTGTACCATAAAAAAATTGTCTTGATTAGCCCTAATTACCCAACCAGAGGCAATTCTTACTATTTCTGTTTCAAAACTAAACTCGTAATCACTCCAAGTAAAACCTTTTTTAGTAAACCCTCCAGAGTCGGAATTTGCGACGCTAAGAACCTGTCTCCCATTCTCTTCTTCAATTCGCCAATCGCCTGAGTATTCCCATTTATCTAATCCTCTTTTGAAATCATCAGAAAATTCCCCAGCTACCTTTCCTATATACCACGCATTTCGAGCTACAAAATAGCTAAGAAGTAAAACAGCTACAAGCAAAATAACCCATATCCATACAGGAGCAGACCATGAGGTAATAAGCAATTTACCGATAACTGGAGAAGTATTTTTGATCAATGAGAGTAACGCTGACCAAAGTCCTACTTTTTGTAATAAACCGATTATTGCAGCAAGTCCTGTTATTACGGAGATCGTTAGGATATGCCTGCGGATAAATTGGCTTAAAGAGGGAATTGCTGCCCAAGCTTTTTGTCTAAAATAATCCCACATAACTTCATGCGGGCATTAACAATCATTTTAGTGATTTTCTTTTTATATAGCAATATTCATCTTTTCAATCAATCTGCTATTATCACAGTTAACTTTTGATTTTTGCGTGCATATTGTACGAAAGAACGAAGCCCATAAATGAGAACCGAGGTCTAGCCGGCCTTGGTTTTTTATAAAGAAATTATTTGTTTTCGTTCGAAAAAGAAGTTAGAAGGCATCAACACTTTCAACCGGTAAAGAAATTGGTCTGATATTTGCTGGTGGTGCAGGTGGTAACACTGAAGTAGGGATAGCTCTTGGATTTCTAGCAACAGGAGGCATAATAAATCTATTTCTTAAAATATAGTTATTATCTCCTACTGTGGTTAACTCACCTCTATAAATTCCTTTTGCATCCCATGCATGAGTTCCTTCAATCCATCCCATATATACGCCATCTCGGGAAAAAATATCATTTCCTCTAATAAATCCGAGATAAAAACCATTAGATCTATAAATAAAAATGTTTTCCATATTATTTTTCTTTGCCTCCTTTTTTAATTTTTTCTTCAATATCCTTTTTTTCTTTGTGTTCGGGAATATAATATGCTGGAACAGCATGCCCAACCCCTATTTGCACATTATTCGCTAACGTTTGATAAATTTCAACTACATCTACTCCATGTAATGACATTGCTCCAAGTGTCATACTTTCCACTTTTTCCAATAAATCATTTCTTACTCTTCTTTTTGCATCTACAACACCAATTACATTACCATCAGAATCCATAAGTGGACACCCACTATTGCCAGAATTGACTGTACCGTCAATCAAAAAGGAAACAATTCCGGTAGCATCTTTAATTATAGCAGACACAATTCCTTGGTGAGTTGTTAAATCTAAAGAACTTAATGGATAACCGGAAAAAACAACTGCTGCACCTTCTTGTGTTTTTTCAGGATTCCCTTTTTCAAGTGGTTCTCTACTATCATCCTCAAATTTCAACAAAGCAAGATCATGTTCTTCGTCTTGAATAATTACTTTTGCATTTACATATTGAAGTGAATCATTAAATTTTAACAAAACGCTTACGGCATCTTTTATCACATGATTACATGTAACTAAAATGCCTTTTTTTGAATATATGAATCCGCTTCCGGTACCAACAATTTGATTATTTGCATCGAGAATAAGAACCAAAGCAATGCTTCTTCTGATTTGTTTAATAATCTCGGTATAATCCATTCCTGAGTGGATAATACAATAATTCATTTACTAATTCAATTATCTATACGGAGTCTAATTGAGGCGGAAAGTTCATGCGTGAGATATCTTGAGCAAACAAATTGTAGTATTTTATGAGATCAGTCACGACTTGATTCCGAATCGTGACACGTTGGGTCACAGTGAGGCTAATTAGGTAATACTCCTCAATTGTGTTATAATGAAAT
>CAYQEE010000035.1:0-4952 GCA_964416445.1 uncultured Gammaproteobacteria bacterium
CTTGCAGTACTGCTTGATAACTTTACACCGGAAAATGCAAAAAAAATACTTTCAAAAATTGAAAGACATCCGAACCTTATTTTTGAAGCATCAGGCGGAATAACACGTGACAATATCAATGACTGGACAGAAGCAGGAGTTGATATTATCTCACTTGGCGCACTGACTCATTCTCCAAAAGCAGCAGATGTCTCATTGGAAATCGAAGCATAGCTACTCTCCGAGCCACTCGGATTTCAGAAGATGGAAACTTTCTTCGCCAATTGCACTTCTAATTTTTTCCATGAGTTTTGTGATAAAAAATAGATTATGATAGGTTGCCAATTGATACCCCAATAATTCCCCACCTGCAAAAAGATGATTAATGTATGATCTTGTAAAATTTCGGCAAACAAAACAAAGACAACCTGGATCAATCGGATTTGGATCTATCCCAAATTTCTTATTCGTAATGTGCATGGTAAAACTATTTTGCTTGCGACCGCCGTTTTGTGGAGAAATAAACAAACTTCCATGTCGTGCCCTTCTTGTCGGAGCAACACAATCAAAAAAATCCATTCCTCGTGAAACTGATTCAAACACATCTTCAATTTCACCAATACCAAGGAGATGCCGTGGTTTTTCTTCATCAAAATAGGGAACACATGCTGAGACCATTTGGAACAAAACGTCTTTAGATGTATATGCACCGCCTATAGAAACAGCATCAAAATATTTATTGGTAAATTGTGCAGAAAATCTCCGCAATTCATCAAATCGTCCTCCATGAACAATCCCATACATCAATTGATCTTTCCGTTTTTTCGCTTTAATACTTGCGATAGCCCAACGACTGGTTCGTTCAAGAGAAAGTTTGGTCGTTTCATAATCCCACAAAGGAGATTCATGATCATCAAATGCAACGGTCAGATCTGCTCCCAATTTTTCTTGAATCGCAATTGATTTTTCAGAATCAAACCACTCCTTATTTCCATTAAGATGTGAATAAAACCACACACCATCATCTTTGACCAATGCACTTTTGAGTTTTTGTCTTTGTTTATCTTCGGTTGTTTTTGTCACAGCAGGAAGAACCGGGAGCATATCTGAAGGATTAAGAAATACTGATTTACTAGCTTTATGCACTTTTCTCCCCATATGATCTCTCATCTCTACTTTTCGAAGAGCAACACCAAGTGAGAAAACTTGATAGCCACCGCTATCTGTCATTGTCGGTCCATGCCAACTCATAAATTCTGACAATCCGCCCATTTGAGCAATCACGTCTTCACCCGGACGAAGATGTAAATGATAGGTATTCGAAAGAACAATTTGCGCTCCCATTTCTTTCAGATCCTGCGGCATTATGCCTTTGACACTTGCCAATGTCCCAACTGGAACAAATGTTGGAGTCATAATCGTTCCGTGAGGAGTTTTAAGTTTACCAAGTCTTTCTTGAGATTTTTTGTTTTTTTGGAGAATAGTAAATTTAAATGGAGGCGACGAACTCATGTGATTGTAAGTATATCATATACCTCTTACAGTTGAGTCTTATCTGTTGTATAATACAAACTTATGCAGACGAAAAAAGCACATATTCCTTATAAATATCTTGATATTATTACTGGCATTTTTGTAGCAATACTTCTCATTTCAAATATCGCATCCTCTAAAATTACGTCTTTTTGGATTTTCACACTTGATGCAGGAACTATCCTTTTTCCATTAGCATATATCTTTGATGATGTATTAACAGAAGTTTACGGATACGCAAGTTCTCGAAAAATTATTTGGATTGGTTTTATTTCTAATATTTTAATGGCAGTCATTTTTATGATCGTTGGTGTTCTTCCTTCATCTCCTGATTGGCACAATCAAAGCGCATATGACGCGATCCTCGGACTTACTCCAAGAATTGTTTTAGCAAGTTTGGTTGCATATTTCTCTGGTGAATTTTCGAATTCATTTGTCCTTGCAAAAATGAAAATCTTCACTAAAGGAAAATATCTCTGGACACGAACAATTGGTTCGACCCTGGTTGGAGAGTTTTTGGACACGATGCTTTTTGTCACAATTGCGTTTTATGGCGTAATGCCAACAGATGTTCTCGTCGCACTTCTTTTCTCAAATTATGTTTTTAAAGTAGGAGTTGAAGTGATCTTTACACCAATTACATATCTCATTGTAAATTTCCTCAAACATGTAGAGCATGAGAATTACTTTGACAAGAAAACTAACTTCAACCCTTTCAAGCTACAAATAGAAGAAAAATAGCCTCTCTTGACATTTATTTAAATAAAGTAAATACTGTATACCATGGACGAGGGAAATACTGCGGCTTCACAAAATTATCCATATCAAGACACAAACGATTCTACAAACAGACAAGTGCTCGCTGCAATAACACTCACCTTCCTCTTAGTAATACTTGGCTTTATAGGTTTTTACTATATAAAAAAGAGTACATCTACTACGAATCAAAATGTTTTGAATGCCTCGACAAATCAGCTCAGTCCGACACAAACACTTAGTCCAACTCCTCAAACAGTAGCTAATACAGCAATTACTACCACGCCTGCTGCCACAACATTTAAAGCATGCAGTAAAAATGGTCCGGCACAAAAATGGGAATATCTTGTTCCATATATAGTAAAAGATGGCGACGATCTGCAAAGTATTGCTAAGACACAACTGAATGATGAATCCCGGGTAAATGAGATTCTTCAGCTCAATGGAACAGGACCATATGTTGTTGGTTCTACAATATATCTACCACCTTCATTTATCAAAAAGTCATCAGGAAATATTAAAGAGGTTTATGGTCTACTTATTGAAAAAGATACGTCCTATTGGCACCTGAGTTATTCATCAGACCCGAAAGGTATGGGTATTCTTATTCCATCATATTGGTTTAATGATGTTTCCAATAGTGCTTCATTCACAAGTGGAGACTGCGTCAGTGTTTTGCTGGATGATGGAAATAAAGTCTTTTCAGTCACCTCACAGTAAAATTAACTAAGTACCCCTGGTGCAAATTATTTTGAACCCCTGTTCTTTGAGGTATTGGTTCAGTTTACAAAATTAATGAGAGCTTATTATGAAAATTGAATCTATTCTTATTATAAAAATGTGTTACACTTTTGATATATGGCTGAGACAGATGGAATTGATTTAGAAAAACTAGAAAGAGATTTTTCTGATCCAGAACGTCAGCTTATTAGGCAGGTTGGAGACGTGACTATCATTGGTGTCCAACATCATGTAGATACAACAAAACAAAAACGCCCATATCAGCCATTCACAGATATTATTGATGCAAGTGATCACCTGCTCCTCGAAAGCTCTGTTAAAAATCCAATAGAGCTCCATCGCCCAGCATCATTTGAAGAAGTGGCAGAAATTCGTTTTACAACTTCAGATAAAGCTGAAAATATTCATTCCTTAGATGAAGGTTACAACAAAATTGACCTTTTTGAGCAATATGGACTTGATAGTCGTGTAGTTTTACTCGATTATATTCTAGGTGTAATAAATCCACATGCAAAAGGAGGTCAAGTATCGATGGACACATGCTTACAAGAGATGCCTCGCATAGTAGATTCTGCAATAGAAAATTTTGTCTCGGAAGAAAAGAAAGGTACCATTGATAAAACAGCACTTACTATACTAGCACAAGAATATACTAAAGTACTTTTTAACCCTGATGATCAATCTCAAAAAGCACAGCTCATTAGATCATCAATGGACGGCAGGACTACCATAAAACTTTATACACGAGATATACGGGACTATGAAAAGATAGGACCGAATCTCTTATCACTTCTCCCTAGATTAGAAGGTAAAAAAACTGTTATGGTTGGTAAAGCTCATGTACCAAATATTGAAAATATTTTACGTGGAAAAGGAATACCTAAACCAAACTCATGGCAAGCCTTTCTAAGAGGAACACACCCGCATCTGGATCAAGCGAGAATTGAGGCAGCAAAATTATTTACAAAAATCGCAACCGGCAAAGAAAAAATATTTAATTTGGGACAGTCAAAATTTAGACTCCATTTCAGTCGAAAAGGGAATTGAAGCTACTCTACTTTTGAGTAACCCTGGTGCAAATTATTTTAAACCCCTGTTCTTTGAGATATTATCTCATTTTACTAAACTTAGGGAAACTTATAAGTAATCATTCACTTAGATCATTAAGAAAAGAATGCGGAGTAACAATAGTTATTCCTCGGAAATTTTTTATATCTAATAAATCTGCATCTCCTGTAATAACATATTCACATTTACCAGCTAAAGCGGCTTCAAGAACATGATTGTCATCCACGTCTCTTGCTATAGATATTGATTCCTTTGGATGAACAATTTTAAACAATTCTTTTATTTCGTGCTCAATTAAATTCAATTCAGCAACAGAAAGCAAAAATTTTTTTGACAATATTTCAGTAAGTTCTGAGATTAGTATTGGTGAAATAACTGCTTTAAACTTTTCATTTAACGCAAAGTCATAGATCTGCCGTGGCTTTCCTCTAAAAACGATTGCAGAAACAATAATATTAGTATCAAGTATTACCTGAAGTTTTTTTGCCATGTCTAAATTCACTAACAATATTATCTATCTCTTCTTCATTTTTAATCCCTAAATTTTTAGCAGCATTTTCTCCTATAGAAAATATATTTTCCCACGTATTTTTTCTTTCTATATATGCTCTTAAGGCTTCACGAATCAATTCGCTTCTATTGCGAAATTCTTTTTTTGCTAATTCATCAACTTTTTTTACTAAATCTTCAGGGAGAGCAATATTAAAGGTTTGAGTGTTCATAATACAAATATTGTATATACTTTGTATGTCTCTGTCAAGAGATAACATAAGGGGTTCAATGTGGATAATTTTATCTTCAAAATTTGAAGCTAAATTTTACTAAGTACGCCCAGAGGGATTCGAACCCCCGACCATGTCGTTAGAACCGACGTG
>CAYQEE010000036.1:0-4858 GCA_964416445.1 uncultured Gammaproteobacteria bacterium
GAAGGATCTTTTTCTTGACAGTCAGCAAGTTTTCCTGGGAGCGTTGATCCTTCAAGAGCTCCTTTTCGCAAAATAGCTTCTTTTGCAGCTCGTGCAGCAAGTCGTGCTTTTGCGGCAAGATAGACTTTTTCTAAGATTTTGCGTGCTGTTTGTGGATTCTCTTCAAAATAGGTTGACAAACCTTCTTTCACAATGGTTTGTACTAATGGTTGCATTTCAGAATTTCCGAGTTTTCCTTTTGTTTGTCCTTCAAATTGAATCCGATCTTGCGGCATTTTCACTGACACAACTGCTGTTAATCCTTCTCGGGTATCATCACCAACAATAGAATCTTCATCTGATTTGAAACTACCTATTTTTTTCCCATAATCGTTGATGACACGGGTTAATGCCATGCGAAAACCAGTTAAATGTGTGCCACCATTAATTGTATTAATAACGTTAACATATGACTCGACATTTTCGGAATAGCCATTATTGTATTGCAAGGATACTTCAACTTCGACATCAGTTTCTTGTTTTCTAATACTAATTGCTTCATGAAGTGGTTCTTTATTTTCATTAATTTTTTCAACAAGAGAGGTAATTCCTCCTTCAAAATAGTAGTTTGCTTCTTTCTCTTTTCCTGGTCGTCGATCATATAAATGGAAATATAATTTGGGGACCAAATATGCTCGTTCACGAATAGCTTTTTTAACAATTTCAAAATCAAATTCACCGGTTTGGAAAATTGTTGTATCAGGGATAAATGTTACCGCAGTTCCTGTTTGAATAACGCTTGTGGGAAATATTGCTGGACTTTTTGCATCTTTTACTACTTGAACTTCTGATGTGGGAATTCCTTTTTCATACGTTTGTCGATATACTTTTACTCCTCTGGTTACTTCAACCCATAATTTTGTTGAAAGTGCGTTAACCACAGCAGCTCCTACTCCATGCAATCCTCCGGAAACTTTATATGCTGATCCGCCAAATTTTCCTCCCGCATGCAGTTTAGTCATAACAATTTCAAGTGCTGACTTTTTAAATTGTGGCATGATATCGACTGGAATACCTCGGCCATCATCTAAGACTGACGCTGAACCATCAGCATTTAGAGAAATCCATACATTTTTCGCAAATCCGGCAAGTGCTTCGTCAACCGCGTTGTCAATAATTTCACGAAGTGATTCATGCAGACCCACGACATCTGTTGACCCAATATACATACCAGGACGTTTCCGTACTGGTTCGAGGCCTTCTAAAACTTGAATTTGCTGTGCTGAATAATCTGAGGACTTGTTTGCCATCTAACCTATCTTAGCATAGATTTTAGCCCTGATCAATTGACCTATAGAAAAATAGCAGTCTTGATTGTCTTTTAATAAGCGCTATAGGAAACTACGGTTCCATCGGATTGGTAGCTCACTTGTGCAATAACCTTATTCTCCCGTTGATAGATGACTTGATATAATAAACCATATTTTTTGGAACGATTCGTTTGAATGGTATATTGGTCAGTGTAAATTGTTTGGCCATTAACACGAACCGCTTGTGGTCCTGAATTTGTTTGACAATTACAATGTGCTAAGGCAAAGCTTGGTTCTGTTTGGAAGCCAGATATTCCCTTAGCCCACAAGGGTTCGTTGAAAGGAATTTGTGTGGTATTCACAATAATGCCTGGAACAAAAGCAATGAATGGGTCTGTTTTCGTAAGAATGGTATCATTTCCTTGATCTTCGGTGAGAAAATTATGGATGGTGACAAGGATATGATTGCTGCACGATGACGTATAGACATCACTCGAACCAACAACTCTTCCCGAAACTAAATTAAATCCAATGGATGTTGCAATAAGAACGGCATCTTTTTCCCAGACACCTGCCGACACATTTGATCCTTGATAGTATGGAAGTGAATGATTGGTGAGTACGTTGGTAAATGATAATAGATCTGGTTTTTTTGCATATTCAGGTGAGCAATTGCTTGTTGCTGGAGCAATGGCAATAACCGGATAGAGCATATGAAGATCAGGATAAGGAAATACATACCCCCTGGGCGTTGTTGGTATTGGATTAATTTGTCCTTGTGTGGATGAGATTTTCTGAGGAATGAGAAAAAGAGAGAAACAGACAAAGAGTAACATGCTTAAACAAATCGCTGTAATGATGACCACAAAGAACAGATGGAGGGTTATTTTTTTGGGAGATGCTTTGGTCATACAATAATAGTATCAAATGGAGACCAATCAAGGAATAATAATATCAAGATAAATAGATGTTAACTTTTTCGAGAAAGTTTTCGAAGACCAAAACCAGTTGGAATCAGAGAAAGTAATCCAAAGACAACGTTGGTTTCTGGCCCAGTTGATGGAAGTGATGTTGCTTGTGTTGCTGGTTGAACAGTTACTGACGCACCTAATACTTGTTGTGTTTGTGCATTTTGGATCGTGATATTGTTATTATTTGAAATATTTGGATTATTATCATTGGTTATGTTAATGGTTGGATTTGAATTTTGGGTAACGTCCTGATTTTGGTTGTTTTGGTTACTATTATTATTTGTATTGTTATTGGTAGGAGGCGTGGTTGGCACTGGTGTACTTGTTGGCTGGGGCGTTGGAGTGTCTGAAGGCATAGAGGTTGGCGTTGGGGTTGGTATTTGGGTAGGTGTAGGCGTTGCGGTAGGTTGTGGTGTAGGAGTGCATGTTGGTGTTGGACTTGGCATAGTTGTTGGAGTTGTCGTTGGCGTTTGTGTTGGGGTTGGTGTTGGACCTTGGCATGCATTAGTTGCAGCATAATCTGCCTGTTTTGTTTCTCCTCCAGCATTGGTAATTTTAAAGACGACTGTCCCGCTATCTAAATGACTTTTTCCAGTGACGATATCTCCTGTTTTCGTTTCATTTGGTTGAATACTTCCTAAGTTTATAGAGATTTGTGTTTGTTTGTCAGTAGCAACAACATCAGCTGCTTTATTAAATTCATTGGTATAGGAGATGGCAATTTCGACGACTCCAGAGCGATCACATTGTGAGGAAGCACTCACTTTTGCATCCCAAGCAAATACTAAAGGTGTCATAAGTAACGAAAGAGTAATTCCAGCAACAACAATGATTTTTGCTGGTGCTTTGAGCTGTATTTGTTTTATTTGTGTTAATGTCATAAGAATTTTATTTCTTTGGATTTGCAAACTTTCGTATTCCAAGCCCTGCTGGAATCATTGAGAGTAAGCCGAAAAGTACGTCAGTCTCTGGTCCAGTTGATGGTAAAGATTTTGTCTGTACCGCTGGTGCAACAATAAATGCTGCTTGAGTCGCAACGGTTGGATTGTTTTGTATCGTGATTGTATTGTTATTGGATAGATTTGGGTTATTCGTATTGGTTATATTAATCGTTGGGTTTGAGTTTTGCGTAACGTTTTGATTTTGATTGTTTTGATTATTATTATTGTTTGTATTGTTGTTGGTAGGAGGTGTGGTTGGTACTGGTGTACTTGTTGGCATAGGCGTAGGGGTGGCAGTTGGACTTGGCATAGCTGTTGGAGTAGGCGTTGGTGCTTGTGTTGGGGTTGGTGTTGGACCTTGGCAGGTACCTGTAGCGGAATAATCTGCTTGTTTTGTTTCTCCCCCATCACTGATAATTTTAAAGATCACGGAACCGGCATTGAGTTGACTTCTTCCGGTAACAATATCTCCTGTTTTTGTATCTTTTGGGTTAATTTTGCCAAGGTCTAATGAGATTTGTGTTTGTTGATCCGTCGCAATAACATCAACTACTCGACTCACCTCATCGTTACGATACGAAAGTGCAATTTCTGCATTTCCTGATCGATCACATTGCGCTGAAGCACTTACCGTTGCTGCACAAGCAAAAACAATTGGAGTGACGATGAGCGAGAGAGCAATCCCACTGACTGCAATAAGAGTTTTTGGAGATTTCACTGATAGTTGTTTTACGTGTGTCAAAGTCATATGTATATTATTTACGAATATATGGTTACTAAAAAAATACCAATCTCGTTATGATTGGTTTGGTAGTCGATATTATATTACAGGACATTTTTATTGTCAAGTGGCAACCCTTCTGCTTAACGATGTCCTCTTATAGATTCTTAGGCCTAGAAAATGAAAGAAGTCTTGATATTTAGCCTTATGAAAAATGTGTTTATTAAAAATAAAAAAAGTATTACTATCACCTATAGTAGATAAGAACCACGAAAAAATTTGGCAATTTAGTGCAGGCAATCCTGAAAAGAAATAAATACTATAGTCATAATTTGATGATAGGTAACGTGGGTCCTGGTATGAAGTTTGTTATTTTGCTATGCTTGGAACATTATCCAGTGATCTCCAGAGATACCAACAGACCGTTGATCGGTAGGGTCTCCATGTGTTGGTAAGTGTTTCAATCTCTTTGAGATCAGTAATACCATAGAGATTTTCAATGGCTCGACGAAGGCCAAGGTCACCAAGTGAAAAAACATCTGGACGATTGAGCGTTGATATGAGGATCATTTCAGCAGTCCACTTCCCTACTCCCTTGAGTTTTGTCAGTTCTGTAATAACGTCAGTGTCAGACATACGTTTCAATTGTTCAACGTCAATTTTTCCTTGAGAAAAAGCCTTGGCAATGGACTTAATATATGCCACTTTTGCAAACGACAAACCAACGCTTCGAAGTTCTTGATCAGTTTTTTGAAGAACTATTTCCGGATTTGGAAATAGGTCTCCAAAGAGGTTTTTGAAGCGTAAGAAAATCGTATCTGCTGCTTTTACTGATAACTGTTGTGAAATAATCGCGTCAATTAATCGTTCGAAAAGTATACTGCTCCGATCAATATAATTGGGAGGTGGGTATTTTTTGATCAGTTTTTGGATAAT
>CAYQEE010000037.1:0-4177 GCA_964416445.1 uncultured Gammaproteobacteria bacterium
TACTATTGATCTGCGAGTTGTTGAAAACTTTGAAGATGATGAATTGCAATTCCATTAAATGCAATATTCCCGCTGTAAGCTGCAACAATATTATCTGAAGCCAGTATTACTGCTTGTTTTGTTTGGTTAAAAAAAGTAATAGAGTTATCGGCGTTTTGGCTTGTTTCAATGCCAATAAGCATTTTGACTGAACTTTTTGCTGCTTCAACCATAAGAGGCTTTGCAATAGCAATTTGCCCATTTGGTCCCTCAGTGGTATTACGATATGCCATGTTTACGAGATAGGTATTCGCATTTTGAGTAAGAGAATTAATAAGAAGTTGCCCAACAGAAGCAGCTTGATTATTCCAGGTAATAATTGGCACCGGACTTGTTTGATTACCAAACCAGTACGGCACGGCAAATCCAAGTTGAATTGGATTCGAATTACTATTTACTTGTTTGACAAGCGTATCAACAAGGCGTAAAAAAGATTGCGTTGATTGAATAGAATTATTGCTAAATCCTGTCTGATTATAAAATTCAATGTCATATTGAATTCCACCAATATGAGCACTTTCCGTTGCATAGTTTGCATTAAAGTTTTGTACATAAGAAAGCATTATTGGTGGAATATAGCTATCAGAATCATTCACCCAGTTTGGGTTTCCTGTGAGTGCCTGAATTTGAATCTTCTCTTTTTGCGCTTTTTTTACAAAACTCACCATGCGATTTGTAAATTTCGTTAGTTCTAACTGTTTCGTTAATGAGTTGGGTAATTCATAAAGGTCAATATAATCATCAATACTTGTATAAATTTCATTAATATGTGCCTGATGGGCAAACTCAAGTAGATTATTTTGTTCTTTCACACTCATCTTATACGGTGACTTCCAAAGATATGATGCTATGGTGTAGTTTGTTGGAAACTGCACTTGTGTTGGCGTTGCAATTACTGCTAATACTGATTGTCGTTGAATAATTACTTGTTTTGTAACAAAATATAATAACCCTATAACCATTACTGTTACCATTAATACAATTTTCTTGCTACTTCCTTGAATATGCCTATGGTATACTAAATGAATATTTCGACATCTTTTCATAATTATATCGTATCATATAGTAAGTAAAATAACATGGAAATTCTGCCCTTATTATCCTTAGTACTTGTCGTTTTTATTCCTCTATTACTAGCATTAACTGATTATATTATTATTGTTAGATCTCGCTTAAAATCAACTAAACGTAAACTTCCCGATATTGCTGAGTTTACTGATGACTTTACAATACTTATTCCAATTTTTGGTTCAATGAAGTATCTAAAAAATGTTTCCTTTTTAAAGAAATATGCACCTCATGTCATTCTCTGTACAACAGAGAAAGAGTCCAGAGAATTTAATCAAACAATTAGAAACTTAGCTGAAGAAAATCACTTTAGAATTTTTCGATCAAGCGTTACTTTGGCATCAAATAACAAAGAAAATAATCCTTTGAATCTAATTATCCAAGAAGAAAATAATGAGCTTACTTATAATAAAGATATTGCTCGTGATGAAATTATTAAAGATAGTTTTAATCATATCTCGACAAGATATTGTCTTTTTCTTGATGGTGATACGTTTGCTAAGGATGATTTATATCATTTATTCGGCTTAATGGAAAGAAAGAAATTTGATATTGCATCAGTTCGGGTTCTTGTGGCAAAGCGTGAAACACTTATACAAAAGTTACAAGCAGTTGAATATGACCTTTCCATGGATGCCCGTAAAATTTATCCATGGTTAACATCAGGTGCAGCAACAGTGGGTAAAACAAGTGCATTTCGAAAAATTATGAAACACCATTCGTTATATTTTCAGGGTGGAGATATTGAAGTTGGTAGATTAGCTATTATGATGAATTTACCAGTAGGTCATATTCCTTTTTCTTTCTACACAGATGTGCCACGAACATTCAGAGCATGGTGGAAACAACGACAAGCTTGGTTCGGAGGTGGATTCAGACATTCAGTAATTAATTTCCATAGTCATGGATTAAAATATCCACTATTTTCATTTTATAATTCTGTATTAGTATTTTTCACCTTACCATTACGATGGTATGAGGTTATACAGCGGCCAATGGTAATTCCCATTATTATTATTTTATACTGGGTTTTAATACTTGTGTTTCACTGGAAAGAAAAAGAATGGTATTATATTTTCTTTCCATTTTATTCATTATTACAAATAATGGTACTAGTCCCCTTGGGTGCATGTATGTACTTTAAGATGTCTTTTCGTTCACAGAATGTCGGGTTAATAAAGTTACGGTTGTAATTTGATCATTGAATTTTCGCATGTTTGAATTAGCGATTCAGTAATCAATGCTCCCAGCAACCTAACTTTACGAGCACAACGTAGGCCCTTTTTTTCCTCAACAAAGTTAATATTCGCTTCTTGAAATCGAACGTTGTTTGATAACTCAAAATCTCCAAAATTTACTTGAAGCTGTTCTGGTTTTGATAATGCTGCAATGGTTGTTAATTGACGATATAATTTTTGGCTCTCTATAATATTGTTCTCAATGTTAACTTGAGAAATAAGAATGTTATTAAAAACAAGTATACTATATAAACTGATAAATAAGAGGTAACAAAACTTATCTTTTAGCAATAATAAAACAAGCATGGTAAAACATGGGATCAACCAAAACTGGGGGATGTATCTAGCATAAAATGCTGCGCCAACAACCAATGATGAAAAGAGCAATAGTACTGATACTAAATATAAAATTCGAGTGGTTGTTTTCTTACGATATCGCAAAATATAGAAAAAAGTTAACAGTGTAATGAGAACTGCACCACTAAAAAGTGGACCAAACCCACCTTCAATAGGATCTGTTGAGGTAAAAACATGTAACTCATTGTTTGTATAGGTAAAGGGTATTTTCAGTTTTGCAAACTTACCAGATTTCTTTAAAAAGTCAGACTCTGAAAATATTGAGAGTATAAGCACTTCTAATGAATTTTTATTCAAATAATTTTCTGGAGCATTATCAAGTACAAAATTAAATGAATTATTACCAACGGCTGGATAAAAAGGTTGTTTGTAATATACTATATTAGTAACGAATGGGTTAAAACCAATAATAAGCAACCCGAAGAGTATTGCAGATATAGAAACAAGAAAAAACTTTGCAAACAAATGTATTTTCTCGTTATACCAACAAATACAAAGAAGCGTAAAAATACTTATTATTGAAAACACCAAGGAAGTGAGTTTAATATCTACCAGTAAAACAAGAAGGAAAAATAATGGAAATAATACGAAACTTTGTTTACTATAAAAGATAAGCATAATTACGGAAAGTAAGGAAAGCATAAGAGCATATACTTGACCATCATTATAAAAACTAAATATCTCACAAATACTTACCGGATTTAAAACAAATAGAATACTTAATAGAAACGCAAATATAGCATGAAGTTTTTTTATTTTTAATAATACTGAGCAGGTAAAGCAAAATGCAGTTACGATGAGGAATATGTTAAACATTTTTGAGAATTCAATTTTCCCAGTAAATTTATATAATGAAGCAGCTAATATTTCTGCGGCTTTTGGATAAGAATTTAAAATATTTGCTGTTGAAATATCACTTCTTTTTAGATGATGATAAATTGGATTCCAACCATTTGCAAGTGTTAGAATAATATCTTGGTGATACCACTGTCCGTCGTAAGAAAGATCATAAAATCTTCCTGCTATATAAGCACAGCCTATTATGATGATTGCAACTGTCGTTACTAATAGTAATCCGTTAATGAAATAATTTTTGGGATAATATGCTTTTGCAGCAAAAAAGCAAAAACTCGCTGTAGTGCCAAAAGATAATATCATTGGAACTGCTGTCAGTGATTGTCCAAAGAAAAAACTTATCATGACGAATAAAAGAATCGTAAAAAGAAAAAAGGTATTTATGGAACCTACTAAAAAGAGAAATTTATTAATAAATGTATTGTGCAAGAAGCTGGTCTCTGAACTTTGTAGTTGAGCAAAATAACGTTTTAGAAGATAAGCGTTTGTTCCCAGTTTCATACAATCAAACTTTTCTAAACGAAGACCCTTCAATAGAACATGTTCAAGGTAAATAAAATAATCTCACAAATTAGTTAAGTATCTAAATCATAGTATAAGAGAACTATGCTATAAGATGC
>CAYQEE010000038.1:0-4130 GCA_964416445.1 uncultured Gammaproteobacteria bacterium
ATAAATAATTGCCTCTATCATACCTACAAACATTGGTATAAAAGTCCAGGAAAAGAAAAGATAGATTAAACCCCAACCAACTTTCCCTAAATAAAATTTATGTATCCCCATTCCTCCGAGAAAGAAGGCTAATAATCCAGCTACTACTTTGCTTTTGTGAGATTTTGAATCTGACATATTTTTACTATTATAGCTTCAAAACGTTGTTTAAACAATCTACGGCTGACCTTGGACAAATGTTCGAGGATTTACTGGTATTCCGAATACATTTATTTGAAAATGTACGTGAGGACCGGTAGCCCAACCTGTTTGTCCTTCATAACCAATCACGTCTCCCGGCTTAACCGTGTCGCCTTTATTCGCTGCAGTCTGGCTCATATGACCATAGAGCGAAGTTACATTATTACCATTATCTACCACGACATAGTTACCATATCCCCAATTTAAATGTCCAACCTCTATAACTGTTCCTTTCATAAATGGAGTAATAGGAGTACCATATTTTCCAGCTATATCAATGCCTGTGTGTATTGGCTGATAAGGAAAATCTGGCTGTCCGAATTCTAAGGTAACTACCCCCTGAATTGGCCAGGTACTAGAAATTACAATATTTGCAATAATTTTTCCTGTAGGATCGTGGATAGCAATTGTATTTGCACCAAGCTTAATAGAAGCCAATCTATTTGATACTGCAGGTATTCCTGCGTTGGTTAATATAAATATTGCCAACACTGGTAGAAATAGAATTGAAATGAAAGTTATTAAAACAATTTTAAATTCTCTTTTAAATGAGAAGGCAAATAAAATAGTACGAAAAAGTAGAGGATTCACAATATTTAAGCTTTCAAGTAGAGTTCAGCAGGATTTGTTGTAATGAGAGGATGCTCTTTTTCCGATGCTACTATTTTGACTGCTACGTGGTTCTGATCCGCAATTATCAAAGCTTCACCACGATCACATGTCAACAAGAATCTCTGCTCATATTCACTTAAGTTAAATTCAGAAGCTACTTTTTTGATCGTAGTTGTATCTTGTCTCATGAGTATTCTTAATGAACTTTGTGACGCAATTGCCCGTCCGTAATCGCTTTTCAAAAAATCATTCGCTTGCTGTGAGATGATTGAAACTCCCAAGTAATATTTTCTTGCACGTCTCACAAGTCCTGAGACGAATCGTGCGCTTTCTTCATGTTCAAGGAGCATCCATCCCTCATCAATAACAAGTAGCCGTTTTGTTGGATTGGTTTTTACCTGATTCTGAACGTAATTTGAGATTACGAGCATCATAATTTGTCTGAGTGATTCCGATAAATCTTTAATATCAAAAATGATAAGTCTGTTTGATAATTTAATATTCGTCTGTGAATCAAAAACATTTGAAAGCGACCCATCATAAAATTTATCGAGTCTGGTACAGAGTTTCCTTTGCTTTAAAACTTTGAGTTCTTTATAAAAATCTTTAAATAAAGGGAATTCGAGATCTTTTGATTTCTTTTTTACTTTTGAAAGTGTTAATCCTGCTTTTTTATACGTTTGCAGTATTGCTTTATCGACAACCGCTTTTTCTTCAGGTGATAACCCTTCAGCCATAAGAGAAATTATTTCTGTAAGATCCTGCACCTGCTCGGATAGATTTACATTCGAGTCATATGAGTTTATTGAGAGATCAAATGGATTAATTTTTTCTTTTGATTTAACTGATAATTTAATGTATGTTCCTTTAACAGATTCTGCTAGCTGTTTATATTCTCGTTCGGGATCAATAACAATAACTTTTGTACCCTGCATGAGCTGTCTTAAAATTTCAACTTTTGCAGCATAACTCTTCCCACTTCCGGATTGTGCAAAAATAATGCTGTTTGCATTGTGCAGTGAAAACCTATCTACAATTACTAATGAGTTATTTGATCTGTTAATTCCATACAATATTCCTGATTCCTGTACTAATTCACTTGATACAAAGGGAAATGTAAGAGCGGTTGTGGAACTGTCCAAATTTCTTCTTTGAGCAAGTATATTTTCTCCTCGAGGTAATATTGAATCTAATCCTTCAAGCTGTTGGAAAACGGCAGTTTTAGAATAAAATAGTCTGCTCGATAAAACAGTTTCAAGAAGGGTAGTCTTTTTATTTAGTTCCAAGAGAGAATCGGCAAATACGGTAACGTAAATTGATACCTGAAATAGTTTCTCCTGACCTCTTTGAATTTTATCCCTCAGTTTTATAGCTGATTCCAAAGGATCAAGTATTTCCGATCCGATAATTTTTCCATTTCTCATTGCTGCACGTTTTGTTGCTTCAAGCTCAGTTATTTTCCTGTGCAGTTTTGGGAGAGCAAGTGTTGCTTCAACTTGGTCAATATGAGTTGAAACATCAATATTGTGATTGAAATTAATAAGCATATTTAGCCAACCGGTTGATGCTGTATACGGATAACCAGAAATGAAGAGTGTTCTAATATATTGACCATCAATGATGAGATAACTTGCTTTTTCTTCCAGTCCACCGTAGGAGATCAAATCAACAAAATCCTGTTCGCCATAGTGAAATGTAAAAGTTTTTGCACGATTATCGCGTTTTTTCTTCCACTTTTTAAACTTTTTTACGACTGGTGTATTAAATACTGATATATTCATATGGTTTGTTGAGCAATAAGCGCATAGTCTTTTGTGTAATTGGCTGGATTTTCGCTTTTGCATGATTGTAGAAACTGTAAAACAAATCAAGAATCTCAAGACTCGAGAGCGGTCTGGCTTTCATTCCAAGCTTTTCAATGCCTTTCATGACGATATCCTGATTGAGAAGTAACTGTTCTTTAATCAATTTAAAATCAGATTTTTCTTTTGCCACATAAGGAATAACAATATAAAATCTTCTCGATAGGATCTTATTACCAGATATAAGGTTTTGAATAAATTCCGAGTAGTTCTCCATTTGTTTTTTGTAAACTAGTTCCGATTCATTTACGAGCTTTTTGCCTATTTCTTCTAAATACCGGTCAACATCAATTTCTCTGACTCTGACGAGAATCTGAATTGGACATGGCAATGAATTTAAGAAATTCTGGAAGTTATCAATCAAAACGTCCTGTTCTTCTTCACTTTTCAGCTCAAAATTGATTGATGACGTTTCAATAATTGAGCGGTACTGATTATTCGGCAGCACAAGAACACCGTCTTTGACTTCTTTTATATTAATCTGTCGTCTGTTTGATTGTTTAGTTTTTGATTTCCGTAAGAGTGACATACATCCTTCCTTTCTTTGCAAAAGTAAATTTCATGTTCGATTTTGGATTAAAGATAAACTGTTCAAATTTAAAGATATCCTTTATTGAGATCGTATCTTCTCTTTGTTGTTTTTCCTTCTTATCGACAACTTGAGTAATCAGGTTTTCATTTTGCTCAGCAATTTCTTCCACGATCTCACGATGGTACTCATCATTTTTATTAGCAATATAATATCTTGGTCTTCTATTAAATCGAAGAAGAATAACAATCCACTGAATAATAACTCTTCCTTTAATTCGTATTGCCAGAAAACATGCGATTAAAGCAATAAATAAGATAATCGGTAATTTATATAAGGAGAAATGCAGTTGAGGTGGAAAAATAAGATAAATGATGCTGCCAAAGAATATGGGGGTTAACAGTAGAAAAACCTGAGTTAAATTCAGATTTCCTGCTATTTTATCTTCAACTGTTGTTATTTGAGCCGGTACAATTGTTGTTCTCATAAAGCGACTGTTTTTCTTGGTGTTCTCACTTGCTCTGGATTGGCTGATTTTGTTTCACCTTCATTTTTTGCAGTACTAAAAACATGAATAATTTGTCCTCCGAGTTTTCTCATAACACTGCTTGACGCACTGTAAAAGGCAAACTGCACAATCATTGCCGGAACTTTTAACAGGGTGAAAAGCGTAGCTACGCCGACAAGGATTGAGATTATTGAATTTGTTCCTGCCTGCCCGGGGAGAGTTAAGAAACTTGAGGCAAGCTGGATAATAACAACGTGAACGAAAACTGTGAAAATGGTTATCATATACGTTTTCATTGCGATAGTTGCAAAGTCGGTAAATCCTGGAAGTAGCCAAAGAAGAAAAATAAAAGGAGAAAGAACAGCACCAACAGAAATTA
>CAYQEE010000039.1:0-4051 GCA_964416445.1 uncultured Gammaproteobacteria bacterium
GGGTCACTCGAAAAAATATTAGTGGACGACCACGTGTCCAGTGACAGAGGTTGTAGGAGTTGCTGTAATTGGATCACCAGGTTGAGTATCATAGATGAGATTATTTGAAAAATCAGTTATCTGAATCCGGATTCCTCCATTGTTTACTCCTGTGACAAGAAAGTTATATGTTCCTGTTTGACCTGTAAGTGTTCCTGTTCCTTGCAGTGTAGCCATACCATTTGAAATAACAAGGGATGTAACACTCGTTGCATTGAAGTGGAGGTTCGCAGCGTTAAAGTCCAATTTGAATGCTCTGTTCTGGTTTGCCGTACCACCATTGTATTTATAGGTGAGCCCAAATTTAACACCTCCTTGTGTGTTGGGAGTTGCTGATGAAGGATTAGAATATCTTTCTCCTGCTGAAAAGATACTGTTTTGTATCGGATCAAAGACTGAAGCGTAGGTAACCGCAGAAGTTGTCTGTGCAGTTCCATCTGAAACAGTAATGGTGACAGGGTAAACATTTGCAGCTAAGTAGCCTGAGAAAGGACAATTGATAGAACCGGGTGTATTTCCGCTAGGTTCTGTTACTGAACACGTTGTCACAGTATTTGTCCCGTCTCCCCAATTGGCAGTTGCTGTATGTGTCTGTCCTGCATCTGGATCAGTAAATGTAGTTGTCGCATTAACCAAAGTATTTATTTGCACGGGATTGGGAGTAACAGTGACTGAGCTTTCTATAGGTGGAAAATTGGAAATCCCATTAGGATCATAAAGCTCAGCGATATTATTTCCTGAGCCTCCAACAACAAGAATATTTCCGTTAGATATTAATGCTGTTACTGGTGAGGTATGTCCTACATTCAAATTACCAGTCCGTGTAAAATTATTTGTTGTTGGGTCATATATTTCAGCTGCAAGAACGCTGTTCCAATTATTATCATAGCCACCCATTAGGAGTACCTTTCCGTTTGAGAGTAAAGCTGTTGACCCATCAGCACGTGGGAAAAGAAGGTTACCTGTAAAAGAAACATTATCTGTTGAAGGGTCATAAATCTCTGCTGATAAATAATAGGGTTGATTTTGTCTGCCTACGATTAAAACCTTACCATTATGTAGTAAAGTTGCAGTATTAAATGTTTCACTTTGATGAGTTTGACCAGCTAAAGAGAAAACACCTGTTGATGTATCATATATTTCTGAAGTAACTCCTGCATCATAGTTGGCGTCTCCCCCCACAATCAAAACTTTACCGTTTGGTAGTAAAGTTGCTGAAGGGTGAGCGCGAGGAATGTTTATATTCCCTGTTGCCGAAAAAGTGCCAGTTGAAGGATCATATAGTTCTGCTCTTGAAACTAACCCAAATCCATCCTCTTCACCACCTGCAATAAGTACCTTACCATTTGGTAATAAAGTCGCTGTGTGCTCTGCGAGTGAGTCAAGCATATTGCCAGTTTGTGAAAAAGTATTAGTTGTTGGATCGTAAAGCTCTGCAATGTTAGAGGTATGTTGACCAACTATACCACCCGTGATTAAAACTTTTCCATTTTGTAAGATAGTCATGGTAAACCCATACCAATGATCAACCGTTGTATTAGAAGCAGTTTGTGTAAATGTTCCAGTACTTGGATCATACAGCTCTGCTGTCCTTTCATACTGATTACCGCCTACGATTAGAACATTACCATTTTGTAAGGTAACGCCTACCGGCTGCTGCCGACTTACAGTCATATTTCCAGTAAGATTGAACACCCCTGTTACTGCGAAACTCTGGGTAGCAAAGGTGAACATGCCAATTACATTGAATAATAGTATTAACGCAAAAAGTAGCAGGTTCTTTGAGGTTCTTTCCAGAAGAAAATACTTTAGTAAATGTGGATAATATTTTTCCATACTTAACATTAAGAATATGGAAAGATTTAGCTAAAGTCAATAAGTAATTATATTACAGATAGAATTTATTATTAGAAATATCCGTCGATTGATTGGTGTTGAGAGATAGTGTCCTTATATTGCAAGTAAAGGCTGTTTTGTGACAGAGCATAAGCTTTATCTAAATCAGTTATTGCCAAGGCATTCTCTCCAAGTTTATATTCTGCAAATGCTAGAAATACCCATAATTGATCACTCTTAGGGAACAAATTTAAACCCTTTTGTGTTGTTGTTAATGCATTTCGTAAGTTGTTCATTTTGAGCTGTGTATGAGCTAAATTAACGTATGCTGGATAAAAATGTGAATTTATACTTATCAATTTTACATAGATTTCTTCAGCGGATGTAAAATTGCCTTGCATTGCATATAGTAGCCCGATATTTGAAAGAATTGCGTCTTGTGGGTCCAACGAGTAAGCGATTTGAAAATGTTTTAACGCTTCGCTTTGATTATTCATATTTTCGTATTCAAGAGCTAATGTATTCTGCATGGCAGCGTTGTCTCCTTCATAAGTAATATCATGAGAAATAATTGTAAAAGTGGAGTACCAGTCAGCGTTTCTCGTAAAACTTCTTAAACTAAATAATATAAGTATCGTGCATCCGAAAAAAATGAAAAATGGTAGATAATTTTTACGTCTAACGAAGATTTCCACACACAGCCCCATGATTCCAAGTAAACCGATTATCGGAAAATAGAACCATCTGTCTGCAACAGTTGAATCTAATGGGAATATCTGGAGATGTAAAAGAAGTCCTCCATAAAACCAGATGAGAAAAAATAAATATATCTTAAAAAAAGCTTTGTATCGGTTATTGATGTAAATTCCCAAGATAAAGAATATTATAAAAACGGCTAAATCAATGGCTAGTGGAATATAAAAGTTTGAAAAAGTGATTATTTTTATAACCCATGTTTGTCCGGTAAGTAAATGAATAGGGAGAAAGAAAGTCTTTATGTAGTAAAAAATAATATTTGGAATATTTATAAGTCGTTGCAATAATGGTACTTCTGCAATCGGCGAGATTCCAGCTGTGCCAAAGAAGACATGACCGACGAAAAAACGTAAAAACAGATAGGTTGCGAACGAAAGTAACGGAACAAATACGATCCATTTATTTATCTTTTTTAAAAGTAAAAAAGAAAAGAGAGGTAATATGAGAATAAAAAGTATGCCTGTTTCTTTTGAAAGTAGTGAGAAAAGCAATAAGAAGAAAACTATTATGTGAGTTTTCAAACTATTTTGGAGATTATTTTCGGCATCTTTTATATAAAGAGTCACCCCTACCATTCCGAAGAAGAAAAATAATACATCCTGTAAAGATGCAATATTTGCTACCGTCTCAACATTTATTGGATGAATTAAAAACAAAAGTGATAAGAAAAATGCAAGTTTACGAGAGAAAAAACGCATAAAAAGATAAAATATCATAATTGAATTTGCCATATGGAGGATTAGCTGAAATAGATGAAAACTGAAAGGATTTGCTCCAAACATCGTATAAAGTAGTGCATAAAACGTTGTCAGCAAAGGTTTATAATAAACACCCTGTATTTTCCCCGATCCAGTAACATCGGGGCCGAAGGTACTTCCTTGAAAAAAAGAACTTATGTTTTGAATTGAATGTGCTGGTGTATTAGAGAGTATTTGAGAAGTATCATCTAAAGCAAAACCATTAAACAATATATTTATATAAACAAGAAGTCCTACCAAGATAATAAATGTGATTGCTTTTATGTTGGTGAATGGAGTAAAAAATCCGCTGAAGGAAATGTCATAATTCTCGGATGGTCCTTGCATAAGTTAATGATAAGGATCATAGAGTATAAAATCAATATCTGTAATTTGAGTAAAAATATGAAGGTCTTTTGTAAAAAATAGCTATTTCAGCTTCATTTTAAACTTATGTAAGAGATTTTTATAATTTTTTACCGAAATTACACTATACAAATAATATGAATTATTTTTGATAGCAAAAATGAGATGACCAACAGAATATGTTTCAAGAAGATAACTGATTCTAATACCCTGGGGTAGTAAGAAAAAAAGTAGGTTTAGCTTCCGGCTGAATAATCGATTTCCATTGTTCCAGTGAGCCTCGAATCTGGTTCCAATGCAAAAACATTTGGGTCACC
>CAYQEE010000040.1:0-3999 GCA_964416445.1 uncultured Gammaproteobacteria bacterium
AACCACAAGTTTAGCCCAGCATATCAAGCTATTCTTGATTGTTCGAACGATGATGCTCCCGATGGTGACCCATCGGGATCACAGTTTGAACCGCAATTAGCTTGGGTGGAACGATTGAGAATAGTTTATCAAGAAACAGAAGAAGGATCACTATAAAAATAACTGATTCCATTTTTATTTGATATTGCTCAGTTTATAACTATTTTTTTAGATTATTCAATTGTAATAAATCATTACTTGCTGCATTATTGTCGCCATTTATTTGTTCTAATTGAGTTTTTAAAGACCATAACAAGCTTGATTTGGGAAATTGATTGATTCCATCAACTACAACTATCTTGGCTTTATTAAGCTGATGTAATCGCACGAGTGCTTTTATAAAATTGATATACGTATCTTCGTAGTGTTTCTTAATACCATTTTCTATTATTCCAACTTGCAACGCTTTTTCGTAATAAACGATTGCCTGTGATGTATTTCCCATATTTTGATAGGTATTTGCCAAATTTGCTAAACTTGATTCCCTTTCCTTATAGTCAATAGATTTTTTAAAATGAAGAACAGATGCTGAGTATTGACCAGCTTCTCCCAAATCTATTGCATATGCTTCTTCTATAATAGGACTGTCATAAACTTGCAAATCATGGTTATAAAGTGTCAAAGCATCATGCCAGTCTCCAACCCTCATAATCGTTTTGTAACTAAGAAAGAGAAGTATGAGAGAGAAAAAAATGGCAATAAAAGCATTATTTTTTTTGAGAGAAATATTTTCCAATAAAAGACCAATTATTCCAAGTAACCCAATCATTGGGAAATAGAACCATCGGTCGGCAACTGTCATATCTAGAGGAAATATCTGAAGCAATAGACTCATTCCAGCGATGTACCAAATAAAGAAGAATACAAATGGTTTTATACTATTTTTTTTAATCTTGAAACAATAGTAACCAAATCCTAGAAGAGCTGCATAAAAAAGAACATCGATAATAAGTGGAAAGGAGAATGTTGTCCAAGTAACGGTAGTAATCGTCCAAATTTGATCAATTGCAAAAGTTATTGGGAAGAGAAAGCCTTTAATATAATAAAAAAGAATACTTGGAATAGTAATTAACCGGCTTAAAAATGGTAATTCAGAAATTGGAGAATTTTGATAACTACCCGCACTAATTCCAATAACAGAAAAACGAATAATACCATATATAATAATTGTTGCTGCAGAAGAAATGACTAGATTCCTTGTTATTTGTTTCTTATACAGTAACCGATAAACATACATCATTAGTAGAAAAACTAAAGAGACTTCTTTTGTAAGTAGTGCGAGTAAAAGTAAACTGTGAATGATAACGTTTCTTCTGGTTGGTAGGCTGTCTTGAAAACTTAAAAGGAGAGCAGATATTCCGAATAACAAAAATAATTCACTTTGCGTAGCACTTATGTATGCAACAGATTCAACATTTATTGGGTGGATAAGAAAGATAAGACTTAATAATAGTGCAATTGGTTTTTTAAAAAACTTTGTAAGTAATAGAAAGAGTAAAGAAGTATCAGTCAAATGCAGAATAAGTTGAAATGCGTGGTAAAAAAATGTCACATTACTAAAAATTGTATAGAGCAGTGAAAAATATACCGCTGGAATAGGGCGATAATATGGCGCTGAATTAAAAAGATTTGGACCGATTAAATTTATGAGATTGAAATGTTGAATTTGTGGATAATAAAAAATGAATGTTTCATCATCCCATGCAATCCCATTGAATAATATTCCAAAATAAACAATTAATCCAAGAATTACAATTACATGAATTGCCTTAAGGGTTGTTAGTGGAGAAAATAAATGTTTAAAAGAAAACTCCTGCTCTTCCTGTTGCTGTACGTGGGACATATTCACTCTATAATAGTACAGGAACGAATCTTAATTCAATGAGAAGGATGAGGTACCAGTAAAAGGTGTAATTGGGGGCTATCCCGGAATATTGAACTGCAAGTCTAGCCCAGGTTTAAAGCCAACTGCTTTTTTATCTATCAATTCAATCTACAACGAGTTTTGCACCAGAGAGTTATTTTGTATTGCATATTGCGAAAGATATATTAGAATTTGATTTGTTATGGCTCAAGAACGATTATCATTAAACGCGACTGCAAAAAAAGACAACCCCTTACAGCGAGCAAAACCTCTTTTCACGGCAGATATTGTTTCACAATTACATGATGGTAACCAAGAACAATGGGACGCAGTAATAAGAGATATCAGTCGACCATTGGGAAGTTTTATTGCACAAAGAATTGCAGGTTCAGGGATATCATCATCTGTAAATGATATTTTGCAAGATATTTGGTTAGACGTATTTGAGCATAGACAGAGACTAGACGCAACTATGTCTATATCTTATTTTTTTGGAATTGCTCGACATAAAGTTGCTCGTTTAATGAACCCTACAAAAATAAGAAGGGAGCATGTAGGAATAGATGCTGAACACATTACGACATCTCATGTAGCACCTTCGGCAGAAACACTTGCTTTACAAAGAATAAAATATAACGCTTTACCTTATGTAGAGAGAGTAGTTTTAGTAGATTTAGCATCAGGTTATTCACCTGAAGAAATTGCAGAGAGAAGAGAAATGATTGAGGGTACTGTTTACGCAACACGAGCAAGTTTAAGAAGACATTTATCTCCGTATCAGGGCGGAAATATCCTTAAAGACGATCGTCAACAATGGCAAGAAGATGAAAGAGAATATGATACTGAAGAACAAGCAAGATGGCTACAAACTATTGACCGTGTATCTTTTAAAGATGCAATTGCCCTTGTAAGATGTGCTCAGGGACTTTCAAGAAAAGATTATGCACAAAATGCTGGGATAAATCAAAACTTATTTTATGAATTCGAAAATAATGAAAACTTTTCCTCATTAGGATCGCTCAATAAATTTATTCGAGCCTCAAATTTAGGCTATCAGTCTAAAGCAGCCCAACTATTGCGGTTAAAAGCTTTTGGCTTAGATGGAATGACTTTAGATTACATAGCCGGGTGTACTTTTAAAGACGTATTTAAAAATTTGCGAATTATGCGAGGAGCACAACAAATAGATCTTGAAGATGAATCAAGAATTCCTCAGTCGAAAATAAGTACGATTGAAAATAACGAGGAATATGTACCATCTGAAGAGTATGTGGAAAAATTTATTACTTGGCTTGGAGTTGCAGGAACAGTGCTTGACGATATTATTAGACATAAAGCTGCAAAAGGAAAACAGCAAATTCCTGAAAGTATGCTGAACCAATTACTTGGTGGAAAATATTTATTTGTGAAGTCTCCAAGAGAGGGTGGATTAGTATTAAGCGATAAAGAGCAACAGGTACGAGAGGAGCTCAATTCGTATTCGACTATTGGAGCAAAAATTACTTATTTACAGGAAAAACATAACTTTTCTGCAAGAGATTGGGCCAGGCAAGCAGGCATAAGTCATACCGCTATTAATGATGCAAAATCTGGGAAGAGAACTCCGAGTGATGAGACTGTTGCCATTTTGTTGATGAGTCTAGGATATACGATTCATAATCCAATTATGTGGGATTGTATTAAACAAGCAAAAAAAGAAAATCGAAGAATAAAAGCGGACTAGAATTAGGTAATGGTGGAGAGTAAAAGATGTTCTAATTTATTGTAAGTTTGGTGACCCAACGTGTCACGGTTCGGAATCAGGTCGTGCCTGATCTCATAAAATACTACAATTTGTTTGCTCAAGATATGTCACGCATGAATTTTTCGCCTGAATATACTCCGTCTAGGTAATTGAATCGCTGTAGTATATATAGCACGATTGTGCTATGCTGTATCTGCAGATGGGGATATTCTTCTCCGCTTATATCTGATTTCGTCTCTAGTAACCGATTAAGGTACCCACTCACTATCTTCTTCCAAATTAGACCCACTTCATTTTTGAGCAGACAAATTTCATATTTTCATTTAGAAATCTAAGAAAGGAGGAATATATG
>CAYQEE010000041.1:0-2239 GCA_964416445.1 uncultured Gammaproteobacteria bacterium
TTGGGTCACAGTGAGGCTAATTAGGTAATACTCCTCAATTGTGTTATAATGAAATTAATCGCAGATTGTATGTAAGTACATCTGCTTAGATCTTGATTTAGTTTTTCAAAGATAAAAGATACCTCACATTTTCTACTTGTATCTTCTTGACAGCCAAACCACTTCATCTTTGAGCAGACGTATTTACATATTACATTCAACCTTTAAGAAAGGAGGAACAGCACATGACAAATAAATTGTTTATAGGAAGTCTTGAATATTCAGTAACAGATTCACAACTTGAAGAGCTTTTTGCAACTGTCGGAAAAGTAATATCAGCTAAAGTAATTGTTGATAGATATACCGGACAAGGTAAAGGTTTTGGGTTTGTAGAAATGGACAGTTATGAGCTCGCAAAAACAGCAATGAATAAGCTCAATGGCTCAGAACTGGCAGGTCGCGCAATTGTAATAAAAGAAGCAACACCACAAGGAGGAAGATAATTATGAAAGTATTATTTATAAGTCCAAACTCACCGTTTCAAAGTATCGGTGGTGTAGAACGTTACGTTATTAATCTTATAAATCATTTTAAGGTCCAAAAAGATATAGAAACATTTCTTATTCTTCCAACGACTGAAGAAAGTCATAAGGTAAAAGACGGAAATATGACTATTTATTATGATAATAACCTTTTTATTTCGAGCACAAAGCGTTCAACATCTGATATAGCGATTAAAGCTCAAGGATTTTCTGATTTGGTTGAAGCTATTATAAAAGAACACAAGATTGACGTAATTTGCGCAGAAAATATTCTTTTTGGGCCTCCCGCAGTGTATAGTTTAAGACTGAATATGATCGCCGGATTTCATAAAATACCGCTTATACTTCGTCTGCATATGTATCCTGAAACTCCCCTGCAGATAGAACTTACAAATCAACTGATGTGGGATCATGTGAGTTGTGTTAGTAGAAGTGTCGCAGGAGACTGTTTTCAAAAAGGAACTGATGTCAACAAACTTTCAACAGAATATTTAGGAGTAAATATTCTTGATTTTACCCCCATTGTAGATCCAAAATATAATCTCAAAAAAGAATTCGGCCTAGATGAAGATACACAGATTGTGTTAACTGCTGGGAGAATAATTACTGGAAGAAAAAACATGCTTAAAGAAAAAGGGATGATAAATCTTATTGAAGCGTTTTCTCGGATTTCTCCCCGCTATCCGAAAATGCGTCTTTTAATTGGAGTTGCCAAATCTACGGAAAATTTGAAAGCAGAATTTGATATTGCATATGAAATGCTGTTGGGTTATATCAAAATTTATAGTGTAGAAAGCAAAACAATTGTAAAAATGTTTGAGTTAGACCAAATGCCAAATGTTTACAGGGGCTCTGACGTTCTCGTTCTTCCAGCGGAAAAAAATGAAACGTTAGGTCAAATATTTATTGAAGCCATGGCTTGTGGTCTGCCGGTAATTGGTGCAAAGACCGGAGGAATGCCAGAAATAATAAGTGATAATTATAATGGATACTTGGTACAACCAAATGATCCAAGTATTCTTGCACAGAAAATCGAAAAAATATTAAGCGATCAAGATATAAGAAATAGATTTATAGAAAATGGTCACAAGACAGTTGAAGAAAAATTCACTTCTGAAAAACAGTTTACTGATTTCCATACATTACTAGAGAATATTATGATGAATAGCCGTTAGAGCACGCTATTTATCAGTAGGGAAATGTATGAATGTTTTATTTATTAGCAGAAATTCTCCTTTTGAGAGCGTTGGAGGCATTCAGAGATATATTGATAACCTTATTGCTTATTTTAAAGACAAATCTTCTTTACACTCATCAATGTACATTATGTTACCTACGTTTGGAGAAAACTACGTTGAGAACATAGGTAATGTAACTATATATTTTGACAAAAGCTTAAGTTTACCCAAAAATAACGTAATAACACCAAAAGAAGTTTCAGAAAAATCGCAGTTATTTTCAGAAAGCGTTACCCAAATTATTAAAACACAACAAGTCAATATTATTTGTGTGGAAAATTTTCATAGAGATCTTCCTCCGGCATATAGTTTGTTACTTAATATGGTAACAAGTTTGACAAAAATTCCTCTGGTGTTACAACTTCATTCTTTTGCAACAACAGAACTTCAAACAGAACTCATCAATCAACTTGAATGGGACAGAATAAGCTGCGTTAGTACTAGTGTCTCAGCAGATTGTTTCCGAAAAGGTGCGAATGT
>CAYQEE010000041.1:2339-3442 GCA_964416445.1 uncultured Gammaproteobacteria bacterium
TATTTAATCTTGCATACGAAACGCTTCAGGGATATATAAAACTTCATAACATTGAACAAGCGACAATCCTTAAAACATTTAAATTGGATGAAATGCCGAATGTTTACCGTGGATCTGATATTTTTGTTTTGCCATCTCAAAACGAAACGTTTGGTCAAGTATTTATTGAAGCAATGAGTTGTGGTGTTCCTGTTATTGGAACCAAAGTCGGAGGAATACCTGAGATCATAAGCGACAATTATAATGGTTTTTTGGTTCCACCTGATGATGAGAGTATTTTGGCGCAAAAGATAGAAAGATTACTGAATGATTCTCTGTTGCGAGAAAAATTTATCAATGCAGGAATACAAACCGTCACAGAAAAATTTACATCCGAAAAGCAATTTTCTAATTTTAATAATATGCTAGAGAAAACGATCGTTGAAGCCTATCCAACCATTTCCTTACCGTGTCTGATGTAATTCTTCAAGTTTTTGAATTAATTCATCTACTTCGTAGACTGATGTGTCAATTTTGGCACGAGCAAAGGTTCTAAGTCCTTCAATAATTCGTCGTATCTTATTTGCCTCTGTTTTATTTAAATTTCCAATAGTGATGTCATTTTGTATATAGGTTCGTGAAACAACTTGCATTTTTGCAAACAGAAACGCCGATTCAATAAATACATTGGATATATCAGCAATATCTACACTGTGTGATTGAAAAGTAAAGGGTTGTTTAAAAATAAAGATAACTCTTGACTCCTCAACTTCGATAGTATTTTGAAAAAAGCCGGGGAATAAAGAAAAAGAACTGATACTCATTATTCGTCTGTTAGACTTTTTTATAAGCTGATTAATAGTTTCGCTGGTCTCTTCTTTTTTTCGCATCTGATTTTTCATATGCTCCTCATGTCCTTTCTGTTCAGGCGTTTGTTGCAATCGAGGCATACTTTTAGTGGCAGTCTCTTTTTTGTCAATAAAGGATGTAAGCCTATGAAGTTTTTTTGGAATTAGAGGAATACCAGTATAGATTATTTTAGGAAATTTTGATGGAATGAACACATATCATTATACCACCTTTTCTAGATATAAATGAGTTTTATACTAAGTTCTTACATAGTT
>CAYQEE010000042.1:0-3028 GCA_964416445.1 uncultured Gammaproteobacteria bacterium
GATAGGACTTTGCCAATGAATACCACCAGGATTTGGGAGTGATGCGAGAAGCGTTCCTGTTGTCGGGTCAATAATATTTATAGCTGTTTTCCCTTCGATAAAGAGCATGTTGTTTGCAATAATGGGAGAGCTTCCTCCAAAGGTAGCGTTTTGATAAGCGAGCTGCAAGGAGGAAACACCGTTGACAGTTACTACTTTGTACGCGTAAAAGTTACAGCCATACGCTGCAAATACCCATGTTTGTCCCGTAGCATCATTCCATGCTAATGGTTGAGGAAACATAATACAACCGTTTTGCAGGGATACTGTTTGTAATTCACCTCCAACATGGTTTGGACCTCCTTGACCTGACATATTCACTTTATTAATAAGCCGGATTACTTTATCTTTTCCTCCAACCGCGAGCATCGATGGAGTATTACTCTTTGACTGTAACGGAATAAGAACGGGGGCAGTTATTCCTAAATCAAGGTCGTTTAGTTGCAGTGTTGCATAATTACTAGGAGTATAGGTATCAATGATATGAGATAAATCAGGACTAAGTTCAACAATCGTATCAGCATAATTTACACCTCCATTGTTGGCATCATACAAACCGTTTGCAGTAGCAGCGAATATGTTTTGCGTTTGCGGATCAACAATAACACCAGCCCGTCCCCAAATCCCTCCTAATCCGTTAGGACAGTAATTTGCAGAACCTGAAGTACTTGTCAATAGCTCATGGAGATTTGAGCATTCTGTATTAAATACGGAAACAGTCCCTGTAGTCAGATTAACTGCGGCAATATGACCGTTATCATGAAAATTGGGATTTCCTTCAAGCCAGGGATAGGCACTGGTTGTAACGTAGAGATAACCGTTTGCAATAGTAAGAGAGGATGCGCCCTTATTCACTTCAGGATTTAAGGTAACTGTGGCAGGAAAGATATTGTTTATTGTCTCTACTCCTGTCCCAATTGTATATTGGTGTACTTTCCCATCCAGTGCGTAGTTATAGATAAATTGTCCGGAGGGGTCTATTGCAGGACTGCTTGTCGTAATATTGATTCTTTTATGGTCGGCTTCCCAGAGCTTTGTACCTGAATCCGCATCATAAGCAATAAGACTGCCAGCTTTCGTATTAATAAATACCATATTGTACGTCCCATTTGCAGTCACAACATTTGGCTGATAGACAGGTGCGCTGTCTGCGGTAGTCGGCAGCGTAACTTGCCAGAATTTTTGTAACTGCGAGACGTTCTGTTTCGTCAGTGTTGTTTCCTGCGAGTTGTTACCCGACTTTTGCGGGTCTCCGTCAAACATTGGCCAGGAAGCTAAGTTTCCCGTTTGCATCTGGGTGTGTCTGTAAGAGGCATGTCCTGTAAAAATTTGTTGAAATCGAGTGAACATTATAATAATGACTAATGAGAAAATAATGACTGCTAGAAAAATAATATGACGAGTTTTATACATATTATCTTCTAAGAATAAATGAATTTTTTTGATAAAGCAATTACCTAATAAAATATCATCATAAATTATTTCCCAAAGTCCAATCGCACACTTTTTATAATGTGAAGAGCGAATGAATCCTGCAATCAATAAAGCAAATATCTATTGTAAATCTACAGTGTTTTTGCAATATATCCTTTGGGTACATGCTGTTCAAACAGTTCCCAACAAAGAGTAATTTTTGTCGTTTGTTCCATCTCAATCATTGTATCGTTTCAATTCGGATTTTTAACTTTAATTTTTCGAATACTAACCAATAACTTACTGTAAGTATATTATAAGCTTTTCAAGCTCATATTTATGCCAGGATATACAGAAAAAAACATAAGAATACATTTACAAATTTTTCACTACGTTCAGAAGCGTGAAGGGCTGCTAAGCTGAAGTGATTAGTTAAGAAATTGGATAGGATCATCCCATAACGGACCGTTTTGTCCAAGGGAGAAAAAGACAAATTTGGTAGAATGGTTTTTATTCATCATGAAATATTGAGACACAGTAAGATTTTCTTCATAGACACGAGGACACTTAGCAGCAGAAGTATAGCCTCTTTGTGTGCTACCATTTCCGTATTCATTACTATAAGGAAAACCAATACTAGCAGTTTCATAGACTGATGTTTGATCATAAGGTTTAAAGGGGTTATCATAGCTCGTTACGAAACAGTTCGTTTCTGCATATCCTTTGAGAAGCGTTTTTTGAATGGCTGTATGAAGGCTATCTTGAGGATTTTTTTTGAACACCTCTATAAATTGTCCCTTCGTATAATCTTCATTAGAAACATAAATATATACTCGATTTTTCTCTTCATGAACTTTTATATGCTGACCACTATTACTATCCTCTCCATTATTATAAAAACTCGTATAAATAAAGCTAATTCCTAACTTAGGTGAAATAAATTTCAATTTATTGGATAGATTTGTAGGAATTGTGTACGAACCATCACCGGTTGCACCAGCACCTGGTTGAAGACTTGGTTGTTGAGAAGCTTTATAAGGACTGTTTTGGATCCCCATGTTCTTTTGCCACTTCTCCCATAGGAGATAGGTAGCAACTAAAACTACGATAAGAAAAGTAATAGCAATAATATATTTTTTATTCATGAACATGTAACTAATAAGTTTTAGAAAATTCATTCAGTATGTCTATCATATTCGAACGTAGCAAGTATACGCTTAAAGATATCCTTACAATGACTGCTCTGAAAATGCCTTCCCACGCATAACTATATCAGAATATATCACTAAAATTAGTTGTATACAATAATTTAAGGTTGTCGCATCAATTAGGAAATTCGTACTTTAAGCTAAATACAAAAACCATTCTTGATGGAAGCGGGAGTCGAACCTAAAAATGAAGCTAAAATTGAAGTTTTCTCCTGAGCTTTTAATATTGAAAAAAATAAGCTGCTCTAGAAGAACTAAGATTAGCCCTATATATCAAGCTATTCGTAGTATGGATGAGGGTCAATTTGCAATGAGTACCGCCAAGGGGAGTCGAACCCCTGATTCTCGGGCTGAAAACCCGATGTCCT
>CAYQEE010000043.1:0-2870 GCA_964416445.1 uncultured Gammaproteobacteria bacterium
TGTTCAAGATTCAAACTATTGGTGAGATGCGGTAACAAGATCCAAAGATTTCTGAGTCCACGTTTATTGCGGACCTGTTTTATGGCACGTAACTCGAGATCAAAAAGTTCAGGTTCCCGTAAATATCGTGATACTCCTCGTAATCCTAAAAAAGGATTTGGTTCTCTTACTTCATGCTGATATCCTCCGTCAAGTTCACCGTATTCATGAGATGTTAAATTGCTTGTTTGCAGTACAACTGGTCGAGGGGTGAACGCTTCACAGATAATAGAAATAGCCGTCGTAAGTTTTTCGAGGTAATCCTTTGTTTTATCTTCCTGTATTATTTTTTTAGGGTGTATTCCGTAGGATTGTATAACATCGTCGTTTTTGAATATTCCGATTCCATCACAATCTTTTTTGGCAAGATCAGCTGCGAGACTTGGCTTGTGCAATGAGGTATAAAGTTTTGTTGCTGTTTTTTGCAGAGTGCTTATTTGTGGGCTTTGTTGATATGCGCCTTTAGAAATATTTCCTGTGATACCATGGAGAGTAATCACCAAGCCTTCCTGCAAAAGATGGGTTGCATTGATAACCTGACTGAGAGCAGGTATCCCAAGTGCTTGCGTCAAGTGTTGTAGTTGGTGCGTATGATCACTATATTCACAAATAAAGCCACTTAATTTTTTCATCACTGAGGAAAAATCTATCGTTGCGTTCGTAACAAGAATATCACCAGGAACAATTTTTTGCAGATCTGAGGAAGTATTCACGATCTTGATAGGTCCTGTCCCTATCCCTGGACTGAGCGGAGTACCTGAAAGCAGGGCAGTTGTTCCATTCGTTTTTTTAGAGGCACGAGGCGGTAGTGGGTTGGTGATTTGGTGGGAAGAGAGAATAACGAGTTTATGCTTTTGCAACGTCCAGGTTACCTCTTGGGGAAAAAAACAAAGTGATTCAATAGTTTTTCCTATGCTTACGAGTTTTTGAATGTCGTGATCTGATAATTTCTGCAGATTTATTTTTTGTGGAGCAACAGGTTTCATTGTCTCTTCATGGTTTTTCTGTATTTTTTCTGTTTGAGGTGCAATATATTTTTCCTGAATGATCCCAGAATGTTTGCTAATCTCATAACGGTCGACAAAAGCAGGGTTGCGAGTCATGAGAGCATGTCCTCCATAGATTGCTGTTATAAGCATTTTCGATTTATCGTGCGTTACCGGATCAATGGTATACAGTTTTCCCGAGACATCTCCATGAATAAGCTTTTGAATGGTGATAGCAAGACTGAGGTTTTTATGGAGAAGATGAAACTCATGCAGATAGATAATCATTGGTGAATCAAAAAATGATGCCCATGCTTCTTTGATACTGAGAAGTAAATTGGCTTCACCTTTCAGTGAGGTTACTGGCATTTTGTTCATTTTTTCGGATAGTTTTGTTGAGTGCTCAATGACCGGCGTTGGAGTGCATGTAACAGAAGCGCTCATAAAAAAGCCACCAAGAAGATTATATCCACTAAAAATCTCATGAACAAAAACATCAGAGAGATTTCCTAAGCGTATTAATTTCTTTATTTGTGTCGATGCAAAATTAATAGAAGATCTATCTTCAAAATTTATTGAGAATAGTATGTTAGCAATTTTTCTTCTGATACCATTTTCATTGAGAAAGACATCGAATGCTTTGGGGAGAATAACGAAACCATTAGGAATTGGTATTCCAGCTCGTACTAGTTCTCCATACTGAACTGCCGTTTTTCCAACAAGTCCTTCATCTTCTTTTACGATATCCTTAAACCAAATGACAAAGTCTTTCATCCTCTCTTATTATGGTAATATTTTACTAAATTAGCAATCCCAAAATCCTAAAAAAAAACTGTTTCAAACGAAACAGTTTTGTGCAAAATCAATAATCACCTTATGGAGCAACTAACGTGTTAGATGTTGCTGGAGTTGTTGCCTGGGCTAAACAATCAAGATAAACTTGTCCTTTCGAATAGAAATATACAAAATTTAATACATTGGCACACGCAGTACCTCCGTTTCCTGCAGTATATTTACCTGTTTCGTTTTGTGATTCAACTTTTGTCCAAGCAGCTGCGTCCGTTGTACCAATTAAATTATAACAAACATTTGAATTACCAGACATGGCATTTACATTACAATTCGTTCCACTAACCGTCGGTACCGAAATCGCATTAACATCATTTGAATTAGTACTCAATTCTGTAAACCATGTGGATGCCGCAGGAAATGTATTGCCTGCATGAGACGTATAATAATTAGAAATTGCTCTCCCAATTTGTGTCAATGCACTAATTCTTCCGGCATCTCGAGCTCGAGCAAATTGTTCAAACGGATTTAAGGCAACCAGTAATACTCCTGCTAAAACACCAATAATGGCAATAACAATAAGAAGCTCTACTAAGGTAAATCCTTTCCCATTTCTCATGTGCTTTTTCGAAATTGTTGTTAAGCTTTTTTGTAACATATTATTAATTGTTTTTCCTTATATACTTACTATTTCATATATCTAACTCCGTTGTCAATACCCAATTTTAGCTAACGTATTTTAAAACGAAATAGATACAATAAGGTCGCCATAATTGCAAAAAGGAGATAACAAACCAAGTTATTTACTGAGGAGAACTGGTTACCAATTTTGCCGAATATGATTCATTGCGTAGTCGAAAGAATCTGGAGTTGCTACTTTTTTTCTTGGATTAAAAATGTTTTCTGGATCAAAAATTTTTTTGGTTTCTTCAAAAAGGCTAATGAGTTTTTTCCCATACATTTGTTCTAGATAGGGAGTGCGTATTAATCCATCATTATGTTCTCCTGTAATTGAACCTCTTGCCTTCGTAATAATTTCATAGACTTGTTGTGCAA
>CAYQEE010000044.1:0-2330 GCA_964416445.1 uncultured Gammaproteobacteria bacterium
AGATTATATTGATCAGTACCTATACTCATGTTAGGATATGGATATGCATCAAGAACACCACGAAGATGAGCAGGAGTTTTCTTTCAAAACATTGTTTGTGCCTCTAACTACGCTTAAAGCGATTCATTGGATTATTTTTATTGGTTTGGTTGTTTATGCCAACATGTTATTTAATGGCTTTGTATGGGATGATCTTCCACAATATGTTAATAAGACTATTACTCATTCAATTTTGAACTTCCCCCAAATTTTGACAGACAAAGAAACTCTTTACTATCGTCCATTTGCGGCATTAGTATTTGCTCTTATTTATACGTTTGTTGGGGCAACGCCTTTTTTCTATCACCTCATAGAATTAGTTCTTCATATCTCAATTGCAATAATGTTATTTCTCTTTTTTAAAAAATTTGCTTCAAACATTTTGTCGTTTTTTATGTCCTTATTTTTTCTTATTCATCCAATAAATGTTGAGGCTGTTGCATACATTTCTGCCTTACAGACCATATTATCAGTATTTTTTGGCTTCTTAGTATTTTTTCTTATAGAAAATAAAAAAATTGCATCTCTCTATAAATACTTTTTAATAGCTCTTTTTCTATTATTTTCAGTTTTATCAAAAGAGTCTGGATGGCTCTTTTTTGCAATTATTCCTATTTATATGATTTTAAATAACAATGTTCATTATAAAAGGAAAGATTATCTTAATTTTTTCGTTGTCTGTTTAATAGCCGGTATTACCTATGCGAGTCTTGCACATCCTTTCATAACTCAGATTAATGAGCCTGGAACCCGTATTGCACCGATTCCAATTCCAATATGGCATGCAGATTTAACAATAAGGGTACTAACGCTACCCAAAATTATTTACTATTATCTCTATACTTTACTATTTCCGATAAATTTAGGAATAACACAACAATGGTTAGTAATACAAATAGATTTTAGCAATTTTATATTCCCGCTTTTTATTGATTGTGCTTTTTTCGCAGGTATCTTATTGGCTGGTATCTATCTAGCTCGTAAGGAGAAAAAAGTATTAGGACATTTTTGTTTCTTTGCAATTTTTTTCCTATTGAGTTTTGCTATTGCTTGGCAAATCATTCCCCTTGATATGACTGTGGCAGATAGATGGTTTTACATGCCTATGATTGGACTCCTGGGTATCTGTGTCGTTCTGTTGAATGCTCTAAAATTAACATCCGATGTACTAAAACGTTTACTTTTGACTTTAGCAGTTATTCTTATTCTTGGATATTCCATCCGAACTGTTATAAGAAATGAGGATTGGAAGGATGGGATAACGCTTTATAGCCATGACAGATTTGTGTCGTCTCAAAGTTTTGATATATATAATCTTTTGGGAAATAGCTATTTATCACTACATCAGTATGATAAAGCAGAAACATATTTAAAAAAATCTCTTACATTTGGACCTGATTATTGGATAACCTGGGAAGGTTTAGGTGAGTCTTATGCAAACACAGGACACATCAAAGAAGCTATTAACGCATTTTCAAAAGCTATTGCAATTAATGATAGATATTACCCTGCCTATCTTAATTTGGTGAAGGTTTCTTACTATACAAATAGACTCTCAGAGACAAATGACTTTCTTGTAACTAAGGCATTAATAAAATATCCATATGACCCATACTTTTGGTCAGTAAAGGCAGCAATTGATTACAGACTGGGTGATAAACAGAAAGGAGTTATGGAAATGCAAAAAGCATATGATCTAAGTAAGCAACCATTTTATTTAAATTTCTTAAAACTTATGAATGATAATCAAGATATTAGTTCCATCCATTAATCTCTCTAAATAAATAATTTCTTGTGGATTTATAAGAAAAGATTTAAAACTTAATTACTTTTTAATAATTGAAGAGTATATTCTTTATATACGGTAGTTTAACTACATCCATGAAACTAAAACTTACTTCAATAGTTTTCTTTTTTCTCACTTTCTTTTTTGGCTTCCTTTTGACAAAACCCGTATTTGCTGCTAATTATTCACTTACCGGTTCTGTTACAGACAGCACAGCAGCCACAGTTGCAGGTGCTACTGTAGATATTTATACACCAGGTACAACAACTGATGTTGTTCCGCAGACTACAACAGATCAGAACGGAAATTATTCATTTCTCAGTGTTCCAGCGGGTACTTATGATATTCATGTTACACCTCCATCAGGAAGTAATCTATCTCCAGTAATTGCAAATAGTCAAAATATCTCAAGCAATATGGTATTAAATTTTGTTTTTGCACCCGCTGGGTCGGTCACATTTAGTGGTAAAGTTGTTGACTCATCTGGGACTCCAGTAGCAAATCA
>CAYQEE010000045.1:0-2164 GCA_964416445.1 uncultured Gammaproteobacteria bacterium
CCTATACGGAGTATGGTTGAAGCGGAAAGTTCATGCGTGACATATCTTGAGCAAATAAATTGTAATATTTTATGAGATCAGGCACGACTTGATTCCGAATCGTGACACGTTGGGTCACTGGTTTTACTTGAAATTGAGTGTATGCCTTGTGAAAACAAGCTGCATTACCAACTTCTTTGTTTTTGGATCAAGTATATCAACACCATTATCATTTGTTTGATAAATATACTCATCAGATGAAATATTCTCTTCAATTGTTTGCACCCCTTTGTCTGAAAGACTACCATAGGAAGGGTTATTACTTATGAGATCCCATTCAGTTCCATTTTTAATATCAAGAAGTTCTGCCTGAATAGCAGCTCCATCTTGGAATGCTTCAGGAACTAAGAAAAAAAGATATTGCTCGTTATTATCAACCAACAGTTTTCCTTGATTTGTAATATCACTCAACGGAGGAATACGCTTTAAAAGTTTTGGAAATCCATTTCTTTGCAAAATGTAGATAGCGTTTTGAGTCAATAAATAATATTTATTATTTACTTTATTCGACAAACCCAGATAATCTGCGATGCTCCAATTAAAATCAATTCGTTTGTTTACTTTTGTATCCAAATAACTAAAGTCTTTTGAACCAGACCCACTATTGTTGAGATATCGTGCATCAGGCATGTATTTATCTCTGTAAGCAACAAAATTTCCTAATAAATCGTCGGATAAAGAATTCCAAGAAGATGTCTGCGAATTATACGCACTAATCTGTTCTTTGACATTAGATTCGCGTGAAACATAAATTTTGTCCCTTGAATATGCAATAGTATATGTTCCGGATGATGCAGTACTATTGTCGGTATTCCAATAACTCTTCCAAGTATTATTATTTGTGTTATAAAGAGAAATCCCATCTGAACATCCATCTTCTGGGTGAATATCTACCCAAACACTTACGTCATTAGCATAGACATTATAGAATTCGCATTTACCTGAGAACCCTAACTGTTTCTGCGTAAATGCTATTATCGTATCGTCAGTTGTGTCAATCTTCGCAACACCATTGTCTGCTCCTACCCACAATGTTTTACCTGAGCTTGTAATAGAGTTATTCGCAAAAGTAAGCTTGTTGGGTAAATACTTCTTTTCAAGAATCCCAGTCGATAAATTTATGACATAAATACCACTTGCCTTGTTGTAAAATACATCTTTACTGTTGAGACTTCCGTTACAGGCTAAATACAAATAATTACCAATTTTTGCTGCGCCGTAACTACAAGGAACGCTATTTGTATCAAGTTGTCTAATAACTGTTTGCGACTTTGGATTATATTCGATTGTGTTACCGAGTGCTACAATAATCAGATTGTCATTGTAGTTAAATATCCCTCTGATATCGGAAATATTTGGTAAACCATCAATCGTAAGCTTGTCAAAATTCGGAACGTAAGGAAAGAAAACCTGCCGATTTTCTATTTTAACAAGAATGTCACTATCTACTGAATTCATTTTATTTTTCCTAGTTAAAAAAAACAGACCCGTTATACACAAAACTAATACCAGCACAACGACAAAACATCCCAAAAAATACTTTTTGTTATTAGCAACAGTCTTTATTAATTGTTGGGGAAACGCAATGTTTTTTGCTTCATCCATAAGATGATCATGGCAAAGATGGAATCATAAAGCAAGATAGTAATAGAATTTGATTTCTCCCATTCGCAATTGCTCAGGGACTTACCCCTGCCGAGGAGAGAATGCAAAGATATTTGGGTCACTTGAAGCTAACTTTTCTGAATTTTCCAAATCCTCTTAAATTTTGAAGCTAAAATGGTTCGAGTTCCCTTTGCCTTATTTTGACAAACTTAGGGTAAGCACTCTTTAGTATTTCTTCTTATGTGGTTTATGTAATATTACATATCATGTCGCTATTCAACACAACAATTACTATGAGATAATTTGTGGTAAACTGGAAATATGTCTAGTGAAAATGATACGGTTTGGGGTCAATAAAGTAATTAAAGTAATTGCATTAAGAAGGATTACAAATAAAAACAATTTTAATACAACTCTCATATATGTGGATTGTGCCTACTTTAATTTTTCAAATTCTATAATTTTTTTTTACTGTGACTTTATAAGACGTAAATATAAATTCTTAAAATTATCGTTCGGA
>CAYQEE010000046.1:0-1744 GCA_964416445.1 uncultured Gammaproteobacteria bacterium
TTATGAAAACTGAATCATATATATTTGTAACTGCTTATGCAAGTTGCTTCAATTTTTCTCTCAAAAATGGTAAATCTTCATTAATAGACTTCCACAGAATTTCAGAATCTATCCGAAATACTCATGAGACACTAATGAACAAAAACCCGTTATAGTAAATGTCTTATAATGTAGTAAATCTTGCGGAGAGAGTTATCAACAAACGTTTACTGTTTGGTTATAACTGTGACCACTATAATTCCATTTCATTGTTCCATACGTCCTCGGGCATGACGAGCTACTTGTATACGATCCTAGTTGTTTAAATGAAGATCCAAAAGCATATACGGATATATTGGCAGAATAGTAACTATAAATAGTTGCCGTTGCTGGTGCTTGAGTGCCAGTCAAATATCCAGTCCCATAAAAATGTCCACACCAAGCATTTACATACGAATCATGAGCTCTATATAATGTCATAGTTAATTCTGGCGTACCTGGTCCTCCTCCTCCTGAGTTTCTTGAAGAATAAACAGCAAAGTACCAGCTTGAACAAGGAACATACGCAGATGACTTTGTTGAGAACTGTTGGTTAACACCAATCATGGTAATAGGAATTGCTAATACACCTAGTGCTACAGTAAAAAATAACGTATAGATTTTTGCAAAGTAGGATGCATGGTTCTTTTTTGCTAACTTCACATCATTATAATAAAATACTTTTTTTCTTATCAGTCAAGTGGTACTCTGAACCACCTGCAGATGAAAAGAATTAAGGTGAATCTTAATGCCCCCTTAGCAAAAAAAATGTTGATACCCCTGATTTCCCTTTACGAAGAATCGTTAAATGCATAAAGTGTAGCAGTGCTTTTGCTGGAGCATGGAGTAAATGAAAACGAGCAAAATAAGCCTGCTATTCTGTAGGAAAAAATGTGTCACAATGTCTGTAGCAATAGAAACAATAAAAATAGATATGATTCAAGCCTTACGAGATATTACTCCTACTAAAGAACAATTGGAATTATTTATAGCACTTATGTGAAGAATTTATTATAAACGAATTGCAAGTCTTCAGAAAAAGCTTAACTTAATTAGCAAAAGAAACAGCAGAAATTGCTAAGCAGATTTTAGGAACAGATGAAATTATATTTACCCCTAAATTGAGAGAAAGATACTTTGGAGACTGGGAGCAAAAACATAATCGCCACTACCAAGATGTTTGGGACGAAGATATAAATGATCCGAATCATAAAAATAATAATGTAGAAAGCACAGCAGAAGTCCTGGATAGAACCACATCGCTCATTAAAGACCTTGAAGAAAAATATTCGGGAAAGAAAATTTTGCTTGTTTCACATGGAGATGCACTGCAAATTTTACAAACTGGGTTTGAGAAAGTCAGTTCCTCATGCCATAGAAGTCTTCCTCATCTCAATGTTGCAGAGATAAGAGAGTTAACTCTGAAATGAAAATTGCACCACAAAGGTTTCGAACACAAGTAGCTTCAAAAAGGATAAAGAATAGAAGTATATGAAAAATTAGCTTTGAGTGAGCCCGGACAGATTCGAACTGTCGACCAAGAGCTTAAAAGGCTCCTGCTCTACCGCTGAGCTACGGACCCATGAGATACAATTATAGCAATTCCTGAATTTCTTGACAACAGAAGCAAGTTGATTCTGAATACCTAATTCTAGTATAATAGATTTTATTCGCCGCCATCGTCTAGTGGCCTAGGACATCGGGTTTTCAGCCCGAGAATCAGGGG
>CAYQEE010000047.1:0-1741 GCA_964416445.1 uncultured Gammaproteobacteria bacterium
AGGTATTTGAATCTGCATTTATTATTCAGCCAAGTCAACCAGCAATCATTTGCTCTGACAGTTAGCGGAGATTCCATGATAGATGAGGGTATTTATGAAGGCGATATCGTAATCGTAACGAAAACTAATGAAGTGCGAAAAGGCGACATTGTTGCTGCATGCGTTGATAATGAATGGACAGTAAAATATTTCCAAAAAGAAGACGGGAATGTCGTTCTTTTGCCAGCTAATAAAAAATACCAACCGATTTATCCCAAGATTAGTCTGGAGATTGGAGGGGTAGTTACTCACGTCATAAGAAGCTACCGCTAAAGCTTATGATAGAGACTATTCAAGAAAAAGTTGAAGTTATTCTTCGTTTTCGGTTAATGCCAAAGCCGGAAACAGAGATCTACAAGATCAGATGGCGCGGAAAAGAATATCTCATTAAGGAAATTGCTTACCATCATAAAGTCTGGGAAGGACGAACTCGTATGCATAAATTTGCTGTCAGTACCGGTAATTTAGATTTTCGGTTGAATTATGATACTGAAAATCTCTTTTGGGTATTAGAGGAGGTGTCAGATGGATTTTAATAACGGAAATCTCGGCATTAATGCCTGTGAACCAAGAATTTTACACGTGGACCTCAATTCGTGTTTTGCAACTCTTGAACAGCAAGCCAGTCCCCACTCAAGAGGTAAACCTCTTGTGGTAGCAGCATATGACAGCCCCGGTGGCTGTGTAGTAGCTCCTTCAATAGAATCAAAAAGATTAGGAATAAAAACAGGTATGAGCGTTAGAGATGCGCGTATTCTCTGTCCTGATGTGATTGTCAGGACGCCTCATCCTACTATATATCGCGATGCACATATGAGATTTAAAAAAATATTTATGGATTACACACCTGATGTAACTCCGAAATCAATTGATGAAGCAATTTTGGATTTTACTAGAATAAATAATCAGGTGTTATTTAAAAAAAGTTTGATTGATATTGGATTTGAGATTAAAAAAAGAATTCGTAAAGAAATTGGCTCTTGGGTAAGCTGCAATGTTGGTATAGGTACGAATAGATTTTTAGCAAAAACTGCAGCGTCTCTTCATAAACCGGATGGATTGGATATAATTACATTTAGAAATTTGGAGAAAGTATACAGTCAGCTTGAGCTTATTGATTTATGCGGAATCAATACTCGTTTTCAGGCTCGGCTAAATGTCCATAAAATTTTTACTCCGATCCAGTTTCTTCATGCTCCTTTGCAAACGCTAAAAAAACAGGTATTTCAATCAATTTGTGGATATTATTGGTATCTGCGTATTAGAGGTTGGGAAATTGATGCTGTGGATTTTAAAAGAAAAAGTTATGGACAGTCATATGCTCTTGGTAAAAAGTCCGATGATCCGGCATATTTAAGCAGTCTCCTCATGAAGCTCACGGAAAAAATGGGCAGAAGGCTCAGAAAAGCACAAAGAACAGCAAGAGGTATCCACGTTGCCAGTGGTCATATTGACGGAAGTTGGTGGCATAGAGGAAAAACATTTAATGATGAGATGTTTACTACAGATGAGCTCTTTAAAAAGGTTACGCTAGTATTTAATTCCCGGCCAGAAAGAAAAATAGTAACAAAACTGGATGTTTGCTGTTTCGATTTATCTGAAGCTACTTCTATTCAGGAGTCATTATTTGAAAGTTCCAGAGAAAGGAAAAGAAAAGTTTCAGAGGCATTGGATAATATAAATAACAAATGGGGCGAATGGA